>CAZFIV010000001.1:0-214148 GCA_964519665.1 uncultured Myxococcales bacterium
GGCTGCGCCAGCACGGAATCGCGAATGAACTCGAGCGTTTGAGTTCGCTACCGGCAACGCCGACCCGAGCGGACGAAACAAACCGATGTGTGATTACGGGAGGTTACGCCGTTGTTTCTAACCAGGCGCAGCCTCGCTAAGCTCTACTCGGGAGCGTTGACCCCGTGACGTTCCGGCCCGAGGATGCGCGCGGTGGTCGATCCCAGCCGTCTCGATCGGGCACTTCTTCAAGCCGTCGTCGCCGAGTGGCACGGAGCCAATCGGGAGCTCTTCGGTGAGGCATTAAACTGCCCGATTTTCTCATTGTCCGATGACGACGGCCGCTTCGGGGTGTGGATTCGCCAGACGAGGGAGGTCCGAATTCAGCGAAGAATGGCGTACGAGCACTCGTGGGGCGTAGTGGTGGAGGTTCTCAAGCATGAGATGGCCCACCAGTACGTCGACGAGGTCCTCCGAGCGACGGACGAATCGCCCCACGGCCCTGCGTTCCGCCGGGTTTGCGCAGACCGGGGCATCGACGATCGCGCCTATGGTCTACCGGAGGATCCGACCACGTCTCGCGCATTCGAGCGGGTATCGAAGCTCCTGGCGCTCGCCAGCTCGGCGAACCGATTCGAGGCGGAAGCTGCGATGGCCAAAGCGCAGGTCATGATGCTTCGCCATAACCTGGCGACCACCCCCAGCCGCTACAGTTTTCGTCAGGTTGGACAGCCGCGCCAGCGAATCTACGAGCACTCGCGGTGGCTGGCGGTGATCCTGACCGAGCACTTCTTCGTCGAGGCCATCTGGGTTCCCGCGTACGACCCGCATACCGGAACTCGAGGAACGGTGCTCGAGCTGTGCGGAACCGAAGAAAACCTCGCGATTGCCGACTACGTTCACGGGTTCCTTCAGGGCACCGCGGAGCGCTTGTGGACGGAGCATCGAAAGACGAGCGGTATCAAGGGGCACGGAGGTCGCCGACGTTTTCTCACTGGGGTCATGCGAGGCTTCCTGGAGCGGCTCCAGGGCACGCAAACGGCGCGCGAAGCCCAGGGTTTGGTGTGGGTCAAGGACGGAGACCTCGAGGATTATCTACACCGACGCCATCCCCGAACCACGCGAAGACGCCGCAGGGGCGGCCAACGCGACGAACATTACCGGGCGGGACGTTCGGCCGGCGGACGGATCGTTCTCCAGAAGCCGATCACATCGGGGTCCGACGGCAGCGGTCAGGGCAACAAACTCATTCCACCGAAAAGCAATGGCGGTTGACGGGAGGCTCGGGATGCCAATCTCTCTATCGCGCCGCTTGTGGGACGATATGGAGGCGATTTCGCGGCGACCGCGAGATCGATCGGTCTTGATCACGCCGGCTGAAGAGGTCGAACATCGCCGCGATTCCCGGCAGCACGTTGCTCACCGACAAGGAGGGGTCTTCAGGATTCATCCAGAAGAACGGATTGAAGAAGCGCCGAGGAGCGAGCACCGACCAGTCAAGCCGACCGAGCTCGACCGTATAGGCCAACGTGCCAAGTTCGGCGTCCAGCCAGTCGTCCATATCTCCGATCGTCGGGTACAGGCCCCGAGCCTGTCGGAAGTCATAGGGCTCGGTCGGAAGCGCCCCGCAAAACGCCTCGCCCAATCGCCGGTATTCGGGGTCTCGGGTGTTGGGCGCGGCCGTGTGGGCCCAAGGGTACAGAAGCATGTTGCCGAAGCTATGGAAGGCAATGGAGAGGGCGGGCTTATGGGTGCGCGCCACATCGGCCACCGCCTTGGTCTCGGGCTCCGAGAACGGCCGCGGGCCCATGTAGTGATAAGAACGGGGCCATTTCGAGCCCGCGAAGGGATGCAGCGGCATTCGGTCATTCAAGATGGCAAAATTCCGGTTGAGGTCCACCCCGCGCGCGTTGGCTCGCATCGAAGCCCGCCGTTTGGCTCGAACCCGACGCAGGTTGGATGCGACAGCGTCCGGATTGACGATAGGCATGAATACAAAGTGTAGCGGCCATCGTTCGCGAGACCGAGCGACCAGGTCTCTTGCGACGGCGAGCAGCGCCAATCCGCCGATCAGCTCGATGCCGTGCATGAGGGCCGAGAGAAGGACCGCCGGATGCCGGCTATCGCCGAAACTGATGGAGGGAATCGTGCGACCCTCGACGGAGCGTCCCACGTCATGCCATTCGCCCCCGCCGCGGCGGGCTAGCCAACGCCACTGGGCTTCCAGATTCTCGAGCTGCAGGTAGCGTTCCGTTGTTTCGTCGGTCCTCTCCATGGTCGTTCGCTTGGTCGCCAACTGGTCTTCTCCCGGATTGAGATTTCGTCGTCCGGGTCGGAACAGCAGCCCGCCGTTCATTCATTTCGGAGCGACCGCGAATGCTTGAAGCTCTGGTCTATAGAGGTGATAAGGCCGGCGTCTCTCGATGCGACACCTAGCACCGACGGTGGGGTCAGCTGGGCGTATTCAAGGCCAGGCGGCGGGCCGCGCGACCAACGTAGACCCTCGGAACGCGCACGCTGATCGAGGTCAGGACCTCGTACGGAATGGTCTGCAGGTGCTCGGCCAGCTCTTCGACTCGGATCTCCTCGCCGCCCTGTTTCCCGATCAGAACCACTTCGTCCCCGTTGTACGCTGACCCCTGACCGATATTGATCATCATCGCATCCATGGTGATGCGACCGATCTGAGGGAAACGTTGCCCGTTGATGAGCACAGAGGCCCGATTCGACAGCCGACGGCTATAGCCGTCGCCGTATCCGACGGGGAGCGTCACGACTCTGGTGTCGCGGGGCGCGGTCCATGTGCGATCGTAACTGACTGAAGAGCCTTTGCGGACAACTTTGAAGTACACAACGCGGGTCTTCATCGAAAGGGCGGGGCGCAAACTCACGCTGCGGTCGACCTCGGCCGATGGATAGACGCCGTAGAGCGTGATGCCCGGGCGCACCATCTCGAGGTAGCTGTCGGGATGCTGAAGGATGGCGCCGGAGTTTGCGATATGTCGGATCCATGGGCCGTTCACAGCGCTCAGACATGAGTGAAAGCGCTGGAGTTGAAGCTGAGTGAACTCCGAGTCTTCGGATTCGGAGCTGGCCAAGTGGCTGAACACGCCGATCACGTTACAGTGCCGAGTTCGCAGCGCCGCTTCGAGCAGCCGGTGAGCGGTGTCCCAGTGCATGCCGATCCGTTCCATGCCGGTATCGACCTTGAGATGTACGGTGGCTCGTCGGCCGCTCGCGGCGGCCTGCGCTTCGATTTGTTCAAGCTTATAGACCGACGACGCCGTTATCTGGAGGTCAAACTCCAAGAAGTGGACGATCTGGTTGCCGATGATTCCGCCGAGCACGAGGATGGGGGCGCGAATCCCAGCTTTTCGCAGGGCAATGCCTTCCTCGAGAAACGCGACGCCAAGCGCATCTACACCGAACGACAAGAGGGCTCGAGCCACGGGCACGAGCCCGTGGCCGTAAGCGTTCGCCTTGACGATCCCCATAATCTGCACGTCTCGGCCGATTCGTGACCGAATCGCCGCTACGTTGGCCTCGAGGGCGTCCACATCGACGTAAGCGGTGGTCGGACGCAGGGCGACGCCATGGTCCGCAACTGCAACTGACATCAGCTCCAATCGAGCATCAGCTGAATCGGAGCGTGGGCTCGCTTCAGAAGATCTTCCTCCATCTCTAGGCGCGGACTCTTGAGCCGCAGGGAGAGATAGAGCTTTTCGAGGGTGTTCAACTTCATGTGTGGGCACTCGTTGCACGCGCAGGAGGAGTCGGGCGGAGCAGGAATGAACTCCTTGCCGGAGCCTTCCGTCTTCCGCTTCATCTGGTGAATGATGCCCGGCTCGGTCGCAACGATGAACGCGGAGGCGTCGCTACCGACCACGAAGTTGAGGAGCGACCGCGTCGACCCAATGTGGTCGGCGTGGCTCAGCACGGCCTCTTCACACTCCGGATGGGCGATAACGAGCGCATCGGGATAACGAGTCTTCAGCTGAAGGAGCTTCTTTTCGCTGAAGATCTCGTGCACCTGACACGAGCCAGGCCATAGAACCATATCACGACCGGTCTGCTTGATGAGGTAGCGACCGAGGTGCTGGTCGGGCGCGAAAAGGAGGGGGCGGTCCTCAGGAATTCGTTCGACGATGCGCTTGGCGTTCGATGAAGTCACGATCACGTCGCTGAGCGCCTTAACCCCAGCCGAACAGTTGATGTACGAAATCACGAAGTGATGAGGATACCGGGCTTTGAAGGCGGCGAAGGCATCGGGAGGGCAGCCGTCGGCCAGGGAGCAACCAGCCTTCAGGTCGGGCACCAAGACGAGCTTGTCTGGATTTAGAATCTTGGCGGTCTCGGCCATGAAGTGCACGCCGCAAAAGACGATGACGTCGGCCTCGGTTGCCGCCGCTGCCTGGGCAAGTTGTAGCGAGTCGCCTATGAAGTCGGCCACATCCTGTAAGTCGGCGTCTTGGTAGTAGTGGGCGAGGATCACTGCGTTGAGATCCGCCTTGAGCGTCTCTATCTCCTCAAAGAGGTCGAGACGGGGTTCGACCCTATTCGCTTGAACCATCTGTCACCTTCCTGTGCCGGCGACCGCCGGCTTCTTTCGTCGCGAGTTCTTCTTAGACGTCGCGCGACCTTTGGCAATGGCCCCCGTTTTCTCCGACTGATTCAAGAGCGGAGCTAGGTATCGACCCGTGTGGGTACCGGATCGGGCGACGACCTCCGGTGGCCCTTGGGCGACGAGCCGACCGCCGGCATCGCCCCCTTCCGGTCCCAGGTCGATGACCCAATCTGCCGTCTTAACGACATCGAGGTTGTGTTCGATCACGACGACCGTGTTCCCCTGGTCTACCAACTGATGGAGGACCTGAAGGAGTTTGCGAACGTCGTTGAAATGCAGTCCGGTGGTCGGTTCATCGAGAATGTAGACGGTTCGGCCCGTGGATCGACGAGCGAGCTCTTTCGAGAGCTTGACCCGTTGGGCTTCACCGCCCGACAGCGTCGTCGCTTGCTGCCCCAGGTGAATGTACCCGAGCCCGACAGACTGCAGTGTTTCTAGCTTGCGCCGGATCGAAGGGATGGTGCCCAAGAAGTCGAGCGCTTCGGAGACCGTCATGTCCAACACATCGGCGATCGACTTTTCTTTATACGTGACAGAGAGCGTCTCTCGATTGTACCGCCGGCCGTCGCACGTTTCGCACTGAACATAGACGTCGGGCAGGAAGTGCATCTCGATTCTGAGAATTCCGTCGCCCTCGCAGGCTTCACACCGGCCCCCTTTGACGTTGAAGCTGAAACGCCCTGGTTTGTACCCGCGAACCTTGGCTTCCGGCAGGTTCGCGAAAAGGTCGCGAATGTCGCCGAACAGACCCGTGTAGGTCGCGGGGTTGGATCGAGGTGTTCGGCCGATCGGAGACTGATCGATATCAATGACTTTATCGACGCCGCCGAGGCCTTCAATGCGAACCAGAGCCGATGGCCGCTCGGCCGAGCCCATCAGCTCGTGCGCGAGCGCCTTTCGGAGAGTCTGGTTGACCAATGTCGACTTTCCAGAGCCGGAGACCCCGGTCACGCAAGTGAACACGCCGAGCGGAAAGGTCACGTCGATGTTCTTGAGATTGTTGCCCCGGGCACCGACGACTCGTAGCACGTGCGAGGACGGGGACCGACGACGTGAGGGGACCTCGATGCACTGTCGACCCGCGAGGTAGGCGCCGGTGATCGACTCCGGGTGCTCACGAATCGCTGGGGGAGGGCCGCTGGCAACGACCTCTCCTCCATGCACACCCGCCCGGGGACCCATGTCGATAACCCAATCGGCGGACGAAATCGTATCTTCGTCGTGCTCTACGACGACGACGGTATTGCCGAGATCACGAAGGCGCCGAAGCGTCTGCAGCAGACGCGCGTTGTCCCGTTGGTGAAGGCCGATCGACGGCTCGTCGAGGATATATAGGACCCCAACCAAAGAGCGGCCAATTTGAGTAGCGAGGCGGATTCGTTGACTTTCGCCCCCCGAGAGGGTCCCTGCCTTGCGGTCGAGGCTCAAATAGCCGAGGCCGACATGGTTGAGAAAACCAATTCGGTCGTTGATTTCTCGCAACAACCGGTCGGCGATCGCTCGGTCACGGGTGTCTAGCTCGAGCTCCGCGAACCACCGGTGCGAGCTTGCAACGGACATTGCGGTGACCTCATGGATAGGCAAACCGTTGACGCGGACGACTCTCGCTTCGGCTCGAAGACGCGTTCCCTCGCAGTCGGGGCAGGCCTTGAGGGTGGTGAAGTCAGAGAGGTTCTCTCGCACGCTGTCGGATGATGTCTCGTTCATCCGGCGCCGCAGGTTGTTCATCACGCCTTCGAAGGGTTTCTTGTAGGTGTATTTATGGCCGTCACCTTGATACGTGACTCTGATTTCTTCATCGCCGGTGCCGAACAAGACCTTGTTTCGAAAGTTCGCCGGCAGGCTGCGCCACGGTTTCTTCGTGGACTGCTTGAAATGCTTGGCCAGGCTTTCGAGCACGGGCCGGTACCAAGTGGCGTTCTTGGTCGCCCATGGAGCGATGGCGCCATCGTCCAGAGATAGCTTGGGGTCGGGTACGACAAGCTCTTCGTCGAAGATCGAGAGCTCGCCGAGGCCGCCGCACGTCGTGCATGCACCGTGTGGGCTATTGAAGGAAAATGTGCGGGGCTCAACCTCTGCTATCGAGACACCGCAGCTTAGACACGACCAGTTCTGGGAAACGAGCTCTTCGTCCTCTTTGTCCGGGAATTGGATACGAACCAGGCCGCCTCCGTGTTGGAGCGACAGCTCAACGGAGTCCGTGATTCGCTGCCGTCGGTCGGGTCGGACGCTAATTCGGTCGACGACCACGTCGATATCGTGTTTTCGACGTTTGTCGACTTGAATGGGCTCGCTCAGGTCGTGTACTTGGCCATCGATGCGGATTCGGGTGAACCCTTGACGCCGCAAGTCTTCGAGCTCCTTCTTGTATTCTCCTTTGCGGCCGCGGACCAGTGGCGCCATCAAAACGACGCGGGTCCTGTCGGGGTTGGCTGCGATTCGGTCGACGATCTGCTGAACGGTCTGGCGAGTGACCGGTTTTCCGCACTTCGGACAGGCGACCTTGCCGATGCGGGCATACAGCAGTCGAAGGTAGTCGTAGATTTCGGTCACCGTACCGACTGTCGACCGCGGATTGTTCGAAGTGGTTTTCTGCTCGATCGAGATAGCTGGCGACAAGCCCTCGATGCTGTCGACATCCGGCTTGTCCATCTGGTCGAGGAATTGCCGAGCATACGCGGACAGCGACTCCACATATCGTCGCTGACCCTCGGCATAGATGGTATCGAAGGCCAGCGAGCTCTTGCCGGATCCCGATACACCCGTCACCACGACCAGTTTGTTGCGTGGCAGGTCCACATCAATGTTCTTGAGGTTGTGGGCGCGTGCTCCGCGAACTTCAATCTTCGACGAATCGGAGGCCATGGGGTTTGAGGCCTTGACGCCGGCAGGGCTCGTCGCCGCGGGCGGCGCTATCTTCCGTCCGCTTGCTTTGCCCGCTTGCGAATCTCAGAGGGGCTGTAGAGCTGACCATCAGCGTCGTCCATTCCGGGACAGTAGCGCTTGGCGGCTTGCCATGATTCGCGGTCGTCCAGCAACTCGGCCCAGAATGGGAACGTCCTGCACTGCATTGGCTTAACAGGATGAACCGAGCAGTCGTTCCCTCTTAACAAGGGACAACCGTCTCCGGCTATCGCGTCGATTCGCCAACTCTGAGCGTGAACATCCCACTGGATGTCATAACTCGACTGAAATACGTCGAGGGGTTGCTCGAGGTAGGTGGCCATCGCGATCATTTCATCGACGGTGATCCATACGCTACCGGGCTGACGACAGCAGTTGCCACATCTCGTGCAGCGAAATCGTAGACCATCGCTTAAGCGAACGGCAGGAGCCACCGGTTTCCTATAGCACGACCGATGGGGTACTGTTTGGGGATATGGCAAAGAGGGACGCTGGCGACGGCGGGAAGCGTCTGCACGATATGTTGAGCCAGGAACTGCCGCTATGGGCTGAGGGCTGCGTGGTTGCCGGACTTGATGAGGTCGGCGCAGGCCCAATTGCCGGTCCGGTGACCGCTGCTTGTGTCGTACTGGAACCGACCCGAGTTCACGCGCTCGAGGGGGTCGACGACTCAAAGGCCCTGAGCCCGAGACGCCGAGAGGAGCTGTCCTGGCGTATTGAAGCCGAGGCGCGAGCTGTCGCCATCGCTGACGCAAGCGTAGAAGAGGTCGATCGACTGAACATACTTCAGGCTGCTCGCTTGGCTATGTCTAGGGCACTCGCCTCGGTGGTCGATCGAGTGGGAGATATCCATTACCTCCTGGTCGATGCTCGCACCGTACCGGGAACCGAGATTCCGCAGGTTGCTTTGGTCAAAGGTGATTCGTTGTCTATCTCGATTGCCGCAGCATCGATTATCGCGAAGGTCGCGAGGGATCGGTATATGACGGAGATGGCCTCGGTATATCCCGAGTATGGATTCGAGAAGCACAAGGGATACGGCACAGCGGCCCATCTGTCGGCGCTGCGACGGCACGGCGCAAGTCCGCTGCATCGGCGCTCCTTCCAACCCGTTGCTGAGGTCGTGAGTCAGCCATCTCTCTTCTGACGCTTGATGATGGGTTTGGAACGGGTGCCCGCGAAGTGGGAGGGGTTCGCTCTGTTCCACGTGGAACAGGTCGCCGTCGATGGTTGCTAACGTTTTCGTTCGACAGGCGCTCGCAATCGCGCAGCCAGCTCGTCAGCCGCACCGCACCTCAACTTGTATTTGCCGCGCCTCGTGCCAGCGGGCCATCTCCTTCCACAAACCTGCGACTGACCCCAGACCCATCAGAGCGCGTTTTACGAAATCGGCGGGCAGCCACGCCCCGCCAGGTCCTTCTTCCTGATGGCCCAGTCAACGCTCCGTGGCTTCTCCGCCTTACTACGACCAGGCCATCCGCCGGAGCCGGGCTGGGATGATCGCACGGTGCGGCCGCCGCTCTCGCGCCAGGATGCAACGGTAAGCTAACGCGGCCTCAGCAGGAGCGACATATGCCCTTGCGAGCCCATCGAGTTGCACCCGACGATGAGAAGGCCGACGCTCCGTATCGAGCGACCAAGCGGCTGCCTTCGCTTCTGAGCGTTGCCAAAAGGGTGGCCGGGGTCGCGCAAACGTCAGGCTTTACAAGGCGAGGGACAGACACGCAGTGAAACAAATCGCGCTTGTTATGATTGTTGGTGTCCAAAGTATCGGCCGTGGCATGGCGCGAGTGAGGCGAATGACAGGCACGGGGCGGGGCCGTGGGCGGGCCGCAGGAATTAGGTCATCTCGACGGCCTAAGCGCACCGACACCCGGAGCCGAAGTCCGTGCTGTCGTTGTCTAGTGTCCTCTGGAGCGCATCGAGCTGGGCCGGCGGGACTGTTTCATGTGAAACCTCCTCTCTGCTCTCCCTCCGGCGCCCCCTGACCTCGCCTGCCCGGTCGCCACTTCAGCCAATCTGTTAACAAAACGAGACCCAGAGTGTATGCACAGGGAGGATGGCCCGACCCTTTGAACTCCTTCTCCGACTCCCTGCGGAGCGATTTGCATCCGTTCTTTCCGCCGCCCCAAAGAAAGTTCGGGAAGAGCTCTTCAGACGAGCAGGCATCAAGAACAAGGGTGGCGCGTTCTCTCTTAAGACCTCGCAGAAGACAAATGCCCGGATAAACCGCCTCTATTCAGCACTGGCTTCGGGCGTCCTGCCACCTGACGAACTAGGCGAAGAGGTCATCAGGCAGTACCTGTATCACCGACGTGACCTTCTTGCGGAAGCACTCGATTTCCTCGGGGTCGAGCACGACCATGGTCTTACGGACCGTGAGCTTGATTTTTTTGCTGACCTCGAAGCAGAACGTGCGACGCAGCTTCGCGCGCACCTCCTTACGAAGAATGACGAGGCCGACGTCGACTTGTACCTCGGATTTATGGACGTCAAAGTCTGAGACCTATGCCCGAGATGGTTCGTCTACTCCTTCTTCGAGAGCCCCGTCGCGCGGTGCCACGGGCGCGTAGGGGACGACATGCTGTCCATCGCACCCGTCCCGCGATGGTTGAGCCGTGTCTTCCAAGCGTTCAACGACCACCGACCGGAGGACTCGGATCCAACAATGCACCTCTAGCCGCCCACCGACCCGATTTGTGTGCTTCAAGGCTCTACGCGTCGCCGAGTCGGTCGCTGCGTCTATGCAGGCCTAAACAAGGACGGGTCGGAGCCCACCAGGGCTCCACTCTTTATCACGCGGCCCTGTGATAGGTCCCTTTTCTATGGTTGAGAGGTCCCATGCGCAGACCTTGCTGTCCGAACAGCACGGCGAGCGAGCGCAGGCGCTCGAAGCCGCGGTCTTTAGCGCCCTTGCGGTCGATCCTGCCGCGCTGCCCATTCGTCGCCTTGCCGACCGCTACCGGACGTTCTCCGAACGCCTGCTCCAGGTCGTAGCGGAACCAGGCAACCCTACTGGCGATGTCACGGCCGACCATGACTTGGACACGATTCTACTGTGGGCCATCGTCTATGGCGCTCGCACGTTCCACGTGACACATCGACTCATCGACATGCTCAAACTCAATCCCGAATCGATGGTCGAAATCGGGGGCGGATGGGGTCCAGCAGCACTCGCATTCGCCCTCCGCGGCTCCCACACAGCCATCGTGGACGTCGCTCCCCGACAGATCGCCTTTGGCCGTGAATTCTTCGCTCACCTCCAGCTCCCGGCAACCCATCGCTTAACGTCCTTCCGACCGGACCTCCTCAACGATGCCCACCTTGCCGTCTGGACCTATTCGATCCGCGAGATGACCCCAACGCCGGCGGCGGCCGCCAGGCTACTCATGTCCTCCCTCGAGGCCATGGCACCAGCAGCCACAATCCTCGTGCTCGAGCCCGGCAGCAAACCATCAAGCCATTTTCTCATGGAGACCCGCGACATCCTCGCCCGGCACGGCCTCATGCCCTTCGCCCCATGCGCCGCCACCGCGACCTGCAGCCTACGCATTGCCAACGACTGGTGCCATTTCACCTGGCGACTTCCCCTTGGACCCTTTGCGACTCGGATCGCCGCCTCCGCCGGACGCCGCGCTCAAGAGTTGCATTTCTCTTGGATAGCCATCCGGCGCGCATCAACACCGTCTCCGTATCCACGGCTCATCGCCCTTCGACCGCTCAACAAGCAAGGAACTCAGATGAGCCTATGTACTCGCGACGGCCACCAGACGGTCGTGGTTGCCAAGAAAACCGCCACCATGACCAACCTCGATCACGATCGGATCGGACAATGCGTTTCACTTCCTGATCCCCTTCCAAGGAGAATCACAGACCCTGCCGACTTTGAGTTTCCCTACGGCGCTTAATGATTCGGCCTACCGTGGTTTGTGAATCAGCTGTGAATCGCGGCCAGCAGAGCTGCCCATCTGGGCAAAAAAGCCTATCGCAATCAGCAACTTAGCGAGTTTTTCTTCGGCCGCCCGGAATCCACAGGCTCTCCCCGACGCACCTCTCATCGTGCCCTCCTTACCTCGCCACCCGGCTCCCGCAGAACTCGTTGCTCCACCCAACGCACGCCCAGCAGCTTCCCATTGCCTCCCGACCGCCACCCGATATCCCGCCACCAGCGCCACCCGCCTTGGCCCAGCAACATCGTGTCGTTGCATGGGTTTCCCCCAGATCCTGCCAAAGACTGAAGGAGCGCCACACGTCACTGGTGATCGCGATGCTAAACAAGGCCAATGAGCGACGACGGGTGGGCATGCTCCCGTCCCACTCGGGTCCCGTCGACCTGCGGCACGCAACGCCCCGCGGGCCCACCGAATGAGACGCCTAGGCGCGGTTCACTCATGCTCGGAGCGCGCGGCCTCCCACCCCCGTAGGTCTCCCAACGTGTTCCGTGAAGACGGCCGATGGGAAACCGACCTATCGGGAGAGGCGTATCCAAAGCGGCGATGCATTTTCTCTTCCGCTGCGACGGTTGATTGCACAGGCCATCCAGTGGCGTGTTCGGGCAGCGGCGTGTTCGGGCCACGGTCTTGAACTCGTTGCACGTGGAACACATCTTTCTCATGCGGAGCCTGGAGATCGGAGCCTCCCTCACAGCCCTACGGCTTCCCCAGCACAACATCACCAGCACGTCCTGACCACGGCACCTCCCTATGAGAGATCCGACCCATCGCCACTCCGAAAGGACGCGGTACCGCTGTACCATCCCATTTCAGCCGTCACACATCTATCCGAACGGCCTCGCGACATCTCCAGACCACCTCAGCCAGCGCACCCTCTACGCGACCGGCGCCAGTCAACCGCCCATATCGACGAGTCTCCTTCCCGCCCAATCAACCCTCCACACCTCGCCGCGCATCCACTTACCGGCCCATTCCCTTTCAGTCGACCTCTAGACCAGAAGAGCCGCTGCAGCCCCCTTCATGCCAAGCGAACTCAAACCGTCTGCGCCGGACCTCCGTGGTCACTGGTCCTGACACCTGCAGCACGACCCAAGGGATCCTTCGAAGCCGTCTGCACACCCCGTCAATGTCGTGATCACCACGATCAGGCCTCGACCCGATGATCGGAGCAACGTGATCATCCGCCATCAACGTGGCCCACAAGGGCGCGGTCGTTCTAACTTGCCAAATTGTCCAATGACCCCGCGAATAGCTCGTTCACTCGACGTGGCCCGCCCGGCCTCCCTCCAAGGTGCCCGCCAGCGTGTACGCAGACGCGGTTAAGGTGCTCATCACTGGCAGTCGTCCCGCATGGCGGCGGCCAACGCAGCATGCCAACGCGTCGCCGCACGAGGTCAGCTTTGCCACTCCTGGCATTGACCCGCCGGGGCGCCGTCAAGGCCTACGATCGCCGATGTATCCTTCAAGCCGGGCCTCACGGGACCGATACCGCCAACGCGCCCTACACTCGCCTGAGACCGTGATCCCGTCTGCCGAAGCGCTCACTCACAGCAGCCACCGTCCGCCGTTCCGAGCGCCAAGCGCCCGCTTGCCCACGAGCCACGCGGTCGAGCGGCCGCGGCGTCCCCTCGCAGAATCAAAGCCTGCCGGTCCTCGCATTACCTCTAGCGTGCCGCCGGGAAGTACGCGCCCGAATTCGTCGCGCCATCTTCGCCCCTGCTCGCTGCGCTCCGCAGGAAGGAGGGCACCACCCTGTAACCGAGGAGCACGGAAGTGCGGCCCAAGGCCGCGCAGCGAGCCGGTGAAGAGGGCCGGCGAAAACAAGCTGTACTTCCCGGGCGGGAGACTAGCACTATCCTGAGTCGCCCTTCGTTCAATGCATGACTCAAGTGCGCCTTACCGGTTCAGACATCGAGCCGACGCACGGATCCGTAGGCAGTCATTGTTCCACGTAGACCGAGGACTCCGCGTTACGCGTATCCGTAGCGACTTCAATCCACATGGAAGGTCGACCCGAAGCCCCAAAGCTCGTACTGACCGCGCACCACGGTCGCGCACGCGACCCGCTTCCTGTCATCATTACATGGCGGCGCGAGTTCATGGCCGCTAGAGCGAGTCCAGTGCGACAGCAAATCGATAGCACTGAGTAGGCGGATAGCCGAACCCTCGAGCGGATCCGGATGCATGCCAAGCACATCTAGTTCTCGGACACGCCCAACATAGCCTCCAGCTCGCCCAGCTCAGTCAACAAACCGTCGACATCCAACTCACTGCGGTGCGAACTCATGACATCTGCCCACTGCCCATCCGCGGCCGCTCCCATCGTGGATCGGTCACCCATGAGCTCCCGCAGCTTAGCGAGTTCATCCGCCATTCTTTGGACAGTCGCCCGCAGTTCCTCTATTTGCGCCGAACGTGCGCGTCCATCTTCCTGGAGGACGCCTCGAACTTCGGCGAGCATGACTTCGCGCTCTTCTCGAACGACCTCGAGCACACCTTCCCGAAGGCTCTGCAACTCACTCGCCGTCCAAGAGATCGAGCCGTCCGCCTCATCCGCCGCTACCGGTGCCAGCCCGACCTGCCGCAGCGGTGGCTCCGACTCAATGGCGACGCCATCTGGCAATTCCATCCCGCGTGCCTGCATGACTTCAGCCGCCGGGATCCGCATCTCCATCCCATGAGGACTCGGAGCCAAAAACCGCCCGGGGAAGGCACCGTCCCTAATCTGGCGTTGCAGGGTCCGCTTGCTGACTCCGAGAAGCTCTGCAACCTCGCTCAAGCTGTAGCTCTCGCCCGACATAACACTAACGCGCCGCGTTAGTCTTAGAAGCCCTGACCTGCTTCAAAGACCGCTCTACAGCCCCTCTGTTGCTCGAAAGGTACTCCTCGACCTGCGAGGGTTCCAGCTCCAGATCCTCGAGCGTCCCGAGATAGAGCTGATTCTTCTCCGGCGAGTGCCCACTGTTCTCTAGCATCACATAGACGCATGCGGCACCGAACAGCCGGTCCTCCAGGGTCTTCTTCACCATCGTGTCCACCGACCAGGCTCACGATACCCTCGGCGGCATTCGGTTCCTAGGCTGCTGAGGTCACTCGCCCCCGGCTTCAATCTCGTCCCCATCACCGTCGCCGTAATCCTCGCCCGATTCCGCTGCGCCTTCATCGCCCGGTCCCCTTCGTCTTCGGCGACGACGACGCTTTCGCTTTGCACCGTCTTCTCTCACCGAGTCGGGTACGATGTGCATCTTCCGGTACAGACCCTCGCCTTCCGACACCGTCTGCACGCCCTCGATCGCCATCACCGTCTTGTGAACCGCTCGCCGATCTCCCGCGGCCATCGGATGCACGGTGATGACTTTCTTGAGCTCCATCGAACGCTCAGCCAACATCCGCGCCAGTTCAACCAAGGTGGGGTCTAGCTCATCTTCGCCATCACCGTGGCGGTGACGCGCCATTTCATCGCTGCGCCGCTCCCGGCGCGGTACCGAAGGTACCTCGACGACGATGTGCTTTCGATCGTCTGGGAACCTGTTGACGATCTTGTTGAGCAAGAACTGGAACGACGGGATGGCCGGAGGCCGACTCTTTCCAAGAGTTTCCGCGACGTCCGTACTCGCATCGTCGACTTCCTCGATGAGGACGACGATCTGCTTGTCTTCATCGCGGACCGACACCCGACAATCGATTCCCATACGGGAGGCGAGGCCCTCTGCGACCTCTTTAGCCGCTTCCGCCTTCTCCGGAGCCGGGCCGACCATCCCTCCGACCACTTCGTCGTCCGCGGTGGATTCGACTTCGCCACCTTCGGCCTCGGTGTCTTCGTCGGAATCCCCCTCGGCCTCTTCGCCGTCGACCTCGTCTGCTTCGTCCGAATCCTCGATGAATTCGTCTTCGTCCTCTCCGTCGTCAGGAGCCCGCACTCGAATTCGCACCGGTCGCTTCCCCAGGCCCAGGACACCATCGGAGCCCTCGTCGAGAACCGTGTAATCCAGCTCGTCGGCCTCGATCTCGAGCGCTGCGCACGCCTGATCGACCGCATCTTCTTCTGATTGCCCCTCGAACTCTCTTATCCTCGCCATCGAAGCCCTCATCTCCGAGAGAGGAGCCCGTCCCGCCACCTCTGGGCCGCCCGCAAGCAGTCTGACCTTTCAGGACGAGTATCGGGCGCAATCTCTTGGATCTCGATCCGCCCGATGAAGCGCTACGCTTTTGCTTCCAGCGCGGACGGTGGGCCTTCCGCGGGCCCAATCGTGCGATTGATAAGATGCTGCTGCCCAATGGTCAACACAGTGTTCGCCAGGATGTACAAACACAGCCCCGCCGGCGCAGCAGAGATCATCAGGCCGAAGACCAAAGGCATCGTGTACATCATGATCTTCTGCTGAGCAGGATCCATCGACGAAGGCATACTGCGCTGCTGCAGGAACATCACGACGATCAGCAGAATCGGCAGCACCCAGTATGGGTCTTGAGTCGTCAAATCGGCAATCCACAGGAACGGCTGCTGATACAGGTCTACGGACGCGGACAGAGCCCGATACAGCGCAATCCAGATCGGCATCTGCAGAAGAATCGGAAGACAACCACCCGCCGGGTTCACATTGTTCTCCCGGTACAGGCGCATCATCTCCTCGTTCTGCCGTTGCTGATCGCCCTTGTGCTTCTCCCGAATCTTGTCCATCTCCGGCTTCAGAGCCGACAGTGCCCGCATCGATTTCATGGACCGCTGATTCAGCGGAAACAAGACGACCTTCACGAGCATAGTGAGACCAATGATCGAAATACCCCACGAGCCTGTGAGGCTGTGCAGGATCCCGAGAATCCAAAGAAGGGCCGTGCAGAGCGGCGCCAGATTCAGGCCCCAGAAAATCGTGTAATCGATCGCGCCTTCGAGTTCAGCATTCAGCTGCGACAGCAGCGATGGCTTCTTAACCCCGAAGAAAGCGTCGAACATGTGCACCTTGAAGCTATCGGGCCCTTTCTGTCGCGGTGCGAGCTCCACCAGCGGCATTTTCATCACTGCTCGCGCCGTCTTCTCTCTGGCCATCATCTCGCACTCGCTGCCGGTCTCTCCTCGCGCGATGATCGCACCCAAGAAGTACTGCCTATCGATCGCCACCCACTGGACGCTCCCTTGATGAACGGCTGACTCGTCCTCGAGGCTCTGGTAGTTCACCCGCTCCACGCCGCCGTCGATGAAGCACTGCGTTTGTAAGTGGTCGGGCACAGCGGCCAAAAACGACAGGAATCCTCCGGACTGTTCCATCGCTTCATTGGCTTTGAGGGCACTGCTGATCTCCAGCCGGTACGCCTGCTTTTCGGACGTGAGGTTGCGAACCGTAACCTGCATCCGGATTTCAAAGCTGTTCTCGACCAACTCGAAAACCCGGTCGATTTCGGCTTTGTTGTCGGGGGTCCGGGCCCGAAACACCACTTTGCTGTCGGTTTCCTCCACGACATCGAATACGAGCCGCTCCGGAACGTCGAAGGTCGTCCCTCGCCCGAAGCTGATCGCGCCCGCCTGACCAAAATGCCCGGCCTCCAGGTCTTTCAAATCCGCCGTTGCATTCGCCAGGCGAATGAACTCGCGCGCCTCGGAGCGATCCGAAGCCCGTTCGAAATACTCCGTCAGCACGAAGTTCTCGATCCCGCCGCCGACATTGGTCAGCGTCACCTCGTAAGGGATCGTTTGGTCGTCGACCTCGACCTCGCCCTTGAATGGAAAATACCTCGGCTCCACCGCTGCTCGCTTCGCTACGGACGTAGACGCGGTCTCGACCACGACCGCCTCCGGGGGTGCGCCTTCGATCCCCGTCGTGCTGGTCGCCGCCACCAACCCGTTGCCATCGACCGGCTCCGGCGGGGGCTTCTGCGGGAACATGAACGTCCACGCGACGAGGACGAACAGGCAGACGGTAATCGCGAGGAACAGGCGACGATTTTGAGCTTCTTCTTCCATGAGGTTGCGGCTCTAGGGTGGATCGAATCCACCTGGATGCCCCGGGTGGCAACGCAAAATTCGGCCGAGCGCACGCGCGATACCGCGCCAGGGCCCATACTTTTTCAAAGCTTCGATCGCGTAGGCACTACACGTGGGCTGGAATCGGCACTGAGCCCCGAGCGCCATAGCCAAAGGCCGCAGTGCGACCTGGTACAGACGGACCAGGGCGACGAGACCGTCCACGATCCATCTAGACAACAGGACCCTCAACTTCTCGACCGCCGTCCATTCTCGAGCCCGTCGATCGCCCGACGCCAAGCCGGAACCACCACATCCCGAATGGCGTCGAAACCGACCCGCGCTAGCTCCGCAGCCTCGTTTTGAGCGATCATGACCAGCTCTACAGCGGGCATAGAACGCCGCATCCGGCGAAACAGTTCCCGCACCATTCGCTTGATCCGATTTCGAACGACCGCGTTCCCTACCTTTCGGCCAACCGCCATTCCTAGACGGGGCCCAGCCGATGAGGAGGGTCGAGCAACGATCGTAAAAGCGGACGTACGAATGCGGATGCCCTCCCGCTGCACTCTCTGAAACTCCCAGCGATGCAGTAGGCGAGCGGACCGCGGAAAACCACCTGCAGCGTCGATCGTCAGGGCACGGCCCGCGTCGGCCGCCTCGTCCCGGCTACGACCGCCAAGCGCGTCCCGACCCCGCTTACTTCTTGTAGACCGTCGCACTCAGCCGCTTACGGCCGCGCTTTCGGCGAGCTTGGATGACTTTTTGGCCATTCGTGGTTTGCATTCTCTTCCGAAAGCCATGCTTACGCTTGCGGCGGAGATTGGAGGGTTGGAACGTCCGCTTCATGCTCGACTCCTAAAGGGCCGCCTTTGTTCTCTAGCGGCACGACGACTGTCAAGCCGATCTAAGCCCGACCTCTGCAGCTTGCCACGCCATGCCGATCCATCGGCTCAGCTCAAGAACGACAACCCGCTTTGATCCGAGTTGCTCCCGCCGCCGATCGTCAGCTAGCGTCCGCTTTCCATTCGCGGGCCGGGCGGTCGAGCATCGCGCGATGCCACCGGTCAACCGGCGGCGGTCCCGAGTGAGCTAGGAATGGGTGGGCACGTGGCAGAATTGCAAGGCTCCTGGAATCAGATGCGCACCGCGCTGGGTGAACGACTGAGCGAGCAGGCGTTTGGAACCTGGATCTCGCGAATGACTTGCGTTCGCGATGAACCGGGCGTCCTCGTCTTAGGGTTTCCTGACACCTTCGGCCTCGATTGGGTCAACAACCACTACCGAGTTCTCCTCGAAGAGCTGCTTTCCGACATCGATCCGAGCGCCCAGCTCTCTCTCGTCATCGATGAGGCCAATAAACCTGGCCCCTCTGAAGCCCCTGACGAACCGGTCCGCACAAGTTCCGCGACCGAGCCGGGGCCATCCGGGCCCCCCGGTCCGGTCGCCCCAGCGCCCCGCGCTCCGCCCCCCCGACGGGGACCGACCTCCAACGGGCCGACCACCTCCATCGCCCCAGCGCCCCTCAACGATCGATACACCTTCGAGACGTTCGTCACCGGACCGTCAAACCAGCTCGCCGCAGCAGCTGCTCAGCGTGTATCCGACAACCCTGGATACGCCTACAATCCGCTCTTCGTGTTTGGACCCGTCGGACTCGGAAAGACCCACTTGATTCAAGCGATCGGCAACCGGGTCAAGGCGACCACCCCGAGCACCCGGGTGATGTACCAAACCACCGAGCAGTTCGTTAATCACGTCATTCAAGGCATCCGCTTCGAGCGCATGGATGAGATCCGAAGCGCGTACCGAGCCTGCGATGTCCTCATCATCGACGACATCCAGTTCATCGCAGGTAAGGAAGCCTGCCAGGCCGAGTTCTTTCACACATTTAATGCCCTGTACGACGCGCGGAAACAGGTTGTGGTCACCAGCGATAAGCTCCCCCACGAGATGAAGGACCTCGAAGAGCGGGTAAAGACCCGCTTCCAGTGGGGTCTCGTCGTCGACCTTCAGCCGCCGGAGCTCGAGACCCGCGTCGCCATCGTCAAGAAGAAGGCCGACAACGACTCCATCCCCCTCGACGACGAAGTAGCGATGTTCATCGCTCAGAGCGTTCGATCCAATGTTCGCGAGCTCGAGGGCTGCCTGATTCGGGTCAGTGCTTACGCTTCGCTGGCGAATCAGCCGATCACGCTCGAGCTGGCCAAGAACGTCTTGCGGGATATCGTGCCCATCCGGGGAAAACTGACCTGTGAATCGATCGTCAAACGGACCGCCGACTACTTCGAAGTGAAGATCACCGACCTCAAATCGAAGAAACGTGGTCGGGCCATCGCGTTTCCAAGACAGGTCGCGATGTACCTCTGCCGAAAGCACACGGACGCCTCGTACCCCGAGATCGGGCACGCACTGGGCGGCAAGGACCATACAACGGCTTTGAACGCCTACAATCGCATCACGGAGCGCTCCGCTGAACCGGAAGTGGCTCGCGCCGTCCAAGACCTGGAGAAGCTATTGTTGGAGTAGCCTTCCGGCCCGAGGCACACACAACATCATGTGGTTTCCTGTTAAATAGGCACTAAATGAAGGGGACTAAGCTGGGAAATGGTCGAGGATAACCGCGAGCTCGACTCGTGCACAGGTTGTGGGCGGCAGCTCCACAGTCTTTTCCACTCCCAAAACCCGTGCATTCCTCAACCCTTGCTAGCTAGATCACGGAATCCACAGGCCCTATTACGACAACTGATCTGATCTATTTAACGAAGATCTACTACCGAAGGACTTGAGCAATGGAGCTGAGCATCCGCGTACCGGAACTGGTAAAAGCCCTGCAGCGAGTGCAGGGCATTGTCGAGAAGAAGACGACAATGCCGATCCTCGCGAACGCGCTCCTGCGCTCGAAAGGCCCTGACCGGCTCACGGTATCCGCGACCGACCTCGAGATAGGACTGACGGCCGACTACGACGCCAAGATAGAGCTAGAAGGCGCGATGACCTTGGGCGCCAAGGAGCTCTACAACATCGTCCGTTCTTTGCCGGAAGACCTCGTCACCCTCAAGCAAGCCACGAATCAATGGGTCGAGATCACGAGCGGCAAAGTCAAATACCGCATTGTTGGCATGTCGGCAGAGAGCTTTCCGAGCCTCGCTTCCTTCGACAACGTCGAGTTCTTCGCCGTCGATAACGCGGTGTTTCGGGAGATGGTCGAGAAGACCCTGTATGCGGTATCGACGGACGAAACGCGATACAACCTCACGGGGGTGTACTGCGAGCCCGTCGCGGGTACGTCGGGTCTTCGAATGGTCGCCACCGACGGGCATCGGCTCTCGGTCGTGGAACGCCCAACGGAAGAAACGCCGGTGATGAAACAGGGCGTCATCATCCCCCGCAAGGGTCTATCCGAGCTCCGCAAGCTTCTCGACGACGGCGACGAACCAGGCCGGATCGGGTTCGTCGAAAACAGCGCCGTTTTCGAGAAAGGTGGGAGTACGCTGACCATGCGACTCGTCGACGGGCGGTTTCCAGACTATCAGCAAGTTATCCCCACCTCTTCCTCCCGAAGGGTGAGGATCGACAAGGGACAGCTCGCCAACGCATTGAAGCGAACTTCCCTACTATCGCCCGATAAGGCGCAGGGGGTCCGGCTCGACCTGACGACCAACGCGATGGCCCTGTCGGCGAACAATCCAGATCTCGGTGAAGCCCGCGAAGAGCTCGACGTCGAGTACGATGGCGAAGCGCTCAAGATCGGTTTCAACTTCCGGTATCTTCTCGACGTTCTCGGCGTCCTCACCGAGGAGCAAGTAGAACTCGAGCTCACGGACGAGCTCTCGCCCGGCGTCATCCGAGGTGTCGGGAGCGAAGGGTACAAGGCTGTCATCATGCCTATGCGGATCTGACTGTTGATGAGGCTGCGTTCGGCCACCTTGCGCAACTTCCGCAACATCGAAGCGGCAGGGATCGAGTTTAGCGCCCAGTTCACCTGTCTGCTGGGGTCCAACGGTCAGGGAAAGACCAACGTGATCGAGGCCCTTTACCTTGTCGCGGCCCTGCGTCCCCTGCGCAACGTCGTTCGACGAGCGCTGATCCGGGCCGAGCAACCGGAAGCAGACATCGAGGTACGGGTGTTGGCCGCGAAGACCGGGCTCGACCACGACCTCCGAGTCCTCCTCACCCCGACTCAACGGACCTTATTCAAGGACGGTAAACGTTCCGACGCTGGCCAGTTCCTCGGACACTTCGTGACGATCGCATTCACCCCCGATGACTTGCAGCTGGCCAAAGCTGGTCCCGACGGGCGTCGGCGATTCCTTGACCGGGCCCTCCTCAATGTCCGCCCCGCTTACCTCCGAGCTGCGCTTCGCTATCAAAAGGCCCTCAAGGACCGGAACCGACTGCTGGTCGACAACGCCCCCGACGCCACTCTGGACGCCTTTGACCTCGTGGTGGCGACCGAAGGCGCTCGCATCGCGCTTGCCCGCCATGCCTACGCTGAGGTGTTGACCCCCTCGGTGCGCGCCCGCTTCGCGGACATCGCACAGCCCGCACCCCATCTTGAAATCCAGTACAGGTCCCGGCTTCTGGGAACCGACGTGCCTCGCGATGTGTCCGGTCTCGCGTCAATGTTTCGAGATGCACTTCGAGAGGCGCGGGTTCGCGACCGACGTCGCAAGACGACCTCGGTCGGCCCTCATCTCGACGATCTGAGCATCACGCTCGACGGTGCGCCGGCCAAGGACCGAGCCAGTCAAGGTCAGCATCGGGCGTTAGTGCTCGCCCTCAAGCTCGCGGAGATCAGCCACCTGGCCGAGGCCCTCGGCGAGGCTCCGGTGTTGTTGCTGGACGATATGTCTTCCGAGCTCGACGAGGATCGCTCGCGGCAGCTCTTCGATGCCATTCGCCGTCTTGAAGGTCAGGTCATCCTCACGAGCACGGAGCCGAGCTCGGTCGTGCTGCAGCGCCTAGGCACCGGGGCCGATGCGCGGTTCTACCGGGTGCGGCAAGGTAGCCTGCGGGACGAAACGCTCAGACCGACGAGTTCGATCCCGGAATCCTCTTGACCCGCCATGGGCGCCATCGCAGCGATGGCGTATGGCGACTCGAAAAGTGTCGGACAAGCTGCTGCACATCGATGCAGCTCTGGATGGGCAGAGCGAGGTCACGGCACCCCGGTCGCGGGCCCTACAGCTTTCCGACCTTCGCTTCCTTCCGGCCACCCTTCCGGAAGTCAACCTTCCGGAGATCGACCTTAGCTCTCTCTTTCTCGGCAAGACCATCTCGGCGCCGTTCATGGTTTCTCCAATGACGGGAGGACTCAAGCGAGCGGGTGACCTCAATCGCCGGATGGCCGCAGCGGCCGAGGCGGTCGGAATTCCCTTTGGCGTCGGCTCCCAGCGGGTCGCGCTCGAGGTTTCCGAGCGAGCCGTCGACTTCAAGGTCCGCGACGTGGCGCCGACAATCCCGATCTTCGCGAACCTCGGTGCGATCCAGCTCGTGAAAGGGTACGGGCCCGACGATGCTTGGCGGGCCGTCGAGATGATCGAGGCCGACGCGCTCTATCTGCACCTCAACGCCATGCAAGAGGTCGTTCAGGAAGGTGGAGACACCAGTTGGAAAGGGGTGTTCGACGCCATCGCTGAGGTCTGTGAGACGTTCGACCGCCGTGGTCGCTGCCCGGTTTTCGTCCGCGAGGTTGGATTTGGAATCCCGACCGACCACGCCCGCCGGTTGACCGACATCGGCGTCAGCGGGTTCGACTGCGCAGGAGTCGGCGGCACGAGCTGGACCCTGGTCGAGGGGCGAGTTGCGGAGGGCGAGCAGGCTCGAACACTCGGTCGAACCTTCGCTGATTGGGGTCTCACCACCGCTGAATCCATCATTCAAGTCCGTCACGCCACGGCCGACCTTCCGATCGTTGCGTCGGGCGGCATCCGAACCGGTCTCGACGTCGCCAAGTGCCTGGCGCTCGGAGCGAACGTGGCCGGAATGGCCTCGCCGGTGTTGCGCGCTGCGGTCGAGGGCGACGAGGCCGTCGTAGCCTTTCTGCGAACGGTGACGGCCGAGATTCGGGCTGTCTTGTTCGGCGTTGGCGCCGAGAACCTAGCCGCGTTCAAGGCTCAGAGCCGCCTGATGTTAGGAGGAACGGGCGTCGATGCGTCGCTCGTCGCCGGGAGGACCGATTGACCCAGAACCGACGCTCAGGTCGCCGCTTAGTGCTCCAAGCACCCGTTCGGGTCGAAGGACCGCGGGGCGCCCACAACATGGTTGTTCGCGACTTGAGCCTCGATGGCTTGTTCATTGAAAGCGGAAGACCCTACCCACCCGGCACTCGCCTTGAATGCCGCATGGACATCGCGACGGGTCCCATTCAAGCAACCGCTGAGGTTCGTCACCAAACCAACACCTACCGCACCGAAGACGGCGGCGGCCCGTACAAGGGAATGGGTCTGCGCTTCGTTCGCTTGGGCACTGACGAGCTCACGCGTCTGCGGATGTACCTGGCGCGGTTGACCTCGACGATCGCAGGGGGCTAATTTGCGCCGCCCACCATGGCTCCCTCCAACACCCTTGGTGCCATTGGCTCCGGCGGCCCCTTCGCCGGCTTCCGCGAAGAAGACTTCGACGCGTATCAACGCAAGAAGTGGCGGTCCAACACCTACACGCTCGCTCGACGTGAAGCGAAGGATCGCATCCTGGCCCTCACTCGAACGATCGAGGAAGAGCTCAAAGAAGAGCTCACCGGGCTGGAGCTCGGGGCGAGCGAAGAGGCCCCGTCGGTCGCCAACGGGCGGCAGGTCAAGGCACAGTGGGTCTTCTTCACTCGCAGTAGCGAGGCCCGAGCTGCTCTGACGAAGCACCTCAACAAGACCGATCTGATGAGCGGCGCCAATCTGTTCGACATCGCCGTCAATCACCAACACGCTTGCCTGATCCTTCGTCTCGACGAACGAGGACTTGCGGTCGGCGTAGAATTGGCCACCAAGGCATCCGTCGATCTCAAGAACTCGGCCGGAAAGCTCGGCTCCGCCGATGCCCGAGCCGAGCTGCTCGGCATCCTACAGAGCCTTCCGAACAACAGTCAGCTCGTCTGGCGAGACGAGCGGACCCCGACGATCGATGTAAGCGACGCGCAACTCGAGTTGCTCCACTCGGATCTTCTGGCGCACTCGAGCACCCTCAAGTTCGAGTCCTTGCTACCCCGAGACGAAGAAATCCTTCGGAGCGAAGCTCTGATCGGTACCGTCGAAGAGCTTCTCGCGCCCTTCGTTCCGCTGTATCGATTCCTCGCGTGGAGCCAGGACAACAACTACGCCGAGATCAGTCTCGAGCCGCCGAAGCCAGTCGGTAACAGCAAAAAGAAGAAGAAGCCCGACAAGCCTAGAGGGTCAACGCAGCTGGCGCCCGGCGCTCGGGTAACCATTTTGACCGGTCTCTTCTCGGGACGAATGGGCTACGTCGCCGAAATCGAGCGCGGTAAAGCCAAGGTCATGGTGGGCCCCGTCGCGGTCACCGTAGATGCAAGCGACCTCAAGGGACTCTAAGGGAGCCGGTCGGATAACGGACACGGTGCCTCGGAACGCTCGCGCGCGCCGAGTGCTTCCTCTATCCTGCGGGCTGCCATGCTTCGGCGGACGGTCACTCCACGCCTCCAACCGCTTCCATCGCTCTGGAAACGCATCGCCACGACCGTGGTGGTCGCAACGGTGGGGGCGGTGGCTGGGCTCCTCTACTCGAAGTTCTTCCTATCGATAGGCGACGAAGCGGGCCGCCTGGATGGCATGTACGGGACCCTGGGTGCAGTCATAGCTGTGCTGAGCGTTCGCGTGGCCGCGGTCGTCCGCACGATCCTGACCGACTATTTCGGTGACTCATAGCGGCGTTTTTTTGCGTACATCACGGTACACAGTCATGCTTCGGACATGTCCAAAGTTCCGTTGGATGCGTCGGACCCATCAGCTCAGGAACGCCGTAGGGCGCCGCGTGTTCGGTTAGACCTCCCGGTCGCGGTGCCGGTGCATCTTCGCTCGGATATGGGAAGCCACCGTGGCGTGGCGCGAAACGTCTCCGAAGGAGGAATGCTGGTTGAAGTGGAGGAGACGCCGCCGATCGGCTCAGTCGTCGAAGTCACTATCTTGGCCGGATATGGTCTTCGGCCCGTCGAAGAGTCGTACACCTTCATCGCCGAAGTCCGACACCAAGTTGCTTGGTCGTTTATCGCGAAAGCTGGCCGGGCCCGGCTTAAGGGCATCGGACTGCGATTCCTGTCGTCAGAACCCAGCGCACCTCGCAACCAATGGCTACACTAACGCCGTTCCGCCGAGCGGCCGGCGGGACGCTCGGGCGTTAACCGGAACGAGTCGCTAGGCTCGAAGAATACCGCCGACCAAATTGTAGACCGCCGTCCGGTGAGGCATCGGGCGGCCGTCGGTTGTGTCGTTTACCCGAGCCTCAGTAAGGCCATGCTTAAGCTGAGCCGTCCAATCATCGGGGATATCGTAATCGGCTCGGCTCGCAACGCCGGGGTTGGCGGCGGAAAAACCTGGAGTATTGAAGGTGATCATTCGGCCACCGCCCAGCGACGAGTACTTCTTCATCCATCGCGGGCGATACTGTTCGGTTGCCGACGCAGGGACCCACCGAGCGGCGGCCACGTTGGCATCGTGATAGGACGCCGGAGACGTGCCGTTGAACAGAGTCTTGCTGCTCGCACTTTCGCCGCCAACCGTCGGAAAGAGCCCAGTTCGCGTGCCCTGGATCGTCTTCGCGAGCTGGGTATGCCCGTTCTTTCCTTGCCCTTGACCCCGGCCGTCTTGCTGACCCTCTTCGCGATAGATGGGTGGGAGACTGGCGCGGATATCGACGCCGGTGCCGTCACCTTCGGGTCGCCCGGTCTTGTTCGGTGCGTCGGCGCGGCTACGGTCGACGCTCGGCCAAAATACCGGAAGCTTAGGGGTCGTCGCCATGTCGACGCCTATTATCGCCGACGTCCTGAACCGGTTGCCGAAAAAAGCCGGCTTTCTCGATCGCGAACCGTGCGTGGAATGTGAGAAAAGTAGGACAAACACAGAAGAATCGGAAGCGGCATCGCCTTGACAGTCGGCCGCTCGCGCCTTCAAGGTGCCAGCCGGCAAATCGGCCTGGGGCTATGCGAAGAGTCCTGGCCACCCCAAAAAGGAGCGTTATGCCGAAAGACGATGCCATCGAGTGCGAGGGAATCATCAAGGAAGTCCTGCCCAACGGGATGTTCCGGGTCGAGATTGCGCCAGGTCAGAATGTTCTAGCGTACGTGTCGGGCAAAATGCGGAAGTTTTTCATCCGTATCGTGCTTGGCGACAAGGTCACCGTAGCCCTATCGCCCTACGATCTCACCAAAGGTCGAATCGTCTATCGGGCTCGTTGAGCTCATTCGCCTTCGGCCGCCCTCGACGCCGAAGGCTGTACGCCGTGTAGCAGCTCCGCCAGTCGCGCGAAGTCCGCGAGCGACAACCTTTCCGCCCGCTGCTCCAAATCGAATCCACCTCGAACGCAGGCCTGGACGCCGAGGTCCCCGAAACCACTCCGGAGTGCATTCCGGAGCATCTTTCGGCGTTGGCCAAACGCGGTTTTGACCACGCGCTCGAAGTGTTGAGGGTCGGGCACCGGGACCGCCGGCTCGGACCGCCAAGTCCATGAGATGACCGCCGATTGCACCTTAGGGGGTGGCCAAAAGCAGCCGGGCTGCACCAAACGTCCCCGCGATGCAGTCGCGTACATCTGTAGGAGTACCGAAAGGCGTCCGTAGACCTTACTGCCGGGAGCGGCGAGCAGTCGATCAACGACCTCTCGCTGCATCAGCAACGTAACCGGTCCCAGCCGATGTCGCTGCTCAACGAGCCGCACCAACAGCGGCGATGAAATGTTGTACGGAATGTTGCCCACCACGGCAGGCCTGTGTGACAGCGGCAACAGGTCGGCGAGCTCGCCGACCAGAGCATCGCCCTGTACGATCTCAACTTGCTCTAGCGCTGCCAGCTCGTCGCGGAGCATATCTACCAGCGTCGCATCCTTCTCGATGGCGACGACCGGGAGGCCGGAGCGGCCCAGCCGCCGGGTCAGGGTCCCGGGGCCTGGGCCGATCTCGATCAGCCCAGAACCGGGGGCTATAAGCGCGGTGTTTGCGATGTCATCGAGCACCGGATCGCTGATCAAGAAGTTCTGGCCGAATCGTTTCTTTGCTCTCAGCTGATAGCGCGCGACCAGGTCACGCACTTGGCTCGATGCGCTCATCGCCGCGCTCGGCGCTCGAACAGCGGCCACCGTGCCCGGGCGACGAGGTCGAGGTCGCTTCGCTCGCCTCTCAACAGGCGAGTAAGGCCTGCGCGCGCGATCATGGCGGCGTTGTCGGTGCAGAAGCGTCGGGAAGGCAGGTAGACCTTCACTCGCTCTCGCCGGCCGCGGTAGCTCGCGTCTGCGCGCAGGCGACTGTTGGCGGCCACCCCACCCGCGAGGACCAGCTTGTTCGTTCCGCTCCGCTTGGCGGCGCGAAACGCTTTCCTGAGGAGGTTTTCCGAGATCGCACGCTGAAAAGCAGCGCAGAAGTCGCCGAGACCATCCCCTCGGGCCACCTCGGGCATTTCCTGGAGCATTCGGGCGACCGCGGTCTTGAGCCCGGAGAAGGAGAAATCCAGATTGTCCTTGCCGGCCATCATGGTGGGGAAGCAAAAGTCGCCGCCTCCGTGCCCCTGGGCTCGGCGGTCGATTTCGGCTCCCCCAGGATAGCCTAGCCCGAGCAGCTTCGCTGTCTTGTCAAACGCTTCGCCCGCGGCATCGTCGCGCGTGGCGCCAAGATGCTCGTATTGGCCCCAGTCGTTAACGAACACGAGGTTCGTATGGCCCCCCGAAACAAGCAGAGAGACGAAGGGCGGACTCGGGGCGGACTCTTCGAGCAGCGCGGCGGCGATATGGCCCTCGAGATGGTGTACTCCGATCATGGGCTTATCGAGGGCCAGAGCGAGGCCCTTCGCGAACTCAACTCCGCACAGAAGCGACCCGATGAGACCAGGGCCAGCGGTCACCGCAATTGCGTCGATGGTCGACAACTCGACGCCCGCTCTTGACAGCGTCTCATTGAGGACTGGATGGAGTTGCCGAACGTGGTCGCGCGAGGCCACTTCAGGAACGACGCCGCCGAACAGGCGATGCACATCGACCTGCGAATGAACGACGTTCGCCAACAGAGTGCGCCCGTCGTGGTCGAGAATCGCGCCCGCGAGCTCGTCACACGATGATTCAATGCCCAGAACACGCATGTCGGTTGGCCTACTCCCTCGTCGCCAAGACACGCCGTCCTACGGGCGATGCGCCGTGACCGCGTTGACCAGGGCCGGGTGCTGGTGCGATGCCATCGCTCGTCGCGAGAAGGCGAGCGGGACCATGCAAATCCAGCTCGCACCCCAACGACATTCGCTTCAATGTGAGCGTCGGACATCCAAGGTCACTGCTGCCGACCCTGCCGACCCTGCCGATCCTGCCGACCCTGCCGACGGCCGAAGTTGGGTCGACCTCGAGAACCCTGAGGCTTCGGGTGTCAGAATCGACCAATGAAACTCGTGTGCCTGGACCCATATGCTCACTCGCCCTGCTCAAGTCTTGGTTTATTCGCGAGCGCCGAGGTCCGGCGAGCACGATGAATGATGGACGTCCCTCAAAACCTCGGTCAAGCCGACCAGCAGCTCGGCGACGGTTGACCAAGCGACCGGCCGCTCGTATTGACCAAGGACCTCGTGGGCCGCGACGACGGAACGCATGTGACCGATATCCTACCGGCCAGCGGTTCGGTCACTCGCCTCAATCCGACCTCCGCTCGGTTGTTTGTGCCGACCGGCCCCGACAAGGGTCGAGCCGCGAGCGTCGGCAGTCGTCCGGTCTTGGTGGGTGCTGACCCGAGCTGTCAACTCGTATTGGCCGACCGCTCCGTGTCCCGCAAGCACGCGGAGGTTCGCCGAGAACGCGAGTTCGTCATCGTTCGGGATCTGGGTTCGACGAACGGGACCTTTTACCGAGACGCACGGGTCGTCGAGGTCAGCGTTCCGCTCGGGGAAGAGATCGCGTTCGGAAAAACGAAAGTCCGAATCATGCCCGAGGAGGAGGCGGTCGAAGCCCGGCCTCACATCGCCGACCGGCTGGGGCCCCTCGTCGGTGCCGACCTGCGAATGCGAGAGATCTTTACCCTCATCGAAGACATCGGAGACTCGGATGTCACCGTGGTCGTCGAAGGTGAGACCGGCACCGGCAAGGAGCTGGTCGCGAAAGCGATCCACGAGTACTCGACCCGCAAAGCCGGCCCCTGGGTCGTCTTCGACTGCGCCAATCAGCCTAAAGACCTCATCGAGAGCGCCCTGTTCGGACACGTCAAGGGGGCCTTTACCGGGGCCACCGCGCCGAGGGCGGGCGCATTTCAGCGGGCTCACGGAGGAACGATCTTCCTGGACGAGCTTGGCGAATTCGGGCTCGAGCTTCAGCCCAAACTCCTTCGGGTCCTAGAGGCCCGGGAGATACAGAAGGTCGGCGGTGATGGCTATGAGCCCGTCGATGTGCGAATCGTGGCCGCAACGAACCGTAACCTTCGCCAGGAGGTCCGGTCGGGCCGTTTTCGTGAAGATCTTTACTACCGCCTCGCCGTCGTCAAAGTGCAACTACCCCCGCTTCGAGACCGAACGGCCGATGTTCCACTGCTCGTCGAGCACTTTCTCCGCCTTAACGGCGCTCCCTGCACCATCGACTCCGCGTCCTACGGAAGGCTGATGACCTACGAGTGGCCGGGTAACGTGAGGGAGCTCAAGAACGTCGTCGACCGGGCGGCGGCTCTGAACCGGGGCAAGGCGAACGTCGATCTCTCTCGTTACGTGCACCTCGACGATCCGGCGCCTCGGAGCGCGGTCCCCTCGGTGGCCCGAGAAGGCGATCCATCGCTTTCGTTCAAAGAGGCTAAGGGGCGGGTCATATCCGACTTCGAGAGTCGGTACATCGAACGTCTGCTCCGCCAGCACAGCAACAACATCTCGGTCGCGGCCCGAGAGGCCGGCATCGACCGAAAGCACTTCAAGGACCTGATGCGGAAGTACGGGATCGAGGCTCGACCGGGGGAAGAGGACGGTGGATGACCCGGCTCGCTAAGAAGCGGCCGGTCACCGAATCGAGAAACCGTCGCTGTTGATCTCGACGCGGGCCACCTGGGGGTGATTCGCCGCTTCCTGCGCCCGTCGGTGGACCTCGCGCTCGTCGACTCGAGCCAAAAGCATGACTTGGTCTTCGTGATCGGTGCCCATTTTGCGTCGGACGGTTCCGCGGAGGCCGGCCACGATCGATCGCGCGGTCGATTCGCTGACGCCCCGGGTAAATTCAATGATCAGTTCGGCGGTATCACTCGGCATCCATGACCTCGTAACGGTTGAGTGCCTCAATGAACCCCGGGTCGGCACCGTTCTCTTCCATTCCGGTCTTGGTCAGTTCGATCAGCTCCCGGCGCGCTTTGAGACCATCTTTGGTTCGCCGGGCGACCCAAGTGACGGCCTTTCGGGTGACCGGCGGGTCGCCGATGGCGACCGGGACGGTTTTCTGCTCGTAGCCGCCGAAGAATCCGTCGAGCATATCGAGCTGCTTGTTGTTGAGCTCGAACACGAGGCCGAAGACCGACTCGCCCGAAGCCTCCTGGATGTTGGGCAAGCCCTCTTTCCGGTTCTTCATGTTGGGCTTGTCGAAAACCAGCCGCATATCTCGCAGGACGGCCGACCCGATGACATCGGTGGGACCGATGCGGTCGTACATGCGACCCTGGACGGTCGCCGGTCCATATGTAAACACCAGCGGCATGAGGCCCTTCATGCTGACACTGATGAGGGTCTCTGGCCAAGGACGGAATCACCGCTGACCGAGGTCGAGGCTATGATTTGTGAGGCTTGTGAATTATGACATCTCGGAATGGACGTACGTGACGAACCCCTGTTCCTGCGTGCATGCCGCGGTCAGCGCGTCGAGCGGACGCCGATCTGGGTGATGCGGCAGGCGGGTCGATACCTTCCGGAATACCGAGAAGTTCGGGCCAAGACCACGTTCCTCGGGCTGTGCAAGAGCCCCGAGCTGGCCGCAGAGGTCACCTTTCAGCCGATTCGCCGGTATGAATTGGACGCGGCCATTATCTTCAGTGACATCCTGATCCCGGTAGAAGCGATGGGCGTCCCGCTCGACTACGTCCCCGGCCCGGTTCTCGGGACCAAGATTCGGTCGGCGGAGGACGTCGACGCGCTGAAGGTCCCGGACCCGATCCGCGACATGGGCTTCGTGCTCGACGCAATCCGAACGTTCGTGGCCGGCATGCCGAAGACGCCCTTGATCGGCTTTGCGGGCGCGCCTTTTACGTTGGCCGCGTACATGGTCGAGGGCGGTGGTTCGCGGCACTACGCCGATACGAAGCGTTTCTTCTACCAGCAACCCAAGGTCGCGCGGGCCCTGCTCAGCAAGTTGTCGAGCACGGTCGCAGATCACCTCGTCGCGCAGGCCGAAGCCGGCTGCCGGGCCCTTCAGCTCTTCGACTCGTGGGCAGGCTATCTGTCCCGCGACGACTATCTCGACTTCGCGTTGCCCTACACGCTCGACATCGTCGAGAGAGTGAAGGCTGCAGTGCCCGATGTGCCGATGATCGTCTTTCCCAAAGGGGTCTCTTCCTGCTTTCCAGAGCTTTCCGCGATCGGGGCCGACGTATTGGGGGTCGACTGGACCCTTCCGCTCGACCAGGTCGGCCGGTACACCGAAGGCAAGGTCGTGCTTCAAGGCAACCTCGATCCGTGCGCGCTGTTCGGGCCCATAGAAAGCATCGAGCGCAACGTTCAGCGGATTCTGAACGAGGCGCGCGACCTACGGGGTCACGTCTTCAACCTGGGGCATGGCATTTTGCCCCAGACCGATCCCGAACACATGGGAGCCCTCGTCGAGTCGGTGAAGCGTCTCGGGGTCCGGAGGGTACCGGAGGGGCTCAATTGACACGCCGCATCCTGATCGCTGGCGGGGGAATATCCGGGCTATCGACGGCCGAAGCGCTGTCGCGTCGCTCCGCGGAAGCCGGGATTCCGGTCGAAGTCGAAGTGCTCGAGGCCGCGGACGTGCCCGGCGGCAAAGTTCGTTCGTCGGTTGAACGAGGCTTCGTCCTCGAGACCGGCCCGCACGGTTTCCTCGACCGTGAGCCAAAGATGTTCGAGCTGATCGACCGACTGGGCCTGCGGGCCGAGCTCATTCCTGCCGACACTTCGTCGGCCCGGCGATTCATCGTGCGGGCCCAAAAGCTCCGGGAGTTGCCAGTCTCGCCTCTGAGTTTCATCTGGTCGGACATCTTGCCGTTCACCGCCAAGCTGAGGGTTCTCATGGAGCCTTTTGCTCGAGGTCGGCCCGAAGGCATCGATGAGTCGGTGTGGGGCTTCGCGGCTCGCCGGATCGGGGCCACTGCGGCGGACGTCTTGGTCGACGCCATGGTGACGGGCATCTACGGCGGCGATCCAAAGGCTCTCAGCCTCCGTTCGTCGTTTCCGCGCATGCACGAGCTCGAATCCAAATACGGAGGTTTGGTGCGCGCTCAGCTGGCCATCGCTAGAGAACGTCGGCAGCAGCGCCAACTGGCCGCCCCGGCCCCGGTGGCAACCCCGACGCCCAAGCAAGCCCCGGGGGCCCCCACGGGCACGCTTCACTCGTTCAAGAAGGGCTTGGGAACTCTGACGACGGCGCTTGCCGACCGAACGACCGTTCGGTTGAGCCACCCCGTGCAGGCCCTCCGTCGAAGCAACGGCCGCTTCGAGGTCACGACACCACACGGTGTTCAGTCGGCCGATGCGGTGGTCGTGACCACGCCCTGCGCTCAAATGGCCGACCTCCTCGAGCCTTGGGGTGACGCGGCGACCGACGCCCTGCGAGAGGTGCCCTACGTCGCCTGCCATGTCGTCATTCACGGTTTCGCCGCTTCGGCGGTGCCCCACGGGAAGCTCGATGGGTTTGGCTTTCTTATTCCCGGCGGCGAAGGTCGAGATGTGCTCGGGTCGATCTGGGCATCTTCGGTCTTTCCGGATCATGTGCCCGGCGGAACCGTCATGTTTCGAACCATGCTGGGTGGAGCGAGACGACCCGACTTGGCCGACGCATCCGAGGAAGAGCTTCTTTCGCTTGCGCGCAGTGAACTCACGGCCTTCTGTGGCCTCGATCCCAAGGCCGAGCCGATCGTGCAGCGGGTCATCCGGTGGCAGAGCGCCATTCCGCAGTACAACCAGGGCCACCAAGGCCTCGTCGACGCGGCCGACGGTCTTCAGAGTCGCTTCCCGGGCCTGTTCTTGTCGGGCAATGGCCTCCGGGGAGTGGCGATGTTGAACTGCGTCGCGGAGAGTGAGCGAGTCGCGGACACCGTGCTCAAGCACGTCGCCCGAAAGACGTGATCGGTCGGGAGTCAACTCGAACCCCGGCCCCCGTCGCCTGAGGGCGGCCGATCTCCAGCCGCTGGAGCGAGGTGAGCCTAGGCGTGTTTTTCGACATGCCGCAACGAGTCAAATACGGTACTCTGCTCTTTATGCGCTGCCCAATCTGCAAATCGGCCGTGCCGGAAGCTGGACCGCACCGACCTTTCTGCTCGAGCCGGTGCAAACGTATCGATCTCGGCAACTGGCTGACGGGCGTGTATCGGATTTCCCGTCCCCTGAACGAGGACGAGGTCGAAGCCGTGCTCCGCGTCGATGGCGGGGAAAGTGGCGACGAGGTAAACTGAAGTGACGGAAGACAAAGCGAAGGTCGCTGAAGACCCGGCCCGCGAGGCGGCCTCCAACTTCATTCGAGCGATGGTCGCGACCGACCTTGAAGCGGGCAAACACGAGAACCCAGTCACTCGATTTCCGCCCGAGCCGAACGGGTTTCTACACATTGGGCATGCGAAGTCGATCTGCCTGAATTTCGGCCTGGCCAATGAGTTCGGCGGTCAATGCCACCTGCGGTTCGACGATACGAACCCGGCCAAGGAAGACCAAAAGTACGTCGACTCGATCCAGCAAGATGTAAAGTGGCTCGGCTTCGAATGGGGCGAGCATTTGTACTTCGCTTCGAGCTACTTCGAGAAACTCTATGAATACGCCGAGCAGCTCATCAAAGCTGGCAAAGCGTATGTGTGTGATCTCTCAGAAGAGCAGATTCAACAGTACCGAGGTACCGTCAAGACTCCGGGCACTCCGAGCCCCTATCGAGACCGCACGGTCGAAGAAAACCTCGACCTGTTTCGGCGGATGCGGGCGGGCGAGTTTGACGACGGAGCGAAGGTCTTGCGGGCGAAGATCGACATGGCTTCGCCGAACATGAAGATGCGCGACCCGCTCTTGTACCGCATTCGCCGGGCTCACCATCATCAGACTGGTGACGAGTGGTGCATCTATCCGTTCTACGACTTTACGCACTGCCTGTCGGATTCTATTGAAGGAATCACCCACTCGCTGTGTACGCTCGAGTTCGAGAACAACCGAGAGCTATACGACTGGGTGCTCGACAACCTCGAAGTTCCCCAGCCGCAGCCGCGGCAGACCGAGTTCGCACGCCTGAACCTATCCCATACGGTCATGTCCAAGCGGAAGCTCCTTCAGCTCGTCGAGGATGGGCTCGTGAGCGGATGGGACGACCCGAGAATGCCGACCATCGCCGGAATGCGCCGTCGTGGCTATCGGCCGCAGGCCATCCGAACGTTCTGCGAGAAGGTGGGCGTCGCCCGCGCCAACAGCGTGGTGGACATCGCGCTGCTCGAGTCGACGGTTCGTGATGATCTCAACCCCGACACGCCGAGAGTCATGGCGGTCCTCAAGCCGCTCAAGTTGGTGGTGACCAACTACCCAGAGGGCCAGGAAGAGTTCTTTGATGCGCCTCGGCTTCCCGATGATCCGGAGCGGCTCGGAAGTCGTCCGGTTCCGTTCGGTCGTGAGCTTTGGATTGAAGCGTCGGATTTCATGGAGGATCCGCCCAAGAAGTTCTTTCGGTTGGCGGTAGGCAAAGAAGTGCGCCTTCGGTGGGCGTATCTCGTGACCTGTACCGGCTTCAAGAAGAACAAAGCGGGCGAGGTCGTCGAAGTTCACTGCACGTACGACCCCGAGACCAATGGCGGCAACGCGCCGGATGGTCGCAAGGTCAAGGGGACGATTCATTGGGTATCGGCCGCTCACGCGGTGAGCGCCGAAGTCCGCGTGTACGATCACCTATTCGGGATCGAGTACCCCGACCAGACGCCGGGCGTCGACTTCAAAGAGGAGCTGAATCCTCGCTCGATCGAAGTGGTTCCGGACGCCAAGTTGGAGCAGAGCCTACGCACGGCGAAGGTCGGAGAGCGCTTTCAATTCGAGCGTACCGGCTACTTTATCGTCGACCCCGACAGTACCAAGAAGAAACCGGTCTTGAACCGCATCGTGGCGCTTCGCGACGGTTGGGCCAAGATCATGAAGAAGACCGGCGGCAACTGATTCAGCGGTCGTGTTCGCCGTCTCTTTGACTCGGGGCGCCCAGGACCGGATCGTGACGGCGACATGCGCACTTGTGGGGGGACGCTGCTGCTGCTTGCGCTGGGCCTGGTTTCGCAACCCGCGGCCGCCCAGACGAACGTCGAGATCGACTACAACCCGGAGGTCTTCCAGCTGCTCGAGGAGGACCTCGGCCTGAGTGCGGACGAGGTCGACGAGCTCATCAACGATCAGCTTCGGGAGCTATACGGTCTGGTTGATGTTCCAACCTTTCTTCGCCTGTCGGCCAACGCCCAGAGCATGGCGAACAAGGGACTGGGGGTCGACTACGCGTCGAGCTTTGACAATTTGATCATCGGGGGGACCGTTTCGGTCGCCGTCGACGCGGGTGACGGGAGCATCGAAGATCTTACGGATCTCGCGGTTCCCGTCGGGGCTGGGGCCCAGATCGCTCTCATGGTCGGCTATCAAGTCGATGATCGGCTGCGCGTGTACCTCAACGGTCTTTACCACCCGCTGTCGGCCAGCGGCCTCGAAGGAGACTTCTACAACGTGGGGGTCCATCTTCAGTACAACGCGGTCGCGCCGGTTGGAAAACGGCGATTGGCCCGATGGGGTGGCTTGGATGTCACGACGGGTTTCGAGCTGTCACGGATGCGGTTGGAGCTCCCGGTTGCCGAGGCGTTCGAGGCGTCGGGGGCCATCTCGGGGGACATCGATCTCGACACGGTTTCCACCGGGACCCTGGAGCTCGAGCAGAGGGCGATCACCGTGCCGCTCGAGCTCACGACCAACGTAACGCTCCTGTATTTCCTGACCCTGTACACGGGTATCGGCGTGGATCTACAGCTGGGCCAAGCGCGGATGAACTTCGATCTGAACTCTGACCTCAGCGTTTCGGACCCGGAGACTGGCCAACCCCTCGATCTGGGGGACGCCGAGATCACGGTCGACGACCGCAACGGTCCGGACCTCGGCATGTTCCGGATTCTGCTCGGTTTTCAGCTCAATATCTGGCGGCTGAAGGTCTTCGGGCAAGTGAACTTCCTGACCAACGACCTGGCGGTGAGCTTGGCGGCGGGCCTCCGCATCGTGTTATAGCTCGCTCAGCGAGGACGAAGGATGAGCGAGGGGCAGGGAAGCGATCGAACAGCGAGCAAAGGGCGGCGCGGCTTCAAGATCGATGGCGGCGATTCGGAGGGCCTCCGGGCGCCAAAGCCGAGAGCGATCGCCGAGGCGTTACGGCTCAGTCGCGATGAGGCGCCGGCTCTCGAAGAGGGCCAATATGCCTACAATCCGGGGCGGATTCGCGCGTTCCTAGAAGGACGGATCACGCTGGGCGATCTCGAGGGCATCACCAAGCAGGAGCAGTACCAGGTCGCCGAGGTCGGATACTCATTTCTGACCTCAGGCAAGCTCGCCGAAGCCAAGACGGTGTTCGAGGGGTTGATCGCGCTCGATCCCTTCGATGCCTATTTTCACACGGTCCTCGGCTCGATCGCCCAACAGTCCGAAGACCTCGAGGAAGCCGAGCGCCGTTACTCCCGGGCGCTCGAGATCAACCCCTTCTCGGCCACCGCGATGGCCAACCGGGGGGAGGTGCGGGTCATGCAAGGGCGCATGACAGAGGGCGCCGAAGACCTTATTCGCGCCGTGCAGGCCGACCCGCAGGCCAAAGAGCAAGCGACGGTCCGAGCTCAGGCGACGCTCAACGTCATGCGTGAACAGCTCCAGGCTGCAGCCCATGAATCCGCCGCGGCCCATGAATCCGCTGCCGTCGACGCAGCCGCCGGGTCGAGCCAAGCGAACGCCAGCGCTTCAATCTCGTCCCCTAAACCTCGACCGAGAGTCCCCGCGGCGTCTTCCCCCGCCGGCCGGTCTCCGGCCAGCGAAGATGGCCGCTCGGGCCCGAGCCGTCCGCGCCGTCCGACGCCGCGCAAGAAGTAGATCCGCGAGGCACGACCAGCGGATGAGCAGTCTGGGAAAAATCCTCGTGCTCGATGACGAGCCGAACATTCTGGTGAGCTTATCGCGAGCGCTGGAGCTCGAGGACTACTCGGTGGTCACCGCCCGCAACGTCGCCGAGGCGAAGCACCAATTGGCAACGGCTTCTCCCGACCTTTGCTTGTTCGACGTGAAACTTCCTGATGGCGATGGGCTGAGCCTTCTCGAGTCGATGGGCGAAGAGGTCGACCGACCCTCGGTCATCGTGATGAGCGGCCACGGCACCATCGACGACGCCGTCCGCGCGCTGCAGCTGGGAGCGGTCGACTATCTCGAGAAGCCTATCGGCCAGGAACGTCTGCTGTTGACTGTCGCCCATACACTGGAGCGCGCGCGCCTCAAGGCCGAAAACGCCGAGCTGAAGGCCCGAGTCCCGGTTGAGGATCGAACGATTCTAGGGCGCTCGAAAATCATCGATTCGCTCCGAGCGCAGATCGAACGGGTGGCCGCGAGCGAGGGTCGGGTCTTGATCACCGGCGAGAACGGCACCGGAAAAGAGCTGATCGCCCACGCCATCCACGCTGCGTCGCAGCGGGCGCAGCGTCCGTTCATCAGCTTGAATTGCGCGGCGGTGCCCGCCGACCTGATCGAATCGGAGCTGTTCGGCCACGAGAAAGGGGCGTTTACGGGCGCGGTGGCCAAGAAGGTCGGCAAATTCGAGCGCGCCGATGGGGGCACGCTCTTTCTGGATGAAGTTGGCGACATGCCCGCCAATATGCAGGCGAAGTTGCTCCGGGTACTGCAGACCGGAGAGCTCGAACGGGTCGGCGGGAGTCAGACGATACAGGTCGACGTGCGAGTGTTGGCGGCGACCAACAAAGACCTCGCCGAAGAGATCGCCGCCGGTCGTTTTCGCGAAGACCTCTATTATCGGCTGAATGTGGTTCCTCTCCGGAGTCCACCGCTGCGGGAGCGTAGGGACGACATCCCTCTTCTGGTCGAGCGTTTTCTCGCTGAAGCGGCGACCCGGAATCAGCGCAAAGTACCCGAGTTCACCCCGGCCGCGCTCGCGCTCCTGGCCGGCCACGATTATCCGGGCAACGTTCGAGAGCTTCGTAACCTCGTCGAGCGGATCGTGATCCTCGCCCCCCCATCGCTGCGGGTCCTAGACGAAGGTGATATTCGTGACTTCGTGCCGACCCGCCGGCTCGAGAGTCCCGTGTCGTATGAACCGGGGAAGAAGCTGTCGGATCTCGTCGCCGAGGCCGAGCGGGCCATCGTCGTGGCGGCGCTGCGCGCACACGACGACGTGGTGGCGGACACGGCGCGAGCGCTCGGGGTCGAAAGATCGAACTTCCATAAGAAGCTGAAAGCGCTGGGCCTGAAGTAAGCCCGCCTCGGACATCCTCAAAGCAGGTGATCTGCCGCGTGGCGTCATGTACCCGGTGGACCGAGGTCGTGGCCACCTCACCCGCGGGTCGATTTGCCTAAGACAATGTAAACACTAGTACATTTGAATATCAGGTTTCGTTGGCACGGGCCCTGCTCATCCACCTCCCCATGAAACGTCCGCTTCCGAGCGGCCAAGCATCGAAGGAGACGAGATGAGCAATCAAGAATCGAAGACCACCTCCAATTTTATGACCGGCCTTGTCCTCTTCGGTGGGGTCGTAAGTGCAACGGCTATCTTCTATGGGTGCTCGAACGAGTCGCCGGCGCCCGTTTCGACCCCGGTCCCGGCCGTCCTCAGCGAATCCGAGGCGAGCCCTCCCGAGCTTCCGATCGCGGCCGAGAAGACCGCCCCGGTGCAGCCGGGGGATGTCGAGAAGCCGAAGGCGCCAACGAAAGAACTCGAAGTGGCGATCGCCCATGACGACGCTGTCGACCACAGCCAGCAGGCGCAGGCCCTTCTGAGCCGAGGTGAGCGCAAGGCCGCGTTGGTCGCCATGAGGAAACACCTGCATACCGTCGAACCGACCGCCGACAATCTGCTCACGGTCGGTCGTCTAGCGCGCGAAGTGAACGAGTTTGCGCTGGCCCGGGTCGCGCTCAAACAGGCGCGTAGCCTCGAACCGCGCCGAGCCGACGTGTCGGTAGAGTTCGCACGAGTGCATTTGGACTCGGGACACGCCCGTAAGGCCGAGCGAGAAGCTCGGCGAGCGCTGCGGTTCGATCGCGATAGCGCACCGGCGTGGAACCAGCTCGGCCGCGCAGCGATGGCGCAGTCCCGTTGGGAGCTGGCCGAAACCTCGTTCAAGCGGGCCGTCCACTTGGATCCGGTGGATGGGCTTGCCCACAACAACCTCGGCCTTCTGTACGTGTACATGAAGGATGGTGAAAAGGCGGCCGATATTCTCGAGCGAGCCGTCGAGCTGATGGAAGACGATACGCCGTACTACGTCTTCAATAACCTCGGCCTGGCTCACGAGCTGTTGGGTCAGCACGAAGAGGCGCGGGAAGCCTTCGAGGAAGCGCTTCTGTTGAACCCCTTCTACACGAAGGCCAAGGTCAATCTCGACCGAATCGAGGCCCGCATCGCCGCCACGCAGGCCGAGGAAGCCTTCGAAACCGCCACCGGCGGCGAATCAGAGGCTGACCCGATGGTCGTGCCCGACGACGCGTAGATGGCCGAAGCCCCGTCGTCAGCAGCGATGGCGGTCGAGTAGCACGGGGAGCCGAGCCAAAACAGCGTGGGTTCGGGCCCCGGCTACAACGGCAGTCGGATTCTGCTGGTCCCGGAGCGAGGTACACGAATGCGAACTTCCTTGTCGAGCTGCAGCTCGTCATTGCGCAACCTCAGCTTGACGGGCCCGATGGGCAGCTCGGCCTCGAACGGGGTCGAACCGATCTTCTCGCCTCGGTAGTACACCGCGGCCCACCGACCGTAGGGCGCGGTGAGCGTGACCTTCCGGGTTACGATCGGTCGCCGTTTGGCGCGCGGGTCGGCGGTGAGGCGCACGACCAAGGTCTTGTCGGGCTCGCGCGAAGTCAGGCGAACCTCTTCCGAGAAGGTGCTGTACCCGGCCAACTCGACGCGCACTCGGACTTGCTGGTCGAGCGGTAGCCCTCCTACCCGAACGCGGCCAGACCCCTTGCGGCCGCCGTCAATGTACACGAACGCTGAAGGCGGAGTCGGAATGACGGTTAGCTGACCTTCGACCGGCTTCAGCACCTCGTCGAGGATGAGCGGTTGTCCGCGTTGGGGCGTGAGCGTGTACTGAATGGGCTCATGGCCCGATAGCACAAGCTTGACATCGACCGGCTTGTCGCTGGGAATTGGCTCTTCCAGCGGCGTGGACCGGGCCAGCTCGTGCCCGTTGACGAACACCGACGCGCCAGCCGGCTGGGTCCGAACCTTCAGCAGGACCTCGGATGCAGAGAACTGCCCGCGAACGACGGCCACCGTCGCCGCCGCGACGGCCCCCAAGGCGACGACGAGGAGCAGAGCGGCGACGATGTTGAGTCCTTGATTTCGAGTTCGACGGGACCGACTCGGCGAGCTCTTGACCGGGACCACCATGGCGTCTTGGCTCTCACCAAAGGCCGAATCGGTCGGGCGGGTCGGACCTTGGGTAGGGCCCTCGGCAGAGGTCGGGGTCGGGGGATGGGCCGGCCCCGACACTCGGGGTCGCTTCGTGCGCTGATAGGGCGCGCTTGGCATCGCGGCCATCGGGGTCGCTCGCTGGACTGGACGGCGCATTGCTTCGGCCGCCGAGCGGCTCGATGAGGCCGGTGGTGCATCGGCCACCTCGGCGGGTTCGGTCGGTCCGTTCCGGCGCGATTCAGCGACGGCCTCATCCGGCCGGCCCGGTTGGGAAAGGGGTGTCGCGGCGTCCTTCAGACCAGAGACGGGGTCGAGTTTGAGCACCGTCGGCGCGTCAAAATCGTCGTCTAGCGCGGACGGTGCGACATCTCCCCGGTCCGGCATTTCGCCAAACTCGTCATCCTCCAGGGACGGTTCGTCGCCGACCCCGGGAACGCTGATACTTCCCGGGGCGGCAGCGGTCGGTTGCTGACCCGCTCGCTCCGGAAAGAGCTCAGCGAGGAGCTGGGCCACCCCGAGATCACCCGCAGCCATGTCTTTGCGAGCGACGGTGAGATCCATGGCGTACTCGGTAAGGACGTCGGCAAGCGTCTGCGCATCCGAGAATCGGTCATCCGGATCTCGGGCGAGCGCCTTCAAGCAGATCTGATCGAGTTCCAGGGTCACCGGAGCCCCGCGCGCCGAGGGTGGAGGCACATCTCTCTTCAGAACGTTGTCGATGGTCTCGACCGCGGATGCGCCGGCGAAGGGGTTCTCGCCGGTCAGAAGCTCATACAAGAGCACGCCGGCACTGAAGACGTCGACGCGCGCATCGAAAGGCTTCTCTTGGATTCGCTCCGGCGCCATGTAGGCGTACTTGCCTTTGACGATACCGGCCGCGGTGTGATGAAGGCGCTGAGCAGCGGTGGCGATCCCGAAATCGGTGATTTTGACTTCACCCTCGAACGACAGAAGGACGTTCTGGGGCGAGACATCGCGGTGGACGATATTCAAAGGTTGGCCCTGCGGATCCATTCGCGTGTGCGCGAAGTGAAGCCCCTTGCAGACTTCCGCGATCAGGTAGAGTGCCAGCGGCGCGTCGATCCATCGGTCTTGCTCGGCAACGCGTTCATAGAGTCCGTACAGATTGACCCCGTGGACATACTCCATAGCGATGAAATACGTACCGGCGACTTCATCGAGGTCGAACACCTGCACGATGTTTCGATGGTGCAGGTGCATGGCGATCCGCGCTTCGTCGATGAACATCTTCACGAACTCCGGGTCGCGCGTGAAGTTCGAGTGGATGAGCTTTACGGCGACCATCCGCTGAAAGCCCATCGCTCCCACCGCCTTGGCCAAGAAGACCTCAGCCATGCCACCGGACGCGATTCGATTGATGACTTGGTATCGACCAAGCTGTGGGTAGTCGCGGGACGTCGACATCGTTAGGGCTCGCGGCAGATGTCTCCATCTGCGACCCGGAAATCGTAGACTGGCGACCCAACGTCGGCAAGCACTGGAAATCCAGTGGGGCGGGCGATGTCTGCTTAGGACGGTACCGCGAGGGTCAGCGACGAGGTCAGGCGATGGTGGAGGTAAGGGGCGCGATGGGCCTCAGTCGCGCCTTCAGAAATTCGATCGCTTCATCTTCGGTGCGCTCGGGTGCGCCCGGCAGGTGTACGAGGCGGCGGGCCAAAGCCCGGTGGCGCCCAAGCATCAGCATGAGCCACACTTCGAAGAAGTCGACACCATCGAAGACGATGGCGTCTTCTCGGCCGTACAGCTCTCGGTTGCGCTCGAACTCTGCGGGATAGTCGGACCAGTGGCAACGAGCGTTGACGTGATGGTGGATGTGGTAGCCGTCGTTGAAGCAGCGACGGTTGTACCGCGTATTGATGCAGGTGATGCTGTTCAGGTACGGGTTCTCGGGCGCCGAGTCGTCGACGAAAGCGTGCTGGGCCCAGTTTCCGGCCATCATCAGCAGGCGGACCAGCACGACTGGGAAGATGAAGACGACAACGGTGGCTCGCCAGTTGACCATGAGGAGGACGGCGGTAGCCGTCCAAAAAGTGAGCTCACCCACGAGCGTCCGCATCATCAGTTTCGTGTTGCCCCGTGATCGGTGGTAGCGGGTGAGGTCGACGATCGTGAGGAAGAAAAACTTGCCGAAGTAGTGCAGCCAATGCGCGAAGCGGTCGCGCTGGTAAGGCAGCGTCGTCGACAGGTCACTGTGCATATTGTTTTCGGGGTGATGCATCCCCATGTGATGCGTAAAGTACGTTTCGGGGGTCTCGCCAAAGAAAGGGCTCAAGAACCAGGGGATGATCCGATTGAGCGCCCGATACCGCTTCTTGAAAAGGATGCGGTGCGAGGTGCAGTGGAGCATCAAGATGAACCGGTCGAGGACCGTCGTCGCCCACAGCGCCAAATAGCCGATCGCGAGCCACCAGAAATAAGCGTCTACGAAGAACAGCCCCACGCCGAGCGCAGCCACCGCTACGCATTGAATGATGAGGTAGACGAAGGGAAGATCTCTCGGATCATTGATCAACCCGACAAAGAATCGGTCGAAAGGTCGCAACGTTAGCACGGTCTCTGAGCTCATGGTCGCATCCGGCGGCGCAACGTAACATGACCAAAACGCGTTCGTGCAACCAAGAACGCTCGCCTTATATGAATACCCGCGCGCTCGACGCTGGTCACTTCCGCGCCGCACCCACCGGCACGCGAGCCCGTCCGTATTTCGCTTCCGGTCTCGACCCGTTGCCCGGCGGTCGCCGAACCACCGCCGGAGGAAGACATCACGGTTGACTCCTTTGTCGGCCGCGAACGATGAACGTGAGCCTCATGGCCAACGAGCCCATTCCGCCTCTCCGTAGCGACCTCGAGATCCAGCGTGGCGACAACGGAACGGTCGACGTACGGGATCCGCATCTCATCCAGGTGTTCACCCTTCCCGCCGAAGACTTCGAACTCGCACGGTTCTTCGATGGAAAGCGAACCGCGGACGAGGTTCACGCCGAGCTCAAAGCGAAGGACCGCCCGGCAACCCGACGACGTATCGAGCGGGTCGCCGAAGAGCTCCAGGACATCTTCCTGCTCGATACGGCGGAGGTTTGGAAGCAAGAGCCGGTGGTCGAGAACACTGCGCCGTGCCCCCAACTGGCGCCCACACGTCGAAAGCTACGGGTTCTGCCGACCGCTCAACCCGAGGCCCGCTGGACTTGCCACGCCTGTGGGGCCTGTTGCCATGGCCTTGCTGTGGAGATCACCGAAGAGGAAGAGGCCCGGATCGACCCCTCGCTCTACGGTGATATCCTCGGAGACCGGCATTTTGCCGTCGACGCGTTCATCGACCCCGACCAGCCCGCCGCCCGCGTTCTTCGCCAGAGGTTCGAAGACAATCAGGCCTGCGTCTTCCTGATGGAAGATGGTCTATGCGCGGTCCACTCGCGCCAGGGCAAGCACGCGAAGCCCGACGCCTGCCAGATCTTTCCTCATGTGGTTCTCCAGGTGCCCGGAGGCCGACCTCGGCTCGCGCTTCGTTTGAACTGCGAGACCATGCACGAGACGTCCGAGGCGGGCCCGCAAATCCAGACCGAGGCGGCGGAGGTGCTTCACATCCTGAAGACCAGCCCTTCCCATCGGGTCCCGAAGTCGACGCTCTTTTTGGGCAAGGTACGAACCTTCGAGGAGGTCAACGCCATCTTCGAGCGCCTGTACGGAATGTTGTATGAGGGGGGTGTCCGGGTCGATAGCCTCGACCGCATCGACCGCAAACTGTTCCGAGGCCGGGTCGGCCGAGCGCGGTCCCGGTTCGGTGCGCGCATGCTGGAATACCTGGAGGAAGAGCAGAACAGCCCAGTGAGACTCGAAGGTGGCGGGTACACTCGCCAGGTTCGGCGTTTGCGGAGGGGTGTGGATGCTTTTAAGGCGATGGAGCGCGGCCTTTCCTTGCCGCCGCTGCCCGAACGGGTCGAAAAGTTCTTCGTGGGTCAAATGCGCAACGCGCTGTACGGGTGCGGTCCCTGGAATCTTCCGGATACAGGATTTGCAGCGGTCGGCCTGATGCTGGCTTTGGAAGCGATGGCCCATGCCGTCGGCAGCAAGGGTCGGCTCAAAACGGCGAACACTGCGTTTATTGTTTTTTCGGGCCCGATCCTCGAAATGACGGCTCATGCATGGCCGGTCCTCGAAGCCATCGACCCGGTCCACGCGCGGCGGCTCCGGTCGCGAGAGGAGTACTGATGCCCACACTTTCCCGAAGAGGAGTCGATATGCCCGCGTCGCCGATCCGGCGATTGGTGCCGTTCGCGGACGCGGCGAAGACGAGGGGGGTTCACGTTCATCATCTGAATATCGGGCAGCCCGACATTCCGACGCCGCCCCAGATGATCGAGGCCTACCGCAACTACAACGAACAGGTCCTCGCCTACGGGCCGTCGCAGGGGCTCCCGGCGATGCGGGCCGCGGTGGCACGGGACTACAACGAGCGCGGCCTTCACATCGAAGACCGGCACGTCACGACTTGTTTCGGCGGTAGCGAGGCGGTCACCTTTTCTTTGGCGGCGGTCACCGACGCCGGCGATGAGATCCTCGTTCCCGAGCCGTTCTACGCGAACTACGCGGGCTTCGCGACGCTCCTTGGGGTCCGGGTGGTCCCGGTACCGGCCTCAGCCCGCGACGGATTCCACCTACCGCCCGATGAAGCGCTCGAGGCAGCGGTCAGCTCTCGCTCCCGAGCGCTGGTATTCTGCTCGCCCGGCAACCCGACCGGCACGGTCTATCGACCCGATGAGCTGGAACGCATCGGCCGATTTGCCGAAAAACACGACCTGTTCATCATTTCCGACGAAGTGTACCGGGACTTCGCCTACGACGGGGTCGCCGTTACGAGTGCCCTCAGTCTCTCGTGTGCCGATGATCGCGTGCTCGTCGTCGACAGCGTCTCGAAGAAGTACTCGGCTTGTGGGGCTCGGGTCGGATTCGTCGTCACGCGGTCCGAGCCGCTCCTAGATGCCGTCATGCGGATGTCGTTCGCTCGGCTGTGCCCCCCGACAGTCGACCAACTGGCGGCCATCGCCGCTTTCGAGACGCCATCGAGCTACTTCGACGAGGTGCGAGCCGAGTACAAAGCTCGCCGCGACGTCCTGGTCGACGGACTCAACGCGATCGATGGGGTTCATAGCTATCGGCCGGAAGGCGCCTTCTACACGGTGGCCACCTTTCCGGTGGCGGACATCGATCACTTCGCGCAGTGGCTGCTGACCGACTTTGCCCACGACGGCCAAACTGTGATGATGGCGCCGGCAACCGGCTTTTACGGCACCCCGGGGCTCGGGAAGAACCAGGCGCGAATCGCGTACGTGTTGGGCGTGTCTGCGATGCAGGCGAGCGTAGAAGTTCTCAGGGCCGCGGTGTCGGTCTATCCTCGATGAGGGGCGGTCCGCAGGCCCGCACAACATGTCGAAGGACGGTAACTCCAGGAGCATTCAGGGGCCTGGACCGGACGAGCGACTTCCGGAAGTGGTCCTACGCCATCTGAATTCCGAGTACCGGCGCCCGGTTGCCGACCACAACCGGCGGGCGTTCGAATGGGTGGTTCGCAATCTTCCGTCGGGTGCGCCGATCGTCGTGGATGCGGGGTGCGGGACGGGCGTCAGCACGCTCACGCTCGCCGACCGGCATCCGGACGCATGGCTGGTGGGCATCGACAAGTCCGCCGCCCGCATGGCGCGAGGGGTCGGGTTGGACCCGGACGCGGTGGGTGTCGGCCGAGGCCGGTCGCTTTGGGTGCGGGCCGACGTCGTGGATTGGTGGCGGCTGGCCGACGCTGCCGGCTGGCGGTTGGAGCACCACTATCTCCTTTACCCGAACCCGTGGCCGAAGCGCGCTTACCTCAAGCGTCGGTGGCACGGACACCCCATCTTTCCGTCCATCCTTCGCATCAGTCGGGCGATGACGCTACGCACAAATTGGCGGACGTACGCAGCTGAATTTTCGCTTGCCCTCGAACTCGCCAAGAGGAAGCCCACCGTGGTCGAGCTGACCGCGGATGATGCGAATCTGAGCCCGTTCGAGGCCAAGTATCGAGCGAGCGGTCACGCTTTGTTCGAAGTTCGGATATGACCGACCGAGCGGTTTCTGGTCGTGCCCTCCAAGTGATGTGATGCCGATCTTTTGGGCAGGGCACGCGGAGCCTCGCGGTTGACGAACTGCTGTCTCGTGTTTGCATCCAGTGGGTCACTGGTGGATTGATGATGGACTGGCACCGTCACGCAGGTCTTTCGGAGCGCTGGCAGAGTCTCTGCCGCGGCCACGCGCAGACCCTCAACGAGGGTCTTCGTCGAGGTATCCACGCGCCTTTGGCCTCCAGCGCCGACGATAGGGCCAGTCTGGCGGGTGCCGTCCTCGAGATCGTAGCGGAAGCGAACGAAGCGGGTGAAACCGTGGCCCTTCGCGGACTTTTCACCCCCGCCTACCACCCGTTCGTCGAGGGACTCGAGGACCGGGCCGAGCCCGTGGGCACGCTTCTCCTGCTCGATGACGGTCGCGTTGCGGTCGTCGCCGGTGGCTCGCGTCGGCGACTTCAGGCCTGGCTGGTGACGCCCGACAGCTCGGAGCCCTTGGTGGGGGTATTTGCACTCGGGCGCTCTTCGAATCGACGTATCATCGCGCTCGGGCGGCCCGATGGGGTTCATCTCGCCCGAGGATGGGGCGGACCGATTCAGACGGTGATTCCCTGGCCCGACGCCTACGGCCCCGCTCACCCGGAGATGCCGGTGCCCACCAATGATCACTACGCACGGGTCACGGCCCTGCTGCCGTACAACGACGGCGAACGGGTGATCATCGTGTCGAGGTCCGGGATATTTGCGGCCACGTCCACGAGCTCGGCACTCATTCATCCGAGCCCCGCCGATTTGGGGGGTTACGTCGACGAAGACGGCGACGAAGCATTCCCCCTCGACCTCGCTTCGGTGCACGCCTCGGCGGCACCCAACTCGGACTTGCTGGTCGTCGGCGATCAAGACAGTCCGCATCGGATCCTGACGTCGGACGGCGACCTGTTGGTCGCCGTCCCGCCCACGCAGGGGCACGTGCAATGGGCCGCCAGTGCCGTCGATGCTCATGGTGGCGAGGTCGTCGCGCTCAGCAGCACGGACAATGGTCAGGCCTATACCGCTTTCGCCGACGCTTCGATTCTGCGCTCGTCGCTTCGATGGCATCCGGAGGCTGAATTGACGACCGTCGAGGCGCCGTCACCGGTGACCGCCGCGACGGCATGGCCCGGGACCGTCGCACTGGGGCATGCTGATGGGTTCATCAGGCTATACCGATCCTCCGGCGAGGCGCTCGGTGAGGTGTTCGTCGGCAGCCCGGTACGAGCGATCGATGCGACCGCCGACCGGCGCTGGGTTGCGGTTGGTACCCAGGCCGGCGTTCTGCACATCCTCGACCTGGCGCCAGCGGAGAGGTCGCCGTGGGCCATCGGTCGGTTCGATCATGCCGAGGTGCGGCGGTATCTATTTTGGCGCGCCGAAGCATCTCCGTTGATCTGGTGATGCGTCAGCTACCGCGCGAGCCCCGCTCATTCCATCCTAGCCGGTTGAGAAGCCGCTCGACCTCACCCCAGGCGGCGGTTTGCCGCTCATCTGAGGTCGCCTTCTCGGTGAGCTCGTACAACAGGTCGCGCAATCGTCGCTCTCCGGATGAGAGGACGCCGTCGTAGGCGGGATGGAACAGGTGGTCGGTCGGGGTCTCTGCCCCGGCGGCCACCCGATCCAAGAAGACCTCGAGGCGGCGGGTCGCAGCGCTAAGGTTTCGCTGAGCGAGATCCAGGTCGACCCAATCGAGCTCATCTTGCCAGAGGGCTTCGACGAGCGGGTTGCCACCCACCACCAGCGTCGTACCGAACTTGCCCTCCGAGACTTCGCCCCGATGCATCGCCCGTCGCACCGCACGGATGATTCGGTGGAAGTTATCGTCCTCGAGCGAGAATCCCACGAACAGCATGTGGCGGGTGATCAACATCGCCTGCACGATGCCGGCTAGAGCCTCCCGACGGTCGCGGTAGGCGTAGTAGTCATCGCGGGTCAAGACGATGTCGTTAGACTGGCTGACACATCCGTGGAGCTTGAGCAGCCAGCGCTCCCCGTCGCGCACGGTCTCGTACGGTAGTCGCGCGACCGGTCGACGCGCGGACGCGGAAGCCGTTTCGAAGAGCTCGTCGTAGTTGGTGGTCACGACCTCTTGCACGGGCAGAGAAGCGAGCATCGCATGGCCGAGTGAGTATCGCCGGGAGCGAGACGACACATACCGAGCAACCGCGCGCTTCAGGCGCTCTCGGGAGCGCAGCTTGACCTGCAGGAAGAGCGCCTGGTCGATCTTCTCTAACTGTTCGAGGGCTTCGACCTGGGCGTCGGGGAGGCAAGCCTCTTCGACGGCGATCGCTTTGAGAAGCTCACCCCACCCGGGAATTCCGGCGCCCCTGCTCACTCCGGCGCCGACGAAGGCGACGAGCGCCCGCCGGGCAGCCAATCGGGCCAGGCGGTCAGCGGGTTCGATCAGCGAGGGGTCGAGGGCTCGCCACGCCACGGACGGGGACAGCGCCCGCCGAACCGCCTGCACCGCGCTGTAGGCGGCGCCGTCGATCATCACCACGCCGATGTCGATCGGACGTTCCGAACAGAACTGATAGAGCATCGGTAGCAGCGCGCGAGCCATCTCTCCGGCCTGGCGTCGCTTGCCCCCTTGTCCGGTGCCGACCAGCGGCAGTGTGACCAATGGCCGAGCTCGGCCGAAGCGTGGCGTCCGTTGCTCGAGCTCGGTGGACGCCTTTTCTAGGAACTCTCGAACGGCGTCCAGGTACCAGTCGATGGGCGTGCCTCGGGACCCGTACAGATCGACGAGCCACGGCGTTGGGTCGTCCGACCGAAGCGGGCGCCATCGGGCGACGCGGTTGCCCGAGTGACCGAAGCCGGGCTCGATCGGTGTCTCCGGCCGGTCGCCCACCGCGTGGACCCAAGTATCGCCGGGGCGGGCCGGTTGGTGGCTTCCCGGCACGCACCACGCGTCCGCATGCAGCTTCATCAAGTCGCCCCGGACCACAAAGACGTGCCCGGGCGCCTGGGTGTTGGGTTGGTGGGTGCCAACGGACGGCATCATCAGTCGCCCTGCGCTATCGGCAGGTAGACCAGGAACGTCGCGCCTTCGCCCAGCTTCGATTCGAACGTAATTCGCCCGTGGTGCGCTTGCACGATCTTTCGAGAGATGTCGAGCCCCAGCCCCAGGCCGCCGCCGCCCTTGGTCGTGAAGAAAGGCTCGAAGACTCGTTCGGCCACCTTGGGGCTGATGCCGCGCCCGTTGTCCTGAACGCCGACGACGCACTGCTGACCCTCTTCGGCGAGCGAGAGGGTGATCTTCGCTCTCCGGTCGCTGGGAACGGCGTCGGCGGCGTTGCGGATGAGATTGATCAAGACTTGGCGAAATCGCGCCGCGTCGAGATCGACGAGCGGCTCGTCCGCGATCTCGAGCTGCACGTCCGCTTGCTTGACGACCTTGTCACACTGCATGAATCGGAGGACCTGCCGCAGGACGTGGGCCAGGTCCGTGATCTCGAAGCGATAGCTCGCGTCCGCGCCGCTCACGAAGTGGCGGACTTCGTTGACGAGATCGAGGATATGCTGACGAGCCTCGAGCATGATGCTCTTCGATTCCTGGATGTCCTCGTCGTTCGGATATTTTCGAGCGATCATGTCGGCCAGCATGAACGGGCTCAGGTGGTTCTTGACCTCGTGGGCAATGCCTGCGGCCAGCCTCCCGATCACCGCCATTTGCTGTGACCGGATCAACTCTTCTTGCGCCTGCAGCAAGTCGGCGCGGGCCCGTTTGAGGGCCCGGATGGTTTCTTCTCGTTTCTCGGCCATTTGTAGTTTGGCCAACGCTTGCCCGACCATCGCGCCCACAATGGTGATCATGTCGACGTCGGGTTCCCGGAATGGCGGGCGCAAATGACTGTTTTGTGCCCCCAGAATCCCGACCACCGTGTCGCCCTGGATGATCGGAGCTGCCATCACCGCGCGGGTCTCGTTGAGCATGAGAGACGGCGCTGCTTCGAACCGCACATCCGCCGACGCATCGCGCGAAATGATGCTCGTGCGTCGATGCACCACATACTCGGTGATCGTCGTAGAGATGACCGGGGCGTCATCTGGGGGCGAGTTGGCTCCCCGGCTCATGACCGAAACCGGGTGACCATCACGATCGACGAGAGCCGCGAAGACCCGATCGACCGGCATCACCTTGATCAGAAGCTCGAGGGTGCGGCCGAGCAGAGCCTCGACGCCATCGGCTCGCTGAACGGAATGACTGATCTGGTGCAGCACGGCGAAACGACGCGTTTGGTGAACGAGGTCTTCCTGGCTGCGAGCGTCGACGAGCGTCTGCTCGGCCAACCCGATCGCCGCGAAGAAATCGTCGGCCACCATTCGCTCGAGGTCGGGGCCGAGCGCCTGCTCGGCCGGCTTGACCAGCTCGGGAGGTGTCTCGACCGTATGCAGGGCCCCCACCCGAAGTTCGGTCTTGCCGAGCTGAATGGTATCGCCATCAACCAGATTGGCGCGTCCGCGCACCGGGACGTTGTTGACCAGGGTTCCGTTGACTCCGCCGAGGTCTTCAATGAGCAGCTCTCCGGCCTCGACCCAGAAGCGGGCGTGTCGGCGCGACATTCGGCGATCGTCGGCGAACCGCAGATCGCACTCCGCGCCGCGGCCGACTACCAGGTCCGTCTCAACCGAGACCGAGCGTGGCTCCGGACCGACGACAATGAGCGTATGTGCCACCTCGCTTCTCGATATCGCAGGCAAACATCAGGGGTTCAAGACCGGTCGACGGTAACGGCTTACCGCGGGTCTGACGGCCGCTCGAAGGTGAGGTAGTCCGCGAGGATGTTGACGCCCTCTCCGACGAAGGCCGCCTGTCGGGCTTCGAATCGCTCGACGGCGTCGTCCTCATCGCCGGGTTCGCTTTTGGCCTTGGCGCGGAGATCCGAGAGCTTGATCATCGCCTGCTCGGTCTCCGCCTCGGCGAGCTCCTTCTCGATCTCACGGAAGATCTCGCTCTTCTTGATCCGCGCCGCGGAGCGCACCTCGAGCCGTTGGATGGATCTTGCGGTCACCGGTTCGAAACGTTGTCGAGGATGACGAGCATTCGCGGTTGGCGACTCGAACGGTGTGGTCGCTTCCGCGGGAAGCGCATAGTCGAGGTCTTTCTCGCCTGTCTTGTACCCATCCAGCACCGACGGGATCCGAATGTGCGATGAGACGCCGACCCGCTGGGTGCTCTCGCCCGACGGGAGGAAAAACATGCCGGTGGTCACCTTCAGCGCGCCCATGTCGGCGGGGAGCGGATTGAGTTTCTGCACTGTGCCCTTTCCGAAGGTGTGTTCGCCACCGGCGATGATCGCCCGATCATAGGCCTTGAGCGCCCCCGATAAGATTTCGGACGCTGACGCGCTCGCCGGGCTGATCAGCACGAGGAGGGGGCCATTCCAATCGACGGTTTCGTCCTCGTCCTCGAGAATCTCCATGTCACCCTCCGAATCGCGGGTCGCGACCACGGCGCCGGTCTGGATGAACAGACCGGTGATCTGGACCGCGTCTTCGAGAAGGCCACCTCCATTGCGCGAGAGGTCGAGGACAATGCCGTCCACCTTCTTGCGCTTCGCTTCCTGAATGAGCTTCTTCACGTCTCGATACGACGTTCGTCCGCGGGGGGAGCCATAGAACGATGGCAGGTCGATGACCCCGATCATGTACGTCCGCTTGCCCCGCTTGCGCGTTTCGTACGTGATCTTGGCGGCCTGCTCTTTGACATCGACCTTGTCGCGAATGATGGTGACCGTAAACGTCTTGGCCGGGGGCCCGTCCCGTAGAACGGTCAGCGTCACCTTCGTGCCCTTCTTGCCCCGAATGAGCTGGACGACGTCACGGAGGTCCATGTCAATGACTTGAACCGCTTCCTCGCCCGCTTGGGCCACCGCGATGATCTTGTCTTTGGGACGCAAAATGTTCTGCTTGTCGGCCTGCCCGCCCGGGACCAGCGATTGGATCAAGGTAAAGCCGTCCTTCGATCTCAGCAGGGCACCGATGCCTTCGAGGGACAGGTGCATGGCGATTCGGAACTCGGCCAAGACTTCGGGGGAGAAGTAAGCAGAATGCGGGTCGAGCCCCAACGCGAACGCCTCGGCGAACGCGGTCGGCAACTCGTCGGGGCCACGACGCTCGCTGATCCGTTTGACGAGAAGCTCGTAGCGATGAACGAGACGCTTTTTGGCCGTCTTCAGTTCGACCCCCGCCAGAAGGTAGTTCGACAGTTGAAAGTGGACGTAGCCTCGCAGCCGCTCCAGCCGCTGCTCTTCGGTCCGGGCAAAGCCTCGCTGGTCGGGGTCGAGGGTCAGCTTGACGCTCTCGTCGAGCTTGAAGTCCTTTCGTGCGACCGTCCGCCGGACGTACGCGAGGTCGGCTTCGGCCCGCTCAATGACGAGCTTGCCCGCGTCGTCGAGGGTCGAGCAATCTTCGTTGCGTAGCTCGGCGAACACGGCGGGCAGCTTGCCCCGCAGGCGGTCGACGTCTCGCTTGAGCAGGAGGGTCTTCGAAGGATCGAGCGCATCGATGAACTGTTCGATCGCTCGGTCTTCAACCACCGGCGCAACCTGCGATGCAGCGTAGTGGCTCGCGACCATCATGCGAAGAATAATGGGTAGATCCCCGCAGCTGAGGTCAGGAACCTGCGGAATTGCCGCGGCGGTCGAGAGCAGGACCAAGGCCGAGAGACTCGTCATGTTCGTCTAGTCTAACAGACCGTGTCTTGATCTATGTCCTGACCCACGTCACAACCGCGACATTCGCCCAACGATGGCGAAGGGGGGGTCAATTGAAACGTCAAGTACTGTCCGTGATTATGGGCGGCGGCAGGGGAACCCGGCTTTGGCCGCTGACCCGACTGCGGTGCAAGCCCGCAGTGCCGTTGGGCGCCATGTATCGCTTGGTCGATATCCCGATCAGCAATTGCCTCAATTCTGGTCTGAACCAGATCTATCTGCTGACGCAGTTCAATACGGCGTCTTTGCACCGGCACATTCGCGAGTCGTACCGATTCGATGCCTTCGGCCATGGTTTCGTGGAGCTGCTGGCGGCCGAGCAGACCGAAGCAGGCGATAGCTGGTACCAGGGCACCGCTGATGCGGTGCGGCAAAACCTGGTGCACATGAATCCAGCGGACGACGACCTGGTTCTCATCCTCTCCGGAGATCAGCTGTACCGGATGGATTACCGGACGATCCTGCGCCAGCACGCCGACACGGGGGCCGAGGTCACGGTGGCGGCAACACCGGTCGATACTTCGCTCGCGAGCCAGTTCGGGCTGATGAAGGTCAGCGAAGATCTCAAGGTGACCGAATTCGTCGAAAAGCCGAAGGATCCGGGCGTCATTCGCGACCTCCTGGTACCGGAGCGGCTCAAGAGCACGCTCAAGGACGCCGATGGTGACCGGGTTCTCGTTTCGATGGGGATATACGTGTTCTCGGGACGGGCGCTGCGCGATGCGCTCAAATCGGAAGGTACCGACTTCGGCAAAGAGGTCATTCCGAGCTTCCTCGGTAGCGACAAGCTCTTCTGCTATCTGTACGAGGGGTACTGGGAGGATATCGGAACGGTACGGGCCTTTTTCGAAGCCAACCTGAAGCTCACCGACACGGTTCCTCTATTCAATTTCTTCGATGCAGATCGACCGATCTACACGAGGGCCCGTTACCTTCCGGCGGCCAAGATCAACCAGTGCGACATCGATCACGCGATCGTCGCGAATGGCTGCATCCTATCGGCCGCCCGAATCGAGCGCTGCGTGATCGGTGTTCGTTCAAACATCCGGGAAGGCTCAACGCTCGTGAACACCATCATGATGGGCGCGGAGCGGATCGAGAGCGAAGCGGAGCGGGCCGCCCAATCGGCGCGCGGCTTGCCGCCGATGGGGGTCGGGACGGGCTGCCACATCGAAAACACGATTCTCGATGCGAATGTTCGGATCGGGAATGACGTCCGGTTGTCGCCCGACGGCAAGGAAAACGGATGGAACCAAGGCGATGTCTTCGTGCGGGACGGCGTCATGGTCGTCACAAAAAACGCGGTTATCCCTGACGGCACGGTGCTCTGAACATCGGCGCCCAGCGAAGCATGCCTTTTCATCCAAGCGGGCGACCTCTAAGCGTCCTCTATGCCGGAGGGCCCCGAGATTCATCGCGCTGCGGACCGGATTCGCACCGCGTTGGCTGGTCAACGCGCGCAAGATGTATTCTTTGGGCTGGCCGGTCTCGATGCCCTGGCCGACGGTTTGATCGGTCAGCGGGTGGTCGACGTTGCAGCTCATGGCAAAGCGGTCCTCACCGAGTTCGAAGACGGTCGGTCGGTCTTCAGCCATAACCAACTCTACGGTCGCTGGTATGTTGTCAGAGCGGGAAAGCGGCCCAATACCCGACGATCACTCCGGTTCATGGTCGAGACTTCGTCCCACGCCGCTCTTCTGTACAGCGCCTCGACGATCGAGGTCCTGAGCCCAGGAGACCGATCCTACCATCCGTTTCTATCGAAGCTGGGGCCGGACCCGCTGCATGGCGTCGTGGGGCCTCACGATGTTCTGACGCAACTCGAGGACCGCCGGTTTTCAGGGCGTACTTTGGGGGCGCTGCTGCTGGATCAGGCCTTCGTAGCCGGGATCGGAAATTACCTGCGGTCGGAGATCCTCTTTGCGGCGCGTCTGCGGGCGGACGTTCGCCCCAAAGATCTGGAGCCCGCGGACCTGTCACGCCTCGCGAACGCGGTGACCGCCGTGACCCAACGGGCCTATCGGACTGGGGGCGTCACGAACGACCAGGAGCAGGTCAAGCGTATGAAGGCTGCCGGCGCCTCGCGTCGTGAATATCGACATTGGGTTTTCGCGCGAGGAGATCAGCCGTGTCACAACTGCGGCGCCGCTATCCTTCAGGAGAAGGTCGCAGGGCGCCGCCTGTACCGATGCCCGGAGTGCCAAGCTTAGCGAGTTGGCTTGGCGTCGCGGCGCGGAGATGGTTTGACCCTCCGAGATCGCCGTGGCCTCCTTGCCGGGCTTTCCAGTGTCAGACCTGCCTTCATCCTCCTCGCCCGCCGAGAGCCGCGATGCGCCGGGCTTCGTTCGTGAGCTCGTCACCCTGGGCACCTCCAGTCAGGTGCCCACGCGGTTCCGTAACCACAACGGCTATCTGCTGAGATTCCGGGACCAAGACCTGTTGCTGGACCCCGGGGAAGGAACGCAGCGCCAGCTGGCTCGCGCCAGCCTTCGTGCCGACCGAATACGGAAGATCCTTGTGACCCACTTTCATGGTGACCACAGCTTGGGATTGGCGGGCATGATGCAGCGGATCTGCCTCGAGGGCGGGACGGGGCCGGTGGAGGTCGTCTTTCCGGCGTCTGGGCTGGCCTTCTACGAGCGGATGCTGGAGGCGTCCATCTACGACCGAACGGTCGACTTCGTACCGGTTCCCATCGAGCGCCAAGGTCTGATCATCGACGACGAGCGCTTCAAGATTTGGGCTCGGCGCCTGTCTCACTCGGTGGAGACGTTCGGGTACCGGATCGAAGAGCAGGGCGAAGGGGGGCAGGTCATCGCGCACGTGATGGACACGCGCCGGTGCCGGAACGCGGTTTGGTTGGCCAGCGAAGTCGACCTGCTCGTCTCGGAGTGTACTTATCTGTCCTCGGAAGAACGGGAAGCCAAAGAGCGGGGGCACATGACCGCCCGCCACGCGGCGTCGATCGCCAAAGAGGCGAATGCGCGTCAACTTGTCCTGACGCACTTTTCGCAGCGATACACCAAGAGCCGGCCGTTTCTGCAGGAGGCCAAGCCCATCTTTTCGGCCGTCAAGGCGGCCCGTGACCTCTCTCGGTTCCCGTTCGGTCCCGGGGCGCAGCACGAGGTCGTCTCCGACCGCTCAGCCACTTCAGATGGAGTTCGCGGGCCTTCAAGCGCCGGGCAGCCGGCCGAGTCGGCCGACGCCTAGGTGTTCTTCGATCGCGAGCGCGAGGCGGATCAAGACCGTATCGAGACCACCGCGCGCCGCGACCTGAAGCCCGACTGGCAATCCCGCCGCGTCGAGGCCGATCGGAATGCTGATTGCGCACAGTCCGAGCAGGCTGGGCATCGATGTGTTGCGAAGCATGAGGAGATTCTGCCGGCGATAGGTCGCCGGGTCTTGAAGGTCTTCGACGGCCGGCGGAGTCACGGCGATGGTTGGACTCACGATGAACAAGCGGTCGTCGAGCACCGCTTCCGCCTTCACGGCGGCCCGCTGCATCTGGCGCTGCCGGTCGAGATATTCGGCCGCAGGAAGCGCCCCGGCATCGGTCAGGCGGTTCCGCACGTTTTCGTCGAGCGCGCTGAGCGCATCGGGAAGCTCCTGTTTCAAGAATTGATGGAGCTGAACGGCCGTGAGCGCGCCCTTTTCAAACAAGGTCTGAAGCGGTTGGAGGTCGTCGAGCGGGCACGGCACGAGCCGAGCGCCGGCTGTGACCAACTCGTCGATCGCGGCTCGGGTGACTTCGGCCACCCCCGGTGCGCAGTCCTGCCAAAACGGAGTTTCGGGCACCGTCAGCCGCACCTCGGACAACGACAACGGCCTGAGAAACGCGGGGTCGTCGGTCGCGCGGGCCACGGGGTCGAGGGCCGAGAAAGCGACCGCCAGGTCGGCCACGGTGCGAGTGAGCACACCTGCGGTATCGAGACTCGGGCTGAGCGGAACGATGCCCCGTGTCGACCACCGGCCGATCGTGGTCTTCAGGCCGACGGTGCCGGTAGCGCTCGCGGGGATGCGTACGGACCCCGCAGTATCGGTTCCCAGAGCGACCAGTGCCGATCCTTCAATGAGGCTGACCCCGGCTCCGGCGCTCGATCCCCCCGGGACCCGATGGCGGCCGGGAGACCACGGGTTTCTTGGAGTGCCCCAGTGGGCGTTGGTCCCCACCCCACCAAACGCGAATTCGACGGTGTGGGTCTTGCCCATGACCACGGCCATCTGGTGCAGACAAGCTTGCACGACCGGCCCCGGGTCTTCGAACCGGGCGGGGAGTCGATGTTTCGATCCCGCGAAGGTAGGAAACTTCGGAACGCCGTAGAGGTCTTTCACGGACACCGGAATGCCGTGTAGCGGTCCCAGGTCGCGCCCGAGCGACAACAGACGGTCCGCTACCGCCGCTTGCTCACGGGCCAGCTGAGGGTCCCAAGCCTTGTAGGCGTTGAGCCCGCGGCCTCGCTCGTCATGCCCCCGAATGGCGGCCTCGACCAGGGCTTCGGAAGATACGGTGCCCTCTCGAAGAGCAGTGATGATGTGAGTCAAGGGCCGGTCGAGCACTCTCGATTGCTGCCACCCGCGAGGGTTCCGTGCAACGGAGAACATCACGACGGTCCCGGTCGGCGTCGGTGGACACCGCGAAGGCAGCGGGGTACGGCGGCGATGATGAAGGTTCCGCGGTGGACGCCTGAAGCGGCGGCGTGGGCGGTCGGCGTGGTCATCCGCGTCTCGCTGTTTTGGGGGTTCAATCCTCGGCTCGGATACGACACCAACGCCCACACCATGTACATGGCGTACATCGCCCAGCACGGCTCAGTCCCTCCGATCGATCTCGTGTGGACAGCAAACCACCCACCGCTCTACTACGGTCTGTGCGCCGGGCTGGCTCACCTCGGCGCGTGGCCCCAGTTCGAAGTGCATCGTCTGCAGGTCTTGTCGGTCTCGTTCGCCATCCTCCGATTGGCCGTGCTCTGGTGGGGCCTTCGAGTGTGTCTCCGCTCGGTCACCGCTCGAACCGCTGCTCTGCTGCTAGCGGCCGTCTTACCCTGTGCGGTGCACGGCGATGGCATGGTCAGCAACGAAACGCTAAACGCCTTGGCCGCGACCCTGGCCATCGTCGCGGCGTACCGGGCTTTTGGAGCGTTGGATGAGCCGTGGCCGACGGTCGGGTGGCGATCGGCGCTCCTGGTGGCGGTTCTACTGATCGCGATGATGACCAAGATCTCGGGCCTGTTGGTGGCGGCGGCGGTGGCGATGGGGCTGGTTCTGAACGCGACCCGGGGCAAGGTCCGGCTGGTCAAATCGATCCCGGTCGCCCTGGGGCTGGTCGCCGTGCTCGCGATGAGCGCTCCGGTCTACGGGCGGCACCGAGCGGAGACCGGTCTGTGGCTCCCGACCTCGTTTGAACGTAACGAAGAGGCCCGACGACAGCAAGCTGGCCTGCCGCCGTACTTTTCAAGACGGCCCCCGTCGTACTATGTCGGCGCCTCGTTTCCCGCTCTTCTAGCCCGGCCCTACTACGACACGGTGGTGTCCGAGTTTCCGATGGTTCTGCTCGCCACCACCTACACCGACTACTACAACTACTCGTTCGTGACGCCGCCACCTGGGGCGAAGCCAATCACGGTCAATCACCGCCCGCTCGCCGCCCAGACCATCCACCGGATGCGGATCTCGTTGATCGGAGGTTTGGTGATCAGTTTGACGATCGTCGTGGCGTATTTCGCTCTGGTCTATCGGGCGCTACGACGGTGGAACATCGCCGAACTCGTGGCGCTGTCGATTCCGGCGGCGGGCGTGCTGGGGCAGCTTCACTACGCGACGAAGTATCCGTTCGACTACATGGGATTGGTGAAGGGGCTGTACCTGCAGTTCGCCTGGGCCCCGCTCTTCGTGAGCTTTGGCGTTGCCTTCGAGTGGGGATGCCGTGAGCGCCTGCGGTGGCCGCTGGCGATCTCGCTGGGGCTCGCCGGTCTGGCGGTGGCCCAATACACGGTGCACGGTGTTTTCGAGTGGTGATGCTCGGTCGCTCGTGCCGCCTCAGGTCAAGCCCTCGCAGAGAAGCGCCAGCATTTCGGTCGCTGGTCCTCGAAGGCGAACCGAATAGATGTCGGACATATCGGTCGCTTCGGGATTGATCTCGATCAGCGTGGCCCCGGAGCGCTGGGCCAGCAGGGGCATCACGGCGGCCGGGAACACGACCCCCGAGGTGCCGACACTCACCAGCAGGTCGGCGCCCTCGACCGCCGCGGTCGCAGCGTGAAGGACATCGTGCCGCAGCGCATCGCCGAACCACACGATATCGGGGCGCCAATAGGCATGACACGCGCCGCAATGAACGTCGTCCAGTGGAGAGCGCTCCGTCAGTTGATGGTTACCGCACTGGTCGCAGCGGATTCGCCACAAGCTGCCATGGAGCTCGTGAACGTTGCTCGCGCCCGCCGCCTGGTGAAGCCCGTCGATGTTCTGAGTGACCACCGTAACCTCGTCCTTGGCCTGCTCGACCGTGGCGATGAGCTCGTGTCCAAGGTTGGGATTGCACTCGGATACCAGCGTTCGGCGATAGTTGTGAAACTCCCAAACCGCCTCGGGGTCCCGGTCGAACGCTTCCTGGCAGGCGTAACGGTCGTAGTCGTATTCTTTCCAGATACCGCCGGGGCCCCGGTAGGTCGGGACTCCGCTCTCGGCGGACATGCCCGCGCCCGTGAAGAAGACAATGCGGTTGAAGTCTCGGATCCGGAGGTCAGTCACTCAGACATGGTTTCGTACGCTCGTTCGAGCGTCAACGCTGGCCTCTAGCCTCTTCACGCCTAAACGAGCGGCGAGCGTTCATGCTTAACAAGGCGTTGTCGGTCCGCGTCATGTGTAGCCGAAGACGTAGGCGGCGGGCGACCTACTGCTCGAAGCTCATCTGCACCGAGACGTCGGTCTCGGTGGGAATCCAACGAGAAACGGATCGCACCGCAGTTCGCAAAGAGACCTTGGTGAAGGCACCCAACACGGTCTTGCGCGCCGGCACAGGTCCTACATTTCGGTCGTTCAGATACACGACAGCTCCGCTCGGCCCATCGACCTCGATCCGGGCTGGTACGACGGACGGGCGACGATGCAGTAGGCTCCCTTGACCACCGAACGCCGGACAGCGAATCGCCCAGGCGCCGGACCGAGCGCCGCGCCGGTCTTTTGCTCGGATGACGGCCGCGCCGGGAATGACCAGTTGGCCGTCGGCTTGTACGGTGGCTTCGACGCCTTCGTACGCGTCTGGTTCCCCACCAGGCAGTGCGAGGACGCAGGGCGGAGGGTCGGGTGGCAGCGGCAGGAGCGAGGTGGAGACCGAGCCCCGATGGGGCAGGATCAGTCGCTGTGGTTCGTGACCGCGCGCCGCAATCAAGACGGATACCTCTAGGTTGGGCGGCACCATGATCAGTTGGGGAACCTGGCCGAGGATGAGGCCGTCGCGCTCGCTGACGACGACTGCCGTGGGCGGGCTGGCGGTGACCACGACGTCGTGAAGGGGGGTTGCGGATCGAGGTCGAGTTGGCGGCGGCCGCGAGGGCGCATCGAGTGCTTTGACCCCCAGCGCCCCACCCAACGCGCCTAAGATCAATGCGACGATGGTCTTCCATCGGTTCGAGGAAGTCGGCTTGCCTCCCGAGGCGACGACCACGGGCGCAGTCGGTGTTACAGAGCGAGAACGATCGCGTTCCGGTACTGGCCTGACGTCGACCACGACCTGTTGGGGCGCGACGGTCGGGACGCCGACCGATTCCGTCGAAGTCGGGACCTCGGCCGGGTCGGTGAACGACCGGAAAGACGATGCGTCGTAAGCCACTGGCGTTGAATCGACGTCATCCGCGTCGAGTCCCTCGTGCGACGGTCGGAGGGGCTTCGGAGCACCGACGCCCTGTCCTTCTCGAAGCAGCTGTTCCAGGGCCTCCTCAATGATGCCCGGCCACATATCCATCGGTTGTCGATGACACCGGCGAGCAACGTCAGCGAGACCGAAGTAGAGCACCCGCTGGTGCTCGGCCGTTGCAAGTACGGCCACCCCTTGCCCAATGTTGAAGGACAACCTGCGGTAGGTGAGTTCGTTCTGAAGAGCTCGGACGAACTGATGAAAGTCGGGACCTTCGAAGAAGAATGCCCAGGGCGGAACTTGGATCGGCTGGTCAGGAGCGGTCGGTTCGGAGAGGTCGACGCCATCCCCTCGTTCCTGACCGTCGGCGACGGGGTCGAGCTGGGTCGGAGCCGGCCAGTGAGCGGTCGAGGTTTCCGCTGGTATGGGGCCCAAGTATACGAGGGCGAGCTGCGAGATGTTCTCGTGCGCCGCGGCGTCGAGCGTGTCCGGAGGTCGGTGGGCCTCGGGTCCATCAAGCTCCCGTTTCAACTCGGTAAAGGCCTCGATCACCGGCTCGGCGCCCGATGGTCGGTGAACCGGGCTGGGCTGGATCAGGCGGTCGATCAATTGCTTCCACCCCGATGGGAGGGCGCCGAAGCCGGTGCTCAAGCCCCTCAAGGTCTGTCCGAGGCGCCACAGATCGCCGCTTTCGCTTGCTAAAAGGGTCGCACTCTCTTCCGGCGCCAGCGGCGGGGGGATCATGTTCTCGGCGAGGTGCACCGGCGGGACGCTCAGGGGTACACCCAAAACCTCGATCCTCTGACTTCTCACCAGAACGACGTGGTGAGATAGCAAAGGGTCGTAGGCCTGCCTTGCGTGCCGCTCCTTCATTCGACGGGCGAGGGCGAGCCCCATCGTGATGAGGTGAACGAGGCTTTCGATGCGCTGGGGCGCATGCGCCACCCGCTCACCTTCGAACGGCCAGGGTAGGGCCCAAAAGATGAGGCGACTTCCGTCGGCGCGGGGAACACTGCCGTGGGCCATGACCGCGAGACCATCCCGGCCCAGAAGCTCGGTGGTCCGTCGGGCGATCCGCTCTTCGATGCCCTCACCGCGCGCTGCTTTCCGACAATGGACTACTTGCAGCAGGGCCGGTTCGCGGTCTGGGCCCACCGCCTCCAGGAGCCAAGCCCCCGGAGCACGGGTCAACCCGTTGACGACTTCGTATGACCCGACCCGAAAGAGCGCGGCCGTGCCTGCCTCTTGGGGGCTGCCGACGCGCGCGATCAGGTGCGTCCGCTGACGAGTCCATTCGTCGGAGGCCATACTCACTTATACGCTGGATCCACCCCGCGAACCCGTGCCTTGTTCTGTGGGCCGAAAGCTACCCGGCACGCCAGACGCCTATCCGAAAGCCAACGCGGCCCCGGGTCGATGCTCGTCGCAGGATGGTCGACGGATTCGCATCCTTCATGGGTGCGGATGAGCAGATTGGAGGTACCTACGAGGTGGATCGGGGGCTGAGCTCGTTGAGAGCCCGAGTGACCAGCTCGGCCTGCTGGGGCGTGAGCGCGGCCGGTCGATCGAGCAGATCTACGGCGATGCCGGTGCGCAGCGACAGTCGGAGAAGGGCCGACCGTGGGTCCGCCGCGCTGTGGGTGAAACTCGCAATTCGCACCGACAGTGCGTCGTAGGGACCGGAGTTGGTCTCGCGCGGACCGGGGCTCGCTTTTCGGGCGCTCGAGGCCGCGGGGCCTCCCTGCTCGGGGGCACGGGTGGCCGGTCGGCCCACGCCGTGGGCGGGCGACCGCGGGTTCATGGGGTGGGCGGCAGCGACGCCATGGGCAGGAGATCGGACAGCCGTCGCAGGCACGCCGTGGGCGGGGGAGCGCGGGTTCATGGGATTAGCGGCGGGCACGCCGTGGGCGGGGGAGCGCGGGTTCATGGGATTGGCGGCGGGCACGCCGTGGGCAGGAGACCGCGGGTTCATCGGGGTGGAGACCGGTACGCCTTGCGCCGGCGACTTCGCAGGCGCAGCGAGTCCATGAGCGGGCGACCGGTGTGAGTCTACACTCGTCACGGGTGTCCGGGGGGTCGGTGCGGCGGCCGGCGGAACCCCGAAGGCCGGTGACCGTGGATTGAGTGGTGCCGAACGACCACTTTGCGGCCCCCGCGCGGCCGGATCCGCGAAGGGGGGAGGCGGAGGCGGCAGGACCGGCACGCCGAAAGCGGGCGAGCGTTCGCTCATCGGGCCCGAAGAATCAGGCTGCGTGTCCGACGCTGACGACCGTCCGTTCGATAGGGCACGAGCCAGCTGGGCCGTAAGCTGCCTAGCCTGGACTCGGATGAGGCCGAGTGGCGCCGAAGGCTCGAAGACGAAGGCTACCGCGAGCTTCTCGGCGAGCCGGGCAACGACCACCACCCGGTCGGAGGCCTCGATCATTAGCGTACGAGGTTGCTGCTGGCCTCCGACGGTCTCGAGCGCTCGATCGCAATCTCGAAACAGATTACCGAGGAGCGTGGACGCGTGGTCCCGCTGCGACCCATCGTTTCGTGACCAAGATCGCAACAGCTTGGAATCCGGCCGGGAGATAATGAAGACGTTTTGTAAAGCGGGGGCGCCGTGGGCGACGCGCCCGATATCGACCTGGGCCATTATGCCTCCCCGTCGCTGAACAATCCCTGCAGAGCCTTGCGCACGCGTTCGGTCGCAGCAGGACCCAGAGGACGCGCAGGTGATATTCCGACCGCGATCCGACCGGTGTTGGTGTTCGCCCAGACGGTCTGCACGAGCCGACCGTCCTCGAGCTCGATGCAGAGTGAATTCGCATGACGGGTACCCAGCAGGCCACGCAGCGGGTGCACCGCCCGATCGAAGGCAACGGCCGAGACCGCCTGGGAGGTCCCCATTCCCTCGAGGAGAAGAGGCAAGCCCTCGTGGTCGGATACGAAGAACGCCCCAGTGCTGCAGTGCTTACGAATCCAAGCTCGGAACAGCTCGAGGCGAGGGCTAATACCCATCCCGACCGGATACACCAGCGCGGGGATGTCGGCGCCATCGGCGTTGACGTCGGGAGGACCGGCGAGCGCACTCCACGGCTGGGCCGGAGTCATCTGCCACGGCGGAGCCTTGCCGTATCTCGGCGCGCGCGATGAACCTGCTTGGACGTCGGGTTGAACGCCACTGCGGGGCAACGGATATTCTCGTCTTTCAGCAGACCTGCCTGGGATCGGCTTCGCGCCCACGTCGGTGTCGTCGGGAACTTTGGCGGCACCGCCCGGGCGGCGCCTTCGCGCCGGCCGTTGATGGAGGCCGGGGTTGGGTGCTTGCCGTTCTCCGACGTTCCGGTCGATGGCGGCTGGATGCTCTGGCACGACGGTGGGCTCACGGTCCCACTCGATGGCCGAGGTATCGGTCGGGTCTCGGCTCGATGGCACGTGGCTCGATGAACGAGGGGCGGTCGGTTTCCGGGTGCGGGGCGCGGTTTGGCCGGCGGTCCGATCGCCCGAAGCGAGCTCGTGCGATGCGCTGATCTGGCCCGGCTCGGAGCGTCCGTTCGAAGCAACGGGGCGGGCTAATTCGCTCAACCGGGCGTCGAACGACGAATTGTCAATCCACGAGAGCGATCGGCTCATCACGAGACTCCTTCGATTGCAGGCCGATCCGCTGTTCCAGCTCTGCCGCAAGCTGTTCGAAGACCATCGCGACCGGAGGCGCACGACGACGAAGAAGCCCGATGGGCACCCCGGCCGCGCTCGCGTCGAGGAAGGCGGGGTCACGAGGCACGCTGGTCTTGAACAGCAAGTCTTGCGGGAGGGACTGCCACAGCTCTTCGGCCACCGTCGTCGAAGGCTTCGACTGCTGTTGGATCATCGTGATCAAGATACCGGCCAGCGTTACGGAAGCGCCCTCATCACGAAGACCCGCGATCAGCTCGAGGACCCGAAGCACGAGGCGCGCGGCGACGGGCTCGGCCTGCACCGGGCAGACCGCGTAATCCGTCGCTCGGAGCGCGCCCACCGTTGGGCCACCAAACCCACTCGGCGTATCGAGCATCACGATGTCGATATCGTCCCGCATTTGATGAAGGAGCAGACGTAGCAGCTCACCGTCCGCAAGCATCGCGCCGAACTCGGGTGCCTTGAGCGGCGGGACCTGCCCCGAGGGCAAGATCGTGAGTTCGTTCAGCCGCGTTTCGATCAAGAGACGCTCGATGGGCGCCACGCGGTTGGCAAACTCGAGCACGCCCGGGGCCTTGGCGACGCGTCGAGTCAACGATAGGCCGATCGATCCCGAGGGATCGAGGTCTACCAAGAGCGTACGCGAGCCTCTTCTGGCCAATGCGTAGGCGAGATTGAGGGCGACTGTGGTCTTGCCGACGCCGCCTTTCTGGCTGACCACCGTTATCCCGATCATTGCGCTCTTCCTATTCTTCGCGACCTCGAGGCTGGCGGCAAGATTTCTGATCAAATCGTGACCCAACCGGTTTCGGCCCGCGGCAGTGGTATTTTCTCATCGCTGGCGGCTGGCTCAAAGAACGTCGGCCACTTCCGCAAACCCTGGTCTATCCCGCCGCCAACGTTACGTACCGCGGGAGGTGTTGGATGCGATAGACCAGGTCTTCGACGTCCGCTACACCGATAGAATCGTTGAAGAATCGAGCCGGAGAGCGGCGCCGACATAACCCGACCCCAGCCCGTGCCTCGCCCGATCCGGGCCTACCCGTGAGACGCGGAGGGCCCTTGCGAGCAGGTCATGCCGAGCTTGTCATCGTTCCCAAAGCAGCCGCTCACATGGAGCGAGCGAATCGTGGCGGTCCCGCGAGCGGTGCGGAATAGCTCGACGATCCGGCTGATGGCTTCGGTGGTCAGGTGGAGTACGTCCACGTAAATTCGATAGGCGGATCGTAGATCCGATATGCCGGATCGGTCGCCTTCGCCGACCCTAAAACCCCGGTGAGACCGTACGCAAGCATACTTGCAGACTGGCTCGCTCGTCCTCGGAAAGTAGAAACGTATGTGGGGCCGTCTTCCTTCACCATCCGACCGAAGGTAGAACGCTGCGTTCCGATAGCGAGTTGGACCATCGGCATCAGGTCAGGCCAACAGTCGAACTCGCTGTTCGAAGGTCTCGGGTGTAGGGCGTTCGCCCCGCTCCGCCTGCCGCAACAAGCGCCAGATGTGCGGGCCCAGAAGATCGACATCCGTCGAGACAAACTGCTCGCCTCCGAACTTTTGTACGGACTCCGTCTGCCGCCGTAACATCCGCCGGTCCTGCTCCAGAACGGCCATTCCGAGCGGCGTCAAGATGGGTTTCAGCAGTCGGTCGGGCAGCCGGGTTCTGAAGGTGGCGACCGCGTTGAGTCTCGTCTGGAAGTCGGTGATCGGAGTGAGGGCGCTCGTCACGATGACGTGGTTGTGGCGACCGAGCCGGTATTCGACCTGTGCGATGGACGGAAGAATGAATCGGTCGAAGTGCTCGATCCTCCCGCCTCCCGGCGACATGATCGCACCGATCAGGCCCGCTGGCCGCGGTTCGCCGACGAACTCGGCTTCCACCCGGTCGTGCGTTCTGCGAACGATCGCCGTGATCGGGTGGCGGGTTTTAGTGCGAAACAGGCCACGGTGCAGGAACGCGGTGTGCGGAACGTCGAGGATGTTCTCGAGGGTTGCATGCAAGGTGGCCGGCACGTCGACGATGTAGCGCACGGTCGTGTATCGAGGATCGTCCAGATGCTCGAAGCGGAAAGGTTCGGGACGATCCGAAGGCTCCGGACTCATGAACACCCAAATGAATCCATCGTGCTCAACCGTCTCATACCGGGGAACGCGCCGCCCCCGCCCGGTCGCCTCGCCGCACAACGCAGGTACCGCGCGGCAGATGCCGTCCGCGTCGTAAGCCCACCCGTGGTACCCGCAGACCAGCCGACCCTGCTCGACCCGACCGAGCGACAGAGGGACGTTCCGGTGCGCGCAACGGTCCAGCAGAGCCTGTGCCCGCCCGTCCGACGCTCGAAAGAGCACGAGCGGGGTGTCCAGGATCGTGAGGGCGACGGGCCTTCGACCCAGCTCTTTCGACGGGAGCGCGACGTACCAGTGGTTGGGAACACGCACGACCGAGAATCGTCGCTTCGTTGTCGTCGAGACATCCATGCTCGGATATTAGCCATCTCGACCAGAGGCGTTGCCCGCGATTTGCAACCGCGGGTGTTCGCCGCCGATTCGTTGCGCTAAGTCACCGGGTATGGAGTGGCTGTCCAGAGTCGGCTATGTCGCGATCGGCGGCGCCCTGGGGTCTGTGGCGAGATATCTCATCGCCGTCGCCTCGGCCCCCCATTTCGCTCAGCCTGGTCTTCCCCGGGGTATTGTCGGAACCCTGTTGGTCAATGGTCTCGGTTCGATGCTCCTGGCGGCGGCCATGCAATATTACCTGACCCATGAGGACAGTCCGGCCGGGGTTCGATTGTTGCTGACGACGGGGATGATGGGCGGGTTTACGACCTACTCGACGTTCAACTACGAACTTCTGGTATTCCTGCGGGAAGGACGCCCAATGGCGGGGATCGCTTACATCATGGTGACGGTGCTGGTGTGTCTGCTAGCCGCTTTCGCGGGCGCTGCGAGCGCTCGGTGGTGGGTAAGCTAAGGTGCCGGTTCCGGCCCATCGGGTCGTCGTCGGCGAGCGATTTCGTGTCTGGTGGCCGGACGCGAAGCAGAGGTACTTGACCGAACGAGGCGCAAAGCGAGCCGAAGGCGGCCCGGCCGGCGGGCGCGCAAAGAGCCGTCGAGGACGGCCCCAGGTGTCGGATCCGGTATATTAGGCCATGCCGGAAATCGAATGGCACTCCCGGGCCGTCATCTTGGAGTTCGTCCTTGCGGCGGCGACCTTCCTGACTCTACTGGTGGTCAGCGCACCGTACGGGCGGGCGGTCCGACCCGGATGGGGTCCCATGATCCCAAGCCGGGTCGGTTGGCTCGTGATGGAGAGCCCGCCCGTTCTCGTCTTTGCAGCCGTCTTTTTCGCCGGCGCTCGACACACTCAGATTGTTCCGCTGGTGCTCTTCGGACTGTGGCAGGTGCACTACGTGCATCGAGCGTACGTCTATCCCTTTCGGATGCGCCTCAAGAATCGCCCGATGCCGGTGGTCGTCGCTCTCATGGCGATCGGCTTCAATGTCCTGAATGCCTTCGTCAATGCGGGGTGGATCGGACACTACGGCGTCTACCCCGATTCGTGGTTGAGCTCGCCCCAATTCATCGGAGGACTGGCCGTTTTCCTAACCGGGGCGAGCGTCAACTTTCACTCGGATGAAGTTCTTCGAACGCTGCGTGAGCCGGGCGACACAGGATACCGAATCCCCGCCCGAGGGCTCCATCGCTGGGTGGCGGCACCGAACTATTTGGGCGAGATCGTGGAGTGGATCGGCTGGGCCATAATGCTCGATGCGCCGGCCGGCTGGGCGTTCGCGGCGTACACATTCGCAAACCTCGCCCCGAGAGCGCTTTCGCACCGGAACTGGTACCGGACAAAGTTCCCAGACTACCCAGCCGAGCGAAAGGCGCTCATTCCACTCATCTGGTAGGCCATATCCAGCTTACGACAGGCTCTGCTCCAGGGCCTCGGTCAGGTTCCGGACTCCGACCGCCTCCATATCATCGGGAATCTTGGTCTTAGTGAGGCAAGCGGTCGGGACGATCGCTCGGCGGAAACCCAGCTTCGACGCTTCGGCGAGGCGGACCTCGGGTTGGGTCACCCCGCGCAGCTCGCCGGCGAGGCCCACTTCGCCGAATACCAGCGCCCGCGCTGACAACGCTTGATTGGTCAGAGAGGAAGCGAGCGCGACGGCCACCGCAAGATCGGCGGCGGGCTCGCGCAGGTGGATGCCACCCGCGACATTTATGAAGATATCACACCCCAGAAGCTGAAGGCCGGCGCGGCGTTCTAATACGGCGACGAGCAGGGCCGCCCGGGCGGTGTCGAAGCCCAAGCAGGTGCGTCGAGGGGTTCCGAAAGCGGTCGGCGACACCAATGCTTGCACCTCCACCAAAACGGGCCGAGTGCCTTCGATCGCCGGGAGCACCACCGACCCGGGAGCGTCTTCAGGGCGCTCGGCCAAGAAGATCTCGGACGGGTTGGCCACGGGTTGAAGGCCTTGGGCGTCCATCTCGAACACACCGATCTCGTTGGTCGACCCGAAGCGATTCTTGTGGGCCCGAAGGATACGGTACGGCTGCCCGGTCGCGCTCTCGAAATACAGCACGGTGTCGACCAGGTGCTCGAGGACCTTGGGCCCCGCAAGCCCCCCTTCCTTGGTCACGTGCCCAACCAGGAGAGTGGGGATCGACCGGGCTTTCGCAAGGTACATCAGGCGGGCCGCGACTTCCCGGAGCTGGGAGACCGACCCGGGCGCGCTCTCGAGCTGAGGATCGTACACCGACTGAATCGAATCGATGACCAGCGCTGCCGGCTCGAGCGATTCGACGGCCTCCACGATGCGGTCGGTGCGGGTCTCGGCCAGGAGCAGGAGGCGCTTTCCGTCGACTCCGAGCCGATGGGCCCGGATCTTCACCTGTTGCGGGGATTCTTCACCCGTCACATATAGCACTCGGGCGTGGCCCCTCGCCCGGCCCTGGCTCGGTGGGTGGCTCGGTCGCCGGGCCATCTTATCGAGCGCTTGAAGCAGAAGGGTGCTCTTACCAATGCCGGGATCTCCTCCGACCAGGACGAGCATTCCCGGTACGAGGCCGCCACCCAGAACCCGATCGAGTTCGCCGATGCCCGTCGGCATGCGAGGGTCCGAGCTTCCGGCCACCTCATCAAGAGGTGTGGGCTGTGCGGCCGTCGACGCCTCGGGAAGGCGAAAGGTGCGGCTTTGGTGCTTGGGCTTGGCCTCGGGTTCGACCTTCTCTTCGGTCATCCGATTCCAAGCGCCGCAGGCAGGACAACGACCCAGCCACTTGGGGCTCGTGTGGCCGCATTCCTCGCACCGAAACCGGCTCTTCGTCTTCGCCACGACGGTTCCGGTGTAGCGGATTGGCGGTCACAAGTCCCGAGTCTTTCGTTCAAAGTCATTCGAAACCGGCAACCAGAATTGCGCATTGACGGGAGCCTCCGCTCTTGGATGAGCGGCTCTTGTTGACCGGCGGGCCTCTCTCTCGGATGATCCGAGCGTGGACCGTTCGGAGCTCAAGCGAATCATCCGTGAAGTGCTCGAAGAAGAAAGCGGATATGGCTTCGCCGAGGTTGGGGAGCGATGGCGCGGCGGCAAGCTCGTCCTGCATCCTCGGGAATCCCATTTGCAGCCCAAAGAGGTGCCCCTTGATGTGTTCTTTCACAAGATCGTGATGATCCGGGACCGTCTTCGAGTCCTCGAACAGAAGATCAACGGCAACGACAAGCTCACGGCCAACGAGAAGGTTGACCTTCAACAGTACATCACCAAGGCCTACGGCACCTTGACGACGTTCAACATTCTGTTCCGCGACAAGGCGGACCGAGTCTCGTCGAGCGCCGAGGAGGAGAAATGAAACGCGGGTTACTCATTTTGGTCCTCGGAGGCGCCGTCGGCTGCGCTTCTGGCTCGCAGAGCAACGATCTCGAACCTCTGCGACGGTCCGTGAAGGCATACAACGAGGCCTATCGATGGAAGAACTTCGAGCGCGCAGCGGCGTTTCTGCCGAGGGATGTCCGACTCGCGTTCTTGTCGGCATACGAGGACGACGAGAAGAGTCTTCATATCGATGATTATCAGATTATGCAGGTAAGGTTGCAGAGCGAGGACGCCGCTGAGGTCGAAGTACGAGTGAGCTATACGCTGCTGCCCTCGGTCACTGTTCAAACGCGACGGGTCACCCAGCATTGGCATCGGATCGGCAAACAGTGGATCCTCGAGGCCGAAGACAACTCGATTCGCGACCTGCGGGCCGAAACGAAGCCTCAGGAAACCGAGGCGGATCCCGACTCGTTTGGCGGCAGCAATGCGGATGTCCAGCGGGATTCAGTAAAGGTTAAGGTCGTCGACCCCGAGGGCCGAATCATTCGAGATGATACCGCCGCCCCCGCCGAGCCTCAGTGATCCCGCAGGTCCCATAGGCGCTTGCAGCCCGGCACCCCGGGGAAAGTGCCCGGCTTTGAATCGATGCCACCAGCGATCATACTCGCCCGCTCGGGGGCCGCCGGTCCCAGTGCGCCGACGAGACGTCAACTCGGCGGGCATTTGCTCCGGTGGCCGCTTCGCGTCCGGTCTTCATGAATACGTTGATGTCGATTTTGTTCTTTTTCGTCATGTTCGGCGCCTTATTCGGGTTGCCGGTGGTGGCCACGGTGCTGCTCATGCGCCGGCGCGAGGGGCGCGTGCATCAGGTCCTTCGCGAAGTGAAGAGCCAATATCGTTTGCGGGGCCGAGCTCGGAGTCACCTGGCAGGGCGTATCGATGGTCGCCCGCTGCGGATCACGCGGGACATGAAACGGGGGGTCGTGGTGGCCGTCGACCTCCTGCCCGCCGACGTTCGACGTCGCCATGCCCAGTGGCCACGAGAGCGGGCCCATAGGTTCTCGGCCGCTCTGCAGCGCCTGTTGGCCCAGTCGGGGTTTGAGCACGCGGAACTGGGAGAGCGGATCGAAGGTCGGTGGATGTTCCGACTCGGCCCCTACCCCACGGTCGACGCGATCGAGGAGGCACTGCAGACTATCGGCCGAGGTGTTTCGGACGAGAAGGTACTGGCTGACGTGGCGGCCGCGGCCGAGGAAGCTGACCGGCCGTCAGCGAGGGCTCGCCTGACCGAGGTTTCGGAGTCGCACCAGCCTCCGTGGTTGCGTGCCGAGGCTTATCGAGGGCTTCTGGCCCACACTTCGGAACGAGAGCAGCTCGAGGCGTACGCACAGCGACTCTCGGCCGCGTCCGAGCCGGCGCTGCGAACGCTCGCCCCGTCGGCGTGGAATCGCGTTGAAGAGGAGCGGGCCATGGTTCCCCTGCGGGGCCTGCTGAGCGACGATCACCCGAGCGTCGTCGAGGCGGCGGCCCGAACGTTGGCGGAGCGTACCGGGCGTGGTGACCCAGAAACCGAGGGCGTGCTGCTCGACCGCCTCAAGGGTGCGAGCGGTCCACTCCTGTTCGTGATCGTGCGGGCTTTAGGAGTGGTCGGTTCTTCTCGTGCGCTGTCGGAGATGGCGCGCTGGGGCGGTGGTCGGTCGATGAGCGTGACGCTTCGCGAGACCGTCGCTCGGGAGTCAGCCCGAATTCGCATGGCGCTGGGCCTCAAGCCCGCGGAACACGGCGGACAACTGAGCGTCGCGCAGGCGCGCGGGGAGCTGAGCCCCGCGGTGTCCGACGAACGCTTGACCGAAGAAGCGGACAAGCTCGACGGCTCGGAGAGACCGCCCGAACCGACCCCGGAGCCGACGACCTAGGGTCGCGCCCGGGAAGTACGGCTCGTTTTCGCCGACCCTCTTCTCCGGTGCTCGTCGCGCGGCCGCCCTTAGGGGCTCCTCGGTTGCAGGGGGCGGACGCGAAATCGCTCACAGACCACGACCCCATCAGTCGGAACCGGCACCATACAGCGCCGAGACTTCGCGGTTGCGGACCCTAGAACGGGATGTCGCTGTCGTCGAGCGGGGGCGGTTCGTTGGGACTCGAGCCGCCCGCGTCGCCGCCGTATCCGCCGCCGGAACGGCCGCCGCCGTAGCCCCCGCCTTGGGCGCCGCCGTATCCACCGCCGCCTTGGCCGCCGCCGCCGTAGCCCCCGCCTTGGGTGCCGCCGTATCCGCCGCCGCCTTGACCGCCGCCCCCATCGGAGCGACTGCCGAGGAAGGTTACGCTGTTGGCCACGATCTCGGTCGTGTACCGCTTGTTGCCGTCGCGGTCTTCCCACTCACGAGTCTGGATACGACCCTCGACGTGGACGCTCCGACCTTTGCGGAGGTACTCGCCGCAGTGCTCGGCTTGTTTGCCCCAGACGACAATGCGGTGCCATTCGGTCCGCTCCTGGCGTTCGCCGTTGCGGTCGTTCCAGACTTCGCTCGTCGCGATCCGGAAGTTGGCGACCGCGGATCCGCTCGAGGTGTACCGTACCTCGGGGTCGGCACCGAGGTTTCCAATCAGAAATACTTTGTTGAGGCTGGCCATGGGTTCTCCGTCTTGTTCGAGACCTCATCGAGGCTCGGTCAATCAGCTTTACTCAGCCCCGATCCGCCGAGTCAATGGAGCCCCGGTCGGACCTGATTCCACAATGGTCGTCGGGCCGCCGGACCGTGTCTACAGCCCGCTTGGCCCTCATCCAGCGCCAATCGAAACTTCGAAAACCGAGCGCGGAGCACCCGCTACCCGCTACGATAGAAGGCGCTCGAGGTCTTCCATCGACAACTCCTGGACGACCGCGTTGTCTTCGGAGATCAGCGCCTGCGCCAGACGCCGCTTATCCTGCTGCATCTGCACGATTTTATCCTCGACCGTCTCTTCCGCGATGAGTCGGTACGCGAAGACCGATCGCGTTTGGCCGATGCGGTGGGCGCGGTCGATGGCCTGGGCTTCGGCGGCTGGGTTCCACCACGGGTCGAGAATGTATACATAATCGGCGGCGGTCAGATTCAGACCGAGCCCTCCGACCTTGAGGCTGATGAGGAACAGCGGGCAGTCCGGGTCGTTCTGGAAGCGGTCGACCACGGCCGCCCGGTCACGGGTGCGTCCGTCGAGATAAGCGTACGTATAGCCGTCGGCGTCGAGACGCTTGCACAGAATCTCGAGCAGCTGGACGAACTGAGAGAATACGAGGACCTTATGACCCTCTTCGAGCACTTCGCTCAGCTGACTAAGAAGGGCGTCGAGCTTACTGCTGACCCCGGATGCCCGGCGCGGGTCGACCAAGCCTGGGTGGCAGGCAGCCTGGCGCAGCCGCAGCAGCGCTTCGAGCACGTGCATTCGGGCCCGGCCGAAGCCCTCCGCGCTGATGCGTTCCTTGATGCGCGTCCGGTAGTGCTCGCGAAGCTCGTCGTAGAGTCGGCGTTCGTCGTCATCGAGGCGCACTCGGATCGTGAGCTCCGTCTTTTCGGGAAGCTCTTGCAGCACTTGCTTTTTTGTTCTCCGGAGGATCAGCGGACGCAGCCCACGGGAGACCGCGTGCAGGGCCTCGTGGTTCTCGGGTCGCGCGAGGCCGGCGAACTCACGCCGGCTGCCGAGCATCCCCGGATTCAGGAATTCGAAGATGGACCACAGCTCGGCGAGGTGGTTTTCGACGGGCGTGCCGCTCAAGGCCAGGCGATGCCGTCCCTGCAGGAGCCGGCACGCCTTGCTCGCTTGAGCCGAGGCATTCTTGATGGCTTGGGCCTCGTCGAGGATGACGTAGTCGAACTGCTGGGTGCGCAGATGTTCGACGTCACGCCGAACCGTACCGTAGGTGGTGACTACCAGGTCCTGCTCATCGAAATCTTCGAGCCGTTCAGACCGCTGAAGGCCGGTGTAGTCGAGCACGTTCAGGTGAGGCGTGAAGCGCTCGGCTTCGCTCACCCAGTTGAAGACCAAGCTGCGCGGCGCAACGACCAACGATGGCCCTCGGCTGCGGCCTTCGGCCTTGCGCTGGGCGAGAAGAGCCAACAGCTGTACGGTCTTTCCGAGCCCCATATCGTCGGCGAGGCAACCGCTCAGGCCGAGTCGCTCGAGGTACAGCAGCCAGCCCAACCCTTCGCGCTGATAGGTACGCAACTGTCCCGCGAACTGGTCGGGCTCAGGAACCGCGTTCGGCAAGCCGGCCTGCCTAAGGTGCTCGCGATGATCGACGAAGCCCTGGTCGGGCTGAAAGATGTTCTGCTCGGTGAGCATCATGTCGAGCAGGATGGCCTGACTCTTAGCAAAGCGGAGCTTGCGACCCCTCTTTGCCCCGAGACTCGCCAGGGCGGTGTATTTCTTCAGCCAGTCCTCCGGCAGAATGCCGTGGCTGCCGTCATCCAGGCGTACGAAACCATCCCCCTGGCGGACCGCCCGCAGCAGCTCTGGGAGGTCGAGCTGAACGCCATCGAAGTTGATTTCCCCTTCGAGGTCGAACCAGTCCTGACCGGACACGATCCGTAGCGACTGGGCGGACAACCCCCGGATCTGTCCGCCACGGGCCTCCACTCTCCAACCGGCCCGAACGAGCGCCCGAACGATGGAGTCGAATCGCCCCTTGGGGACGCTGACCGAGGACGTATCGGCATCATCGGGCGGCGTGGCGCCGAAGCGGCCGAGAATCTCGAGAGCGGTCCGCTCCATCGCTGGGTCGCGCAAAACAACCCGCCGCTCGTCGGCGTCGACGAAACCCGAGTCGGTTGCCGACATCGGAAACATCACATCCCCGTACGCGAACCGTATCTCGACCGCGACCGTGGCTTTGCGCGGCTTGGGGGTCTCGAAGATCGCCTGCGGCTGAGGCATCGCGCGGTTTGCAGTCCACGGTGCCGGCAGCTCGATGTCCGGGATGTGGGAAATTGTGCACAGCTGACGAAGCGCCTCCTCTGGGTTCTCCGCCGGCAAACGAAGCGCTCCATTCTTTCGAAGGTAGCGGATCCAATGGAAGCCATCTCCGATTTCGACGTGGGATACCCGGTCAGCAATGACCGCGAGGCCGTCTCGAAGAAGGAGGTGCACTTGCGACGCGGTAGCCGTCTGGTCGTCGCGGGTGAAGACGACTTCGAGAAGCCATGATTCGGGCATCTCGACGTCGGCTTCTGCCCGCAAGATAGCTTGCCAGGGCTTATCGACGTCGAGCTTGAGGGGTGGCTCGTCGTGTCTGCCGTTCGGGCCCGCTAGGACCAGGGCCTCGGTGTTTGTCAAGGCTGGCAGGATATGAGCGCGGTGGCCGGACGCGACGACCGCGGCCGCTTCGTCGGCCCCGTCAGGGAGACGGAGATGGGGGGCCGAATAGGGCGGCAGCGGAGAAGCGGAGAGCAACTCGAGCGCCGTCCGCCGAGGTCCGTCAGGGACCGTCGCGAGGCTCCGCTCCGTGAGCGGATACGGAGTCCACTCATCGGCCTCGCGTACGAATACCTCGATGACGAGGTTCTGAAGCTCCTCGGATCGAGGTGCGTTGATGGCGAATTGCCACTGTCGCGGCTGTGCGCGGCCAATGGCCACCGCCGCGGATGACAGCGGCGGAAAAGGACCCGTCGCCCGGCGCAGGGCCGCCAGACGGGCCTCCCAACCATCGGACGGGTCCCGGCCTTCTCCGCCGCGCTCCTGGGCGTCGTCGCCATTGGCCTTGGCCAACGACTCTTTGCTGTCGAAGAACGAATCTCGACCGACCGAGATCTCTTCCTTGAGGGTGACCAAGTCGAGCCGGCCCTCATAGAACGCCGGGTTCACCATCCGGATGCCCTGGCTCTCGATCGCAAGCAGAGTTGCATAAAGGTGCTTGCAGGGGAATCCGTCCTTAAAAAACGCGCAGTCGCACTGAACCTGCAGTCGGCTGCGGTTCGGGACTTCTGCGAAATTGATGGCGACCAAGTACGGCTCGGGGCGGGATCCGTTGACGTGGGCAAGGACCGTATCGCGGTCGGCCCCCTCGATGGCTACTCGGCCCTCGACGAAGTACTGTCGGCCTTGCCGGCTTGCGCGGCTCGTAAAGGCACCGGCGGTGGCCTGCGCCAACGACGGTCCGCTCGATTCTGACGGTGCAGGTCGGGTCATCCGGCGTTCACCAAGATTGACGAGCTTACGAACGCTGCGCCGCCCACGGCAACCGTTGGTGTGTGAACGCTCGGTTTCAGGGGGGGGCCGACCCGAACGAGCTCAGGCCATCTTGCGCCAACGCAGCACAACGGCGACGAAGAACAGCCAGAAGACGTCGAGCTTGGGTGTCTCATTCGGATTTACGCGCATCGACCGCTCGGCGTCCTTTTGACCGCCGCGATCGGTGTCGGGCGCGATATCGGCGCCCGCGTCAGTCGGGAGTGTGGCAGCTGTCACTCTACTGTCCGACGGGTGCGCGTCGGCAGTGCGACGCTGAGCGTACGTGTTCCAGGCCAGGCCAATTTTCCCCGGAAAGGCGCCCAGGATGGTCGGCGGGTCGTCGAAGGATGCAGGGTTCGAGGGCCTCGAGGCCTTCGATCCTTACTGTTGATTCAGCGTCCAGTTGTAGTCGAGGAAGGTTACTCGAGGCGAATCGCCGGTGGCCTTCCGGTCCGCTGTCCTGAGGTGGCGCAACGCAAAGTCGCGCGCGCCATCCGGTCCGCCGAAGTCGTTCGCATACCAGTCGAAGATCTTCGAGAGCGCGATCTGACCCGGCTTGACCCGTGCGCCGGCCGGGCTGGAGAGGTACCGACGCGTGGCCACGTCGAAGCGTCGGTCCATGTCGTCGCCCAGGTACGGCTTCGACTCGAGAATCGGACAGCCGACGGCCGCACAAACGAGTACGAAATGTGTCCGCGGATCGCGCGCGTATGGGCTGAGGACCTTCTTCTCCAGCTCGTCGAGGCTGACCATCTGTCCGGCCACCTTGTGCGTCCGCATCTTGAAGAAGTCTTTGACGTCGAGCACCGATCGGGGGCGCTTGTGCTTGATCACCGAACGGAGGACCAAAGCGTTGTAGGCGTCGACGTAAAAAGCGATGCGCCGGTTTCGGTCGGTCGGAAGCACCGCCGATGCCACGCCCTCGAGATAGCGGTCGAGCTTATCGAGGTCTTTGCTCTCCAGGGCAGCGTAGTCGACACGCCCATCTTTGACATGGGTCTTGAGAATCTCGGCGTACAGCGCGTTTGTATCCGGGGTGTCCGGCACGGAGCCGGCGACGGCGAGGGTCAGGGCGAAGGGCAACGTCAGAATGGTCATGGAGGACTCCTTGTCTAGGTAGTCGTACGACGTCTGAGGGCCAAGGTTTCATTCATATGAAAAGGTCTCCGGTGCCCAGTCCGGCGGCGTCCACGGGAACATCCGGCCCAGCGGTTGGTCCCCGAACGTCCGATTCTCGACGAAACGTTGCCGGAGCGTCACGGCGAACCTCAACAGCTGCTCGTCGTAGGTAGGCTCGTCGTCGCGACGAAGCAGCGGCATGATGCGGACGAAGGCGTCCGTCGCAAATGCGAAGGGCACCTGATAGGCGAGTTCCGGCAGGTCGAAGAACAACGCGTCGACGACTTCGGGAATAATGCCCCGTGGGACCCGAAGCCGTGGGTTGAGGCGACGAGCGAGGTTGAAGAACGCATTGGCCCCTCGCTCGAGCGCGCTGGCGAAGTCCTGACGAAGCTCGTCGTCACGGCCGACGAGCGCGGACATCACCGTGAAGCCGACGACGAGCTCGAAGGGCGCGCGGCTCTGGATCACCAGATGGTCGACGTCGTCGATCGCTTCTTCTCGGGGTGGGTGCTCATCCAAGAAGTCGCTCAGCAGCTTGAGGAAGTCTTGAAGGTCGGGTGGGTCTTGGATGTCGGCGAAAACATCGGGCAGGAAGCCGGCCTGCGGTCGGTCGGTGGTCGGGCGGATCGCGTCTTCGCTCAAGCGACGGCGCCGCTGAAGAATCCTGCAGTTATCCTGCGCAATCCTACGGGATCTCGTATCCGAGGTTGCGCCACGTCGGCTGGTCGGGGTTGCCCCGCCGGGGGGCGTGACGCCTCGGACGCCGCTCGCACTCCATGGGGTGGGCCGGCGCTCGTCGGGAGGCGCTAACCTTCGTCCGGGCGGCTCGACCCCGGTTACACCGATGACCCCTACCCGCCAAGGTGGTGTATCGGAGGGCTTACGGCCATCCCGACTCATCGGCGGGCCGCGCTGGCCTCTTCGGAAGCCGAGGCTGCGACGCCCGCAGCACCTGGAAACTCCGCCAGCGCGATACCGATCTCATCCTGGATGCCCCACATGGCGCGCGGCCGACCAGGGTAATCGTTGATCATGATCGAGAACGCGAAGACCTCGTTGCTCTTGGTCACGACGTACCCCGAGAGCGCGCTGACGCCGGTCAGGCTCCCGGTCTTGGCGCGCAGTCGGGAGGCGGCGGGCGAGTCTTCGAATCGCCCGTTGATCGTACCGGAGTCGCCGGCCACCGCTAAGGAGGCAACGAACTCGGGTCGAAGCTCGAAGCGTTTATGCATTTGCCGAAGGAGCAAGGTGATCTGCATGGGCGCTACGCGGTTGGTGTCGTTCAGGCCCGAACCGTTAGCCAAGACGAAGGAGTCCGCCGGTACTCCGATCTCGGTCAGGAACCTGGCCACGGTCTGGTTGCCCTTTTCCCACGTGCCGGGCGCGCCTTGCACCTCGGCGGCGAGCGTCTTCAGGACCTGCTCGGCCATGAAGTTGTTAGAGTACTTGTTCAGGGTGCTGACGATCTCCGCTAGGGGTTCGGACCAATGGATGCACAGAAGCGCCGTCGACTCGGGGTCGGCGGCACCGATCCGGACGCCGCCGGTGATCTTGATGCCTCGCATTTCGAGGATCGTTCGCACCATTTCGCCAGCAAAGCGTGTCGGGTGGTGGACCCGTCGCCTCGCCAGTCGACCGGCTTGGTCGGTGAGCGAAAGGCCGCCGCGGACGGTGACCCGAACCCCGTCATCCGGCTGGCGGGTGGTGCCGATGAAAACGCGGCTTCTCCGACCTCGTCCTCGGGTCCGACCCTTGACGATCACTTCGACCGAAGAAACAGGCGGCCAGATCTCGGCGCGCAAGGGGGCCCCGGCGCGAGCGCCCGGCAACACCCGAAGCTCGAACGTGTTGAAGTTGACTGACATCGCGCCCACCGGAGCAGCGTAGGTGTGATCGCCGATTTCCTGATCCCAGCCCGGACCCTCGAAAACATCGTCGAAGAAGGTGTCGTCGACGTAGAGGTCTCCCTGGATGCTGCTGATCCCTCGCATCGCGATCTCGTTCACCAACCCGAAGACCGTTTCGGTGGTCAGCGTTGGGTCCCCGCGCCCAACCAAATACAGATCGCCGTTCAGGACCCCACCCTGAAGAATTCCGCTCCGGCGAACCTCGGTGCGAAATCGGTAGCTAGGCCCCAAGTAGTAGAGCGCGGCCGCCGTCGTCAGCAGTTTCTGATTCGACGCGGGATTGAACAGCTTGTCGCCATTGTGCGCAAAAATCGTTCGCCCGTCCGAGACGGAGCGAACATGCACTCCGATGATCGCGTCGGTGAGCTGCGGAGCTCGAAGAATGCCGCGGAGCTCTTGCCGTAGTCGATTTTCCGCGGCTTCATTGGCGAAGGTCGTTCGCGGCGGTACCGCGCTCAGCCCCACGACGGCCGCCACGGCGAGCGGCAGAAGCACGATGAGCGAAGCGAGCGCCGCGAGCGCCGGGAAGAGACGGATGCGGGGCCGGTGGTTGGTCGAGGTGCGATCCATCGCCTTCATGGCTCGGAACTTCGGCAAAGAGGATAGCATTTCGACCGGACGCCGGTCACGGTTTCCGAGGGAGTGGACACGATGAGCGACCTTACCCAGAAACTGAGCCGGGCGGCGGGTCAAATCCTCGTTGGCGGTTTTGACGGAACCGAAATTCCCCGCGACTTCGAAGCGCTTGTGCGCGACGGGGCCGTCGGGGGGGCGATCCTGTTCAGCAGGAACATCACAGATTTAGATCAGTGTCGCGACTTGGTCCGGGATCTTCGTTCTTTGCCCGGCCCCGCCCCGCTTGCGATCTCCGTTGACCAAGAAGGCGGTCGGGTGGCGCGGCTGAAGGCTCCCTTTCCTGCCCTGCCCCCGTTTCGGGCGTTCGGAAGAGCACCGCTGAGCGCTGCCCGGGACGCGGGCGTGCTCTTGGCGACGGCCTTGCGCAAGCTCGGTTTTCACCAGGATTTCGCGCCGGTTCTCGATGTTGACAGCAACCCGGCCAACCCGGTGATCGGCGACCGGTCGGCCGCCGCCGATCCGGAGGTCGTGGCCCGGGTGGGGACCTCCTTTATCGAAGGGATGCAGAGCGCCGGTCTCGCGGCGTGCGGGAAGCACTTCCCAGGCCACGGCGACACCGACCTCGATAGCCACCTCGCGCTGCCCAAGCTCCCGCACGCTCTCGACCGGCTGGAGCACATCGAGTTGGTGCCGTTTCGGGCGGCGGTCCAGGCGAACGTCGCGGCCATCATGTCGGCTCATATCGTGTTCTCGACTCTCGACGCCGAGCACCCGGCGACGCTTTCGCAGCACGTGTTGACGCCCCTGCTTCGCGAGAGGCTGGGCTTTCAGGGAGTCATCGTGAGTGACGACCTGGAGATGAAGGCGATCGCGGACCACTACGGCATCGAAGACGCGGTGGTGATGGCGGTGGCCGCCGGTTGCGATCAGCTCCTGATCTGCCACCAGCCCTCCCTGGTTGCGCAGGCGCATCGAGCCCTGGTCGATGCCGCCGCCGCCGGACGCCTCCCGCCGGACCGGCTCTTGGCGGCGGCGAAACGCGTCGAGCAGCTGAAGGCCCGATTCGTGGTCGGATCCCCGGAACCGGTGGAAGGCCCCGTCGGCCCGCAATTACCGTCGGCCGACGCCGTTTTGGCCCAGCTTCGCCCTCCGATCGCCTGATAGTGTCCGCTCACGAACACCGCGGGGGGCACTGGGGCTTTGTGGACGGGGTGGTGTACGATCGCGGGGTGGCAGTTCGAGGATCGGGTTACGCGGAGGGTGGTGCTGTCGCCCTCGTGGCCCTGAGCGCGGTTCTCTCCCCTGGTTGTGCGGGCTCGGTGTCGGTGGTCGGTGATTCTTCGAAACCGGCGTCGAAACCCTCGTCGACGCCGGTTTCTCGTCCCGCCGTGGACTGCCGGCCGTCTTGCGTGGACGTCGCAGAAGAGCTAGCCGAAAGCCAGCCGGCACGAGCGGTCGAAGAGGTCGAAAGGTGCTTATCTTGCCCCTCTGCCTCGCCATCGGCCTTCCTGCTGGCCGCCGACCTGTATGGTGCGCTGCGTGACGGCGACTCGGCTCGCCGGGTCCTGCGCGAGGGCACGGGCCGGTTTGCCCTGAACGCCGGCCTCTGGGAGGCGTTATCCAGGCACGAACTCGCGGCCGACCGCCGGGAGGCAGCCCTGGACGCCATGGCGACGGCGCATCGCCTTCGGCCGGAAGACTCGCGACTCGAGGCCGCTTACCTGGCGATGCTGGTTCGATTCGGCTCGCCCGCCGATCGGGCGAAGGTCACCGTGGACGCGCTGGTCTCCGAGGCCTCGGGTCAGTATGCGCTCGGCGACGTGTTGGCCGCGCGGGCAACCCTTCGAAAAGCGCTGAGCAAGAGCGAAGGGGTGCCGGTGCTCCGAGCGAGCGTCCGGTTACAGCTCGGGCTCATGGCTCTGTCGGAGCAAGAGTTCGAGCCCGCCGAGGCGTTTCTCGAGGCCGCGAGAGCGGACGCGCGGACCGATGCCCTGTTGAGGGCCGATATCGACCTGGCCCGGGCGGAGTGGGCCTTGGCGACCGGCAACTACCCGGTGGCCGAACAGGCCGCGGGCGCGGCAGTGGCGGTTCGGCCCACCGACCCGTTGGGGCACGTCAACCTCGCGCTGGCGCTCGTTCATCAAGGGGCCGTGGAGAAGGCCGTGGCGGCCCTCCGAAGCGGCCTGGACCGGGGCTTAGCGGCCCGCTTGACGAGGTCGGAGCTCGAGCAGCTCGTCGCGCCGGCGCCGTGGGGCCCGGCTAGATCCGAAGTGGCAAGTCTGATTGCACAGGCCTGGAGGCGTTAGCCGCCACCCGCCTCCGCGAGTCCCAGCCTCGGTCTGCACGATGCGATGCCCCTGCTCCTCACTTGGTCACGGGGAGACCGACGCGATGATGGAGAACACCGCTCGGCCGCCGGGCTCGTCGAAGTCGTTGGTATCGACGGTCAGCAAGGCGCTGTAGTTGTCGGCCGCCGGCGGTGCGAAGCGGATGCGGATCGGGAGGATTCCGCCGGGCTGCACGTCGACGGCCGTGGTCGGCGCATCGACCAGCGCCATGGCCGTGACGTCCTGCACCAGGCCCACGCCGAGCACCCGCAGCGGGCCGACACCGAGGTTCGTGACTGAGATGACCGTCTCCAGCTGCTGGCCAACAAAAATGTCGGGACGGTTCGGGTTGTTCGGCAGGTCGTTGAGGTTGAGAGGACCGGTCGTCGGGACGAAGGCGACGTCCGGGTCGATGGCGCTGCCGGTCACGGGCAGCTCGAGTGATGGCTGCAGGGCGGGGTCGTTGCTCGAGATCCGAACAATCACGTTCTCGGTGGTGGGAAAGGTTGGAACCGTCGGTGAATATCGGACCGCGAACGATGCCCACCCGTTGGGGGCGATGGGCGGCAACGAACTTGGTTCGACCGATACCGATGTGCTCGTCGGGACGGGCATGATCGAAGAGATTCGGAGCTCGGAACCGCCGGTGTTGCGGACGGTCACCGAACTCGTGGCCGGAAGGAGGCTGCCCACCCGAACATGGGTGTCGCTGAACTCGACACGGTCAGGGACGACCTGCATTTCAGGGGCAACCAGGGCATGACCGGTCACTCCGACCGAGAGGATGGGCACCTCGGGATCGTCCGACTCAATGATCAGCTCAGCCCGGTCGACCGCAGGAACCGAAGGCTCGTAAGCGATGGACAGTAAAAGGCTCTGTCCGGCGGGGATCACGCTGGGCAGTGAAAGGCCAAACAAGTCGAGACTAAAGGTCGACGAGTCGGTCAGCCGGATCGCGCTCACCGTCAGGTCTGCGGTTCCGGAGTTGGTGATCGAGATCGGCCTCTGTTCCGAGAATCCCGCGTACGCCTCCGAGAACCGGATCGGGTCCGGCTCGACGGTGATCTCGGCGAACGTGACACTGGCGAGCAGCCGGATGGTGCGCGTTCGCGATCCCATCCCGCCGCTGTTCGACACGATCACCAAAGACTCCTCGACCGGCCCGCCGGTCGCGCCGATGAATCCGATGCGGGTGGTGATGATGTCCCGGAGCGTCCCGTCTGCAGTTCGACAGACGTCGAGGACCGAATCGCAGGCATCGCCCGCCCCTTCGTCGCAGTTGGTGCTCGTCTGGCAAATCGACCGAAACTGGTTCAGGAAGGCAGGCAGTTCGGCATCGAGCGAGACTTCGAAGTTCGAGCTGGTGACCGGTTCGGTACGGACTTCGCGGATCTCGAGCACCGAGCCGTCGATGACCGGATCGCGATTCTTGAGGTAGAGGGCGCGTTCCTCAAGCACGCCGGGCTGCACGTTGCCGAAGTCGAGGGTGACGACCTCGGCATCGTTACGATCGGGGGCCTCGCCGGCGTAGAGCGTCGGTATCCCAAGATATTCGGTCATGACCGTGATCGTGATCCGCGATCGTTCGGCGTTGCTGATGATCTGCAAGCGATCGCTGTCGGCCGTGCCGTCGACGGCGGTGTGTCGGACTTGCAGCACCAGCTGGTCGCCGGGCAGGAGGGTCGTGTCGAGATCTCCGGAGGGCTCCACGCTAAAGTCGCTGACGGCCTCGAGCACCGCGACGTCCCGGATGACCACCGGAAGCTCGCCCACGCTCCGGATCGTCAGCGTTTGCTCGGTGATCGTGCCCAGGCGAGGGCCTCCGAAGTTCATGGAAAGCGGGACTTCGCAGCCATCGGCGGTGCACACTTCGAGTCGTCCGGAGTCACCCGGGGACGTACACAGGCCCGCCACGCAGGGCTGGCCGTCCGGACAGGGATTCAGGTCGTCGCAAAGGGGCGGAATCGCGGCGTCGATGAACGTGGAGGTCGGCGCCGACTCATCGGAACAACCGCTCGCGTTCAGCGCCGAGAAGACCGAGCAAGCGAGGAGCGCAAGCGGCGAGCCGGCGACCGAGAAGGCGCGCCAGGCCAACCGAAATCCGTACGCACGCGAGGACATCATCTTCATCCTAGGTTCGCCGGACCTCCGTCTACAGTCCCGTTTTTGGCCGGCGGACGGCGAAATTCGCCGCAATCGCTCCCGGATCGCGCTGCTAACCCTGATATATGGGTCCATAACGCAGTGTGTTATTGTCTCCTGCTTTGCCTTCTGCGTCCGGTGCACTAATGCCTCCGCACGATGCGCGGTAAAGCCACAGCGGCGCGGGAGGTTTCGCCGGGCTACTCGACAACCCTTGCGGAGGCCGCCCCGAAACTCGGGTCGGCCCGCTTCGACGCCCACAGGGTGATTCGGGTTCGGGGCGCGCGCGAGCACAATCTGAAAGGGATCGACATCGACATTCCGCGCGACCGCCTGGTGGTCATCACGGGACTCTCAGGGTCCGGAAAGTCTTCCCTGGCGTTCGATACCATCTTCGCCGAGGGGCAGCGCAAATACATGGAGAGCTTGTCGGCCTATGCCCGGCAGTTTCTCGATCAACTGAAGAAACCGGCTATCGAGAGCATCGAGGGGCTCCCGCCGACGATCGCGATCGAACAGCGGACGACATCGGCGAGCCCAAGGTCGACGGTGGCGACCTCGACCGAGATCTACGACTACCTCCGGCTCTTGTTCGCACGGGTCGGGACGCCGGTGTGCTGGCATCCGCTGAAGACCAAGCGGGATGGCACGCCTACCGAGCGATGTGGATTGCCGATCTCGGCCACTCATCCCTCGGAGGTGGGACAAACGGTGAGTCGCCTGCCGACCGGCACCCGACTCCTGGTCCTCGCGCCCGTGGTGTCGGCAAAGAAAGGGCATCACAAAGACGTGGCCGAGCGGCTCGTCAAGGATGGGTTCGTGCGCGCCCGGGTCGACGGTGAAATCGTCGACCTGCAAGAGAAGCTACAGACCGGAGACTCCGAAAACCCGCTGGAGCTCGGTCGGTACGAACAGCACGACATCGCGGCGGTCGTCGACCGCCTGGTGATCAAGCCCAGTTTGCGGCCTCGGCTCGCCGAAGCGGCGCAGGCCGCCCTGCAGTTGAGCGGAGGCACGGTGATCGTCTCGGTCCAGGGCGAGGACAAGGCGTGGTACGACACCGTCTACTCCGAGCACTTTTCGTGCGCGGTCCATCCTGACTCCGCGCTCGAAGAGATGGAGCCCCGCTTGTTCTCCTTCAACGCGCACCAGGGCGCGTGCCCTACCTGCCACGGGATCGGAGTCATCCTCGAGTTCGATCCCGAGCTCATCCTGCCGGATCCGGACAAGCCGATCGGACAGGGAGGCATCGCGCCCTGGAAGAAGACCGGCCCCGGTGGACGCTTCACCGGCCGATACATTCGTCGCTTCTGTCGAGAGTTTGGGGTTGCGTCGAGCACCCCGGTCGGAAGGCTCAGCGACGAGCTCCGCAACGTTCTGCTGTACGGAACCGACCAAGACGACGTGGTTCGGTACGGGACGCTCTGGGAAGGGGTCATTCCGACCCTCGACGATTGGTGGACGCGAACCGATTCGGATTGGGCGAAGGATTTTTTGCACGGCTTCCAGACGGACCGCACGTGTCCGGAGTGCTTCGGAGCCCGACTCAATATCAAGGCGTTATCGGTGCACGTGCAGACCGACGCCCCGGTTCCGGACGCCGTGACCGAAGGCCGAAGGCGGCACGGCCTGGCCCTCGACCCCCACCGGATCAACCTGGCCGACTATTGTACGCTCAACATTCATACCGCCCTCGAAGTCATCGATCGGCTGCGGCTGTCGACCGAACAAGCCGTCATCGCGAAGCCCATCATCGCTGAGGTCAAGGCTCGGCTCGGCTTTCTCGCCTCGGTGGGCCTCGACTATCTGTCGCTCGACCGGAAGACCAACACCTTGTCTGGTGGAGAGGCCCAGCGCATCCGTCTCGCCACCCAGGTCGGCTCAGGGATCGTCGGCGCGTGTTACGTACTCGACGAGCCGACGATCGGTTTGCATGCCCGGGACAATGACCGCCTCATTCGAACCCTCCGCCATCTCGCAGATATCGGGAACACGGTCCTGGTGGTCGAGCACGACGAAGAAATGATCCGAGCGGCTGACCACCTGGTGGACATTGGTCCCGGACCCGGCGTGCACGGCGGTGAGGTGGTGGCCCAAGGCAGCATCGAAGACATCTGCGCGGCCGAGCGGTCGATGACGGGGCGCTATCTGAGCAAAGAGCGATCGATCCCGCAGCCGAAACGGCGGCGCCCAGTCAGCGCGAAGCGGGCGATCAAAGTCGTGGAAGCGCGAGCCAACAACCTGAAGGGCGTCGATGTGAGCTTTCCCCTCGGGGGGATGGTCGCGGTGACCGGCGTATCCGGCTCGGGCAAGAGCACGTTGGTGAACGACATCCTGCTGCAGGCCGCCAAGAAGCACCTTTACGGCGGTCGGGCCCGTCCCGGCGCTCACAAGCGGGTCAACGGCTTGAATCGAATCGACCGGATCATCGAGGTCGACCAATCGCCGATCGGCCGCACGCCGCGTTCGAATCCCGCGACCTATACCGGCTGCTTCGACGAGATTCGCAAGCTCTACGCCGAGCTGCCCGACGCCCGCGCTCGTGGGTACAAGCCCGGCCGTTTCAGCTTCAACGTCAAGGGGGGACGGTGCGAGGCCTGCCAGGGCCAGGGGGTGAAGAAGGTCTCGATGCACTTTCTGCCGGATGTCTTCGTCGAGTGCGAGGTCTGCGAAGGGCAGCGATACAATCACGAGACCCTCGAGGTGAGGTATCGAGACAAGAACATCGCCCAGGTCCTGAGCATGACCGTCGAGGATGCACGGTCGTTCTTCGAGCCGCACCCGAAAATTCGCCGGGTGGCCGAAGCGCTGTACGCTGTCGGGCTGGGGTACTTAGAGCTGGGGCAGACATCGACCACGCTTTCGGGTGGCGAGGCACAGCGCGTGAAGTTGGCGGCTGAGCTTTCCAAGGGATCGGCCTCGGCGCGCTCGGCCCAGCAGCACACCCTTTACATTCTCGATGAGCCCACCACCGGTCTTCACTTCGAGGACGTCCGCAAGCTCGTAGGCGTCCTGGAGCAGCTCGTCGATCAGGGCAACACGGTCGTCGTCATCGAGCACAATCTCGACGTCATCAAATGCGCGGATTGGATGATCGATATGGGGCCCGAGGGCGGAGATGGCGGTGGTCGGGTGGTGGCCGAGGGGCCGCCCGACAAGGTCGCCAAGGTTCACGAAAGCCATACCGGCCGATATCTTCGCGAGATCCTCTCTTCGGGTTGACCCCAAGATGAGGTTTCTTCTTATTGCGGATCCATGGCCTCCGCACCCGAGATCAGACCTCACTTCGACCTGCTCGTATCCCGCCCTCCCGATGAAGTGATGACGCATTTATCCGCGCGGCTCGGCGACGATTCCCCATGGGTGGGCAACGTCCGCGGCCGGCACGTCCAGCTGATCGTTCCCCCGAAGCAGCGGCATTTGTGGTCCCCCTGGCTGACCTTCGAAGCTCAGGATCACGACGATGGGACCCTCCTGTCGGGCCAGTTTGCCCCTCATCCCAGCGTATGGACGGGCTACGTCGCGCTGGCCGGCAGCGTCATCTTTACCATGCTCGGCCTCGGATTCTTCGGCCTGTCGCAGATGCTGGCCGGCGAAGCGCCCACGATGCTGTGGTCGCTCCCGATCGGCGGGGTGGTGCTGGTGATTCTGTATCTGTTGTCGCTCGCGGGTCAGGGGCTCACCGCCCAGCAGATGCAAGGCATGCGAAGCTTCGTTAAGGCGTGTTTTCCTGAGGAGGAAGCCCGCTGGATCGAGTAGCGACCGGGCATTCGGTCGCAAACTCGGGATTGTCGAGGGTGGCTCGGCACGCGACCGGATCGTCGAGGTCGACCGTCCGCCGGCAAGAAAGGTTGTCACCAAGGCCGCATCGGTCGCACCGCTCGGCCAGGTCTCCGCAGGGGTCGTCGCCGCATCCTGCTGCCGCGAAGGCGACCAACAAAAGGGCGCCCACCGAAGCGCGCCACGCTGGGGGCGCCAGAGCCTGAATGTACGCCTCAAACAACATCGGATCCAAGGACCACGACCGCCTCGGGCTTCGCGTTGTGTTACCTTCGCCAAGCCGTGTTGGTCACGTTTCGACGACTGTTTATCGCGAATCGCGGCGAGGTGGCAGGCCGCATCGCCCGCACCTGCGATGCGCTAGGCATCACGCCGGTGTTCGGCGTGTCGGAGGCGGATCTCGGCGCGCCGTATCTTCGCGACCGAGAGCAGGTGGTGCTCGGGCCGGGCCGGGCCGGGCAGAGCTATCTCGATCCGAAGCGGATCGTGCAAGCCGCCGTTCAGTCGGGCTGCACCGCCCTGCATCCGGGCTGGGGCTTTCTAGCCGAAAACCCCCTCTTGGTGAGCCTTTGTGAAGCTCACGGAGTAACGTTCATCGGGCCTCCCGCCCACGTGATGCATCTGATGGGAAAGAAAACCCCCGCCAAGAGAGCCATGGCGCAAGCCGGTTTGACGCTTATTCCCGGGTCCGACGGCGTCCTCGCGGACGCCGAGGCCGCCCGCGAGGTCGCGGGGCGAGTGGGTCTACCGGTGCTGCTCAAGGCGGAAAGCGGCGGTGGCGGCCGGGGGATGCGCATCGTTCGTGAGCCGGACGGGCTCGAGGCGGCGTACGAAGAGGCGAGCGCCGAGGCGCAGGCGGCCTTCAGCGATCCGAGGATGTACCTCGAGAAGCTGATCGAGCGGGGCCGACACATCGAAATCCAGCTGCTCTCGGACCGCTACGGGCGCGTAGTGCACGTGGGCGAGCGCGACTGCACGGTGCAACGGAATCATCAGAAGCTCATCGAGGAGTCGCCGGCGCCGGTGCTCGATGAGCAGGAGCGAACCCGCACCCTCGCGGCGGCGGTCGCCGCGGCGAAGGCCATCGGCTACGTGGGCGCCGGCACCATGGAGTTCTTGCTCGACGCCGAGGGAACTCTGCGTTTCATGGAGATGAACACTCGCCTCCAGGTCGAGCATTCGGTCTCCGAGATGTGCAGCGGCCTCGACCTTGTCGAACAGCAGATCAGAGTGGCCGCCGGTCATCGGCTGTCCATGTCGCAGGACGACATCGAGCTCTCCGGACACGCGATCGAATGCCGGATCAACGCCGAAGACCCGTACCGGGCGTTTCGCCCATCGCCCGGTACCATCACCCGCTGGGTGAGCCCGAGGGGGCCGGGGATTCGAGTGGACACCCACGTGGCGGACGGCTACACGGTGCCGCCGTTCTATGACAGCCTGCTGTGCAAGGTGATCGCTCATGGTGACGACCGCCGCCAGGCGATCGAGCGGATGACCGCGGCGCTCGAAGGACTCGTCTGCGACGGCGTCCCGACGACCGTGCCGATGCACTTGGCGATCCTGCGGTCGCCCGCCTTCGGCGACAATGCCTATGATACCGGCCGCATTCCGGGCTGGCCGGTGAAGGAGTGATCCCGTGGCACGCGTGCCTCTGACGCCCATCGGCAAATCTCGTGAGCAAGCGATCGACGACCGAACCTATCTCGAGCAGCGCGAAGACCTCGCCGCGCTCGACGGCCGGCTGGTCTCGCGGCGAGCCGTCGTCCACGACGGATGGGGGCAAAAGTACCGAGATCGGGTGCATGCCAAGGGCAAGCTGACCGCGCGAGAGCGGATCGACCGGTTGAAAGACGCGGAAAGCGCGGTCCATGAGGTCGGTACCTTCGTCAACTTCGAGGTTCAGTTCGGCAACCTGACTTCGCCGGGCGCGGGGGTGGTGACGGCTTTTGTTCGCATTCACGGGCTGTGGTGCATGGTGATCGCGAACGACAACACTGTCGCGTCGGGCGCATGGTGGCCCAAGACGCCCGAAAAGATCGAACGCGCGCAGACGATGGCGCTTCGTCTTCGTGTTCCGACCTTGTATCTGGTCGACTGTAGCGGCCTGTTTCTTCCGGAGCAGTCTCGAAGCTTCAGCGGCGCGACCGGCGCCGGGCATATCTTCAAGATGAATAGCCTGCTGTCGGCGTCAGGGGTGCCTCAGATCGCGGGGGTGTTCGGGGACTGCATCGCCGGCGGGGGATACATGCCCATCATTTCCGACCGCGTATACATGACCGAGCAGGCCTATATGGTGATCGCCGGGGCAGCGCTCATCAAAGGGGCGAAGAGTCAGAAGATGACCAGCTTGGACATCGGAGGGCCCGAGGTGCACGTGCATCACAGCGGTTGTGCCGATGTGCGGGTCCCCGACGATGACACGCTTCTGGTTGCGATGCGCGAAGAGGTCCGGCGGTTGCCTTCGTCGGCGGCTGACTACTATCGCGGCGGTCGGGGCGCGATCGAGCCTCGTTTTCCGACGGTCGAGCTGTCGGGTCTGGTTCCGAGGGACCATCGGCAGGCCTACGCCGCCGAGGAAGTTCTCGCCCGCCTGACCGATCAGAGCCTGTTCTGGGAAGTCATGGCGGATGTCGGCGAAGAGATGATCTGCGGCGTTGGCCCTTTTGGCGGCCTGTACGCTGGGGTGATCATCAATCGACAAGGATTGGTCGGCGATCCCGAGCATCACGGCCGGCAGCGCCCGGCGGGCACGCTGTACCGAGCCGGCATCGCGAAGATCAGCGCCTTCAGCCGAGCCTGCAATGACGACGGTCTGCCGCTGATCTGGCTCCAAGACATCAGCGGGTTCGATATCGGCCAGGAAGCGGAAGCTCAGGGCCTGTTGGCGTTCGGCTCGAACCTCATCTACACCAACAGCACGAACCAAAACCCCATGTTTACGGTTCTGCTCCGCAAGGCGTCCGGCGCCGGCTACTACGCGATGGCGGGCATGCCTTATGACCCTGTCGTGCAGCTGAGCACCCCGATCTCTCGACTGAGCGTCATGGAGGGCCGAACTTTGGCCATCGCGACCTTCAACACCAAGCTCGACGACGACTTCAACATCGTCTCCACCGACGCCGAAGAGCGCGCCAAGCTGGAGGCTGACATGGCCGCGGTCGAGGCGCGCATCGAAGAAGACATGGATCCCTACGTGTCCGCTCGCCAAATGGACACCGACGAGATCATCCGCCTCGACGAGCTTCGCGAGCGCCTCTGCGCGCTGGTCGAGATGAGCTACCAGGCGGTGGGCCACCGTCGAATCAAGAATCCCCGCATCTGGTCGTTGCACGACGTATCGGTGCTGATTCAAGGGGTGCGATGATGGAGCGAGCCGCGCTGGTGGCCCTGTGCCGCCCGGCCGCCGAGGTCGGGCGCATCGAGGTTCGGTCGCCGGGCGTCGGATTGTGGCGAGGCCATCCGCCGATGGGCGCGGTCATCCGGCCGGGGGAGACGCTCGGCGCACTCGAGATCCTCGGTGCGCTCCACCCGCTCCGGGCGCCCATTCAAGCGGTCGGGCAGGTCGTCGCGAGGCCCGCTTCGAGCCTCGCGCGGGTGGCGGTCGAGTACGGGCAGGTGTTGCTCGTCTTGGATCCGCGCGCCGGCCATCTCCCGACGGGTGCGGTCGAAGAGGCGACCGCGGCGGTCACCGAGGGGGGCCGATTCTTCCTGGCTCCGATGAGCGGGCGTTATTACGCGCGTCCGGCTCCCGATAAACCGCCCTTCGTGGTGGTCGGTCAGGTGTTGAAGGCCGGGGACACGGTCGGCTTGCTCGAGGTGATGAAGACCTTCAACCGCATAACGTATGGCGGTGGCGACGTTCCGGATAAAGGTCGAGTCAAACGGGTCATCCCGGCCGACGGCGACGACATCAATGCTGGGGATCCGATCCTCGAGATGGATGGCGATTAGGAGACTCGTCGAGTGGCCGAGCTCACGGACGTCTACTGCGATTGGTTCGAAGCGCTCGCCCCGGAGGTCGCCAAAGAGCTGGCGATGCTGCTGATGCGGTTGTTTCCGGGGAGCATGTTGGAGCCGACCCTCGCGACATCCGAGCTTACCGACGGATTTGTCCCTCGAATGCGGCGGCTCGGCGGTCGTGGGGGTCACCCTGACGTTGGCGCGGCCTTGACCCTGGCCAAGCTCACCGACTTCATCTTCGAAGAGCGGGGCGACCCCGAGCAGTGGGCGCAAAACCGCGCTCGGCTCGATGTCCTCGACGAAGCGCGCGAGGTGTTGGGTGACGCGATGTCGTCCGACGTCGCCGCCTGGGTGCAGCAGAACCGGCTCCGCCATCCGCTTCGGGCCAAGCAGTGGGCGAGGGCCGCCGAAGGTTGGCATGAGCTCAGGGCTGGTCCGCTCAGCGACGACCAGATCCGGCGCCGGCTCGACGAAATCTTGATGGGAATCTGAATATTTGTTCAGTAATATGAGGGGGTGCGAGCCCCATCGCTGGTCAACGTTTGGTTCGGAGGTCCGGCGGGCGTCCATCGACCCGCGTTCGACGCCGCAATAGTCGTCGGGGCGCCCGTCGGGGGCCCCGGTCTCGTCGTGTGGGGGCTGGGTCAGCCGTTCGAACAATATGCGCCGCCTCCCGAAGTCGGCTTGGAGCACGCCCGCCAGTGCGCGATGCGGGCTCATGTTCTGACCCTTCAGTGGGGCACGCCGAGCGCCGAGGTCGCCCGGATCGTTCACGAGGCCCGCCGTTTGGGCCGTCCGTTGCGGGCGGTCGACCTCGCCATGGTCAACGATATTCAGCAAACCGTCGACGACACTGCCGCCTGGCTTTCTTCTCCCCGCCCGAGTCTGTACGTCGTTGGGGGCGAACAAGAACCGCCCTCAAGCCCCTCTTATCGGCGGGCGCGAGAGCTTCTGGTGGGGGTGCTCAGAAAATTCCCCCGGCCCCGCGAGCTTTGAGCCCAGGTCATCGGGCGAGGGCAATGATCCCATCAAGGCAGCTGAAACGGATAGATCGAGCCGAGCGACATGATTTGCGTAATCTCGTCGAGCGCGGTTCGGCTCTCGTCCATCAGGGCTGGGTCGGCCAGGTCGCCAGGGCGAACTTGCTCTCGGTAGTGCTTTTCGACCCAGGCGATAAGCGTCTGATGGAGCTCGGGGCTGAAGACCGCGCCAGCGGAGATGGTCGCTTCTTCTTCCGCGGTCAGCTCGACCCGAAGTCGCAAGCAAGCCGGGCCCCCGCCGCCCTGCATGCTCTCCCGAAGCTCGAAGTAGTGGACCTCGTCGATGGGTCCGTCGCTCTGCACCAGCGACTCGATGTACGAGCGCACCCGGTCACTCTCTTCGCACTCTTTCGGCGAGATCAGGGCGATTCTGCCGTCGGGGCGACTCACAAGCTGGCTGTTGAAGAGATACGTCGCTACCGCCGCCCCGACCGGCACCGCTTCCGACGGCACCTGAATAGACCGGAGCGGCCGGCCCGCGATCTTCTCGTACGCGTCGCTCATCGCCGTGATGGTCGCCGGCGTGTCGACGAAGGCCGATTCGTGGTGGAGGAAGACGTCGCGATGTCCAACCGCGATGACGTCGTTGTGAAAGACACCCTGGTCGACGACATCGGGGTTCTGTTGGACGATCAGGGCCCGATCGTCGGGGATTCGGTGCAACCGCTGGACGGCTCGGCAGGCCTCTTTCGTTTGCCGCGCCGGAAAGATTTTGGGCTTCGGGCCCCACGGGTCGGTCGCGCTCTCGCCGAACACGAACACGTGCAGGCCGCTCTCGCCGGCGTTCGGAGCCAGTCGGGTGTGGTTGGCCGCCCCTTCGTCCCCGAGGGCGGCCGTTGCCGGAAGGGGATCGTGGTGAACGAACCGTTCCTCCTCGCGAAAAACCGCCCGCAGGATTCGAGCGGTCGTCGGCGGCTCGATCGACCGGTGGATCTTGTTGTGGAGGTTGGCCGGCGTAAAGTGTACGCGGCCATCGGTGCTGTCGACGCTCGGGCACACTGTGGCCGCGTTGGCGGTCCACATGCTCGAGGCCGAATAACACGCAGCGAGCAGCAGCGGTTCATCCGCAGCGACCCGGGACAGAATGTCCTCATCGGATCCCTCGAATCCGAGGCGTCGAGCGAGCGACAGTTCGGGACGGAAGTGCGGTGGAAAGATGCCCTGGGGAACTCCGAGCTCGTACATGGACCGCATTTTCTCGAGTCCCTGCAGAGCCGCGCGCCGCGGGTTGGACACTTCGCCTTCATGCGCCGCGGAGGCGACGTTGCCAAAAGAGATGCCGCCGTAGTGGTACGAGGGGCCAACAAGTCCATCGAAGTTCAGTTCTCGGGCCATCGGAAGCGCTTTAGCATGCTCTCGTCGCGATTCGAGTGGAAAACTCCGCGAAGCCGCTGCTAGCGTACGAGCTCAATGGACATCCGAGAAGCAACGTTCGCTTTGATCGACGTCGGTCGCTTCCTCTTTTCCAAGGGATGGGTGGCTGCGACGAGCGGCAATCTGTCCGCTCGCCTCGACGATGGGACTGTGTTGGTCACGGTGTCGGGAGTCCACAAGGGCGACCTGAGCCCGGAGGGTTTGATGCGGATCGACGCCGAGGGGGTGGCCCTGATGCCCGAGCGCCGGCCGTCGGCGGAGACGCCCCTGCATCTGATGATCTACCGCCGATTCCCGGACGCCAGGGTCGTCCTGCATACCCATTCGCCCCTCGCCACGGTGCTGTCTATGGGTGGGTACGACTTGACGTTTGAAGGCTTCGAGATGCTGAAGGCCATGTCGACCATCGAGTCCCACGAGCGACGGTTGAGGCTGCCGGTGTTCGCCAACGACCAGAACGTGGCTCGCCTGGCCGACCGGGTCGCCGTCCACGCCGGGGTCACCCATGGCTTCATGATCGCGGGCCACGGCCTGTACACCTGGGGTGAGAACGTGGGCGCGGCCCGACGTCATCTCGAAGCGATTGAGTTTCTGCTCGAATGCGAGCACCTTCGACGAGCTACTGGAGCTTCATCATGAGCCGATTACGCGTGTACCCCGAAGACCGTCCCGATTCACCGGAGACCATCGAAGACCCGCAATCGATCGCCGACGCCCTGTCGGAGATCGGCGTTCGCTTCGAGCGGTGGTCGGCGACCGCCGAGCTGGGGCCAGATGCCACGCAAGACGACGTCATCGCCGCCTACCAGGGCGACGTCGACCGATTGATTGCGGAGTCGGGCTTTCGGTCGGTCGACGTCATTTCGTTGACCCCCGACCATCCCCAAAAAGAAGCCTTGCGAGGTAAGTTCTTGGAAGAACACACCCACGCGGAGTTCGAGATCCGGTTCTTCGTCGACGGCGCTGGGCAATTCAACCTGCATAAGAACGGTAAGGTCTTCGAGGTGCTTTGCGAACGCGGTGATCTGATCTCGGTTCCCGATGGCACCCCGCACTGGTTCGACATGGGTCCAAACCCCAGCTTCAAAGCCATCCGGTTCTTCACGAACCCCGAGGGCTGGGTCGCGAGGTTCACGGGCAGCGACATCGCGGGTCGATTCCCGCGATTCGAGTAGTAGGAAGGTGTCCCGCATGGCCCGGGTGGTGGTGACCGACATCGAGGGCACGACGTCTTCGATCGCATTCGTCAAGGAGACGTTGTTTCCCTACGCTCGGGAGCGAATCGGAGCATTCATACGAGCGAACGCCGATGTTCCGGAAGTAGCGGAGCACCTCGCTGCGACTCGAGGGAAGGATGTCCTCGACCTCGACGGAGTGATCCGTCGGCTCGAGGGCTGGATCGACGAAGATCGAAAGGCGACCCCGTTGAAGGCCTTGCAGGGCATGATCTGGCGCGAGGGATACGCCGAAGGCGCCTACCAGGGTCACGTCTACCCCGATGCGGTCGAAGGCCTGAGGCGATGGCACGCCATGGGGGTCGACCTGTACGTGTACTCATCGGGTTCGGTACCCGCCCAGCAACTCATCTTTCGGCATACCCCGGCCGGCGATTTGACACCCTTGTTCAGCGGCTACTTCGATACCCGGGTGGGCGGCAAGAAGGACGCCGCGAGTTACCGGGCCATTGCGAAGCGGATCGACGTCGATCCCGGCGAGGTCCTCTTCTTGTCGGATGTGACGGCCGAGCTCGATGCGGCCCGCGACGCTGGCATGAAAACGGTGCGCCTCGTGCGGCCCGAAGACGGGACGGTCGCCGGCTCGTCGCACCCGGAGGTCGACACATTCGACACGATCGACCCGCAGAAGGTATAGCTGAAGGTGTAAGGCGCTACGACTTCGAGCTGGTCAGACTCGCTCCGCGCAGGGTCAACAGCCACTCCGCAAACTCGCGAAAGGCCCCGTGGCCTCCTGAACGGTTTCCGTGATGGTGAACGATGTCGACGACCGTACGGGTCGCGTCGGCCGGCGCCCCGGTGAGCCCGCCCGCGTCGGCGATCGCCTGTATGATGTCCAGGTCATTGACGTCGTCGCCGATGTAGGCCATCTCGCCGGGCGCGCACCCGGTCTGTTTGACGATTTCGGGCAGGTGGCTCCCCTTGTCGCGGATCCCATCGAAGTGGAAAGGGAGCTTGAGCTTCTCGGATCGCCGACGCACGGCCTCCGAAGCCTCTCGGGTGATGATCGCGGTCGCTATCCCGGCGTTTCTCAGTAGTTCAACGCCCATCCCATCCCGCAGGGAGAACCGCTTCGCAAGCTCGCCGGCCGACGAGTACCAAGCACCGGCGTCGGTCAGCGTGCCGTCGCAATCGGCGAGCACCAACCGACATCGTTGGGCGCGGGCTGTAAGTTCGTCTTGCTGCATCTTCATCCTCCTCAGGGCCGTGCGGGCGGCCATCTCGCCAGCCCCCCGGGCCGCGGCTCGGAGTATCATCCGGACTTACGGAGCGCCAACTTCGCTCGCGCCCTGGCCGGCGCTCGTCTGTCGGACTGATGGGGTCGCATCCAGGAACGCCTGACACACGGCGGCGATGTTCGCCGCCGCCCGGTCGTTGTTCTCGTCGCTGCCATCATCCGCCGGGAGACCGGTCACTTCGAGGCGCATCGGGTCGACGCCCAGCGCCTCGAAGTGTTGGCGCGCTTCCTCGGAGGCGACGCAGAACTTGAGGAAGAGCTTCGATTGGCCCATCGCCGCTCGGCCGGCCAGGAAGCGAGGGACCAGAAACGGGAGCCGGCGCCGCAGCCACAGAAAGCCGTTGGACGGCGCCGTGCGACCGTCATGTACGAGCACCATCGGCTTTCCAGCCACGTGGGCGGGCACGACGAGATCGGATCCGGTCAGAACGAAGTCGTAGTTGCTGTTCCGACCGTGGTCGTCGATGTCGACGGTCGGCTCCGGCGGCGCCTCGAGGCTCCGGGCGGGGGGCGTTTCGAGGAGGCCGAGGCGCCGGGCGAGCTGGGCCAATCCGGTGCCATAGTCGTGCGGCGTGTACCAGCATTGGACGTTTTGGAGGTGCGCGGCGACCGCCACCATTCGCTTCGTCTCGTCGGCAGAGCCGCAGATCAACAGAACTCGCTTGAGGTCGGGTCCGCTGGCTGGGCGCGGGGGCCGGGGGGGCGACTCCGGTCGCTGCAACCAACGGACCTGTACGTAGAGAAGCGCGAGGCCGTAGGCGGCCCACAGGAGTTCTTTGCTGCGCTTGAGGACCAAGAACGCCGAGCCGATGGCGAGCGGGTCGGCGATGTCCATCGCTTTGAAGAAGGCGACGTAGCCGACGTCCTGAAACCCGAGCCCTACCGGCACGAAGAACACGAGGTGGCGCAGCAGGCTCAAAGCGGGTTCGAAGGCCCAGACCTCGACGAAGCCGACGTCGACTCCGAGCAGGCGCAAGATGAGGTATGTCTCGTACGCCTCGAACAGCCAGGCCCAGAAGTAGTAGAAAACTAGACGCAGCACGTCGCTTCGCCGTTGGCCGAAGGCGCGGCGCAGGTGGCGGTCAGTGGCCGACAAGCCGCTCTGCAGCCGGGTGATCAGGCCTTCGCTGCGTCGAAAGCGAAGGCGGTCGAGCAAGCGGCTGACCGCCGCCGCCGCCGACCCCTGCGTGAATACGACCACGATCGTCATCGATACGCCGAACAGTACGATCGAGACCGCGACCATCAGCCACTGCAGACCCGGCACGCCGACGACCTCTTCCGAAGTCGCGCGCAGAAACGAAAAGCCCAGGATGCCGCCCAGCGCGATGTAGACGGCCTGCGAGGTGATCAGGAGCGCTTTACGCACCCCGATGGTCGCGACCGACTCGGAGTATGGAACTCGAAATCGTTTGTGGAGCAGATAGGGCACAACGCCTTCGGAAAGGACGGGTCCGCCCGACACTGCGAGGAGGACCCCTTCCGATGCCAAGCGGACGGTCAACAAGCCTCCGAAAGGCAGGGGCCGTTCGAGATATTGAAACTGCTGTCGCCACCCTAACGTATCGACCACCATGGCGAGGAAGAACGGGATCAGCACCAACAGAGCAGCGGGACCGACCCGCGAGATGATGGCGCCGGTCTCCCGAATATCGAGCCCTTGAAAGGTCAGACCCAACATACCGAGCGCGACGGCCAGGCCGAGAATCTGGAGAAGCCGTCCGACCCATGGCGTTTTTCTACTGCTCAATGATTGGTCCTGGTCTCGGGTGAACAATTTCGACACCCCCCGAACCCGCCCGGGCTGGGGGTGAGGGCCTACGGGCTGTCACCTGGTATGCTTGGCGACAATGAAGGTCAGTGCGGGACTGCTCATGTACCGGCGACGCGGTGACCGAATCGAAGTGCTGATCGCTCATCCGGGCAGTCCGATCTATCGCCGCAAAGACGCAGGACACTGGACGATTCCGAAGGGGCTCGTCAACGCTGGGGAGTCGATAATTGACGCAGCGCAGCGCGAGTTCCACGAGGAGACCGGCTTCCCCGTGGTCACCAATGGCTTCATCGAGCTTGGCAGTGTTCGCCTCAAAAGCGGGAAGACTGTGCATGGCTTTGCCTTCGAGGGGGACGCCGATCCCTCTAAGCTCTGCAGCAACGAGTTCGCCCTCGAATGGCCACCCCGGACGGGCCAGATCAACAACTATCCGGAGATCGACAGAGTTCGGTTCGTGAGCCCCGACGAAGCTCGACGTCTTCTTCATCCCGCCCAGGCCGCCTTCGTCGACCGACTGGAGTCCGCCCTCGAGGAGGGCGGCTCCAAGCCTTCATCTTAGGTGCGTCAGCACCTGTTGAAACGCCTGGAGGCAGGCCGCGCCCAGTCTCTGGCTGCGGTGCGGCGACCATCCGTGGACCTCGTCCGGCGCGTTGGCGTTGTCTTTGAACGGCATCTCGAGCGTCATCGACAAGCAGTCGAAACGCTGGGCCACCCATGGCGTGCACATACTCATGTTGGCTTGGCCCGCCTCCGGAACCGGATATCCTCGTTCAACCTGGAAATCTGGGCTGGCCCGGAGCAGGTCGTCTGAGAATCTGCGGTACAAATGGCGGAGGCGTTCCGAATCACCAGCGATGCCCGCGCTGCCGATCAGGAAATTGTAGGGCAGCTCTTCGTCACCATGGACATCGAGACAGAAGTCGACCCCGGTGGCCTCCATCGCCTGCCGGACCAGGAAGACCTCGGGGCTCGTGTCCATCGCCGGCGAATTCCATACCCGGTTGAGATTCGTGCCGACCGCGTTGGTTCGGAGGTGGCCGCGCCGGCTTCCATCGGGGTTCATATTGGGGAGGACGTGCAGCGTGGCGCGGCTCAGGACTTCGCGGGCCACCGGGTCGTGGGGGTCCAGTACGCGCTCGAGGAACCCTTCCATCCACCACTCGGCCATTGTCTCGCCCGGATGCTGGCGAGCCAGGAACCAAGCCTGAAGTGGACCTGGACTTGGTCCCGTGATGGTCAGCTTATCGAGATCCTGCCCGTCGACGGTCTGCCCGAGCACTGAAAGCCGGACCGTGGGCGATCGCAGGCACCGCCCGATCAGGTCGGCATGACGCTCCATCGAATACGGCGCGAAGTAGGCGACGTAGACTGCGTCGGCGCTCGGCGTATGTTGGATCGTCAGGATGCCCTGCTCGTATCGAGTGTCGTCGACCCGACGCCAATTCTCACGGTCGCTGGAGACAACAGCGCGATACCCAACCCAACCGCCCGGATAGGCCGCGGCGCGAGCATTGACCAGTCGGATCGTGCACGGCACGCCCCGCGCGCCGGACAGTCGAAAAAAGAACCACTGCAAGAACTCCGAATGGCGGTCGGTTCGGATCGCCAGCTCGATGTCGTCGGGAGTATCGGCGCGAAGGCAATCGATATTGCCGCCATCGAAAGCAGCCGAAATGCGTAACGGAGCCACCGTTCGGTCTTAACAAGCGCCGCGGTCGACCGCCAAGGCTATCGGGTCTGCGGTTCGGTCGATCGCCGGCGTTGAGCCTTGGCGAGGCCACGCGCGAGTCGCCGGCCGGCGGTGACTGGAATGGAAGCCTCGCGGCTGTCGGCGACGCCGGCGCCGGAGAGCCAACGAGCGGCCCGGCGCGGCGACCACCCCGTGAGCCGAGCCAGCAGGTACATCGCCGCCGCCGCTGTGATACCGATCGCGACCAATTCTTGCCAAAATCCTTGTTCTGAAAAAACCATCACGTGAACCCAAGGAGGATTCCCCCCTGGTAAACGACGAACGCCGAGATCCAGGCGAGAATTCCGGTGTACGCGAGAGCGAACGCCGGCCACTGCCAGCTGTTGGTCTCCCGCCGAATGGCCGCGACCGTGCTCATGCACTGAAGAGCAAGAGCAAAGAACACCATCAGGGACAGGCCCACGAGGGGGGTGTAGACAGGCTGGTTCGTGTCGGGATGAAGCTCGGCCTGGAGCTTCTGGCGGAGCGAAACACTGCCTTCGTCGGCGTCTTCGCCGACCCCATAAATGAGCCCAAGCGTCGACACGAACACCTCGCGAGCCGCGAATGACGCTAGGAGGCCGACCCCGATCTTCCAATCGTATCCAAGGGGTTCGATGATCGGCTCGATGGCCCGTCCGATTTTGCCCGCGTAGCTGTTTTGAATCCGCTCCGCCTCGATTTGCGCGTCCAACTGAGCGAGGGCTCGGTCGCGCGCCTCAGTCATGCGGGCGACGTGCTCGACACCCCGTTCGTCGGTGATCGCCGTCCGGTACGCCGCTTCGACCGCGGCGGCCTCTTGGGTCCGGTCGAGCGATACCGGTGCGTTACGAGGAAAGTACAGTAGCGCCCAAAGCACGATGGAGCACGCCAGGATAACCGTGCCGGCGTCTCGTACGAACAGCGCGCATCGCTCGTAGGCGCGTCGTAGAACGCTGCCGACCTCAGGACGTCGGTAGGGTGGCAGTTCGAGGACCAGTGGGGGCGTCGGGCTGGCCAAAATCGTGCGCTTCATGACGAACGCCGCGCCGACCGTGAACACCAGCGACAGACCATACATCCCGAGCATCATTAAGCCGCCGACCGTGAACACCCCCGCAATCTTCTGATCCGCGGCGAACAGTGCGGCGATCAAGAGGGTGTAGACCGGCAGCCGGGCGGAGCAAGACACCAGCGGCGCGACCAGGATGGTTACGATTCGGTCTCGCCGGCTCTCGATCGCTCGGGTCGCCATGATCGCGGGTACGGCGCACGCAAAGCCGGACAACAGCGGTACGAAGGCGCGGCCGTGCAGGCCGACGCGCGCCATCAACCGATCGCTGATAAACGCGGCGCGCGCGAGGTAGCCCGAGTCTTCGAGCACCGCAATGAATGAGAACAGGATCGCGATCTGGGGAACGAACACGATGATATTGCCCACGCCACCGATCACGCCCTGCACCAAAAGGTCGCGCAGCGCGCCTTCGGGCAAGTAAGCGAGCGCGAGACTCTGCAGGGATCCTACCCCCCACTCGATGGCGCCCATGACCGGCTCGGCCCACGCAAAGACCGACTGAAACACCACCGCCATGACGACCACGAAAACCATGGTGCCGAAGATGGGATGCAGCAGGACCCGGTCGAGGCGGTCCGTCAGGTTTGCGCCGAGAACACCGGTCTTGGGGTAGGCGTGCGCGGCGGCGGTTCGGGCGACCGCGTACCGGGCCTCGATGATTCCGGCCGCGAACTCGCGGGGCGAGCCCTCGAGCGCGCGCTCGCCAGCGGCAGCGGCTTCCCGGAGGTCTTCCCGGCCCTCGAACGGATCGCTTTCGGCCTCATCGCTGGAAGCGGACACCGCCCACGACGTGAGGGCCCATACTGCCGCCCCATCGGCGGCCAGCGGATCGAGGGTCGTCCGCTTTCGGAGTTCGTGGGTGGCGGCGGCGATCGCCGCTTCACCGTCGTCGTCCAATCGCCACTGGCGGCCGACCGGGCGCGGGGTTTCGTCAAGGAGTCGTTCGAGTTCGCGCCGAAGCACCTCGATGCCTTCGTTGCGTTTGGCCGAGATACCGACCACCGGGACACCGAGATGCCGGGACAGGGCTTCCAGATCCGGGACCCGGCTCGTCTTTTGGGCTGCGTCCATCATGTTGACGGCGACGAGCGTCGGAACTCCGAACTCGAGGATCGAGGCCGTCAGGTACAGGTTGCGTTCGAGGTTGGTGGCGTCGACGACCGATATTATCGCGCGGGGGGCCGTCTCGAACCGGCTGCCGGTGAGCGCATCGAAGGCGATGGCCTCGTCTTGGCTGCGGGCAACGAGCGAATAAGCGCCGGGAAGATCGATAAGCGTGAGATCCTGGTCGCCGATCCGCGTCGAGCCGGCGCGACGTTCGACGGTAACACCGGGGTAGTTCCCGACCTTCTGTCGTAGGCCGGTCAGCCGATTGAACAGCGTGGTCTTGCCGCTGTTGGGATTGCCCGCGAGCGCGATCAGGGTCATCGCGTTACGTCAAGTCCACTTGCAGACGCGCCGCTTCACTGCGGCGGAGCGACAAGCGGTAGTCCTGCACCCGCACCTGGATCGGACCACCGAAAGGTGCCCGCTTGAGGACTTGGACCGCGGTGCCCGGGACCAATCCCATCTCCATCAAACGGAACATGACCGGATCGTCCGGCTGCACGGACTTGACGCGTGCGATTGACCCTACTTGGAGGTCCGCGAGTCTCATAACCGAAGCCTCCATTTTGTTGAGAATCAAAGTCAACTTCGACGTGACACCGATTTGGGCAGCCGAACGAACGGATCTTTTCGGTCATACAGCAGCCGGTAGATGCCCCAGCTCTCGCTGACCTTCTTCATGTACCTCCGGGTTTCCTTGACCCGAAAGTCCTCGATCCAGACATCGAAGCGCTGGGGCCTCCGGACCAGCTGACGGCGGATAATCCCGTAACCCCCGTTGTAGGCGCCGAGGCCGAGAACCGGGTTCTTGAAGGACCGGATGCCCTGGCGGAGGACATGGGCTCCTAGACTGAGGTTGAGCTCGGGTTCGGTCAGTCGTTTGATGTCGAGCTTGCCTTTCTTGAGTTGCCGATAGGCCGTCACCGCGGTCGAGGGCATGACCTGGGCCAGCCCGGTCGCTCCCGCCCACGACACGACGTCGGGGTCGAAGGTCGACTCCTCTCGGACGAGGGCGGTCAGCAGGAGCTCATCGAGCTTCTGTTGAGCGGCGGCGTTTCGGATCTCATCGCGGAAGGGCCGCGAGTAAGCCGCTCGCCACAGCCGCACGTTCTTCGAGGTGAGCGCTCCGTGCCACAACGAGGGGTAACGGCGCAGCAGGAGCTGCGCGTCGGGGGTGGCGCCCACGGCGTCGAGGGACAAGGCGACCGCCAGCAGACGGTCGGCGTCGCGTTGTTTGCAAAGGAGTCGGGTCACCGACCAGGCAGCGAGGTCGGGTTCCCCCGCCTGCGCATACGCGACGGCGTCGGCGAAGGCAGGTTCGACCCGGATATCCCGGGTCACCGTGTAGCCCGCTTTGGTTTTCGCGGCCTTTACGAGCTTTCGCTCAACCCGCTTGGCGGTACGTGGGTTGATCGCGCGAAGCCGGTCGAGCGCCAGCATTCCGTAGAACGAAGGCTGCTCGGCGAGGGCCGCGTAACGGTTGCTCGCGCGCTTCTTGCTCTGGCCTTCCTCGATCCTCGCGAGCCAGTATTCGGCGCGCGCCTTGTCCGCGGCGCGGACCCGCTGCATCGAGCCGAGCTCCTGAAGCTGCGGTCTGGCCTTCGAGAATCGACGAGCTTTGATGTCTCGCCACGCGAGACGCCACGCCGCGAACGGAGCGTGATCCGAACCCTTCGTCCGCGCGACCGCTCGGTACACTCGATAGGCTGACCTCGTGAGCCCCTCTTCCTCCAGCGTTTCTGCGAGCAGGAACCGGGCATCGTCCGTGAAGGAGTGGGTCGGATAGTTGGTGACCATCCAGTCGACCACCCGGCGGGCTTCGCGTACGCGGTTCTTGATGGCGTAGATCTGAACCTCGGTGAGCGCCGACCGGGTCGCAAAGTCTTTTTGGCGGCCTCGGCACGCCGCTCGGGCGCGGACCAGGTACCGGATGGCCTCGTCGTACAAGCGGCGCTTACGGGCCGTCCGACCCTGGATATAGAGGACTTCGCAGCGGTTCGGGTGGGTCGACTTGAGCTCCTTGGCCAATCGTCCGGCCTCCTCGGCGGCGCGCTGATTGGCATTGGCGGCCATCAGTCGGCGAACGCGCTGGAGGCGATGATCAAGCTCGCCTAGTTTCTTACGGACGCCGTCGGAGCCTAGTTGCTCGGCGATGGCTTGCGCTTCGTGTTCGGCCGGAAATGTGATCAGCAGCCGGCGAAGGAGGGCTTCATGCTTCTCCGTGGCGCCGGCCTTCCGTAGGAGATGGAGCGCCTCGGTCCAACGCGTTGCGTCGGCGGGCAGCGCCAACAGCTGCTCGGCCGCATCCAGCGGATTCGACTCTGCGGCGAGCTCCGCGCGCTTCAGACGCATCAATTCCACCAGTGGTGATGGTCCCGCTGCTCGGCAGGTCGCTTCTCGCACCTCGTTCCAGATGGCGACCGCTTCTGAGTGGCGGCCCAGGGCCCACTGCGCCTGGGCTTGCATGTGGGCCGCATAGGCCTTTCCAGCTCCGTCATACCCCTCCAGCAGCTCGAGAACCTCGGCCGGCTTGCTCTCCGCCAGCGCCAGCCGTGCTGTGCCCAGCTTCGACGACTTCCGCTCGGCCAGCAGGCTCGACAGGCTCTCCGCGGAGCCGACGCGAGGCGTAAGCATCGTGAGAGCCAGGGTTGCCGCAACGACAGCCGCTGATGGCGGGGACGACCGGTCGCCCAGGTGTCGGTGGTGTAAGCCGTTTCGCCTTGTCATGATGCCGTGAAAGCGCATGAAAAACCGTAGACGCTCCGGCCGGCACACCATCGTCCTGCCCGTCTGGATCAGGGACCCTCGAGGTGGCGAGCGAAGCGAGACCGCGGACGTTTCCGCGCACGGGGTTTCGGTCTTCTCCGACGAGCCTCGGCAGCCGCGCCAATACGTCGAGCTCGAAATAGAGCTTCCGGAGTCTGAAGTCGTCATCGCGGTCACTGCCATGGTCGCGCGTCGAGCGGCTCTCGTCGACCCCACTACGGGTCGACAACGTCCGGGGATGGGCCTTGATTTCTTCCTATTCGACGCCCGCTCCAAGATGCGGTGGCAAGCTTTCCTGCAGTCGTTTTCTGCCATTGCGCCCACGGCCACGCCCTCCGACGTCGTCGACGACGAGGTCCCCGCCTTTCTTATTCGACCTCGCGACGTGAATCGTTTGTGGACATTTCTCAATGGCGAGTTGAGCCGGGCCCGAATTCGCATCGAGACCGCGGTGGCCAAGCCGCCTGGTACGGTCGTAGAAATTCTGGTCGTTCATCCTCGGTCGAGCGCCGAGTGGGTTCTCGATGGCGAGGTGCTGACCGTTAGTCCGCCGTTTCGAGGGACGCACGCGGTCTTGGAGATAGCCCTACCGGGCATCGATGACGCGTTAAAGGAGGCGTTTCGGGCGTTTGTTGCGACTGGCCAGGACCAGGTTCAGGAAGAGGTTTCATTGAGCATCGAGGTCGAGCCTGAACCTGCCGCCAACCTTCCAGAATCCGAAGATAGTGCGGAGCGCATCGAGTCGGTCGTCGTCGACTTCGACCAGGTGCCGACGCTCGGAACTTTTGACGACGACGAGCCCACAGTGCGTGCTCAAGATGAAGCGCTCGATCGGCCCGATCCTCTCGTCGAGCCGGTTCTTCCGTCGGGCGTCAGCCGACCGCGCCCACCCTCGGCCCGGCAGCCGGTCGAACCGCGGTTGAATAGCGTTTTTGCCCGATTCTTCGCCGAAGCGGCCGCGGCGGAAGCCGATGTCCGCGATCACGCCTTGGGTACGTCCGAGTTCTTGGAGACTCCGACGAACGAACCGTCCCACGACGGAAGCGACGAAAAGCCGGACCGGGAGGGCCTTCCGCGCGCCATCGGTCTTCCGGTCGACCGTCGGCGGCAAAATGACACGTTCGGCATTCGCATCAAGCCGGCCCCCGCCGATGTCCGGGACGGGTCGCACGCCGCAGGACGCGGCGGCACCGTCGCGAGGATGGGCAGCGATTCGGGCATCGACCGTGAGATTGCGATTGCCCGGGCTCGAGTGGCGCGGAGTCCGGGCAGCATCCGGGCGAGCCTCGAGCTTTCTCGGCTTCTGTCGGCCCGCGGCGAACATCGGTGGGTCGACGAGGCCATCGACGTCATTCGGCGGGTGACCGCCTTGTCGCCGGACCACCCGCGCGCTCATCACCGGTTGGCCGAGCTGTTCGCCCGAAAAGGAAACTACCGCTTGGCTCGGGCGCACCTGGGTCAAGCCAAACGCCTCGGCTACACGGTCGACCCCGACCTCGAGCGGGTCGTCGCGGGTGGTTAGCCTATCTGCGGTTCACACTGGCGTCGGAGGGCGCAACGGCGGGCTGCGCGAGGATCTCCGGCAGCATCGCGGCCGCGAGGTGGGCGAGCCAAGGACCGAGCAGACTGCCCGTCCACAGACTGCCCACGCTCAGCGTCAGACCTAATGGGAGACCGATAGTCGTCTCCGCCGGAGGCTGCGGCGAGAACCCATCGTGTCCCGCTGGCCGGCTCCAGAGGGTGCGGCGAACGCCCGCATCGAACAGACCGACGATGACGATGGCCACCAGCTGAGAGCTCCAGTCGGCCAAGGCGAACAGGCAGAAGCCTCGAACGAAGGTCTCGTAGGCGCCCAAGTAGATGAACCAGGTCGTTCGGTTGTTGCTCGACATCCGGGCGTTCCATCGCCGGATTCGTACCTCCGGATAGTGCGCCCAGAATCCCGCCCCACGACGTCGAAGCATGACCGCGGGAAGCAGGAAAAGCGCGAAGCAGGCCAGGAAGATGATGGTTCGATCATGGCGTCCCCAATCGATGCCGTAGCTCGAGATAGGGCCCCCTCGAGCCCAGATACCGATGGCGCCAGCCACCACCCACACGCAGCTGCGGGCGAGCCGGGTATAGAACCACGAGTAGGCGCGAATCCGGGTAGGGATCAGATCAGGGTCGTCGTAGCCGCGCAAGAAGAGCTGCGGTTGAATCAACATGACGATGGTGTGAGCGGTCGCTGCGAGCCCGAACACCAGAAGAGCCGTGGAGTCTTCGGCGCGAACGGCGAACAGGGCGATCAGATCGTTCATCGAAGGAGGTCGAGGAACAGCGTCGACATGATGGTAAAGATAATGACCCCCGAGACGTCGTTGATCGACGTGATCAAGGGGCCCGCGGCAACGGCGGGGTCAATGCCGAGGCGTTTGAGAAAGGCTGGTTCGGTGCTCCCCAGCACGCTCGCCGTGGTCATCGAACAGACGAGAGCGAGGCCGACGCAGAGGCCGAGGGCCGAATTCCCCTTCCAGAACGTAACGATGCCGGTGACCACGAACCCGCACACCAACGCCATGATCGCGCTGACCACGATGTCCTTCAGAATCGAACGGAGTAGGGCGTCTTTCTCGACGTGGCCAGCCGCCATGCCCTGGATCATGATCATGGCCGACTGAGTGCCTACGTTTCCGCTCATCCCGGTGATGATCGGCACAAAAACCAACAATACGACGGCGGTACTCGGGCTGGCCACCGACTCCGCGGCCTGGAGGATGTAGGAGGCGAGAAGGCCGGCCAGAAATGTCGACATCAACCAGGGCAGCCGCTGACCAACGACCTGGAATACGTTTCCGGAGTAGATGACGTTGGGCTCGGCCGCGGTACCGGCGACCTTGAGGAAGTCTTCCTCGGCCTCCTCGACCAGAACCTCGTGCACATCGTCGGCTGTGATCCGGCCGATGAGCACGCCGCCGGCGTCGACCACCGCGAGCTCTACCAGCGAATACCGGTCGAAAATCTTGGCGACCTCTTCCTGGTCTACGGTGGGTTCGACCTCAACCACTTTGGCCACCATGACCTCTGCGACGGGCGTCGTCCCGCTGAACAGAACCAGGTCCTGCAGCGCAAGATTACCTGCGTAGCGTCCTCCGTCGTCGACCACGAAGACGGACATGATCGCAACTTCGTCGGCGGCCTTGCGGACCGCTTCGATGGCCCCCCCGACGGTCTCGATCATCGGGACGGCCACCAGCTCCGTCTGCATGATGCCCCCGGCGCTGTCCGGATCGTAGGTCAGGAGCTGAGCGACGTCTTTGCGCTCCTCGGTGGGCAGGGAGGCCAGCACCCGCTGAGCTGTGGCGGCGTCGAGCTCCTGTAGAAGGTCGGCGGCGTCGTCGGTCTCCATCTCGCCGACGATCGAGCCGAGCTCTTCGGGCTTGACGAGCTTGAGGATTCGCTCCTGGTCGAAGGGTTCGAGCTCCGACACCATCTCCGCCGCTCGCTCGGGGTCCAGGTGGCGTAGTATGGACAGAGCGGTCTGCTCGTGGACGTGCCCCAGAAGTTCGGCGACGTCGGCCGGGTGCAGCAGCAGGAGGAAAGTCCGAAGGTCTTCCTCCCGGCCGGGCTGGGTGAGCAGCTCGAGCTCGTCGACGTCGTCCTCGACTGGCCGCCCCGGTTCCATGCGGCCCGCGTACTGGTGAACTTCGAACCGGTCAAGCTCGATCGGATCGCGTTTCGCGACACGCAGAGCGAACCTCTGCTAGCATGGACGCCTCATGTCCGAAGGCCCCGATCCCATTGGCCGCCGGGTGGTGGTCGTCGACGACGAACGCAACATACGACGAACCCTCACGATGGTTCTCGAGGGCGAAGGTTATGAAGTCGAGACCTTCGAGTCGGCCGAGGCTTTTCTCCCTCGTCTCAATCAAGGTCCGATCGACGTCGTCCTGCTCGACGTTCGAATGCCGGGCATCGACGGCTTGACCGCCCTCGAGAAGATTCGTGAGGAGCGTAGCGAGATTCCGGTGCTGATGATCAGCGGACACGCCACGGTCGAGGAGGCGGTCCGCGCCATGAACATGGGGGCGTCCGACTTCATGGAAAAGCCCCTCAGCCGCGAGCGCGTGCTGGTGACGGTCAAGAACGCGATCGAGCGTCGCGCCCTGGCCGCCCGGATTCGAGCCCTCGAGGCCGCCGAAGGGGTCGACGAAGAGATGCTGGGTACTTCGCCGGCGATCGACCGCGTCAAACGCCAGATCGCCAAGGTTGCCGGCACCGGCGTTCGAGTGCTGATCACCGGGGAGTCGGGTACCGGCAAAGAGCTGGTGGCTCGCGCAATTCACCGAGCCTCAAAACGGGCCAATGGGCCATTCGTCAAGGTGAACTGCGCCGCGATCCCAGCCGAGCTGATCGAGAGCGAGCTGTTTGGTCACGAACGAGGGGCGTTCTCGGGGGCGGTGCAGCGCAAGCGCGGTCGGTTCGAGCTGGCCGACGGGGGCACGCTGTTCCTGGATGAGATCGGGGATATGAGCCTCGACGCTCAAGCGAAGGTGTTACGGGCCCTACAGACCGGCGAAGTGATCCGCGTCGGCGGCGAGAAGGCCTTCGTCGTTGATGTGCGGGTGCTCGCGGCGACCAACAAAGATCTCGAAGAAGAAGTGCGACAAGGTAACTTTCGCGAAGATCTCTACTTCCGGTTGTCGGTCGTCCCGATCGAGACTCCGCCCCTGCGGGAGCGAGGCGACGACGTACTGCTCATCATGAAGGCGTTCTTGGAACAGGTGTCGGCCGAGCATGCGATCGATCCGCCAGTAACGTTGACGCCGGAAGCCGCCGAGGCCATTCGGCGGTACTCGTTTCCCGGCAACGTCCGGGAGCTGCGCAACCTCACCGAGCGGCTGGTCATTCTCGCCGACAATCCCGTCCGCCTGCCGGACCTCCCGGCCGGAATTGCGAACAAGCCGGCCGGCGCCCGGCCGTCGGCTGCTGCCGAGGCGGATCCGGGCTCTGGGATCATCGATCTGAGCCGTTATGGCAATCCCACGCTACGAGAGCTGCGTGAGATGGTGGAACGCGATTACATCCTCCGGAAGCTCAAAGAGACCGATTGGAACGTTACTCGAACGGCCGAGGTATTGGGGATCGAACGGACGAATCTCCACAAGAAGCTGAAGCAACTCGGTCTTAAGAAGGGTCAGCAAACCTGACGTCGCCTCTTCCGCGCCGAATTCGACGGACGGCCGCGGGAAAGCGACGCGACTTTTCGGGGCGGGCTTTCGAGTGGGGGGCTCGAAAGTTGATTCGCTGATCGTGATAAGCGAGGGTGACGACGTGGAGTTCTTCGCCGCGCGAGCGACCAAAAGCACGATTCCCATTCATATCGTGTCGAAAGAAGATATCGAGGGCTGGCTCGCCTATCAAGACAACGAAATCGAGCGATGGGTCCGTAGTCAGGCTTTCAGCGGAGAACCTGGCGCCTACGTGCTGCTCCCGGATGAGAACGGCAGCGTCGGCGGCGTGGTGCTAGGCATAGCGTCCTCGGTGAAGCCTTGGAACTTCGCGGGCCTGCCCAACTCGCTTCCCCCGGGACGGTACATGCTCCCGGATGGGCTCGAGCCGTCGGTGGCAGAGGCCGCCGCTCTCGGCTGGGCGCTCGGTTGCTACGTCTTCGACCAATTCAAGTCCGAAAAGAAGGAACGCAAGGTCTCTTTGGTGTGGCCGGATGTCGACCGCGCGAAGGTCAGTCGCCTTGTCAGCGGCATCTTCCTGGCCCGCGATCTCATCAATACGCCTGCCGGTGATCTCGGCCCGGCCGAGCTAGCGGCCGCGGCCCGCAAGGTGGGTCGCGGCTTTGGTGCGAAGACGACGGTAGTCCGGGGCGCCCAGCTGGTCGAAAAAGGCTACCCGGCGGTTCACGCCGTGGGGCGGGCGAGCAGCCGACCTCCGCACCTCATCGACCTGCGTTGGGGTCGGCCCAAGGACCCCAAGCTCACTCTGGTTGGTAAGGGTGTGGTGTTCGACTCCGGCGGCCTCGACCTCAAGCCATCGAATGGCATGTTGCTCATGAAGAAAGACATGGGTGGAGCCGCGATCGTGCTCGGGCTGGCCCAAGCGATCATGGCCGCGTCCTGGCGGGTGCGCCTGCGGGTTCTCATTCCGGCGGTTGAAAATGCCGTGTCCGGCGATAGCTTCCGGCCTCTCGACGTTTTGCCGACTCGAAAAGGGCTCACGGTCGAGGTGGGCAACACCGACGCCGAAGGACGATTAATCCTGTGCGATGCGCTCGCGGAGGCCGATGCCGAAGGGCCGGAAGTGCTTCTCGACGTCGCCACGCTGACCGGCGCGGCGCGCGTCGCCCTGGGTACCGAAGTGCCGGTGTTGTTCAGTAACGACGATGCGCTGGCCAGCGCTCTTTTGAGTGGAGCAGCGGCCTCGCAAGACCCACTGTGGCGACTGCCGCTCCATCAGGAGTATCGGCGTCACCTCGACAGCAAGGTCGCCGATATATCGAGCACCGGATCGAATAGGTTTGGTGGCGCGATCATCGCTGCCCTGTTCCTGCAGGCCTTCGTGACGCCGTCGACGAAATGGGCCCACATCGATGTCATGGCATGGAACAGCGATAGCCGCCCTGGTCGGCCCTACGGAGGCGAGGCGATGGGGTTAAGAGCGCTCTACTACGGCTTGGCCGCGCACTTTGGCCTATCCGCTTAGCCTCACGAGGGTTGTGACCTCGTCCGGGGAGATTTCTGTCAATAAACGCCGGGATCTCGGCGTTGCGACACCGAAACCTGTCCGACGACCTTGTGGTTGGATTCGGACTCGGGCTGACTGTGGGGTGTGAGTTGGCTCGGGCTTGCCGACCTGGAACCCGCTGCGCAGCGAGACTTCTTGCTCGACGCTCTTAGCGCCGCGGACGTTGCCGAGCGAGAAGACGTCGCCCAGCACCTGGCACCGCTGATTCGGCTGCCTATCGTCCGGCTTGCAGGCCGGCGACTGGTCATCCATTTGGCGCGGGTCGGTTCGCCGCGGCGGGCCGCGCTCTGTCTGGCCGCTGGCGTGCAGTCGTTGGAGGAAATGCGGGGCGATGCCTCGCCGCTCTTCGTCGAGCCGATCCTCGAGGTGTTGCTCAAACTGTCGGGCGCATCGGCGCGGGCGGCCCGGCTGCTCGCGGCCGACCCAACCCTGGCCATCGAACTCGGAGCCTTCAACCCCAAGACCGTTGCGGACGGCCGAGTGAACTACGCGGAGGCCCTGCAGCGGATCGTTCTGAAGGCCAACGGTAACACCGAGCAGTTTGACCGACTACTGAGACGCTTTCGGCACCGCCAGCTTCTGCGCTTGGCCTTGCTTGAGCTGCGCGACGCCGATGTTCGGGATACGGCGGCGGCGCTGGCGGATCTGGCCGCGGCGGCCCTCGAGGCTTCCCTCAAGCACCATCGATCCATTCTGGTTGAGCAACACGGCTTGCCAGACCCGGCGTGTGAGGTCGCGGTGGTCGGTATGGGCAAGCTCGGCGGTCGGGAGCTCAACTACAGCTCCGATATCGACCTCATCTACTTCTACGAGCATGACACCGGCCAGGTGGGCGAGCTGTCCATGCATCAGTTTCACGTGCGGCTCTTCGAGCGTGTGACCGCCTCTTTAAGCCGGATTACGGACCATGGGTTCGTCTTCCGCGTCGACCTGGATCTGCGGCCGGAGGGCCGTCAAGGGCCGCTAGCCAACAGCCTCGCGAGCGCGGAGCGCTACTACGAAACGTGGGGGCGAACCTGGGAGCGGGCAGCCTGGGTGCGGGCGCGTCCGGTAGCCGGCGACTCGGCGTTCGGCCGCCGGGTACTCGATACTCTCCGACCTTTCGTGTACCGGCGCTCCTTCGACCTCAAGGCGATCGAAGACATCCTGCAGATGAAGACGCAGATCGACCGAGAAGTGGCGAAGAAGGGCCGCTCCCGACTCCGGACTGGTCTCGATCTCAAGCTCGGGCGGGGCGGCATCAGAGAGATCGAGTTCTACGTGCAAGCGCTCCAGCTCTTGCACGGGGGGCGAGAGCCTCGTCTTCAGCTAACCAACACGCTGTCGGCGCTGCAGACCCTCGAGGCCTCCGGCCGAATTACGCGGCGCACTCGATCGGTGCTGGCTGACGCATACACTTTTCTGCGCCGGGTCGAACATCGGATTCAACTGGTCGAGGAACAGCAGACCCACACGCTCCCTCAGGATCTCAAGGCGCAGGAGCACTTGGCTCGGTCATTGGGCTTTGCCGACGCAGCCGCGCTTCGAGCGGCCCTCCATCAGCATATGGGGGCCGCTCACGAGCTCTTCGCCGGTCTGCTCGGAAAAGCTGAAGATGACGAGGCGCTTCCTCCCGACATCGAGGCGGTGGCCGACCCGAGTCAGTCCGACGAAGTTCGGGTCGAGGCGTTGGCGAGTCTCGGGGCCGTTCACCCCCGCGCCGCACTCGAAAACCTGAAAACCGCGGAGCGCATACCGGGCAGCCCGTTGCATCCGCGGGCCGACCGAGAGCGGCGCGGGGTTGGCGTCCGGCTGTTGTGGGCCTGCTGTGAAAGCCCGGATGTCGATCGGGCCCTTACTCACTTTCCCGACCTGTTGAAGGCCGTGTTGGGGCACGGCACGTACCTGCAGCAGCTCGAGGACCCTACTCGACGCCGCGGGGTCGCTCGTCTGCTGGGCGCCTCTGACCTGCTGGCTCGCATCTTGGTCAGCCAACCATCGTTGGTGCCGCAGGTCATTTTGGCCGTGCCGCTTGCACCTACCGAGGCGCTGGAGCACAGCCTGGTCGAGCGATTGGCGAGCTCCCAGGGTGACATCGAGCTCGCGCTGGGCACTCTGCGCAACATCAAACACGAGGAACTGCTGCGGATCGCGGTCGCCGAACTGGGAGAGGCGATCGACGGGGAGACCACGAATGTCCGTCTTTCACGGCTGGCCGAGATGCTGATCTCGGCGGCGCTCAAGCTCGCCGTGGACGAACAGTCGGAGAGATTCGGGCATCCGGAAGATCCGGAGGCAGCGATCGTGATCCTGGCCGGCGGGACTTTGGGGGCCTTCGAAATGGGGTACCGGAGCGACGTCGACCTCAGTGCGGTTTATCGAGGCCAGGGAGCCACGGCCGGCGGTCATCGAAGCCCCGTGAGCCTCGCCGAGTTTTACACTCGAGTCGTGCAGCGGTTGCTCGCGTTCCTGACTATCCGAATGCCGCAGGGCGACCTTTACCCGGTGGATATGCGGCTGCGGCCGAGCGGGCGCCAGGGTGCGCTGGTGATCCGTCTTTCGAAATTTCGGCAGTACCACGAGAAAACGGCTCGCATGTGGGAGCGGCAGGCCCTCGTTCGTACGCGCTCCATTGCGGGCGATCCTAAGATGCGCCGGGACGTCGACGAAGCGGTGAAGGCGGCCGCCTACCTCGCACCTCTACCAGGCGACGCAGCGGCCCAAATCCATGAGATGCGGGTTCGAATGAGCAAGGAGCGGTCGGAAATCCGAAATCGCCGGGTCGGGGAGCGGCCTCTCGATCTCAAGCTCGGACGCGGCGGGCTCGTCGAAGTCGAGTTCACCGTGCAGTATCTGCTCCTTCAGCATGGGCGGGACAACCCGACCCTTCGTCAGACCAGCACCCGGGACGCGCTTCGCGCGCTCGCATCGAGCAATATCCTCGAGCGGGCGGATGTAGACGCGCTATCGGTGGCGAACAACCGCCTTCGGCGGGTCCAAAACTGGCTTCGGGTGGCTCAGGATAGGATGACCGATTTCGTAGACTTGAATCGTATTCGATCATTGGCTTTGGCGGTCGGGTACGTCGGTGGCAGCGCGCAGAACTTGTTGGCGCAGGACCTTCTGAGGGATGTAGAGCTGATCAACCGAGCGTACCGCCGGGTGTTGGCAGTATCAGCAGTATGATACCCATCGAAAGTGGAGGCACGGGTGTCTCGCAGCGTCCTGATCATCGAAGATGACCCCGCCCACGCGGGACTACTGAAGGACGTCCTCACCGAGGATGGTCTTAACGTCGTCATCGCGGGCGACGGTGAGACCGGGCTCGATGTGTTCGCCGACTCGCCCTTCGATGCGGTGATCGTCGACGTCCTTCTCCCCCGCCTTCAAGGCTTCGACCTGCTGCCACGGCTTCGCAAGTTGCCCGGCGGAGCTTCGGTTCCGGTCGTCATGGTGAGCGGTGACGTTCGCGGCGACAGCTACGCGGAGCGAATGGAAGCGCGCCACGACATCGCCGCGTACCTCCAAAAGCCGGTCGATCTCGAGCGGTTGAGAAACGTTCTGCGCTCCGAGGCACCGCGGGCGAAGCCCGGCTCTCGGGAAGCGGTGCTCGACCACGCCCATCGCCGTTTCGCCGAGCCTCCACCGTTGACGACTCCCCTGCAAGGGGACCTCGCGTCGATTCCGTTCGCTCGGGTTCTCGGAGGCCTCTATTCGGAGCGGCGGACCGGCTCCCTGATGCTCCGCAAGCAGACCGTCAAGAAGTTGGTCTACGTTCAAGACGGCATACCCGTCTTCGTAAAGAGCAACGTTCTGCACGAGTGCTTGGGGCGCATCATGGTTGCCGAACGACTCATCACCCAAGAGGAATGCGACCGCTCGCTCGCCCGCAAGCATAACGAGCCTCACAAACGACAAGGCGAGCTCCTGGTGGAGATGGGCTGCATCTCTCCGCACAACCTAGAGTTCGGCTTGGAGCTGCAGATGCAGGCCAAGCTCTTCGACGTGTTTTCATGGTCGGAAGGTCAGTATCAGTTCAACGAGAACGCTCGGTACGACGGTGAGCAAGTCGTCTTGTCGATGGGTCCGGCGATGCTCATCTACGAAGGCGCGTCTCGAGGCATGTCGACCCAGGCCGTTCGGCGTGATTTGGCCTTCGCCGGCGACTGGATGTTGGTGCCGTCCCAGGAGCCGTCCTTTCACTATCAGGCGCTTCAGCTCGACCCTCGCGCCGATCGTTTTCTGGATCGCATCGATGGTACCCACACCGCCGAGGCGTTGATCAACGGCGGTGTGTTGCCGGTCCACGACGCGGCTTTGGTCTTGTACGCGCTGCTGTGTACGTCGTTGGTGCGGGTTGCCGTCGGGTCGACCGAGCCGGTCTACGTTCCTCGCGTCGAGCCCCGCCTGCCGCTTTTGGTGGACGACCCCTGGTTGGCGAGCGCGGGCGACGATGAGGTCACGCGAATCCGGATCTTCGGTGGGCCGCGCGGACTCAACATTCCCCGCCGCGCCGGTCACGATGCCCACCAGCCGCCGTTGGCGAGCTTTGCGCCGGAGGCCGAGCCCCGGCTTTTGGTCTTGGACGCGAGCGAGAGCCCGGACCCGGCGGAGGCCGGCGCGTCGGCTGACGCGGCGGATCGAGGGCCCCGAACAGCGCCCGGCGGCCATCCCGCGATGGCCTTGGAAGTCGAGACCACTGACGAGCAAGACCCCCTGGCGACCATCGGGGATGAGGAATGGGCAAGGGAAATCGATGAGGCGATCGACCGCTCGTGGGCGACGGCGATCGATTTCGGCGCCACTCGCTCGGCGAGAAGAGATGAGGGGGCTCTCGACTCTGCGACGGGGCCGAATGCGCCGTTGAGGACGGCCGGAGCGTCTTCCGACGAACCGGAGTCCTCCCTCCGCGACCCGGTCGACGACGTCGAGGTGATCATCGAAGAACCGGTGATGGATCTGGAGAGCCTCGACGACGATGATGAAGCGGTCACCGACGATATCGATGAGTACGAAGCGATGGCGACCCTTTCAGGCGCTGACGTTCCAAGCGCCGAGCCACTACCCGCTGATTTTGTTCTGAGTGCTCGTATTCCAGATCCGATCCAAATCCTCGAAACCGCCCGGATTCCCGAGGTCGGTGCGAGCCTCGGAGCGACCTCGAAAAGCAGCGCTTCGGTCGAGTCCGTGGTCTTCAAGGTGCCGGAGTTGACCGACTGGCTCAACGCCGAACCTTTGCCGGAAGACCTGCTGCATGAGGCTCCGTTGCTCAGCGTAGATGACGAGTTCGATGCGGTGGCGGTCAGCGACGACATCGATGAGGTTCCCGTTACCGACGTGACCACGTCGGGTCAGCGCGACGACGGCGAAGGCGTCGAACCTCTCCCGGAGCGAGTGGTGTTCGAGGCTCCGGTTCCGGAGTATTACGGGTCCGCGTTCGATGACGCCATGCGAGATGCGGCGTTGGCGCCCCTCGCGACGAGGATTGTCGGGCAGGCGGCGAATGGCGCTGCGTACGACACCGTCGCACGTGAGAATATGTCCGTGGTCCCGTCGGAATCCATTCCGAAGCCGGTCTCGGGTACCGAGGGCGGCGGCGCAAGCCTGGCCAGCCAGCTCGACGACCCGTTTGTCGTCCCTCGATCACGGGTGTTCGATCAGACTCGGTCCGCATCAACGGCTCCCGCGCGCGAAGTGGGTCCTAAAGGCGCGACCTCCGACGACGAAGACGCCCTGCGGGCTCGATCCCCGGCGCAGCGGACCGACGTAATCGGGGTGGTGATAGAATCCGAACCGCGGGTCGAAGCTCGACCCGACCCGATTCCTCCGCCCGAACAAGCTGTCGCGGAGGTGTCACACCGCGCGGCACCGACCTTGACCGACGTCGAGGTTCCCCTCGCGTCCATCATTGAGAATCCCGATCTACAGCACTTGGCCGAGCCAAGTGAGCCGGGCCCGTCCGACGCCAGCTCCGGGGTCAGCACTCACGCTGGCAATCCGGCTAGCAGAGGGGGAGAGATGCCGGCGTCGATGCCGGAAGCGGTCGGGCTGTCCGAGGTTGGAGTCGACACTGGAGGGGATGAAGTCATTCGGACGGAGATGGCGACCGAGGGCGATCACCGCAGGGCCACGGGCCCCGAGCCTGTGGCCACCGAACCCGTCCCCACGGATGGGTCAGTCGCCGAGGCGCCGGCCGTGGACCCGGCTGCCGTCTCGGCGCTGGCCGTGGACCCGGCTGCTGTCGAGGCGCCGGCCGTGGACCTGGCTGCCACCGAGGCGCCGGCCGTGGACCCGGCTGCCGAGGCGCTGGCCGTGGACCCGGCTGCCGTCTCGGCGCCGGCCGTGGACCCCGCCGCCGAGGCGCCGGCCGTGGACCCCGCCGCCGAGGCGCCGGCCATGAACCCCGCCGTCTCGGCGCCGGCCGTGGACCCGGCTGCTGTCGAGGCGCCGGCCGTGGACCCCGCCGCCGCCGAGCCAGGGGCTGGGGAGCCGCCGGCGAAGGTGTCCGGTGGCGCGGCTGCCGAAGAGGTGGGCGCCCCCCACGCACCCCCGGATGGAGGCCCCGCCCGATCATCGGAGGAAGCCGCCATGTCTTCCGGTGTAGTCGAGTCGGGGTCAGTGAGCGACGCTTATGACCCCGACGATTTCGAGATCGATGTCGACGAGCTGGTCGAAGGCGTCCCCGCTGCGTTGGCTCAAGACGCCGCAGAGGCCAGGGCGCCGGCCGCTTCCGATGCCGACCATGGCGAGGGAAGGGACGGGGAACCGAGCGAGGATAAGGGCGCCGCGGCGATAGCGGTGAGCCGCGGCTCGCCAGTCGCGAGTCACGCGTCCATCGAGATCGACCTCTCGTTGACCGATGGGCAACCGCGACCGCAACCGGATCAGGAATCCATCAAGTCGGACTTCGACGTCACGCTAGCGAACACGCTGGTGTCGCTCGGTCCCGATTCCCAGCGGGCGGCGGAACGCGAAGCTACGGAACGAGAATTGGCGGCTCGGCTGAAACAGCTCGCGTCCCTGAGCCACTACGAAGCGCTCGGCCTGCCCACCGATGCCGAAGATACCCAGATCCGCGAGGCGCGCGCGCACCTCGAGTCGCAGTTCCACCCCGACCGGTGGACGCCCGACCGACTGACCGCGCGGGCCCGCCGGCTCACCGAACAAGCCACCCTGCTGATTCGCCGGGTTGCCGATCAACTTCTCGATCCCGCCGAGAGGATCCGATACGACCGCGCGATCGGCTTAACGAGTCAGCCTCCGCAGGCCGACCCGGTGGAAGCCGAGCTGGCCTATCAACTGGGGCGTGCGGCCGCTGACCGAGAAGAGATCGAAGACGCCGAACGCCAGTTCCGTCGCGCGGTCGACCGAGCTCCGCTGGAGGGCGAGTATCTCGCAGCACTGGCGGAGATCCTCTCCGCTCGCGACGCGTGGGACGAGGCCAAGACGCTGCTGGAGCGCGCCAGCGATCTGAGCCCTCGGAGTCGCATGGTGTCTTTGGCGCGAGCCCGGCTGCATCGGCACAAAGCGGACGACGAAGGCGCTATCGCTTGGTATACTCGCGTCCTGAAGATCGACCCCGATTGTCGAGAGGCGCGAGAATTCCTGGCCGCTCAAGACCGTCTGTTCGTCCGACGGACGGGACTTCTCAGTCGCCTTACGAGCTCTTAGCTTTGCGAAGGAGCGTGGCCGTCGCTGGACCACGTGCGCACCACCGCACACCACAGGACCGCAGGAGCATCTCGCACCGGACGACCTCGACCTGACCGGCCGACGCCTCTCCCGCTTATCTCCCGCTTATCTCCCGCTTATCTCCCGCTTACCGACCTCGGTCTGGCGGCGCGGGGGGCGGGGTGTCGCGTCCCCATTCGAGAAGCCACTGGCGGATGCGTCGTTCGTCGCCCGGCGCGAACTGTTCGAAGGCGGCACCAATTCGCCACTTTCCGGTATCTTGGATCTCCTGCCAGACCATGCGGGCGCTGACCTTGAGAATTTCGACTTCCTTGCCACGAGGGATGTAAAGAAGAATCCGGAAGTGCTCTTCGTCCTCGAGCGGCTCCTCGAGCTCGAAGCAGATACCGCTCGGACTCATGTTGACGCTCGTGCTCGCTAACCCTTCTTGAAAACGCTCGACCTCCACCCGAATGTCGACGGGCTTGCGCAGGAAACGCTTGTGGAAGTCGAACCGGGACTTTGCCGGATTATTAGCGCCAGTCGTTGCCATCGGAGAGCTCCTCGCACCTGCGGGTCGTTCATCGTACGCCCGACAGGCAGCGAGTTTCAAGTCTGCCGCGCAAAATCCGGCATCACTCTTGGCGTTGCGCTCGGAAGCCGAGCAGGAGCTTCGCGAGGGCTTTGTAGCCGCGGTGGGCGCGAACACGGGCCGCGCCTTCATTGATGCCGAGGATCTCCGCGACCTCGGCCATCGAGCGCCCCTCTAGCTTGTGCATTCGAACGACCTCCCGAGATGAACGCGGGAGCTGATCGATCGCGGCGCGGACGGCGGCGACGACCTCCTGTTCGTCTTCCGAAGACCAATCGAATGGCTGGCTGCGCTCGTCGGGAATCCGTCGCGCGGTCTCATCGTCGAGGCTTCGGTCTTTGGCCGCGCGCGAGCGGAGATGATCGAGCGCCACATTGCGGGCGATGGTGAGCACCCAAGGCAAGACGGGAGCTCCTCTTCGGTAGCGGGCCCGCGAGTTGTGCACCTTCATCCAAGTAATCTGAAGCGCGTCGTCGACCTTGTCGTCGGTGCGAAGCCAGCGGCGAAGGCTCGCCGAGATAGGACCTCGGAGCTGCGAAAACAGTCGATCAAACGCGACATCATCGCCGTCGACGTAGCGCTCCATGAGCACCTCGAGCCCGTCCGAACCAGCCAAATCGAATGCAATCTCACCGCCCGGTCAACGAGCGTCAAGGCGTCCGCGGCGCTTAAGGTCGCGAACGACGGATGCGGGGCGTCGGACGAAGCGGAGATGATAGGAAACGCAGTCTCGCCCTCGGCCCAAATGAACGGCCGCAATGTCCGATGCAAGAAGCCGAAGGCAGGAGTACTTGCGGCCTTCGGTCAGGCTTTGTAGGGATACCGTCTGCTCGCCCCGCATCAAGGGGCCGCCTACATCGTTGGGGAAGACGAGATCGACTGTTCTATCCTGGTTGATCTTCAACAGTCGCAGACCCAAGTGATGTCGCGCCGGTGCGATCATCCCGTGGGGTGTCGGGTAGCCGAGGATGTATTCGTCCGCGGGCTCGGTCGGGAGCGTCAGGCTAATGAGACGCCCCCGCATCCGGGCCGCGACCTCGACTCCGCGGTGGCGACTCGGTTCCCGAACCATGGATCGGTGGGGCATCGCGTCTGCTCGCCGCTGATTTGACGGAGGTCCTCACACTGCATTGAAGGGCTGCTTGCGAGCGTACCGGCAGTGCGGTGACGAACGCCGGGCCGACGCCGAGCGGGCGGTCCGATAGGCCCATGACGACGTTCGCGATTCCCGGCCACGGCGCCCCCGCGTTGAGTCCGGGCGCCCCGGTTATCGGTCGCGGTGTGGGATGCGGTACGCGAATATCGGACTTCATTTCATAGCGGGCCGGGGGTCGCTTCGCTGACCTCGGCCCCTCCCTCGGTCAAGAAGCCCCCGATGGCGCCTTGAAGCTGTCGATATCGGCGGGTGCGAAACGCGAAATGACCGGCCGCCCCGATCTCGACGTATCGCCGCTCCGGTGCGTTCTCGAGCGCCTGGAAGAGCCTGTAGGCGTGGGGCTGCAGCGATGCGCGGTCCGCTTGGCCCCTTACGACCAAGGTGGGCGCGCTCACCGCTCGAGCCTCCCACACGGGCGCGTCGGGCCCGTATACGTCGCGATAAGGGCCATTCGGAAGTCGGACCGGTTCGTTTGGTCCGACGAACCGAAAGAGCGCTTCGACATGATCTTCCAAGGTCGCTCGCTCTTCCCGTTGGGGATCGAAGTACTCGAAGTATAGAGCCCGCTCTTCGGTTCGCCACGCGCCGGCGGTTCGGTGTCGGGTTGGCCACTTGCGGTCATACACCGGAGCGAACAAAACCAATCGCCGGACCCGGTCTGGGTGGCGGCCGGCGAACATTCCGGCGACGACGCATCCCCAGGACCAGCCGACGAGGTCGACGCGAGAGACGCCCGATCGATTCTGGGCATAGGCGAGCGCAGCTGCGACGTCCGGCATGACATCGGTAGCCCTTACCGCTGGAGGCGCCCCTTCGGCCGGTTTCAACAACGCCGGTGGCCAGGTTGACCCCCCGAAGCCGCGAACGTCGACGGTATACGCATCGAACCCGCGGCACGCGAGGTATCGAAGCATCGAGTAGTCGGCGTGTTGGATGTCCCATATGGCCGATGCAGGAGACCCTGCGCCGTGCAGAAACAGGACAGCCCCTCGGGGCTCACCGAACGCAGCGACCCGAAACATCAACAGCGAGATGCCGGCGGTTCGGCTGTCGATGACGATCTCCTCTCGGGTCAGGTCGTCGACCACGCAAATTTCTGGCTTCGTCGGATACCGTTCCAGCAGGAGCGGAGCGTTGGACACCGGTGAGACCTGCGATCCACCGCAGCCGCCCAGGGCGAACGCGATGAACCCGAGGTGAGTCGTTTGGGGCAAGAACCGAGACCAGAGTCCCATGAGGCAAGGACGATGCCGGGGTAAGTCTCACACGGTCAACGGTCGCTCTTTCCAGTCATCAAGGGTTCCTCCCACGTTGTCGGAACGCGCCCGGCCGGACACTGGTTACGTTAGCGTGAGCGCTCGACCCCGAGACACTCGACTGTTTCTTCTGCTTTCCGGATTGATCACGGTCATCTTGTGGCGCCTCCCGTACGGGCGAGAGGCGCTCTACCCATTCACCCTGTTAGCCACGTTCGTTCATGAAATGGGACACGGCCTGACCGCTTTGGCGATCGGCGGTCAGTTTCATTCACTTCAGTTCTTTTCGAACGGGTCTGGGATCGCGCACTACTCCGTCCAATGGCCGGCCGCGAGCGCACTGGTGGCCGCAGGGGGGTTGGTCGGACCTTCGGTGGCAGGAGCGGTCCTGCTGGCCATCGGTCGAGAACCTAAGTTCGGTCGGGGCGTCCTTTTTTTGTTTGGCTCGCTGGTGACGGTCGGCGTGGCGATATTCGTGGTCTACGGGGCCGATCCGCAGGCGACCGACTGGGATGTGTACCTCGCGGCCACCATCATATTCGGGGCTGCGCTCCGGATCGCGGTCGTCGCGATCATGTCGCCATCGCCCGAACGCGGCGGATGGGCTCGATCGGTCCTATCGACGGTCGGCTGGTTGATGGTCGCGAGCATTGTGTTGTTCGTCCGCGGCTCGTTCGGAATATCCGTGGTCGGTCTGGCCGCCGCTGCCCTGATCTTGATCGGAACGTTCGGTTCGGAGCGTCTGTCGTCGTTGGCGCTCCAGTTCATCAGCGTTCAGCTCGGTTTGGCGGTCTTTACCGACCTGAACTACATGTTCAGCGCTTACGCCCAGATCGAAGGTCAGTCCGAGAAGCTCCCTTCCGACAGCCAAGCCATCGCCAACGTCTTGCCGTTGCCCTATTGGTTTTGGGGCGGGCTGGCCGCCGCGTTTTCGTTTCTGGTCCTGGCCATCGGTTTGTATGTGGCTCTTCGCCCGACCTCGCCGCCGGCGAAACAAGCGCGTCCGTCTAGAGCCAGGCCCCGGAGGACGACCCGCTCTCAGCGTAAAGGCCGGGTCGCCAAGTCTTAGGTCACCCACATCCACATACTACCTGGTCGGGAGACCGAAAACCGTAGACCCCAAGTGGGCGAGTAGAGGCGGGCCTATGCTAAGGTCAGGTCGCCGTGGGCACCGTGCGGCTTGGCCAGTATGAGCTACTGATTCGCCTCGCCGCAGGGGGAGCAGCGAACGTTTTTCTTGTCCGGGATCTCGACAACGAGAACCGGTTGCTGGCTCTGAAGATCCTGTTGCCCTCGCTGGCGCAGAACAACGACTTCCTGAACATGTTCTTTACGGAAGCGAAGATCGCTTCCGATCTGCGTCACCCCAACATCGTGACCATCGCGGGGTTCGGTCAGGTCGAAGGCATTCACTGTCTGGCGATGGAGTATGTGTTCGGGTCGAGCCTGTCCCAGGTGTTGCGGGCCTCGGCGCGGGCGAAGAAGCCGCTTACAGTCGGTGTTTTACTACGGCTGACCGCGTCGGTGTGCGATGCACTGCACTACGCGCACGAGCTCGTCGACGATTCGGGCGAGCCGATGGGCATCGTCCATCGCGATGTGACACCTCAGAATATCTTGATTGGATTCAATGGCGTTCCGAAGTTGACCGATTTCGGGATCGCGAAGGCGACCAACCGGGGCTGGGAGACGCAAGCAGGGATCGTCAAAGGCAAGTTCTCGTATATGTCGCCCGAACAGGCGCTTGGAAAGGCGGTCGACCGACGCTCCGATATCTTCGGCACCGGCATCGTGCTGTGGGAAGCGCTCACCGGACGAGACCTCTTCAAGGGCAACACGCCGATGGAGGTGCTGGCCGCGATTCGAGAGCACAAGATCGAGCCTCCCAGCAAAGTCGTGCCGGGGCTGACCCCGATCGTCGATCCCATCGTGATGAAAGCGCTGCGCCGAAATCCAAGGCAGCGATACGCGACCTCGGCGGAGATGCGCGACGAAATCGAGGAGCTGATTCAGCGCGCGGGGGTTCAGATCGACGCGGACACGATCTCGCGGGAGTTTGCGCAGATCTACGGGGACGAGATCGGAAAACGTGCGATCGCGCTCAAGCAGGCCATCGTCAACGCCGAAGACCTCGAACAGCTGGCCGAAGTCATGGGTGGGTCGGTCCTGACTCCCCAGCAGCTGCCCGAGAAGAAAGGCGGCCTCAACGACCCTGATCCACTCGGCTTGTTCGGGGCCACGGTCTCCGAGCGCGCCGACCGACCCGAGCGCGCCGACCAACCCGAGCGCGCCGACCGACCCGAGCGCGCCGAGCGCGCCGACCGACCCGAGCGCGCCGACCGACCCGAGCGCGCCGACCAACCCGAGCGCGCCGACCGACCCGACCAACCCGAGCGCGCCGACCGACCCGAGCGCGCCGACCGCGCCGACCGACCCGACGCAGACGTGTTCTCCGTGCTTCACTCGGAGCCGGACGAACGGGGGCCTGCGCTGGCTCCCGCTCCCCCCACGCCCGCAACCGCGGGTCGGCCGGACGCATCAGCGAGCCCTTCGCTGTTCAACGAGTTCGAGGTCATCAACCCGCCTCCGGACGCCCCGGATCTGACCCGGGAGCCGTTCCTCGGCGGAGGCGACGATGCGCCGGCGGTGCCCAAGAACCGAATCGTTACCGGGTGGGACGACGCCACGTCGAACGCGATCCCGGAGGACGAGCTGCTCTCGATGATTTCGGAGGAAGACGCGACGATCGGCTTCCTCCCACCCCAGTTCGCCGAGCGATTCGGCCGGGCCATCGAGGACGCCCTCGACGAGAGCAGCCCGATAGACTTCGAGGACGAGCGAACCGTTGGCGTGCCCACCGCGACGCTGGCGAAGCTTCGCTCCGTGTCCGAGGACGACAGTGGCTCGGGCGAAGTGCCGCCGAACAATGGGCTACCTTTGCCCGGCGATCAGGCCGGAGCGAACCGGCCGATCCCCCGGGCACCCTCGGTTCTGATGGAGGAACAGGCGCGAGGCGGCGATCGCTTCGAACCGAGGGCACCCTCTTGGGATATGGAAACCGCAGCGAATTCGGCGGCGGCTTCCGGGGTGGCATCGGCCTTCACATCGCCCTTGGTTGAAGCCTCGTCGCCGCCGGGCGGCGGGAGCGTGGTATTGCGAAGCGAATACTCGACGCCCCACGGCGGGCCTTCGACCGACAATCATACGGAGCGGGGCAGCTTTCAGCCGCCCTCCGGTCCTGGTGGCGGTGACGAGGTGGTCTCGGACAGTCCATGGTCCAGTTTCGAAGAAAACGGAGCCGGCTCCCAGACCGACCGCGCTCGTTCGCCCGCGCCTTTCGGGACGTACACGTACACCGCCGGTACCTCGAAGTCCTGGAGCAGCCCGCCGGATAGCGCTGCCCAGCCATCGGGCGATAGCCAGGCGGTGCTCTCCGGGCACGGGCCTCCCGGCCAGCGGCCCGGTGAGCCTGCCGAGGTCGCTGCGAGCGTCGCTAAGGCACCCGCGAGCGGGGCCGCCAATCCGTTGGTGGCGGTGTCCTCCGGGTCGCCATTGGCCACCGCGAACCTTTCCGGAGCGCCTCGGGGGGGCCTCGCTCCAGGGCTCTCCGAACGTCCGGCTTCGGCGCCGGTTCTGCGGTCGCCGCGACCAGAAGTGCCCTCCTCCCCGGAATCCGGAAAGCCTCCCATCTCGTCCTCGCGGCCGCACACGGGCAAGACGCCGGCGACGAGCGCCGTGAGGGCCGAAGCGAGGCCGTCGGGTCGTCCTTCGAAGCGTAAATCGGTCCAGATTTCCTGGACGATGCTGGTGTTGCTCGGGCTGATCGTCCTCGCCACGGGGGCGGCGCTCGGCGTTTTGGTCGAACGTTGGTTTTGACCTCGAGCGGGGTGGGTTCAGGAATGGTCCCCGGCCCCTGAGCCGTTGGAGGAGTCATGAGCGCGGTCTGGATTATTGCGATCGTCGCGGCGGGCATATGGTTGCTGACCCTTAGAGCCTCCGTGCGGCTGGTCAGTCGCGAGCTCGATAATGGATGGGACAACGCGCTGGGCTACGGCGTGGTTTCGGCGCTCGTGGTCAGCATGGCGCTGTCGCTCCTCGGCGCCGGATGGCTCGCCATCTTCATTCCCGTCGTGGTGGCGATCGCGCAGACGGTGGCATTGGGCTTGATCTACGAGGTCCGGCCGTTTCGAGCCGTCCTGCTTGGACTCGTGCACACCGCGCTGTTCACGACGGCTTCGTTGGTGACCGCGATGATCTCCACCGTCGTCGCCATCTATCTTCTCTACGGCAAGATCATCACCGATCCTTGGGTCATCCTTCGAATCATCCTACGGTGGCTCGGGTACGACTGGCCGTTCTAGGGTGCCGCCCCGACGAACGGCCAAAAACCACCCGCCGGCTCGACGTTCCAGGGTAGGCTGCCGGTGTCCATGTCTGTTGCGCACCGCCTGCCAACCGATGTCCGGCCGCGCGCGTACGTTGTCGACATTCTCGCTGACCCTTCCTGGGAGTCCTTCTCGGGGTCGGTTCGCATCGACCTCGACGTGCTGAAGCCCGTCGAGGTCATCGAGATGCACGCGCGGGAGCTCGACCTCACGAAGGCGGAGCTGGATGGCCGCCCCGCGATCATCCAACTCGACGCCCCGTCGGAGACGGTGAGGTTCGTGGCCGGGTCGTCGTTGCGGCGAGGCGAGAGCCAGCTGACGGTCTCGTTTCGGGGCCGTCCCAATCCTGGTCTGCACGGGCTCTACATCGCTCGCGATGGAGGAGAGGTCGCCCTCGCAACGCAATGCGAGGCCACCGACGCCCGCGCAATATTCCCGTGCTTCGACGAGCCGGCCTTCAAGGCCACTCTTCAATGGACGGTGCACACGACGGCTGATTCGGTGGCGTTGGCCAACGGACGTCTGGAGTCGGTCGAGGATGATGGGCCGGGTCGAAAGGTCTGGCGATTCGCTCCCACGCCTCCGATTTCGAGCTATCTTGCCGCCCTCACCGTCGGGCCATATGAGGCGCTTCCCGCCGTTCGCAGCAACGGTACGCCGATCCGGGTGTGGGCTCTGGCCGGCAAAGCAACCCAGACCCGATTCGCTCAGTCGTTCACTCAACGGCTCCTTCCTTGGTACGAAGACTACTTTGGTCTTCCGTATGCGTACGGGAAGTACGACCAAGTTGCAGTGCCGGGCTTCGACGCGGGGGCCATGGAAAACGTTGGGCTCGTGCTGTTTCGCCAGAATCTGCTGTTGATGGATCCGCAGTCAGCGTCTTGGAACCAAGAGAAGCTGATCGCCAAGGTCATCGCCCACGAGCTGGCCCATATGTGGTTCGGCAACCTCGTAACCATGGGGTGGTGGGATGACCTCTGGCTCAACGAGGCGTTCGCTGAGTGGTTTGCGCACAAGGCGACCGAGGCGGTCGCCCCGCAGTACCAGGTCTGGAACGACTTTCAACTCGACAAGAACCGAGCCCTGACCGACGACGCGATGGACACGACCCACGCGGTGTGGACGCCGGTCCAGACGCCCAGCCAAGCCCTCGAGATGTTCGACGTCATCACTTACCAGAAGGGGTGCGCCGTCATGCGAATGCTGGAAACATTCGTCGGCGATACCCCGTTTCGGGCCGGCATCAGGTCGTACATGAAAGCCTTCGCCGGACGCAACGCCGACGGCAGCGATCTGTGGCATCATCTCGAACTTGCGTCTGGTCAGCCGGTTGGACAGCTGATGCGAAGCTGGGTCGAGCAACCTGGCTTTCCACTGGTCACCCTGTCGCTCAACGACCGGACCGTGGCTCTCGAGCAAGCGCGCTTCTACTCGGATCCGGACAAAGCAGAGACCGACCAGCAGTGGAATATTCCGTTGGAGCTCCGATACGAGGATGCAGGCGGCATCCGAACCCATCGCATCCTCTTGACCGATCGGTTGGCTTCGGTCGAGTTGCCCGGTCGGGGTCCGGTGGCGTGGGTGTATGGCAACGCAAACGAAGTGGGTTTCTATCGCGTTCATCACGCCGACGAGACCGCGGACCGGCTTCCTGTCGAGCGGCTTAACGCGACCGAGCAGATGGGGTTGCTCGAAGACCAGTGGTCGTTGGTGCGCAACGGCTTGCTCCCGATCGACCGCTTCCTACCGATGGTCGATCGCTTCACCGCGAGCCAAGACCACAACGTCCTGCGGGCGCTCAGCGACCGTCTCGCTACGCTCGAGCGACTTCTCATCGATGGCGGCGACCATGCGGTGCACGCGGTATTCAGGAGGCGTCTCGCCCAGCAGTTTGCAGGGCATCTATCGGCCCTCGGGTTCACTTCTCGCGAAGGAGAGTCTCAGGATCGTGTACAGCGGCGTGCGGTGGTCTTATTCATTCTCGGCGTCCTCGCCGAGGCGCCGGACGTCGTTGATGAAGCAAAGCGGCAAGCCGAGTTGGAGCGAGAGGATGCGCGCTCCGTAGACCCCAACCTAGCGGGCACCTATCTCAACATCGCCGCTCGCTTCGGAGACGAAAGCCTCTACGACCTGTGGTGGGCGACATACCAAGACCGTCGGCAAGCCGGCAGCCCGCCGCAAGATACCCTGCGGTACTTGTACACCCTGACGTCGTTCCGAGAACCGGCGTTGACCCGGCGCACCCTAGACCGGCTGCTCGACGGGACGGTTCCCCAGGAAGCGATCGGAGGCCTGCTCAGCCAACTCCTGGGTTCGCACCATGGGTGTGCGCTCGCTTGGGAGTCCCTTCGGGACAATTGGGACCGACTGCGGCCCAAGGTCGGCGACATGGGTGTTTCGCGAGTGGTAGAGGCGCTGGGCCGCCTTCCGAGCCGGTTGCGGCCCGATATCATTGCCTTCTTCGAACAGCACCCGCCGTACGGCGCCGAACGCGCTCTGACGCGGGGGCTCACGGCCATGGCCCAGTACGAAGAGCTCAGGGTCCGCGCCACGCCCGGCCTGCTGCGAGTGTTGTCGGCGGCGGGCGGCTGATTTCGTAGTCAGCCCCGGGAGGAAGAACGACCGCCGGCTCGCTTGCGGGGACGGGTCGACTTCGATTCGATGGCTCGGGCGCCGCGACCGTCGCCGGAAGTCTTGGTGGCTTTGGCGGGCGCATCTTCAGGCGCCGAGACCTTCGCTGCGGCGTCGGTTTCAGCCTTGAGCGGTGGGGCGAGCGGCACGGCGCTTGCTTCGGCCCCGTTCGCCGGCGGAGGCGCTTTCGCGGGCTTACGCTTGGCGCCTTTGGCCAGCGACAATCCCGACAACTGCGTCTCGATGCGCTCCTTGAGGGCAATGGTGTGCTCGGTCAGCATAGCGTCGAGCATCGCGCTTGCCTCGTCGGCGAAGGTCTTGGCCGCCTGGTCGGCGAGGGGGGCAGCGAGCAGGGCCCCGTACGCCTCGATGGCGGCGGCCTGAAGGGCCTCATAGAGGGCGGTCCGTTGAGGATGAGTAGGAACGACGCTCATGCGACCCACGACTTAGGCGCAGTCGCGGTCGCGGGTCCAGGAGAAACGGGTGCTTCGTCAGTGCAAAACACTCTCCCGGACCAGCGACTCCGGCTGGTAGCTTTCTGGTGTGACGCAACTGCCGATCGATGAGGTGCTGCCGGATATCGTGCGCAACTTGCGCGAGTTCCCAAACCTCGTGCTGATCGCGCCTCCGGGGGCCGGCAAAACGACTCGCCTTCCGCCGGCCCTGCTCGATCAACGGATCGTCGGCAACGGGCAGCGCATCTTGGTGCTCGAACCGCGTCGATTGGCCGCCCGGCTTGCTGCCCAGCGCATCGCTGATGAGCGCGGGGTGCGACTCGGGGGGGAGGTTGGCTACCAGGTGCGGTTCGACGATCGAACCTCGAAGCATACGCGCATCGCGTTTCTGACGGAGGGCATCCTGACCCGCCGGCTCCAGTCGGACCCTCTTCTCGAAGGGATCGGTGCGGTCGTCCTCGACGAGTTTCATGAGCGCTCGGTACACGCCGACCTCGGCCTCGCCTTGCTGCGCGAAGTGCAGGTCAGCGTGCGGGACGACCTTCGCATCGTGGTGATGTCGGCGACGCTAGACCCGGTCCCGGTGTCACGGTTCCTGGGGGACTGCCCGGTCGTCGAAAGCAGTGGTCGGTCGTTCCCGGTCACCGTGCACTACCTCGAACGGCCTGACGACCGTCCCGCGCCCGAGCGCGTCGCGTCGCTGGTTCGGAAGGCCGTCCGGGCGCAGCCGAGCGGAGACGTGCTCGCGTTTTTGCCGGGGGCGGCAGAGATTCGCCGAGCGAGCGACGCACTCGAGGGGGCGTTTTCCGACGTCGATCTGTGCCCGCTGTACGGTGACTTGTCACCGGAGGCTCAGGACCGCGCCGTTGAGAGGGGCCCTCGTCGCAAGGTCGTGCTCGCCACCAATATCGCCGAGTCATCGCTGACCATCCCGGGCGTTTCGATCGTGGTGGATAGCGGCGAACACAAGATAGCGCGCCACGACGGGGCTGTTGGGCTGGATCGCCTCGAGCTGGCGAGAATCAGCCGCCGCAGCGCCGAGCAGCGCACCGGACGGGCGGGCCGAACCGGGCCCGGCCATGCGTATCGCGCTTGGACCGAAGCGGCGCATCAGCTGCTGTCGATCGAGGATCAGCCCGAGATCATGCGCATCGATCTCGCGTCCGTCTTGCTAGAGGTGCTCAGCTGGTCGTCGGCGGACCCCGCGTCTTTCGGTTGGTATGAACCGCCCGCAGACGGCCAGATCCGGCGGGCGACGGCCCTCTTGAGGCAGCTGGGGGCCTTGGAGTCCGCGAGCTTTCGTCTCACCGAGCGGGGCCGCAAGCTCGCTTCGTGGCCGTTGCATCCGCGGGTGGCGGCGTTACTGCTCAGCGGCAGCGAGCGCGGTCGCTTGACGGATGCTGCGCTGTTGGCTGCCCTGATCTCCGAGAAGGACGTGTTTCGGCGGACCAACGAGCCGTCGGAGGCGGTGGCCAGCTCGGACCTACTGGTGCGCGCAGAGGCGATCGCGGCGTACGAAGTCGACCGAAGTCGTCACACGCTCGATGCATACGGGCTTCAAAGGGCCTCGGTGTCTCAGGTGCTCAACGTTCGCGACCGCCTCGTCAGTCTTGGTCGTCGGGGCGTCGGTGTTGCCAAGGCTGCGGAACTCGACGAACCGGCCCTGCTCCGCTTGGTGCTCGCCGGTTTTCCAGACCGAGTGGCGCGGCGACTGTCCCACGATCGGTACGCAATGGTGGGCGGAGGTTCGGCGCGTTTAGCGCGCAGCAGCGTCGTGCAGGGCGCTGACCTCATCGTGGCGGTCGGGGTCGACGCCGGCCGGCGCGGCTCTTCGGCGGGCGGGCTCATTCGGATGGCCAGCCAGATCGAAGAGGATTGGCTTCGGTCCGATACGCCCGGCGTGCGAGAGGTCATCGGTGCGCGGTGGAACCGCACACGACAGGCGGCGGAAGCCGTTCACGAGGTCCGGTACTTTGATTTGGTGTTGCGACGGCGTCAGGCGAGCCAAGCCGATGCCGAGGCCCTCAGCGACTGCCTCGAGGAGGCGGCGCGCCTCGAGCTCGACCGTGCCCTCCCGCTGACGGAGAGTGTCATGGCCTTCTTCTCGAGGCTTCGGTTCTTGAGGGAAGCCATGCCGGAGCTCGCGCTGCCTGATTTAGCGCCGGAATCCCGACTCGAACTTCTCCCGACTCTGTGTATCGGCCGGCGTAGCTTTGACGACCTCCGATCCGTCGACCTGGTGCAGGCGTTCGAGCAACTCTTGCCGCCCGGCAGCCGGGCCTCGTTCGCCCGGCACGCACCGACGGCGATCAAGGTGCCGAGCGGGAGCCTGAAAAAACTGCGATACGCCGCCGAGGGGCCCCCGGTGCTCGCAGTGCGCCTGCAGGAACTGTTCGGACTTTACGAGAGTCCCCGGCTCGCCGACGGACGGGTACCGGTCAAGATGGAACTGCTCGCGCCCAACCAACGACCGGTGCAGGTCACCCAAGATCTCGCGAGCTTCTGGGCGAACACGTACCCTGAGGTGCGCAAAGAGCTCCGCCAGCGTTATCCCAAACATCAATGGCCGGAGGACCCGAGAGACGGGATCGCTTCTTCGCGAACGTTGCGCCGTCGAAAAAAGGGATGAGCGATCTCGAGCTCAGGCCGCGAGTCCGAGACCTTCTATGCTCTCGAGCAGCCGATCGGACAACGCGGGCGGGGCGACGACCAGTCCGCGATTGGCCGTTAGATGACGGCCGAGGTCGAAGCGAAGTGGGCGGCCTGAAAAATCGGTGACCCGGCAACCGGCGCGAGTGGCGATGAGTGTGCCCGCTGCGTGGTCCCACACCTTCTCGACGTAATCGGCGTTGCGGGGGAGTCGAACGTAGCCGTCGGCTTCCCCCGCCGCGACCAGGCCGTACTTGACCTGGCTGTCGAGACCGATGTTCGTGCTCTGGTCGAGCGCCGCGGCCTGGAGAATTCGGGGTCCGAGCGACGGGTCGCAGTGGGATGAAGCGGCGGAGCTCGTCAAGCGAACCGAGGCCGGAACGCGTTCGTTGCTCCGGTCGGACAGCTGCAGAGGACCTCGGTGACCGGCCAGCGATGACAAGGTGGTGGGCTGGTCGCAGGTAGCGGTGAACAAAACCCCCGGCGTCGCTCGCAGCGTCATATTGGGACAACCGAGGAGCCCGATGGTCGGCTCACCGGCTTCGATCCGAGCGAGAGCCACGCAGAACTGCGCGCCTTGCAAAAAACCCCTCGTTCCATCGATCGGGTCGAGCACCCAATATCCCCGCGCGTCGGTCATCGAAGCGGAGTCGAGAGTCTCGAGCAGAGAGTCTTCGGTGATGTTGGGTACGAATGGAGTGACCGCGGACATCACGCGCATGCGAAGAGACTCTGACTGGGGTTGACGCAGAAGTTCGGCGCTTTCTTCGGCGATGATCGGCTGCTCACCGAGCTCCTCACGAAGGCGATGAATCACCACGACCTGGGCCACGAAATCGGCAACGGTCACGGGTGATTTGTCGCCCTTGGTGAGGCGATCGGTGGGCCCGAGGGCGGCTTGCAAGTCAGCTGTCGCTCGACAACCTTCCCGCACCGCCTTCGTCGCCGCCACCACGGCCGCTCTGTCAACGGTCATGAGCACGGAGGGTGGCCGGACCTATCCCTTTCGTCAAGGCAGGCTGCCTATTTCGGAATCGAGGGTGATAAATTTCAGCGCGGGCCGTGAGCCGGCATGAGTGACGCGGTCCGTCGCGATCAGGCCCAGCTGCACGCGCACATCTGGATGACGCAACGCTTCAAGTTCGGGCCGGTCGGAATTGAAGCGCAGAGTGGACGAGGTCACCTCTCCGTACTCGATCAACAACGCGCCGGTCAGACGATACCGATGGAACACCAGGCCGATGACGGTCAAGTTGGGTCGACCAGCAACTCCAGTCAACTCGACTTGACCGTTGGCTAGTGTCAGTCGAAGCTCCGACGGGACGCCGTTCCCGAGCCGGAGCGGCGTACTCATTCGCAAGTGAGCCTGCAGATGGCGCGCGAGGTCCTGCGCGTAGATCGCCTGGTAGTCTTCTACGAGGGCGGCGAACGAGGCCTCGACCGCCGCCTCGTATTTGCCGAGCCGGTAGTGGGCGTTGGCAATCGTGCGAAGGGCCCGCGCTCGTTCGGGCCCGCCGGTGCTTCGTTGCAGGGCCGTATTCGCGCTCGCGATGGTCTCGAGAAGCTCGTCGTGGTCGGGAGTCCTAGCTTTCACGAGTTGCCAGGCGCGAGATGCCGAGACGTCCTTGCCGAGAGCCAGGCGCGCGCCTTCGGCGAGCGAACGACCATTCGCGGTCGCTGCGGCCCAGACACCGGCGGCGACGAAGAGCAATCCGATCGCCATTGCGGCCCGCCGAACTCCTACGCCGGCGGGTGCGACGAAATCCGGACTCTTTGGAGACGGGGGATAGAGCGCAAAGACACTCAGCGCACCACCGACTGCGCCTCCCAAGTGGGCCGCGTGATCGATCTGACGGATGAACACCCAAAGAACGGCATTGATGACGAGCAGCCCGATCCATCGGTCGACCGACACCGAAAATGCGGGGGGCAAGCGGTCCCGAAACCGCAACCAAATCAGGAAATATGCGGTCACCAACCCGAAGACGCCGGTGGATGCCCCGACCGATATTGGAGCGGCAGCCATCCAGGCGGAAGCAGCCGAGCCCACGAGACATGCGAGCAAGAACAGAAAGATGAACCGCCACGAACCACAGATCCGCTCGAGCAGGTAGCCGAGCGCGACCAGCGCCAATGTGTTCATGAAAACGTGAAGCAAGTTGGCGTGCAAGAAATTGGCGGTGGCCAGGCGAAAGTACTCCCCTTCGGCGACCAGCGCCGGGGCGTTGGCGCCGAGCGCGATCTGTCGCGCGAATCGAGCTTGGAGCGAGTTGTCGCCAAAGAAGCCCGGCCAGGGCGTGGCGCCCCAGACGAGCTCGACCACAAACACAAGCGCGCACAAGGCCACGAGCCAAAGCGTTGCGTGCGGTATTCGGGCTCGGAACGTTTGCTCGAGCCTGTCGAGGTGGGCCAAGGTCGAGCGGATCCGAGAGGCTTCGGGGTGACGATTCAAGCGACTGAGCAGCGCAGTGCGAACGGTATCCAGACGCTCAGGCCCGCCGATGGACCTCGCATCGAGTACGTAGGAGCGATTGCGGGTCGATAGCACAAGACGCTGTCGGTCGACGGTCATGCCCACCCGGCGCAGCTCTTCGAACGGAATCTCGGTGCGCTTGGACCAAAAGAAGCGGCTCGGAAGCCGAATCGAGTCCGGACCGACGATCACTTCAGGATTATGGATGCGCCAAACACCGGCCTCCGGCTTCTTTTCAGCCACCCAAGGAGCCTGGCACGACCGGCTTCGCTCACCTAAACGAATTCGGGCCCGTGCTTCCCAACCGGGACCCTCGCTCGGACATCGGCACGATCTCGAGCACATTGATTCCCACGACGGGCCACCGGCGGTGCTTGAGATAGCGCTTCAGCATATGAGCGAGCGACTCGTCGATGACCCGCTTGGACAGCGGGGATGCGTGACGAACCATTCTCCGACGCCGCCCGGGCTTCACGACGACCAGCCCCTGGTGGGTAACTACATCGGGGCTGCGCGGTCGTTGGCTTCGGACCACGTTGATGATCGACCCGGGCGGGATATGCCTAGCCATTCGCTGAGCCGATTCGAGGGACAGGTAGGGCAAGTGGTAGGTGCCGTATGGGACCCGATCGGCCTGCAGGGGCAGCGTTCGCGCGACCTTGCGCCTCAACCATCGTCGCCGGGTGAGCTCAAGGTGAATGAAGCGGGTGTCTTCCTGCCCGATCTCGGTCGTTATGTCGCGAACGAACCCCGCTGCCGTGAGCTCCGGGATCCACTGGCTGGTGATCAGATGCCGCCGGGACTGAAAGCCCGGGCGCCCATCGGTATATCGGATCTGATCGAGCAGAGGTTCGAGCTCGTCATACTCCGGGCTATTGGCCAGCGCGAGCGCCGTCTCGACGAGGGTCGTGCAGTCGAAAGCGTCGAGCCGGAAGCGCGGATCGGTGTCCTCGCCGCGCCCTTCGCCGAGGGCGGACAGCAAGTAGGGGGCGGAGACTAGGCCTCGCGTGACTCGCTCGACATGGGCCGGCCAGTCTGCCGGGTCGAAGCGAGCCTCGATCTCCGCGACGAGTTCTTCGTGGCTCAGTGAGCTGTACAGATTCGTCGGCTTGAAAGGCAGCGGCTGGGGCTGAGGACTCGTATGAGCCGGCTCCCCGGCATGCAGCTGCGCGGGTGCGGTCAACGCAAAAGCTCCGGCCAAGGTGGCCAGGACGGCGACCGCCGCGGACCTCTCGTCGGGCGAGTGCAACGCAGTCGAGTACGGCATGCGGTTCATGGCGGGAGGGGTCGCGCGGCCGATGTGCCGAACGTTGCGCGCACCCTAGCACATTCGGCATCGTCCCGACGATGCCAGTCCCTGTCGCGATAGCTCTCGGATTGCTCGCCGGCACCACGATCGCGTGGGTCGCCCGCGGACCCTTACGGGAAACCAGTCAGCCGATCCAGACGCGATACGGGGCTGTGGCAGCGTTGTTTGGGGCGACCGCCTTGATGCCGGCCTGCGTTGCTCTGTTCATGCTGGAGCCGGCTTGGGCCCTGATGTACCTCGCTCATCCTGACCACTCCGCCATCATCGCGTGGCCGGTGGTGGTTCTCTTGCCGGCGGTGAGCCCGATCGTCGGTCTTCACCTTTCGAGTTCAATTGCCCGGACCCGCTATCGTCACCGCATGCGAGGCTGGACGGTCGGGGTCGTTCTGCTGTTGCTGCTCGTCATGTGGATGGGCGTTGATCGCCTGGTTACCGTTGCCGACTACGAAGTGTTCCACTACGGGCCGAGCGGCGACGGCCGCTCAGCCGACGATTCCTTGGCGTCTTCGGCGATCTTCGCGCCCGTACTGGCCATCGGCGCTCTGGTGCCGTTGCTCCTGACCTTCAGCCTGCTCAACGTGCAGCGGCACGTGGAGCTTACGGATCGCCCTCCAGCAGCGGACCCGTTCGAGACGGCCGGCGGCGACAGCCCAGAAGCTGCGGCTTGAAACGCTGTACAGTGGGTGCTACCTCGGCAGGTGTGCGGACACTCCTGCTCGTCGCCGGCGGCGCGCTGGCCGCGTGCGGCCCGATCCAATCGACATCGGTCCTGATCGACGCGAGCTCGGAAGTCGCAGCAGCCCGAACCGCTGGTGCCGACCAGATAGCTCCTTACGAGTTTCGTTCGGCCGAGGCCTTTTTGAGCAAAGCGCGGGAGGAACAAGGCTACAGTGAGTATGCGGTCGCCGTCGCGCTCGCGCGACGCGCATTAGGGTGCGCCGAGGTGGCGATCGCGAAGGTCGAGCAACGAAAATCGACCGAGCGGCTGGAGCACGAGCCAAGCCCCGATCCCCGATGTCGGCCAGCCCGGGTCAGGTCGTCGACCGTGACCATCGAATCCGCTGATATCGTCAACGCCGTCAACGCCGTCAACGCCGTCGATACCGTCAACACCGTCGATTCCGTCAACACGCTCGATACTGTCGATACCGCCGATACCGCCGATACCGCCGATACTGTCGATACCGCCGATACCGCCGATACCGCCGATACCGCCGATACCGCCGATACCGGCGAAACCGGTAAAACCGTCGAAACCGGCAAGACCGTCGAGACCGAGGCGCAGCCGGGGTTACGGGTGATCGTCAACGGGGCCGACGAGAGCCCCGACCCCGCCGAGGATGATCCGGATGGAGCGCCGCTCCCAAGTGAAGGCCCTCCCGGCGCCTCTCCGAGCGACGACGGCTCCGGCGTGGTCCCCGACCGCACGGCGAGCGGGCGACAGCAGAGCCGATAAGGACAACCTTTATGTGGCGATATCTTGCGACGCTGTTCGTTCTGCTGCTCGCCGGCTGCACGACCGGTCCGACCCTCAAGAAGGAGGTGGAGGTCATGCAGCGACAGCTCGACCAGCATTGGACGAGGGGGGCATACCGCTGTTCACCGGAAGCTCTGGCCCATGCCGAGACCGAGCTCGTGTTCGCGCGTACAGAGCTCGCGCAAGGTGACCCGGTTCGGGCCGCACGCCACCGTCGACGAGCCCAGACTGCTCTTGTGAACATCCAGGAGGCCATGGAACTCTGTCCGGCGCTCGGCCCCGACCGTGACGGCGACGGGATCAGCGACCGCGACGACCAGTGCCCCGACGCGCCCGAAGACTTCGACGGCCGCGACGACGCGGATGGTTGTCCCGACTCGGAAGACAAAGACGGAGACACTGTTCTCGACGAGGATGACGGCTGCCCGGACGTGCCCGGGGCGGTCGACAACCAAGGCTGTCCGTACGGCGATGCCGACGAGGACGGGCTGGCGGACGACGCTGACCAGTGCCCGAAGGCGGCCGAAGACGTCGACGAGTTCGAGGATACCGACGGATGTCCAGATCCAGACAACGATCAAGATGGCGTTCCGGACGACCAAGACCGCTGTCCGCTCGATCCCGAGACCGTCAACGCCTTCGAGGACGACGATGGATGTCCGGACGTCAAAACGGAGCTGGTCAGGGTCAACCGCGAGACCCACAAAATCGAGATCAAGCAGAAGGTCTACTTTGCCACTGGCAAAACTCGAATTCGGGCTCGCTCGTTAGCGATGCTCTCCGAAGTGGCCGCCGTCCTCAAGGCAAGTCCGGGAATGACCGTTGTGGTCGAAGGGCACACCGACTCGGTAGGCTCGACGAGCACCAACTTGAAGCTCAGTCAGCGTCGCGCGGACGCGGTTCGAGTCTTCCTGGTCGAACAGGGGATCGACCCCGGACGTCTCACCGCGATCGGTTTTGGCGCGGAGAAACCGATCGACAGCAACCGGACCCGACGAGGCCGGGAGCGCAATCGAAGAGTCGAGTTCACGATCACCGCCGAGTGATTTGAGTCTTCGGGCGTGCTATCGGCATCCATATGTCCGAAGCCCGCGAGCCGCTCGTCTGGCTCGACATGGAGATGACCGGCCTCGACCCCGACCGCTGTTCGCCGATCGAGGTTGCCTTGCTGATGACCACACCCGAGCTGGAAGAGCTCGACGCGATGGAGATGGTCATCTGGCAGCCGAACGAAGTGCTCGATCGGATGGAACCGTTCGTCCGCCGAATGCATACCGACAACGGGCTTCTCGAAAGGGTCCGGGCTTCGGAATTCAGCGTGGCGGATGCCGAGCGCAGAATGTTGACGATGCTGGCGCGATGGACCAAGCCCGGAGAAGGCGTTCTCGCCGGAAACTCCATCCACCAAGACCGCCGCTTTCTCGCTCGGTACTTTCCGACCGTGCATGGCTATCTGCACTACCGGATGGTCGACGTGTCGACGATCAAGGAGCTAGCACGCCGCTGGTACGGGCCGGAGGTTCTGTTCAACAAAGGCAACACCGACCATACCGCGCTCGCCGATGTTCGCTCGTCGATCGCTGAGCTCAAGCACTACCGGGAAGCGGTGTTCAAAGCGCTGGCGCCCGCTGACGTGGACTGAACGCGCGCCGTTCACTTCCTTGCCTTTGGTTCGATTTTCGTTCGTGGCGGGCTCGGTCGGTATGAATTCGAGTTCGTTCACGTCCTACCGAACCGGATCGGTTGGCGCCTAGACATCCAGCTATTGGGGCAAGCAAGGTTCCCTCGTGAGCCGTCGCGCTTTACGCGTGCTGATTTTCGCCGTCGCCCACCTGACGGCCTGCGACGAGTCGGGGAGACTTGATATCCTACCCGTGCTCGGTCGTTTCGAACCATCGGCCGTCGATTTTGGGCGCGTTCCGCTCGGTTGGTCAAAGACGCGATCGATTGCCCTGGTCAACAGCGGCTCAAGCCGTCTGACGATCACCGGGGTCGAGGTACCCGATGATTTCGTACTCGTCGATGCGAAGGAAGCCGTCCTCGGTCGAACGCTGGCCGGATCGGATCGACTCGAGTTCACGGTTCGCTTCGAACCGCGCTCGCAGAATCGGCTGAGGTCGACCTTGACACTGAGGTCCCGCCACTCGGCCTTCGAGCTCCCCGTGCAGGGCATCGGCGTCTTCTCCCCCCTGTCCGCCGCTCCGAGCGCCGTCGACTTTGGAACCGTCACGGTGGGTGACGAGGTCGAATCGCCGATACTGTTGACCAACACCGGGGCCGTCGATGTCACCATCGACCGCGTTTTGGTCGGCGCGACCGAAGATTTTTTCACCGCCGAGGCGCTTCCCCTCGTCATCGCGGCCGGCCAATCGCGGATGGTCGATGTCGTCTTTGCCCCGACTCGGGCCGGCGACTTCCAAGACACCCTGCGGTTCGTCGCGATGGAAACCGAAGTGGCCGCCCTCGAGCTCCGGGCCATCGCGCTCGAGGTCGCGCCGGCCGTTGAATGCGGCCCAGAACGCCTCGATTTCGGAGAGGTGGTCCGCGGCGACACCGTCGCGCGGCAGCTCAGGTGTACGGCTTTGGGGCGCCGCGTCCGGATCAACCGCGCGACTTTGGTTCAAGGACAAGACGAGGGGTTCCACCTGGTCGTTCCCCAGGTCCCGATCAACCTGAGCCGAGGGCAATCGATCCATTTCGACGTCTTGTTCGATTCAGAAGGGCTACAAGGGGGGCGTACCGGTCTGGTGGAGCTCGAATACTCGGGGTCCCGGGGCACCAGCGGGACCCTGATCGAACTGACCGCGATGACGATGCCGCCCCCGCCGAGCGGCAACGACTTCACCATCGTGCTTCGATGGGACACTTTCACCGACGTCGATCTTCACCTGGTCCGGCCGGGGGGAGGCTTCTTCAGGCTGCAAGGCGATTGTTTCTTCGCCGCGAAAACGCCTGATTGGGGCGAGGATGGCGTAGCAGCGGACGACCCGTACCTCGACGAAGACAACGTGGTCGGGAGGGGCCCGGAAACCATCAATCTCCGCGAAGCGACCCCCGGTCGGTACGAAGTTTGGGCTCACTATTTCGAAGGGCCCATCAGTGTCGGGTCTCGGGTCTCGGTCGAGGTGCTGGTACGCGGACGTTCGGTCGCCGCCTTCGAGCGTTTGCTCAGGTGTACGGAGCGGTGGCGGGTGGGTTTTATCGACTGGAACGGCGACCGTGGAACGTTCTTGCCCGACGACTTCCAATCGGCATTCTCGGTCGGCCAGTGCATCTGATCGCGTCCGACGAGCGGGTTCCAAGACGAAAAGCTGCTTGATGGGTGTTCGACCAGCGCCCACTATCGACATTGTGTCTTCCGACAAACTCGAGCGCATCGTTGCCGCCCGTATGAAGCTCAAGGAGCGATTCCAGGCCCAGATGGCGTCATCTCCCAGCCAAGCCGATGACCGGCCCCTCGGTTCGGGTCCCGCCAATCGGCATGGCATGCCTCGTCTTCCGCCGGATCAGTACGAGGTGACCAAGTGGCCGGTTCTCGACATCGGGCTCAGTCCCATTGTGCCGACCCACAAATGGAAGCTGACCATCGACGGTGCGGTTCAGTCCCCGACGTCGATCGATTGGGAGCAGATGATGGCTCTGCCGCAGGTCGAGGACACGAGTGACTTTCACTGCGTCACCAAATGGTCGCGTTTCGATATGAAGTGGGCGGGGGTTCGTTTCGGCGATGTCGTCGCCCTCGCGGATCCGCTCGAGACCGCGACCCACGCGATGATTCATGCCTACGATGGGTACACGACCAACGTTCCATTGGCCGAAGCCCTGAAGGACGACGTGCTGTTGGCTCACACGGTGGACGACGAACCGCTTACCCGCGAGCACGGCGGTCCGATTCGGATGATCACCCCGCAGCTGTACGCTTGGAAGGGCGCGAAGTGGATCAAGCGCATCGAGCTCCTCACCGAGGACCGACCCGGATTTTGGGAGGAGCGCGGTTATTCGATGTCGGCCCACCCGTGGCGCAACGACCGATATCGGTAGTCTTGAGCCTCTCTCGGTAGCCGCCCTTGGCCATTTCGCAGCATGTGCCGCCCTTGACCATGGGGGCGGTGTGGCGGCTGGCGTGGCCCAGCGCGGCTTTCACCCTGCTCACGACCGGGTACCGGCCCGTCGACCAGTACTTCATGCAGTTCGTCTCGGTCGACGCACAGGCTGCGATCGGCTCTTCGGTCTTCGTGACGATCCTGCTCTTCGCGGCCAGTGAAGTCCTCGCGGCGGGAGCCGGTCCCCTGATCGCGCGGGCGACCGGAGCCGGGGACCCCGACGAGCGCCGTCGCGTCCTGGGGTCGGCGGTCGCTGGCGCCATGGTGCTTACGGCGGTAGTGGCCGTCGTGGGGGGCGTCGGCGCGGAGTGGATTTCGGGTTCGATCGGACTCTCGGGACCCACCGGCGCCGCGTTTGCCGCGTATCTGCGGGTGATCGCGTTGACCGCGGCGCCGCTCGTGCTGACGCCGCTCGTAGACCAGGCGTTCTTGGCGACCGGGCAGGCTCGGTTGCCGATGGTGTTGCATGGTCTGTCTCTCGGGTTGAACACCGGGCTGACCTTCTTGTTCGTCGTTGTCTTCGATGGGGGCATCATCGGCGCCGCGCTGGCCTCGAACGGAGCTCGAGCGGTGACCACGGGTATAGGAGGGGTGCTGTTGGCGCGGCAGGTCGGGCTGCGTCGTCAGGACATCCGTTTCGCACCCTCGCTGGCGAGAACCGTCAAGGTCGGGGCGCCCATGGCTGCGAACACCGCCCTGTTTGCCCTCACCTACTGGGCCCTGCTTCGCTGGACGGTTTCTCCCCTGGGACCGCATATCAACGCGGCCCTAGGGATCGGCTTTTCTGCCCTGGAGGGCATCACTTGGCCGATCTTCCATGGCGTCTCGCTGGCCGTGGCGTCCCTGGTGGGTAGGTATCTGGGCGCCGGACGGCCCGACCTGGCCTGGAAAGTGGTGCGGCTCGCATTTCCGGCTTCCACGGCCTTGGGGCTTGTGGCCAGCGCGGTGTTCTACCTGGGAGGGCGACCGTTCGCTGACCTGTTCACCGATGATCCGGCGGTCTTATTGGCGACCACCCAATACGCTGCCATCCTGTCAGCGTCGCAGCTCTTCGTGGCCTGGGAGGCTCTCAGCGAAGGAGTCCTGGCCGGCGCGGGCGACACCAAGTCCGTGTTTCGGTGGTCGACGCCGTTCAATCTGCTCCGGATCCCTTTGGCCTGGGCTTGGGCGATCGCCGCCGGCGCCGGACCGGCGGGTGTCTGGTGGGCGATCAATGTGACGACGTATGCCAAAGTGTTGGGCAAAGGTCTTGCGGTATGTCGGCGTCGCTGGCTCCTCCTAGAGCCGTGAGTGAAGCTGCACATCAGCTCTGGTGGTCGGCTCGACTGCTCGGGGCCGCTCTTTTAATGGCCGGGATCGCCTACTCCGTGCGGCGTTGGCGGTGGGTGTCGCTGCCTTTGTGGACGACCGCCTCGGTCGCGCTCGGGTACGGGATCCTTATTCCCGCGGTCTGGCTCAGGCCTCAACCGTCACCGCTCGACCTCCGGTTGTTCGAGGGTGTCCGCTACGAACGCCTCGTGAGCGCCCATCCGGTGGCCAAGGTCGTGCACGTCGTGACCATCGACCTGCGGCAACCGGGGCTGTCGGTGTTCGTCACCCCGCCCGTCTCGCAGACGGGCACGAGTACCCAGCCGGCCGAACGGAAGGTCCTGGCGCGAACAACCTCCGGATTTGCGCGCGAGTTCAAGCAACAACTGGCCGTGAACGCCAACTTCTTCACCGAGCAGTTTTCGTTCACGGCCCTCTATTATTACCCAAAGGTTGGAGAGCCCGTCGACGCGGTGGGACACGCGGTCTCCGACTTTCAGGTCTATGGCATCAAGGATCGCTCGATGCGCGTGCTCGCCTTCCGCAAGGACGGCGCGAGCATTGCGCCCGCGGTAACGTCATCGATGAGCCAAGCGGTGTCCGGCTATCCACTCGTGGTGAGGGGTGCGATGCCCAAGGCCGTCGCGCGCTCCACCCAGCGGATGCCACGGGTGGCCGCGGGCGTCGATGCTTCAGGCGGTACGTTGATCCTGGTCGTAGCGGATGGAAGGCAGCCGTACTACTCCGACGGGGCGAACCTTCGCGAGCTGGCTGAACTGGTCCTCGAACGGGGGGCGGTCGACGCCGTTCTGCTCGATGGCGGAGGTTCGAGCACCCTTGTCCGGATGGACGAGGATGGCCGGGTCGTCGTCATGAACACCCCCGTACACGGTCGAACCCCGCCTGGATTCGAGCGTCCGGTGGGCAATCACCTGGGGTTCGCGGGGCTCATTCCGGTGAATTGATGGGAGCGTAAGCCAGTGTGGTCCATGCTCGGCCCGGCTTCGGAGTCGCGAGCGGGATGAGCTCCACGGCGACCGGATCCAGGAGCCCGGCGAAGCCGAGGCGCTGCACGAGTTCGACCAGGGTCGGGCGGCTGCCCCCCGGTTCACCCGCCAGCAGTGCGTCTTGAGGACGGGCCCACTGGAGGGTTGCGGCGTCTGCGGCTCCGGTCATCACCGGGGCCGGGCGCGGCTGAGGTCCGCGGGCCGACACGATCACCGGGTCGGCCGCGAATACCCCGCCGGCCTCGACCTTGGCCAGCTCCACGGCGGCTGGGAAGCCTCCCAGGTCATCCAGCAGGCGCTGCTGGCGGGCATCCCGGCCCGTCCAGACGCGTCCTTGGGCGACCGCGTCGACCTCATCCCGGGTGAGCTCCCGGCTCTTCGCGACCAGATCGATGAACGCCTCGTAGCTGGCGTCGACCTCTTTTTGCGCGTGGTCTCGGGTTTGGTCGTCAAAGCCGGTCCACGGGTCGTAGATGTCGGCGTGTTGGCGGTTCTTGATCGAATCACGCCCAATGCCCAGGCGCTCGCTGAGTGCGGCCCAGGTGGGCATCAACGCAAAGACCCCGATGCTGCCGGTGAACGTCAGCGGCGACGCGACGATCGACCGGGCCGCGCATGCGACGTAGTAGCCGCCACTGGCGGCGACGTCGCCGAGGCAAGCGATGACCGGCTTCTGTTGGTCGAGGCGGGCGACAGCGCCAAAAATCGTATCGCTGGCGGTCACGCTCCCCCCACGGGAGTCGATATGGAGAACGACGGCGCCGATCGATGCATCGACGAGGGCGGCGCGCAGGTCGTCTACCACCGTATTCGCGGTGGCGAGCTGCTGTTCGGGCAATGGTAGACCGGCCGGCTGATCGATGATCGGTCCGTGCACTCGAACCACGCCGACCCGCTTCGCCCGCGACGGCCAGATATCCGGGATCTGCCGGACCCTCAAGTAGTACGCGGCACCGATGGGCGTCGGGGCCAGATCGGCATCCTCGACTTTGCGAAGAACCTCCGGGAGGTCTTCGTCCCGAGCCAGCTCATCGCAGAAGCGAGCGGCAACCGCAGCGGGCGCCCCCATCGGGGCCGCATCGATGAGCGCCTCGGTATCGGACCGGTTGAGCACCCGCCCGGCCATCAGGCTGTCCAGGAGCGCATCGTCGAGTTGCTGCACGATCGCAGTCGTTTGTTCGCGGTCGGCTTCGCTTCGGTCGGTCCGAGTGAACTGTTCGGGTGCCGACTTGAAGCGGCCGTGGCTGATGGCTTCGACCTTGAAACCGAGCCGATGCAGCGCGTCGCGCCAGAACAAACCGACCGAGGCAACGCCGGCGGCGGCCATCGGCGCGGTTGGTGTCATCAGCACCTTGGTGCCGACCGCGGCGACCATCGCCTGCCGGTTGTCGACGGGCCCCTCCAAATGGATGATCAAGTGCCTCCCCGACTCTCGAATTCGAAGGAGCTCCACCCGAACGGCGTCGGCCGCGGCCCAGCCGCCTCCCAACCGCCCCATACGAACCAGGACCCCTTTGGCGTAGGGATCGGTGCTCAGCTCGTCCACGAACTTGCGAAGCCGGGTCAATACCACCCGTGGTTGATCTCTTCGTTTGAGAAGACGTCGAGCCAACATCTGAACGACGTCGCGTGCGGGTTGAAGCTCCACGATCTCTCCAACCAATCGAAGCTCCGCCCAGCCGTTCTTCTTGAGAGCGAGCCGACGGCTTCGGCGACGGAGAGGGAGGAGAACCAGCAAGACGAGCGCGGCCAGAGGAAGAAGCAGCCGCCGAAGAATCTTCATATAGGGTACCGTAGCGACCTGCTCGGGCTGACGCCAGTGCTTCGCTTCCGAGGTCCAAAGAGCGCGATGGGATGCTCAGCGCCGAGCCACGACCGCCCGGTCGACGGTACGTCGGCCCTTTTCGATGAACTCCCGGTCTCGGTGGGTTAGTCCCCACACCAGGGTGGAGAGCCCATCCATCCAGGTGAGAGCATCGACCCAATCCCAAAACCGACCATCCGTAGGTCCATACCCCTCCGCAAAGGCAGAACGGGAAGCAGGGTTTGTGGCCCAAGACACGTTTCCTAGTCGAGTCAGGTCCCAAGGGGCGGCGTCGAGGCGGGCGTGCTCAAAATCAAGCACCGTGATGTCGGTGCCATCGTAGACCCAGTTTCGCGGTTCGTAGTCCCGATGGCAAGGCACCCTGCACATCGGTGCCGAGGTGCGCAGGAGGTCGAAGACCGGTTGCAGAGTGAGCGCAGTCGTCGAAGCGTCGACGATCGGCGAAGCCCGCACCTGCAAAGCTTCGACTCGGCGGCGAAGGGCCTCCAGCCATGGGACGTCGTCCTGATCATCGGCCTCGATGCTGTGCAGCCGGCGGAGCCAGCGCCCGGCCGCTCGGTGAGCGTCGAGCGGGAGAGGGTGGCGGCTTCCGCTCTGGCCCCGCGCTTCCGTCAGCAACAGAGTCATCGTGTCGTCGCTGTAGTCCAAAAGCCGAGGGGTACGCACAAGGGACGACCAAAGCAGGTAAGCTTGCTTTTCTTGTAGGTACTTGCGGCGGCGCCGATGCGCCTTCCCGTAGATTCGCCCAGCCGGGGTGAACCAGGCGTTGACCACCGTCGTGGGGCCCGAATGGATGCGGGTCAAGTCTTGGGCCCAGCCAGCAAACCGCAGGCGCAGCAATCGAAAGACCGCCTGCTCGGCGAGGCGATGATTCCCGAACGTCTTGACAATACTCATGGTCCACGTAACGCTGCCCTTCGCTTCGAGATCGACATGTTCGCTCGTACCCATATCCCACGGTGTTGTCGTGATTGCATGCTGTGTTGTCGCCGCCGCAAGGTGGGTCGGGTGTCGGGCTCTGTCGATCGACATGCAAGTCAGACGTAAGTCAGGCGGACGCTGACGAGAAGCCCACCCACCCGATGTCGGGTCGGTGGGTTTTTTTGTAGGTGGCGTCTTTCAACAGCCGGCCCTGGAGGAGATCGATTCACTATGTCGAACGAACAGAATTACCGTCCGGAGACTCTTGCACTTCACGCAGGCTACGAGCCGGATCCCGCGACCGGCTCTCGTGCGGTTCCGATCTATCAGACCACGAGCTACCAGTTCCGGGATGCGGACCACGCCGCGGCTCTCTTCGCGCTCAAAGAGTTCGGTAACATTTACACCCGTATCATGAACCCCACGACCGACGCCTTCGAGAAGCGAATCGCGGCGTTGGAAGGGGGCATTGCGGCCTTGGCCGCCGCTTCGGGTCAAGCGGCCGAGACGCTGACCCTCCTGACGTTGATGAAGTCGGGTGACGAGTTCATCAGCGCTTCCAGCCTCTATGGCGGCACCTACAACCTCTTCAAGGTCACCTTCCCCCGGCTCGGAATCAACGCCAAATTCGTCGAGGTCGCGGACCTCGACGCCATCAGGGCGGCGATCAACGACAAGACCAAGGCTATCTACGTCGAGAGCCTCGGTAATCCTCGGCTCGACGTGCCCGACTTCGAGGGCATCGCCAAGATCGCGCAGGCCGCTGGCGTTCCGTTCATCGTCGACAACACCGCGGCTTCGCCCGCGCTCGTCAACCCGATCAAGTACGGCGCCAACATCGTCGTCCACAGCGCAACGAAGTATATCGGCGGTCACGGAACCGCGATCGGGGGCGTGATTGTCGACGGCGGTAACTTCCCGTGGGATAACGGCAAGTTCCCAGAGTTTACGGACCCGAATCCGGGCTACCACGGCATGAAGCTGTTCGAGAACTTCGGCAACCTGTCTTTCATTCTCAAGGCTCGGGTCGAGTTGCTCCGTGACCTTGGCCCCGCGCTCAGCCCCTTCAACGCTCACCACTTCATCCTGGGCCTCGAGACGCTGCGCCTGCGCGTCTCACGACACTCCGAGAACGCGCTGGCTGCCGCCGAGTTCCTGAAGACGCACCCCAAGGTGACGTGGGTGAGCTATCCTGGACTCGAAGGAGATCAGAACTACCCGAACGCCAGCAAATACTTCGACGGAGGATTCGGCGGCCTGGTCACCTTCGGGGTCAAGGGCGGCTACGAGGCGGGTCGCGAGCTCATCAATAAAGTGAAGCTCTTCTCGCTGCTGGCGAACATCGGCGATACTCGTTCGCTCATCATCCACCCGGCGTCGACCACGCACCAGCAGCTCACGGCCGAGGAGCGCGCATCGGCTGGGGTCAATGATGAGTTGGTCCGGCTGTCGGTTGGCATCGAGCACATCGACGATATCGTCGCCGACCTTGACCAGGCGTTGAACCAAGTATGAAGCGGAGCGCGGCTTGACGGAGGGCCTCCCATCCCCGGTTTTCTTCGACCTGCGGTTACCGGACCTGACCACCGAGCGTGGTGGTCAGGTCTCTTCGCTCGTGGTCCGGGGATGGATGTGGGCGTCCGATGGCCCCGCGTTCTTGCGGCGACGTGGCCTTGTTCCGCGCGAGGCCCTGCCCGGCCAGTACGAGCAGGTCGTTCGCCGGGCCGCCGACGCTCCGTCGGCCCGGCCCCCCGCCGATTCCCTTCGCACCGCCCGCGGGCGTGATTTGCCCACGATTCTCATCGTGCATGCCCTGACCGGTCATGCCGGCGCGGGCGGGCCGGGAGGCTGGTGGGAGCCGGTGATCGGGGTGGGAAACGTGTTCGACCCCACCGTCCACCGGGTGCTCTGTTTCAACAACCTTGGCTCCTGTTATGGAACCTCGGGCCCCGCCGACGACGGATACACGGCGGGACCGCTCACGACCTGGGACCAGGCTCGGGTCATCCTACGCGCGCTCGATGCGTTAGCGATCGAGCGCGTAGAGCTGGCGACGGGGGGGTCGCTGGGGGGTATGATCACCCTTTCGCTCGCGGCTCTCACACCAGCGCGATTCCGACGGATCGTGCCCATCGCCGCCTGTGCGGCAGCCTCCTCGTGGATTATCGGCTTCAATCACGTTCAGCGACGAGCGATCGAATCGTCGCCGAACCTCGGCTTATCTTTGGCTCGCCAGATCGCGATGCTGTCGTACCGCGCCGAAGCGGGCCTCGACCTGCGTCAGGGGCGCCGACCGGCGGACCCGGGCAGCACCGGCGCCTACCGAATGCAGACCTACCTCGACTACCAGGGCACCAAGCTCGTCAACCGATTCGAGGTGGGGACGTACCTGGCCATGATGGATGCGATGGATAACCACGACCTCACCGCGGTGCCCCAACAGCGGGACGAGGGCGAACGCTGGTCATGGCCCGACTCTACATCCGGATTGAGTCGGATCACCGCAAGCTGTATGTCGATCGGCATCGATACCGATCAGCTGTTCCTGCCGGTTCACTCCCAAGCGGTCGCGACCGAACTGTCCCGCCGCGGGCGGGTCGCGGAGTCGGCGCTGATCCGAAGCCCGCACGGTCACGACGCGTTTCTCATCGAGTGGGATCAGCTCGACGCCCTGCTCCGACGCGCCTTGTTGCTACCCGTAAGAGAAGAAGTATGACCCAGCCTCCGTTTCTCGTTCTCAAATTCGGCGGATCGTCCCTGAGCACCGCTGAGCGTCTCACCCAAACGGTCGAAATCGTGCGGCGGGCCCGCAGCGAGCGGCGGGTCGCGGTCGTCGTCAGCGCGATGGCCGACAGCACCGATCGCTTGCTCGATTCTATGGCCCTGGCGGGTCGCGGCGACTTTCAAGGCGCCTCGGAGATCGTCGACGGTATTCACGCCCGTGTGTTGTCTGAAGCGCAGGCGGCCCTGACTTCGATCGGGGCCGACGGTGAGGCCCGGATAGCGCTGGCCGAGCAGCTCACTCGATTGTTTCGCCCGTTGGAAGACCTGCTCAAGGGCGTCCACCTCCTGCGAGAGCTGACCCCCCAGACCCAGGACCTCGTGCTCTCGTTCGGCGAGCGGTCGAGTGCGAACGTGTTCGCGCATCTGCTGACCCACGCCGGAATCCCGGCGTCGTTCGTGGATAGTCGAGAGTGGACGGTCACCGACGCCGGCTTTGGCGGTGCTTTCGTCGACTGGAGTTCGACGCAAGCCCGCATTTTGAAACTCCGATCGGCGTGGGATGATGTGGTGACCGTACATACGGGCTTCCTGGGTCAGACCGTGGACGGCCGCACGACCACGCTCGGTCGCAATGGCTCGGATTACACGGCCAGCCTACTCGCGCGCGGCCTCGACGCCGAGTCTCTCAACATCTGGACGGGCACTTCGGGGATCATGTCGGCAGACCCGGATATCGTGCCCGAAGCCTATCCGGTGCCCGCGCTGTCATACATGGAGGCGCTCGAGCTCGCGAATTTCGGCGCGCGGATGTTCCACCCGCGGACGATGATTCCACTCATCAGCTCGGGCATTCCTCTCCGCATTCGGAACACCCTAGAGCCCGACGCACCGGGCACTCTCGTCACTCGAGACGGCAGCACGTCTCCTGACAATCCGACGAGCGTCGCCTCCCTGGAGCGGCTCGCCCTGGTCGAAGTGGATGCTCGACGCGAAGCCGGCGACCTCCGAGTGGGCGAGCGGGTGTTGAGCGCCCTGGCCACGGCCAATATCCGGGTGTGGACGGCTATCCAGTCCGGGTTCGGGCAGGCGATGGCGGTCATCGTTCCCGAAGACCAACGCGACGCCGCTTGCGACGCCATACGACTCGAGCTCGCGCAGGAGATCGAGCGCAGCGAGGTCGACCGAGTCGGTATTCGCCACCCGGTGACCCTGGTGACCCTGGTCGCCGAAGCGATGGGCCAGACGGTGAACGTGGCCGGTCGGCTCTTTCATGCGCTGGGAGCGGCCGGGATCGGTGTTTGGTCGATCGCGCAAAGCGGCAGCGCGCGTTCGATCGCGTGTGCGGTCGACGCCGAAGATACCCGGGAGGCGGTACGGACCGTCCACGCGGCGTTCAACTTCAGCTTCGAGACCGTCCACATCTTCGTGCTGGGCGTCGGCGTCGTGGGCGGAAATCTGCTCGCCCAGATCCGGCAGCAGCAAACCAAGTTGCGCGACCTGATGAACATCGATCTCAAGGTCGTAGGCGTCGCCAACAGTCGGCGATTCTTGTTTGATGAGAGGGGTCTCGACCTCGAGACTTACGCCGAGCGTCTCGAGACGTCATCCAGCCGGGGCGGATTCCACGAGCTGTTGCCGACGCTCGACCGGCTCCGGCGGCTGGGGGCGCCGGTCGTCGTTGACTGCACCGCGGCCGATAAGATGGAGGACGTATATCACGCGGCTTTTGCGCGCGGCATTCACGTGGTGGCGGCCAACAAGAAGGCGCTGACCATCCCTTGGGACGATCGGCAGCGTTTGCTTCGGGCTGCGAGAACGGCCCACCGCTACTACAACTACGAAACGACCGTCGGCGCGAGTTTGCCGGTCATCGACACGTTGGTGGCAATGGTGCGGACCGGCGATCGGGTCGAGCGGGTGGAAGGTTCGTTGTCGGGCACTTTGGGGTACCTGGCAAACGAGTTGATGAGCGGGGTGCCGCTTTCGCGGGCCGTGCGCGACGCCAAGAACAAGGGCTACACGGAACCCCATCCCCGAGACGACCTCTCCGGTACCGACGCTGCTCGCAAGGCGCTGATTCTGGCCCGGGAACTCGGTCTGGCCATCGACTTCGAAGATGTGGCGGTCACTCCGCTGGTCCCGGAGGAGATCTTGGCCGAGCACGACCTGGAGGCCTTCTTCGCCAGCCTGGAGCGTTACGATTCGGTGATGACGGAGGAAGTCGAACGCCGGCGGCAACGAGGAGAGGTCCTGAGGTATCTGGCCACCGTCGAGCCCAACGCGCCGTCCCGAACCGAGATGCTGACCGTTGGTCCGACGTGGGTGCCGTCGAATCACCCAGCGACCCGTCTTCAAGGCACCGAGGCGTTTTTGGCTTTCTTCACCGAGCGGTACCCCATCGAGCCGTTGGTCATCCAAGGCGCGGGGGCCGGAGGGCCGGTCACCGCCGGCGGTGTTCTCGCGGATGTCCTGAAGATCGGTCAGTCGCTGCGCGGTCGGTAGGCTTTGAGGCGGGTGCGCCGTTAGGTTAGGCGCACAGCGTCTCGAGCACCGGCCACTTCGCGAAGGCAGGGGGGCGCCTCATGATGGGGGCCAGGTGAAGTTGGGCACCTTCCCGTAGAAAGCATGGCGCCGGGCCGGCAGGAATCTCGATCTTGATCGTTCCTCGTTCGACCGGGCCCTCGAGCTCGATGTGTCGGGAGGTCGTTGCCGCTGGGTCGGCCAGGAGCGCGCCGACGGGCACGCGTTTCCAGGAGCCGGCGGGCAATGGGAGCTCTCGGGTCGGGGTGCCGGGCTCGAGAGCGGGGACCACCAGCAGGTTCGGGCCGAGCAGGAAGGCGCTATCAATGGCGCGAAGGCGGCTATCGACCGGGTCGGCGAAGAACAGTGGACGCGCGGCGGGCACGCCGGTGATGTGCGCCTGTTGAAAGCAGTCTTGCAGGAAGGGTAACAGGCGCATTCGCCATCGAATGCTGGCGCGGACCCGGGCCAACGCCTCTTCGCCAAAGCTCCAGGGCTCCTTGCGGGGAGATGGCTGGTCGGCATGGCCCCGAAAGAACGGGAAGTAGCAGCCGACCTCGAACCATCGCGCGAACAACTCGGGCCCCGGATCACCTGAAAAGCCGCCGACATCGGGACCGGCCATGGCTTGGCCAACCAGGCCGAGCCCGAGGACCATGGTCACGCTCCATCTAAGGTCGTCCCAGGTGCTCAGGTTGTCGCCGGTCCAGGTCGCCGCGCTTCGCGGCGTCGCCAGATGAGCGGCCCGGGTCAGCACGAACGGTGGCTCGTGGGGCCGGACCGCCTCGAGCCCGGCTCGGGTCGCCTCGACCATCAGCTGCCCATAGAGATTGTGGAATCGGGCGTGCGGACCTCCACCGAGGCCTCGGTGTACGGCGTCTTCGGGCAACGTTTGGGTCGGCGTCGAGAACACCGACGGCTCGTTCATGTCGCACCACAAGCCGGCAACCTTAGTTTCGGTAACGAATCGTTCGACGAGGCCGGCCCACCACGATCGGGTCTGTTCCCGAGTGAAGTCCGGGAACCAGCACCGGCCCGGCCACACGCGCCCCTCGACGGGTCGACCGCGCCGGTCGAGCACCAGGTGGCCATCGGCTCGCGCTTGCTGCGCGACTTCATAGTCGTCCGCGATCGCGAGTCCAGGGTCGATGATGGCCACCGCCCGCAGGCCGGCCTCGACCAGCTCGTGGACGAGGGCGGGTAGATCAGGGAAGGCCTCGGCATCGACCGTAAAGACCCGAAATCGGTCCATGTAGTCGATATCGAGCCATACGGCCGACAGCGGGATGTCGTGGTGGTCGAAGTTCTGGACCAGCGTTCGGACCTCTTCGGCCGACATGTACGACCACCGACACTGGTGATAGCCGAGCGCCCACCGGGGCACCTCGGCGGGCCGACCAAAAAGCTCGGTCAGGCCCGACACGGCGGTCGCGGGGTCGGGGGCTTCGATCCGCAGGAGCACGCATGGTGCGCCGGCGACGGCGATCTCAACGCCGTCCGTTCCCGTGACTACGACGGAGCGGCGAGCCGTACAAGCCACGACAAAGGTGGCGCGTCCGTCGGCATGGACCGCCAACACGGCCGGCTGCGACTGGTAGAGCGCCGGCGTATGGTCGTCATATGCGTATGCGTCGGTGTTCCATGTCTCCGCTCGGAGACCGGTACGCTCGAGGGGGCCGGCCCGCTCACCCGTGCCATAGAAGCTCGTGCCCACGGGGAAGCTCATCTGGGCGACGAACGTGGAGCCGTCCCAGGCCATGTGAGGCGCAGCCTCGGGTGCCGAAGCGCTGATCGTAGGCGCCGGCAGTGGACCGGCCAGGACGTGGTCGGGTGGGTCGAGGGGCTCGGGCGCTTCGTCGTCGTCGAGTCGCGCGACGACCCGAACGACCTCGAGGGTCGCACCGCAGGCCATGTTGGACGTTTCCATCCGTACGGCCTCGATCCCGTTGCCCAGGGCTCCTGAAAGCCCCAGGGGGCCCGGAACCTGGAGACCATGTCGTCGACGAGGCAGCGTGTCCTGCACTTGTCCATTATGCCTGAATACATCAGGGCGGCGGAGGCCTACGGGATCGCGTCGAACGGAATATCCAAGCGTCGGTACCGGCGGCGAACATCGCGCCCGGTGCCTTCGTTGAAGTGCCACCATTCGTTACGGATGCCCCTCATACCGGCGTGACGCATGGCCGCCCGGAGAATTCGACGGCGACGGACCTGGGCTCGCGAGAGCTTTCCCTGAGCCAGATAGGACTTTTCGTAACGGGGCTGCGAGAGGCGGCCCAAGTGGTCGTACGGGGTGCCGAGGTCGAGTTCTTGGCCCTTCGCGTTGGCCAGGGTGACGTCGACCGCCGCGCCGTAGCTGTGAATCGAGCCGAGCCGAGTATTCGGGTTGGCGACGTAGCTCGACTTGGGGGTGCCCTTCACCGCCTTCCAAAGCTCGAATTGGGCGGAGTGAGGCCGGTAGCAGTCCTTGAACATCAGGCGAAGGCCGCGGTGATGGCGATCGAGCCAGCGCTGGGCCTTCTTCATCTTGGCCGCGACCGAAGGTCGGAGCAGACACCGAGCGGCCGGATAGACTTGTCGACCAACGAAGTTATCGGAGGTGGCGTACCGAATGTCGGCCAGGAAACGGCCGTTCAGACGGAGCACGTCGACCAGTGGCGGGTCGGTGGGCTGGGTTGCGGGTCCGGGTTGAACCAGCAGGCAGCCCGCCATGAGCGCGGGCCAGTTCATTTGGACTTGGGCCGAAAGGCCTTGAGCTTCGATTCGTCGGTCGTGAGAAAGGGGCCGCCGATGAGGTCGATGCAGTATGGGATGGCCGGCATGACCGCATCGAGGCACTCGCGGATCGATTTGGGTTTGCCGGGTAGGTTGACAATGAGAGCTGCGCCGCGAATCACCGCCGTCTGACGGGAGAGGATGGCCGTCGGGACGTACTGAAGGCTGACCTGCCGCATCAGCTCTCCGAATCCGGGCATGAGCTTGTCGGCGACCGCTTCGGTCGCTTCGGGAGTGACATCGCGAGGCGCGGGCCCGGTGCCTCCGGTGGTGACCACCAAGCAGCATTGTTCGTGGTCGACGAGGGTCCTGAGGGTCTCCTCGATGAGCGGACGTTCGTCCGGAATGACGCGCGCCACGGGCGTCCACGGGCTGGTCAGAATCTCCCCGAAGTAGGCCGTGATCGCCGGGCCTCCCAGGTCTTCGTATTCGCCGCGGCTCGCCCGGTCCGATACGGTGACCACGCCAATACGCGCAGTCCGGGTCGTGAGATCGTCGGGGCTGGGGCTCGAAGCGTTGGTCACGAGCGCAGGGTGGCCGATGTTCTAGTGATCTGTCACCGGAGTTCTCAGCCAAAACAACTCTAGTCGTCGCGCAAGACGAACTCTCGCAGGCGGATCAGCGCCCGCGCGACCATGTAAAGAAGCACCACCGGCCCGAGGTGGAAAACGAGCAAATGGATGGGATCCGCTCCGCCACACTGCATGTGAAGCGCCGACAAGCCGACCCCAGCCAGCCCGAGGGCGAGAACCCAGCCGGGGTTCGGAAACCGGCGCCACAGCCGCCCGCTCAAGAAGCCAAGGGCGAGCATGGCGCCTCCCGAGATTAGAGTGCAGTGAAAGAAGCATGTGGCGCCGGCGTTCAGCGGTGCCGGACCCGATGTGAAGTCCATGATCAGGAGAAGCGCTGCGGCGAGCATCAACACCAGGACGACGGATGCGCCAAGCAACACGCTTCGGGATACGAGGGGGTAGCCGATCGTCAACGACGCCCCCGCCGCGCTGGCCGCGAACATCAGCAGGAGGGCCACGTACCAGCTGAGGTTGCGTTCGAGCGCATGATCTCCGGCGGGGATAAGGAACACGAACGCTAAGAAAACCGATACGATGGCCAGGTATCCGAGCAACGTGACCGCCCGGTCTCGTCGCAAGCGGCGAAGATCACGGTGAATGTGCGCATAAGCGTCGGATCGGGGGGTCGCTTCCGTCATTTTGCTCCTTGACCGATGGTAAGGGTACGACCTGCTGTGTCGGAGGTTACAGCTTCGATCGAGAAAATCGTCCACCGATCGTTTGTAGCGGCGCAGAATACGGACCTCAGGCGGCTGGCCGCGGAGCGGCGACCGAATCGCGCCCCGATCCGCTCGGCCCATGACGTTCGTCCTCCCCGAGGTCAGCGGGACCGGCAACAGGATCGCAACGTCGCCGTGCGGATTTGGCTGGCGCCCAAAACCGACCGGAGCGGGCAGGTGCGGTAACATAAATTCAAATCCGGAGACCTGGCGCTACTCGCTCAGGGACCGGCGTACGAGAATCTATTCAATGTTTGGCTGCCTTCTCCGGCGCGTCCTGGACGGACCGAATCATTCCGCCTCGACCAACCGAAAATCGATTCCTCGAGCCAGATTTTCCGGAGGCCCTTACGCGGATTCCCGCGAGCAATACCGTCTGCGCCGGTCATCTGCGGGGCGACCATCGTCTCACGCCGCGCTCGCTCTGCTTCGTCCGGCGGATATTTTCGCCACCCCTCGTTTTTCGGTCCCCACTCACATCGTGTTCGGGTACGGGGGTCTCCAGATGAGGTGGAAGGGGGGCGAAGCCCAGGTGAACGCGGGCTTCGCGGAGCAGTACCGGTCGGTAGCGGGGCAGTGGGACTTGACGGAGGGCGGTCCGATTGGATTCTTGGCGGACGGCGAGCGCGCAGGCCTCACAAGGTTCCGGTGGGCTTTGTCGGTTCTTCCCGGGGTTCGAGGGTGCTCGACTCGAGCTGACCCTGCGGCTGTAACACGATGATTGCATGGCTTGATTTTGGCTGGCTGATTCTCGGCTTCGTCGGCGTTACCGTCGGAGCGGACATCTTCGTTGGCGGCGCGGCTGGGATCGCGCGTCGCTTCGGCATATCGCCCCTTCTGGTGGGGCTGACGATCGTGGCCCTCGGAACGAGCGCGCCCGAGATCGCGGTCAATGTGACCGCGGCCGTGCGGGGGCGCACCGAGATGGCGATCGGAAATGTGCTGGGCAGCAACATTCTCAACGTGCTGGGGGTCCTCGGCCTGTGCGCGGTGTTGCGGTCGATAGTCGTCAACTCGCAGCTGGTTCGGCTCGACGTTCCGGTCATGATTGGCGCGGCGATTATGCTCGGTATCGTTTCGATGGATTTTCACGTGGGCCCGATCGAGGCGGGCGTACTGGTTCTGATGCTCGTTGGCTATACGGCGATCCAGATTCGGTTGGCGGTTCAGGACCGCCGAGCAAACGTCGCTTCCGGGCCGGCCGAGCAGTCCCCGGAGGCGTCCGAGGCCGAGCAGTCCCCGGACGGGTCGGAAGCCGGGCCGGAACGACCGATCTGGGTGAGGCTAGTTCAACTCGCGGGCGGTTCGACGCTCCTCGTCATCGGGTCGGACCGGCTGGTGCTTGGTGCGACGATGGTCGCCCGCTGGTGGGGTCTGAACGAGTTGGTCATCGGCTTGACGGTGGTTGCGGTCGGTACTTCGCTTCCCGAGATCGCCACCTCGGTGGCCGCCACCATGAGGGGGCAGGGGGAGTTGGCGGTCGGCAACGTGGTCGGTTCCAACATCTACAACATGCTCGCGGTCGTGGGCTTAAGCGGGCTACTGGCGCAAGAGGGCCTGCCGGTGAGCGAAGCGGCCCTGTTTTTCGACATGCCGGTGATGGTCGTGACGTGCATCGCCTGCCTCCCGATATTCCTGAGCGAACACCGCATCGATCGCTGGGAGGGTGCTCTGTTCATCGGGTTCTACCTCGCCTACATCTCGTACGTGCTGCTCGCGACCAAGCACCACTCGCTAACCCAGCCGTTTGGAGCGGTGATGCTGTATTTCGTCGTACCGCTCACCGCGATCACGTTGGCCGTCACGTTGTTCCGGTCATTGAGGCGCCCCGCCGCCTCGTAGGGCGGTTTTCAGGGTGGCTCGCCCACCGGTTGACCTGCTTGCTCCGCGCCATGAAGGTGCGATGGTGCAGACGAGCCAAAGTAACTTTTCCGACTTGTACCGGTCGCACGTCGAGACCATTACCGCCCGCGCCCAGCGCGCCCTCGCCGAGCAGGGCTACGATGGCGTGGTCATTCATTCCGGCCGGCTTCAGCGCAAGTCACCCTTCGATGATCAGGACTGGCCCTTTCGACCGGTGCCCATGTTCGCCCACTGGAGTCCGCTCCGCTGGCCGGACTCCGCGGTGATCGTCACGGCCCACGGGGTCGAGCTTTGTGCGCTCGAGGTTACCGACTTCTGGGAGAAGCCGGCGGTGCCCGATTGGGATCTGTTGCGAAGCGGCATGAAGGTTCGAACCATTCAGCGGGCCGAGCATACGAAGGCCTCATTGCCGGTGGGAAAGGTCGCTTTCATCGGTCACGAGGGCGAGGTTGCACATGAGCTCGGGCTCGATCCCGAACACGTGAATCCGGGTGGTCTTCGGGTGGCCCTCGAAGACACGCGGGTCGAGAAGACCGCGTACGAAGTCCGAATGATGACTGAGGCGAGCCTTCGGGGGGCTCGCGGGCACCGGCGGGTCGAGGCGGAGTTCCTGGCCGGCGAGCGCAGCGAGCTTCTGCTGCACCTCGCTTTTCTTCAGGCCAGCCAGCAGGACGACGCGGATGCGCCCTACAAGGGCATCGTAGCCCTCGGCCGAGCCGCCGCCACTCTGCATCACAACGTTTATGAAGACCGACCCGGTGCGGGCTCGCTGCTGGTTGACGCGGGGGCGACCTTTCACGGTTATCCGTGCGACATCACACGGACCCATTGCGCGCCGACCGCCAGTGAAGCTTTCAAGGACCTCAAGGCGGCCATGGAGGACCTTCAGCGGGAGACGATCGAGGACATCGAGGTTGGCAAGGGGTACGAGGACCTCCATGACGCCTGTCATCGTCGTCTGGCCGACGTCTTGGTGGCCCACGGTCTCGTAACATGCTCGCCGGCGGCGACGGTCGACCAAGGTCTGACCCGCGCCTTCTTCCCGCACGGATTGGGCCACTCGCTGGGCGTGCAGGTGCACGACGTCTCATGTCGCAAGCGCGAACCGCGACCAGAGAATCGCTTCCTCCGGCACACCGGCACCATCACCGCGGGTCAGGTGTTTACCATCGAGCCCGGGCTATATTTCATCGACCGGCTGCTAGAGCCGCTCCGGGCGAGCCCGGCCGGCGCCGATGTCGCCTGGGACACCGTGGCCGCGCTGGCGCCCTACGGCGGGATTCGTATCGAAGACAACATCCACGTGACCCCCGCTGGTATTCGGAATCTCACTCGGGAGGCTTTCGCATCGACGTCGGAGTACGACTGATCCGGTCGCTGACGGGGAGCCTCTCCCGGCGGTCGACCTTCAGCGAAAACACGTCGGGCCGAGAGTAGTGGCCGACCACATCCAGGTCGTACTTCGCACGGACGATCTCGGCGAGGTCGACGTCTGCCATGACGACCCTCTCCGTCCCGTACTCCACGTCGGTGATCAGGTTGCCATAGGGATCGACGATGCAGCTGCCCCCGCGGATGAGCACGGCCTCGCCGTCGTCGCCGTAGGTGGTCGGAAAGTCGGTTGGATAGTCGCGGCGGCGGGCGAACTGGCACGCGGACAGGACGAAGCATCGGCCCTCGGTGGCAATATGCCGCATCGTCGGAATCCAGGAGTCGCGGTCGTCGACCGTGGGCGCACAGTAGAGCTGCACGCCGTCGGCGTACAGACTCATGCGAAGCGCGGGCATGTAGTTCTCCCAACAGATCGCGGCGGCCACTCGGCCCGCGGGGCTGTCGACCGGAGCTAACGTCGAGCCGTCGCCCTGGCCCCAGATGAGGCGCTCGCTGCCGGTTGGCATCAGCTTTCGGTGCTTGCCGAGGAGCCGTCCGTCGGCGCCGACATAAAGGGCTGTGCAGTATAGGGTGTGCCCGTCCCGCTCGATGACCCCGACGACCATCGTGAGTTGGTGCCGCTCGGCGATCGTGGCGATGCGCTCGGCCTGCGGGCCGCCCAGATCGAGAGCTGCTTCGAAGTACCGCTGGAACCAGGTTCGGCCCTCGGGCCGACGAAACCCGACCCTCGCTCCAAAGTCACCGCCTTTTGGGTAGCCGGTCAGGAAGGCTTCAGGAAACACGATCAATCGCGCTCCCTGGTCGGCGGCCTGGCCGCATATCGCGTCGAGTCGGTCGATCCCGGCATCGAGGTCAAAAGCCGGGGCTGCTGCCTGCACCACAGCGACCCGCTGAACATGGCTCATTGTCATCGCGTAACCAAATGTCGGCTTCGCTCATCATCCACGCAACCATGGACGCCTTTGCACCGGATACGGAACGTGAATGGCTCGAGGCCGACGGGCTGGGGGGCTTCGCTAGCGGAACCGTCTCGACCATTCGGACCCGGCGTTATCATGCGCTGTTGCTGACCGCGGAGACGCCGCCGAGCGACCGGTGGGTGCTGGTCAACGGCGTCGAAGCCTGGCTCGAAATAAACGGTCACCGATATTCCCTGACGAGCCAGTCGTACGGCGGGGCTGTCGTGCATCCCGATGGAGTATCTCGGATTCGTTCGTTCCGCGCCGAACCCTGGCCTACCTGGACCTACCGGGTCGATGACGCGGACCTGACCCACGAAGTATTCGCCGTGTTTGGCCAGCCGGCGACCGTTTTGCGGTGGACAGGCCAGGCCATGCCGGGGCCGGTGCGGCTCTTCGTTCGGCTTCTGATGTCGGGCCGGGACCCGCACCAGCTGCATCATGCGTCCGACGGGTTCGAGTTCGGAGTTTCGGTGGATCGCGGCCGATTCTCGTTCACGAGCTATCCGGGCGTGCCGCCGGTCCACGTGGCGACGACCGCTCGCTATACCCACGCTCCCGAGTGGTATCGCAATTTCTTCTATCGAGTAGAGGCCGAACGTGGCCTCGACAATGGCGAAGACCTGGCGTCGCCCGGCGTCTTCGAGTTCGACCTTTCGAATGGCCCTGCCTCCCTGGTCCTGTCGAGCGACCCCGAAGTGTTGTCGGGCGGTCCGGTCGAAACGCTGGCCGAGGGCCTCGTTCGCCAGGAGCGCAGCCGCCGCGAGAAGCATCCGGATGCCCTGGCTCGGGCCGCCGAGAGCTATGTCGTCAAGCGAGGCAACAACCTGACGGTCATCGCGGGCTATCCGTGGTTTGGCGACTGGGGCCGCGACACCTTCATCGCTCTTCGCGGGCTTCGGCATCTGCCGAACGGTCCCCAACGCGCCGAAGCGATCCTCACCGAGTGGGCCACCGTGGTGTCGAAGGGCATGCTCCCCAATCGATTCCCGGACCGTGGTGACGAACCCGAGTACAACTCGGTCGACGCGTCCCTATGGTACGTCCTTGCCGTTCGCGATCATATGGACAGCGGGAGAGTCGAGGGCGCCGTCGCGACCGAGCTGATGGCCGCGGTGACCGCTATTTTGGATGGCTATGCTTCGGGAACGCGATTCGGGATTCGCGCGGACGCCGACGGTTTATTGCGGGCCGGGGTGCAGGGCGTCCAGCTTACGTGGATGGATGCCAAAGTCGGAGATTGGGTCGTCACCCCACGGATCGGAAAACCGGTCGAGGTCCAGGCCCTGTGGCTGAACGCGCTCGATTTCGCCCAGCGCCACGACTCCCGGTTCGAGGCCCCGCTGCGCGCCGGGCTAACTTCCTTTCGGGAGCGCTTCGACGATCCGTCGCTCGGTCACCTTCTCGACGTCGTCGACGTCGACCACGAACCTGGCCGGATCGATGGGCGGTTCCGGCCGAACCAGGTCTTGGCCCTCGGGGGCCTTCCGCTCTCGCTCGTGGACCGACAACGTTCCCGCGCGATTCTCGATCGCGTCGAAGACGTCCTGTGGACGCCGATGGGGCTCAGAAGCCTCGCCCCGGGAGAAGCGCAGTATGTGGCCCGGTACGAAGGCGGCGTCCGGGAGCGGGATGGCGCCTATCACCAGGGAACCGTGTGGCCGTGGCTGACCGGCCCCTTCGTTGATGCGTGGGTGTGGAGCCGGGGCGGTGGCGTCGAAGTGGAGCGGGAAGCGCGACGCCGGTTCGTCACGCCCCTCTTCGGCCACCTCCAAGACGCTGGGCTGGGTCATGTCAGCGAGATCGCCGACGCGGCATCGCCCCATGTCGCTCGGGGTGCACCGTTCCAAGCTTGGTCGGTCACTGAACTGCTTCGCCTCGACCGCACCTTGGCGCAGTAAGAAGACACCATGCTCGAACGAATCCAACGGTGCTGGCCGATGTACGTCATCGAAGCCGGCGGTCTCGGCGTGTTCATGATCTCGGCGTGCGTTTTTGCCACGCTGCTGGAGTACGAGTTCTCGCCGGTCCATCAGGCCATCGGCAATCCAGACCTTCGTCGAGCTCTGATGGGAGCGGCGATGGGACTGACTGCGGTGGGGATCATTTATAGCCCCTGGGGCAAACGCTCGGGGGCGCACATCAATCCCGCGGTGACGTTGACCTTCTACCGGCTGGATAAGGTCGAGCCCGTCGATGCTGTTTTCTATGTCGTCTTCCAATTCATCGGAGGCGCGGCTGGGGTGTGGCTGTCGTACTTGGTCCTCGGGGACTGGCTGGCCGCCCCCACGGTGTCATATGTCGTCACCCTGCCCAGCACCCAGTATGGGATCGGTGTGGCGTTCCTCGCCGAGTTTCTTATCTCGGCCGGGTTGATGTCAGCCGTTCTGATCACCAGCAACCATCCCCGCCTGCAGGCGTATACGGGTGCGACCGCGGGCCTCTTGGTGGGAGTATACATTCTGGTCGAAGCCCCGCTCTCGGGCATGAGTATGAATCCAGCCCGGAGCGTGGGGTCGGCGGTGGTCGCCGGTCAATGGACCGCGATGTGGATCTACTTCGTTGCGCCCATCTCGGGAATGCTGCTCGCCGCCGAAGTGTACGCGCGGATAAGTCGCCGCGTACACTGCGCCAAGCTGCAGCACGATTCCCTGATGGGTCGCGATTGCCATTTCAAAAACTGCGGCGGGTAGCTCCAAGCCCGGTCCGCTCGAGATAGGAGACTCTATGAATCGCTGGTTGAAGTTGGTGGCGCTGTCCGTCGCCTTGCTGGTTTCCGCGTGCGCAGGCTCGTCGGTGGGGCCGACCACGCAGGCGACATCGTCGTCGCCCGCCGACGGGTCCACTCCCGCGGTGACCGGGTTCGGATTTACCGTCGCCGACCTCGAAGCATCGACGAAGTTCTTTGTCGATGTTCTGGGGGCCAAGGAAGTCGCCCGCAAGAACGCGAGGGGCGCAGAGTTCGAAGCCCTCACCGGCATCGACGGAGCCTTCGCAGACGCGGTGGTCCTCCGAGTCGGAGAGGAAGTCGTCACTTTGACCGACTATGCCGCGCAAGGGGACCCGACCCGCGCGGATGCGGTCAGCAATGACCTGGACTTCCAACACCTGGCCCTCGTGGTTCGCGACATGGACGCGGCGCACCAGGCGGTGGTCGAAGCCGGTGTTCGCCCCGTCTCGCGTCGGGGACCGCAACGGATCCCGGACTCTAACGCCGCTGCAGCCGGGATCCGGGCCTTCTATTTTCGCGACGCCGAAGCGCACCCCTTAGAGCTGATTTGGTTTCCCGCTGGCAAGGGCGCCGGGCGCTGGCACGCACCGAGTGGTCCGCTGGTGCTCGGTATCGACCACAGCGCCATCGCGGTGGCATCGACCGATGCGAGCCTTGAGTTTTACCGCGATGTGATCGGCCTCCGCGTGGCCGGCAACAGTCTCAACGAAGGTGTCGAGCAAGAACGGTTGAGCGGCGTGGACGGCGCTCGGGTTCGCATCACGGGACTTCGCGGCGCCTCGGGACCGGGGGTCGAGTTTCTCGAGTACCTGCAGCCCGGACCCGGCCGCGCGCGCCCCATCGGTTCGACGGTGCGCGACCTATTCCACTGGGAAACGACCATCGCGGTCAATGACATCGAAGCGACACGACGGCGTCTGCAGGCGGCCGGGTTCGAGGTCTTGTCGACCCGCCCTGCGGCTTGCGACCTGTGCCTGGTGGAGGCTCAGGCCCTGTTGGTGCGCGACCCGGACGGTCACGCGGTTCGCTTGGTGGAGCGCTAGGAGAGAGTCATGAATGCAGAGTTGAAGCGCCTTCAAGAAGACAAGGCGGGCGAAAAGCACTGGAAGCACTGGGGTCCGTATTTGAGCGAGCGCCAGTGGGGGACCGTTCGCGAGGACTACAGCCCTCACGGCACCGCGTGGGACTACCTTCCCCACGACATCGCGCGCAGCCGGGCTTACCGGTGGGGCGAAGACGGCATTGCGGGCGTCTGCGATGAGATGCAGCTGCTCAACGTATCGCTCGCGCTGTGGAACGGGCGAGATCCGATTCTCAAGGAGCGCTTGTTCGGTCTCACCAACAGCGAGGGCAACCACGGCGAAGATGTCAAAGAGCTCTACTACTACCTCGACGCGACGCCGAGCCACAGCTACCTGAAGATGCTTTACAAGTATCCACAGGCGGCGTTCCCGTACGCGGACCTGGTCGAGACCAATCGCTCGCGGGGTCTGCACGAACCCGAGTACGAGCTTCTCGATACTGGTTTGTTCGATGAAGACCGGTACTTCGACGTGTTTGTCGAGTATGCCCGAAGAGACGTCGACGATTGGCTCGTCCGCATCACGGCGTTCAATCGAGGCCCTGACGACTCGCCCCTATGGGTCATTCCGCAGTTCTTCTTTCGCAATACTTGGAGCTGGGGGCGGGAAGATCGGGTTCCTCAAATGAAGGCGCTCGGTGGTCAGACGCTGGTGGCCAGACACGACGATCTCGGAACGTTCGAGGTCTATGCCAGTGGTGACTCCAAGATTCTGTTGACCGAAAACAACACCAACCCAGCGCGTGCCTTCGGGGCCGATCCCCAGCCCGGGTTCTTCAAGGACGCTTTTCATCGGTATATCGTCGACGGTGATACGTCGGCGGTGAACCCGGCGCAGACGGGCACCAAGGCGGGCTTCGTTCATCAACTGCAGGTACCCGCCGGTGCTAGCCGCTCGGTGACCATGCGGTGGGTGCAGGGTCAGAACGTTAGCCCGTTCGCCGACGCCGACGCGATCTTTGCGGAGCGGATCCGGGAGGCCGATCAATTCTACGCAGAAATCCAGAAAGACATCGCCAACGCCGATGCGCGCCTCGTTCAGCGACAAGCGTTCGCGGGGATGATCTGGAGCAAGCAGCTTTTCTACTTCGATGTCGAGCAGTGGCTCGAGGGTGACCCGAGCCAGCCTCCGCCGCCGCGTGAGCGCAACTACGGCCGCAACGCTGACTGGTCCCATCTGAACAACGCCGATGTCATCTCGATGCCCGACAAGTGGGAGTATCCGTGGTACGCAGCTTGGGACCTTGCCTTTCACTGTCTGCCGTTGGCGATGGTCGACCCGGAGTTCGCGAAGGCGCAACTAACCTTGCTAACCCGAGAATGGTTCATGCACCCCAACGGCCAGCTTCCGGCCTATGAGTGGGCCTTCCAAGACGTCAATCCACCCGTTCATGCGTGGGCCACCTGGCGCGTCTACCAGCTCGACGCCGAGAAGACCGGACAAAAGGACGTCGCGTTCCTGGAGTGCGTCTTCCACAAGCTCATGTTGAACTTTACCTGGTGGGTGAACCGGAAGGACGCCGACGGTCGGAACATCTTCCAGGGGGGCTTCCTGGGCCTCGACAACATCGGGGTGTTCGACCGTTCGTCGCCGTTGCCGACTGGTGGCCAAATCAATCAGGCCGACGGAACCAGCTGGATGGCGATGTACAGCCTCAACCTGATGAGGATCGCTCTGGAGCTCGCCGCCCATAACCCGGTGTACGAAGATATCGCGACGAAGTTCTTCGAACACTTCCTGCACATCGCCGAGGCGATGACGAATATGGCGGGGCAGGGCATCGGTCTGTGGGATGAAGAAGACGAGTTCTACTACGATGTGCTTCAACTGCCCAACCGCGAGCGGGTCACCCTCAAGCTCCGATCGATGGTAGGTCTCATCCCACTGTTCGCCGTCGAGTGCCTCGACGGCGCCGCCATCGACCAACTCCCGGGTTTCAAGCGGCGGTTGGAGTGGGTGATGACCAACAAGCCGAAGCTGGCCGCATTGGTGTCGAGGTGGATGGAGCCCGGCAAGCGCGAGCAGCGCCTACTATCGCTGCTTCGAGGGCATCGGGTCAAGATGTTGCTGCGGCGTATGCTCGATAGCAGTGAGTTCCTCTCCGACTACGGCGTCCGCGCCATGTCGAAAATTCATGAAGAGCACCCGTACGTTTTCCGGTACGGAGGCATCGAGGAGTGGGTTCATTACGTTCCCGCCGAATCGAGGACCGGGCTCTTTGGGGGCAACTCGAACTGGCGAGGGCCGATCTGGTTCCCTGTCAACTACCTGCTGGTGGAATCGCTTCGTAGCTTCCATCAGTATTACGGGGACGACTTCAAGGTGGAATATCCGACCGGGTCGGGAGAATTCCTCGATTTGAAGGAGATCTCCAGTCGAGTGGGGCATCGGTTGTGCAGCATCTTCTTGGCCGATGAGCGAGGTCGGCGTCCGGTGCTCGAAAATCACGAAAAGATGGCGACCGACCCCCACTTCAAGGACTATGTTTTGTTTCACGAGTATTTCCACGGGGACACGGGCCGAGGCGTAGGGGCTGCTCACCAGACGGGCTGGACAGGCCTCGTCGCGGCGCTCATCGCCGACATTTGAGAGCGATCCCGAAGGAAAAAGAAGGAGGATAGGATGGAGAAGAAGCTGCAGGGCCAAGTGGCCCTCGTAACGGGAGCCAACTCAGGTATCGGCAAATGCATCGCTCTCGCGATGGGCGGCGCCGGCGCGAAGGTTCTCGTCAACTACTACTCGAACCCCGACTCGGCCGCCGAGGTGGTCGAGATGATCAAGCAGTCGGGTAGCGACGCCGTCGCCCACAAGACCGATGTTTCTCAGGAAAGCCAGGTGCAGGGAATGTTCAAGGCGGCGATCGACGCCTTCGGCACCATTGACATCCTGGTCAACAACGCGGGTCTTCAGCAGGACGCATCGTTCATCGACATGACGATCGACCAATGGAATCGGGTCATCGGCGTCAACCTCACGGGCAACTTTCTGTGCGCTCGGGAAGCCGTCCGGGAGTTCAAACGTCGCGGAATGCGGGCCGACCTGTCGAAGGCGCTCGGCAAGATCATCTGCATCTCTTCGGTCCACGAGGTCATTCCGTGGGGCGGCCACGTCAACTACGCGGCGTCGAAGGGCGGGGTCATGCTGTTCATGAAGAGCATCGCCCAGGAGCTTGGTCCGGAGCGGATCCGTGTCAACAGCATTTGCCCGGGAGCCATTCGCACCCCGATCAATCGCGACGCGTGGGAGACTCCGGAAGCCCTCGAGAATCTGCTGAAGCTCATTCCGTACAAGCGGATCGGTGAATCCGACGATATCGGCAAGGTTGCCGTGTGGCTCGCCTCCGACGATGCGGACTACGTGCACGGAGCGTCCATCTTCGTCGATGGTGGCATGACCCTGTACCCCGGGTTTGTGGACAACGGCTGACCCTATGACCTTTCCACGCTTAGAAGCCGCGATCCCGTGGTTGACGACCGAGCAGATGATCGAAGTCGACCGTGCGATGATCGAAGACTTCAAAATCGAGCTGATCCAGATGATGGAGAACGCGGGGCGAACGCTCGCCACCGTAGCTCGGGTGCGCTTCTTCGAGGGTCGGACCGAGGGGCGGCGCGTTACCGTCATGGCGGGTTCGGGTGGAAACGGAGGCGGCGCCCTGGTGGCGGCGCGCCGCCTCGCGAACTGGGGCGCGGAGGTGACCGTGGTCCTGTCGGCGTCGGACGATCAGATGACTCCGATTCCTGGTCATCAACTGGACATCGTGCGCCGGATGGGCATTGAAGTGCATTCGGCGGACGCGGTCTCGGATGCCCACCCCGCCGACTTGATCCTCGATGGCGTGATCGGTTACTCGCTCAAGGGCGCCCCTCACGGCGGCGCCAAGACGCTCATCGAATGGGCGAACGGTCATTCGGCGCCGGTGTTGTCGCTCGATGCGCCGTCGGGCGTCGATACCACGACGGGTACCGTCTACACGCCGGCCATCCAAGCCACGGCGACGATGACCTTGGCCCTCCCGAAGGAAGGCCTGCGCGCCGCAGGCGTCGATACCCTCGTCGGCGAGCTTTACCTAGCCGATATCAGCGTTCCACCCAGGCTATACGCCATCCCTTCCCTCGGCCTGCAAGTCCCCGCTATCTTCGATCAAGGCGACGTCGTCCGTCTCCGCTGATCGACAACACTATCTCGACTTCGGTCCGAGCCCGACGAGCAGCGCGCCGACATGGCGTCGAGCGCCGTTGCTCGTCGCCGTGCTCACCGAGCTCAGCGTCGATAAAAACGCCGAAACATTTCAGGCTTGGGGTTGGGCTCGTTGACGCGGCCGAATCGTCACTATAGCGGTGGCCGAGTCCTTGCGGATCGGTGACCGGGGCGTGGATGATGAGGAGGAATAGCGAGCCGAACCGTTGGGCCCAACGCCGCTAGCTTGCCCAGCGGGCTTTGATCGCGTCGCCAACCCGCAGCGCGTTGGCGACGATCGTCAGGGTCGGGTTCACCGCCGCACTGGAAACGAAGAAGCTGCCGTCGACGACGTACAGGTTGTCGACGTCATGGGTCTTGCAGTTGACGTCGAGCACCGAGGTCTTAGGGTCGGTGCCGAAGCGGCAGGTGCCCACCTGGTGACCGAGGCTCTGGGTGGGCATCTTGGTGACGAAGAAACCCTCGCCGTCGTCGTGCACGTGGTCTTCGACCCCGTGGGGATTGAAGTAGCTACCCGAAGGCGCAACGTGGCATGCGCAGCCGATCTGCTCGAGGATGCCCGTCCAACGGCGGACCAGCTGCTCGAAAGCCTTGCCGTTGGTTTCGCGATAGTCGACCACGATCTTGTCGTCGTCGACCAAAACTCGATTCTCGGGGCGGGGAAGGTCTTCGGTCGTCAGCCACCAGTCGACCGCGTTCTCGGCGACCCGTCTGATGGAGAGCGGTTTATACCGCTCGTCCTGCCCCTTGAGAGCCTCGACGGTTGTTCGGCCCATGAGCTGCACGTTGCCCATGGGGTACGGAAAGTCGTCGGTTCCAAAGTAGAAATCATTCACCGCCATCGTCTTTTGAAAGGCGGTGGGATTGGGCGTGGTGCTGGAGACGCCGAGCATCGACCCCAGCACGTGCTTCATCAGGTTGCGGCCCACTTGGTCGGAGCTGTTGGCCAATCCGTGCGGATGATGGTCGCTGGCCGACCGCAGCAGCAAAGCGGCCGAATTCACCGCCCCACACGAGACGACCACGAGGTCGCCCAAGAATTCGACCTCGCGGCCGCCGGTGTCCTTGGCGATGACTTTTTCGACCCGCTTGCCCGACTCATCGGTTTCGAGGCGTTCGACCTTCATTTCGGTCAAGAGGGTGACGTTGTCGCGATCCATCACTGGACGGACGGCCACGACCTCGGCGTCGGACTTGGCGTGCACCAAACACGGATACCCGTCGCACGTATCGCACCGGATGCAGCGCGAGCGTACGGGATCGGCTTCGTCGATCTGGATGCCCATCGGGGCGGCGAACGGACTCAGTCCGAGATCCTTCAAGCGACCGAAAATGTCGGCGATCCGGGGCTCGTGGCTGATCGGGGGGTGTGGATAGGGTGCCGACCGCGGCGGCGCGGTCTGGTCGCCTTCGTCAGAGCCGTGCACCTGATAGAGCGCCTCGGCTTCGTCGTAATAGGGGGCCAGCTCGTCGTAGGAGATGGGCCACGCCGGCGAGGTGCCGTCGACATGCTCGACCTCCTGGAAGTCGCGCTCACGGAGTCGAAACAGCGCTGCCCCGTACAGTTTGGTGTTGCCGCCGACGTGGTAGCTGAAGCCCGGCCGCAGCTCCTTGCCGGCCGGGTCGTACATGACTTCCTTCGAGTAGTAGTTAAACGAGCCGAGGAAGGTCCAGTTGCCCTTCTCTCGAGCCAGGAACGGCCCCCGCTCGAGGACGAGGATCTTCTTTCCCGAGTCGGCCAGGCGATGCAAAAGGGTGCCGCCACCGGCTCCGCTGCCGATGATGATGATGTCGTAGCGTTCAGTCATGGTGCCCTCATGGGTTTGTGTTCTAGCCGCGGCCGGTGATCGGAATGGCGGCCTGGTTGATGCCCGATGCGAGCGGAGACGCCAAAAAGCAGATCACCTGGGCGACCTGCTCGGGGGTGACCCAGGTGCTGGTGTCGGCGTCCGGCTGCTGGGCGCGGTTTTGCGGCGTGTCGATAATGCCCGGGAGGACCGAGTTAGCGGTGATGCCGTAGATTTTCAGTTCCTGGGAGATGCTCTCGGTCAGCCGGATGACACCTGACTTCGACGCGCTGTAGGCCGAGAGGTTCGGTTCGCCCTTCAGGCCCGCCGCGGCTCCGATGTTGATGATCCGTCCGCCGCCGTTGTCGATCATGATGGGAGCCACCGCGCGCGCGGTGAGGAGCGCGGACTTGATATTCAGTCGAAACAGGAAGTCCCACTCTTCGAGGTCTTCTTGATCAAAACGGACGCCGCCCCGGAAGGAGCCGACCGTATTGATCAAGACGTCGACCCTGCCCCACTGATCGCAGACTTCTTTCGTCATCCGAGCCACGGATTCGGGATCGGTCACGTCGATGCCCGTCACGAAGAGGGCGTTGTCGCCTACATCCGGGTAAGTTGATTTGAGCTTGTCTTCGCGCCGTTCGACGAGGGCGACGCGCGCCCCCGAAGACAACAACAGCTTGGCGGTGGCGGCCCCAACGTTGCCGGCCGCTCCCGTCACTATCGATACGCAGTCTTGTAATTGATACACGATGATTCCTCGCCGCCGCGCGGGCACTGAAAGGTTGGTTCGTGCGCCAAAGATGCCTTTCGCCGGCCGCCGGTTACTACCGGCCGCCGAATCTCCCCGCGTTGGGTCGACGCGCTCGCGGTGGTCGATACAGGCCGGCGCGGACACCTTGAATAACGCGACGCATTATTTCGGGCCGGGTTCAGCGGCCATCGGTCTCGCTCGCCGCGGCCAGGACCGCCTTGATCAGGTCTTCGGGGACCTCATGGGGCACGGGGTCGTCGGGGGCTCCGGTCAGGACGGCCTGACCCAGCGCCCGCGAACGTTGATACGCCCGAAGGTACTGTCGGCATTCCGCGCAGACCGCGAGGTGCATGTTGAAGATCGCCCGCTTCGACCACGGGAGCTCGCCCTCGAGATAGTCGATGATGAATGCCTCGAATTCTCGACAAGAGATCATCGGGTACATCGCAGCATCCTCCTATTCGAGCCCGCCCTCGGCCCGAAGGGGTTCGAGAAGCTTCTTGAGCGCCGACCGAGCGCGGTGAAGACGAACCTTTGCCGTCCCCGCCTCGATCCCGAGAACGTCCGCCGCTTCTTGGGTCGACATACCCTCGATGTCACGAAGCAGCAGAATCGTTCGGTGGTTATCCGGTAGCTGGTCGATCGCGTTGCGGACAACCCGCCTCGACCGTTCATCGGCTAAAACCGTCTCGGGTGATGGTAGGTCCGGCGCGTGAGGCTCGATCCGACACCCGCGATCGTCGAACTCGGGCATCAGGTCATCGATGCTCGCTTCGTTCTTGGCCTTGTGATGGCGAAGTTTCCCCAGGGCGCAGTTGATGACGATCCGGCGAAGCCATCCCTCCAAAGAACCTTCGCCCGTGAAGGTGTGCATCTTGCGGAACGCCAACACCATGCCCTCTTGAAGGACGTCTTGAGCGTCGGCCTCGGTCCGCATGAAACGCCGGGCGAGGGTCAATAGAGGAGGCCCCATCGTCGACAGCACTTGTCGGTACGCATCGTTGTCGCCCTTTCGCAGGGCATCGAGCAGTACCGGATCGACGGCACCGTGGACTGACTTGGGTTGTCCCATGCCTATGAGGGCCGGAAGGGCCTCGGACGGTCGGTACCTGATGCACCCGCAGGAGTCCATGCGAAGGGGACAAACGCCCGGAGTCACCATCGTATCGCCGCCGGCGGCAGCGGGGACCGGGTCTTGTACACGGTCCACGGTCCCTGAACGGTCACCCGGTGATGGGTTCCGGCGCGGTCGAGGCGAGCGGCGAGGCCGGCCCCGTGAACGACGACGTAGTCGTACATTCGGCCGTGAGTGCGGGGATCGAAGTTGCGGGCGTCCGGATTGTAGGGAGTGCCAGGCACATTGCGCCGGTGCACCGGCACTTCCTCCGGGGTATTTCCAACCGGCACGTATGTCGCCCCATCCACCAGATGATAGAAGTACAGCGTTTGGCCCGGGGAGCGGACTCCGAGCGACAATCCGAGCACCCGCTGGCCGGGTGGAATGTGCTTTCGAACCTCATCGTACGGCTTTGCCCAAGTGCTGTATTCCTGAATGAGGGGCCGGTTGACGGCCGCGTTGTGAACGACGGGGACCATCGCCAACAGGGCAATGACGGTTCCGAGCCGACCGCGGAGGTCGGCGGGGGGCAGCAGCGCAATCAATACCGCGGCCAGCGAGCCTGCACGCGCATACACGACCCAGAATGTGACCGGCCACCCCAACCAAACCGGGCCGAAAAAAAACAGGGCGGTGGCCACCAGTGCATAAACGAGCAGGCCGTCCTGCGTCCACGACGGCCGCGGGGATGGGTGTAGGCTTCCGCGCCCGAATCGTGACGCAACGACCAGCGCCCAAGTCAAAGCGGTGACGACGACGACCATAGCTATCGTCACCCCGTGTCCGTCGCCCCCTCGATCCAACAGATCGTGACCCAAGTGTTTGAAGTGTTCCGATAGCGGCAGCCAGCCGGCGAGCGGGGTGCCCTCCGGCGTTAGGAATTCGGGCGAGACGTACCGTCGCTGCAGGCGAAATTGCACGGACGGGAGGGCGACCAGAACAACGACCACCCCGCTCAATGCGAGGTGGAGCACCGGCCGGAGGAAAGTCGGCCGATGCAAGATAGAGATGACCGTTCGCGCGCCGATCAGCAGAGCGGCGAAGACGAAGACGAGCCCATGACCGACAAAACAGAGGGTCAAGAACAACGACAAGCGCAACGTGGACGGCCACGGTCGACCGTCGTTCCGGAGGAGGTGCTCCACTTCGGCCAGAGCGTGCAGCAGCCACGGAAGGCCGATGACGAACGACGCGAATCCCAACCCGAGCGGACTTCCGAAGAGCATCAGCGGCGCGAGGCCACACAGGCGAGGGCTCCGGCCGGCCGCCTCGGCAAGGCGAGCTGCACCGAGCGTAGCGACGCCGGTCGCGATCAGTAGATTGGTCTTCGCGGCGACCTCGACCGGAAGCACGGCGGCCATCGCGGCGTTGGTCGCGTAAAACAGGTAGTACGGAGTCGGAATCCAGCTACGGGTCAGGTACGCGTCGGCGCCGGTCAGGTCACCGTAGGCGAGCACGGCGCTCAGGCTTACGTGGCCCGCCCAGTCTGGGTAGGGTAAGTAACGTCCCGTGAACACGACGGATGCGCAGGCGATGATCCCGACGAGAGTCAGTAGGCCGACGATCGGATCACGGTGCCACTGGGTCACGAATCACGACACAATGTGTTCTGCCGGATACGGTCAAGCGAACGAGACGTTTCACCGGGGCTTGGGGGCCAAAGACGCGTAGGCGGCGGGACCTGTGACGAGCAGTCGGACGAGCTGAGCCTGCTTGTGAGTATCGGTCTTGACCATCGCTTGCTTCAGCTGACTGCGAACCGTTTCGAGCGAAACACCTTCACTCTGAGCGTACGTCTTGAGGGTCTTGCCATTCGCCAAGGCCGTGCACAGCCGCGACTCGGCCGGAGTGAGTCGGTATAGCCGCCGCAGAGCGTCGGGGTCGATGCGAGTGGGGGCTTCGGGGTCGGAGACCAGCAGCATGAACCCCGGCTCCGGCAGATCACCGTCGAGTCTTGCGACCATCAGACCGTACGGGCGTCCCTCGACTCTGGGCACCGATATGATCTGCTCCTTCAGTGTCGCATCGGCCATCAAAGTAGCCATGGCGTTCCGAAGCTCGGCCATGGCGCGGCTGTCGTCGAGGAGCAGGTGCTCAGGCCCGGGCACGTCGCGAGGCGGCGGAATCAATCGCAAGAAGTCATCTCGAGTGGCCAGCCGCGCTGCTTCTTCGGTCATGAGCCAGACCTCCAAGTTCGATCCGACGAGAAGCACTCCAACCGGTAGCCGCCCCAACGCCTCTCGGAATCGCACCGCGGCCGCCCGGCTCTCGTCGATGAGAGCGTGGCGCCGAATGGCCGTCGTCAGCTGATGTGAGAGTCGATCGATCCGGCGCGCTTCGGTCATCGTGAACGGCCGACTATCCCGCACCGCGACGATGCGGACGGTGACCCGGTCGAGGGTCGACGTTCCTTCGTAGCGGTATCGCCCGCGCGTATCGCCGACGCTTGCCGACTGCAACGCTGTCTGCTGATGATTGAGGACGAGGTCCAGTCCCTCCGCGTCGACCAGGGGCAGCGCGCTGCGGAGAACCGGACTCAGCGTCAGCGCGTGGCTCTCGAGAGCCTGGAGGTGGTCAAACCAATCCAGCCATACGTCTGCCGGTTCGGCGTCGCCCACCATGGCGCAGGACAGACTGCGTTACCTCCGGTAAGCTGTCGACTGGACAGAAGTTCCGTGTCTTTCGTCACCGGAAGTCATCTGCGGTTACGGCCACGATCATCGACCTGGAAGAGATCGATAACGAAATCTTGCGCAGAGGAATCCTCCCCCGAGGCCATGTCCATCGTTGACGGACCACACTCGACTGGACATTGCGAGATGCTGTCCAGCGCTCGGCATCCCCGGTTCAGGTGACCCCGCTGTCCGACGATGGGTCCTCGGGCTTCCGGCCCACGAAACGCATGAACAGGGTGAGCGTGACGATGCCCAATACCAGGAGCACGGGCGCCGGCACCCCGAATCCGAAGGGCAGACAGCCGAAAACGATCGCCACGGTGGCACACAACACCGCGTAGGGGGCTTGGGTCCGGGTGTGATCGATCAAGTCGGAAGCGCTCGCGATCGAAGACAGCACGGTCGTATCCGAAATCGGTGAGCAGTGGTCGCCAAACACCGCGCCGGCCAACACCGCACTGGTGCTGCCCAAGAGGATGGTTTCGAACTCTGGGGTGTCGATGTGCACCTTGGCCACGGCGACGACGATCGGGAACAAAACCGCCATCGTCCCCCACGACGTCCCGGTCGCGAACGCGATCAGGGCGGCGAGGACAAAGGCCAACGAACCGATCGACCACCCGGGCAACGCCTCGCCGACCAGGCCGACGACGTAGGTTCCGGAGTGGAGGTCCTCCATGACTTGGCCGACCGACCAGGCCAAGGCGAGGATGACCAGAGCCAGCAACATCGCCTGCAGCCCGCGAACAAAGGCCTGAATACCACTTCTGAGATCGAGGGCGCCGGCCAACCAGGCCAATACCATGGCCACCGCCGAGCTCGCGGCCGCTCCATAGACCAGAGCGTCGTAACTCGCGGCATTGGAGAGGATGAAGCCCATCCATCTCACGATTCCAGCCTCGACCGCGATCCGGTACGCTTCCGGCTTCGCTTCTGCGGCCGACAGTCCGGAGGTTACGAGAACCCCGAGGACCGTGACGATCAGGACGGCAAGCGGCACGAAGGCGAGCCAAGCGCGCGGTACCGTCTTTTCGATGGCCGCGCTGTCTTCGACCAACCCGGCATCCAGCAGTGGCTCCGCTCCGTCGCGCAAGACTTTGCCCTCGCGTCGTGCCCGACGCTCTGCGGTCAACATCGGACCGAAGTCACGCCCGAGCACGGCGACGATCACCACGAATACCAGGGCAAATATCTGATAGAACCGCGATGGCAGCCCCATCAGGAACACTTCGTAGGCTTCCCGCGGGATTTGGGAGGCCTGGAGCGCTTCATCGAGGACCGAGACTTCGTAGCCGATCCACGTCGAGATCAAGGCCAAACTTGAAATAGGAGCAGCTGTCGAGTCGACGATGTACGACAGCTTTTCACGCGAGATGCGCAGGCGGTCCGTCAGGGGGCGCATCGTCGTCCCGATAATCAGCGAGCTCGCGTAATCATCGAAGAAGATCAACATTCCGAGACCCCACGTGGCGAGGCTGCCGGTGCGGACGGTGCGGGCCCACCCGGAGATCAGGGCTACGATGCCCCGAGTTCCGCCGCTCGCGGATATGAGCCCGACGAGCCCCCCCATCATCAGGGTGAAGATCAGCGTGCGCGCATGGTCCGGCTCGGAGACTTCGCGGACGATCGTGTCGAGCGCGCGCGGGGCGGCGCCGAGCCAGGTCCGATGACATAGTCCGGCGCCCAGGATCACGCCGCCCAGCAGGGACACGAGAACCTGGCGGGTCCAGATGGCCAAACCGATGGCCACCAGGGCTGGGATCAGGCTCAAGAAGCCGTTCAGGTTGGGCACGGCGACGGTCCGACTGACCGAGCCGTGGCGTACCGTGACCTGCGGGGCCAGCAACGATACTTTCGGGAGAGTCGCTTCGCCGGCCGTGAGGTGTAGGGTCGCCGCGGTGGTGGACACGCCGGTGAGCTGGACCGAGCCCGAAAAGCCCCGAAGACGACGAGCGTCGGGACCGAGCGCGCGAATCCGAATGTTCTCGACGTCTTTGGCCCCGACCCAGAGCCGCCGAGCGGGCCATTCTACCTCGAAGTCGGTCGGAGACTGGGCAGCCGCGGTCGGGGTCAACACAGACCCGCCGCTCAGGATGATGAAGAAGACGAAGATGAGAAGTGAACGCACGGAATGCCCTTTTGGTTAACTCTTGAAGAGGACGTAGCCGAGCCCGAGGCCGATGATGATGCCGACGACCAGCATTCCGAGGAGCGCGAGCAGCGACACCGCGCCGTTGCCGGCATCGGCGGCGTGGGGGCTCGACCGGTCGGCGACCGGCGAAGTCAGCGCGTGCAGGACTTCGATCTTCTGCGTCTTCAGGAATCCTTCGAGGTCATGGCGAAGTTGGTCGTAGGCCTCGCGCTCCAGGTCGATGCTCACCGAGAACCGGGCGACGAACTGCTCGCGAAGGACGTCGTAGCTTCGGATCTCTGCATGGCGAAGGGTCGCATCGACCCATCCCAAAACCAGGTTGCCCTGGCCCTCGTCGGGCACCAAGACCAGAGGCTGCCGCGCTTGTCGTCCGCCTGAGGTCGATGGACCGGCCGGTTCGTTGAGTCGAAGCCGGCGGGCGCGCCGTATGCCGTAGATTTGTCGCGCAAACTTGTAGGTGAAGAGATCGTTGAACGCGAACGCTTGCTGCGCGTATTCGGTGCGCTGGGAATCATCCACCGTCACGGGGCCTCGAGCGGGCTTAGCATGATCTGTGGCCCCGTGGTACACGACTGACCGGTCGATGGGCTTCGAGGACCTTCTGCGCAAACGGCTGGGACCGCTAAGACACCTCGTTCCGCGTCCTCACCGACCACCGCCCGAGAAAATCCGACCCGAATCGCTCGTTTATCGGCGCGCAGGCGGGCTCGAGGTCCGGGTGAGACCCGAAGAGACCTGGGCCCAGGTCATGGTCGGCGGTGGTCGGGCGCTCCATTCGAGGGCCGCCGAAGACGTTCGCCGTTGCCTCCGGCTCACCGAGTGGACGCCGGTGGGGGGCGAGCTGGATGCTTCGCGCGCCTGGAGAGGGGTTGAAGACAACCTTTTGGTCTACGCGACCCGAGATCCCGGCCGCCCCTTGACCGGCCGGGCGGGGGTTCTGAGCGCGCTTGAGAACGGACAGACACTCGCTCGCCGGGCGGCGGCGTGGCCTACCGTAGCGGTCGAAACCGCGGTCGAGATTGCACCGATGCCCTTTATGCCGCGCGGTCGGGATCTCGTGGGAGCCGAGATGGTCGGCGCGCGGATCGCGAGTCTGGAGCGAGGTCACGAAGTCTTCGGTCTGACTCTAACGGGCTCGGCGCTGACCGGGCGGCGGTGGAGAAACGCCGCTCCGCGCCTCGATGGGCGGCGGAGTCTTGCAGAAGTGCTCGACGGATTCTCGGCGTCCGATAGGCACGAGGTTCGAAAGATCCTGAGCTGGCTGGACGACGCGGGGCTGCTCGAAGCGCGGTCGGGCCCGCCCGAGCCGGCGTCGGCCCTCGACGAAGCCCGGGAGGCCCAGGTGACGTGGCTCGGTCACGCCGCGGTCTTGTTTCAGACCGCCACGACTCGAATCCTGGTCGACCCATTGTTTTTCGCGCCCAGCGACCCGCCCGAGCGCTGGGATTCCGCTTCGAGATTCGACCCGAGAGCGCTTCCGCCCCTCGACGCGATCTTGGTTACCCACGGAGACAACGACCACCTCAACCCGAATAGCCTCGCGCTCCTGGATCCATCCACCCAGGTATTGATCCCTTCGTGCGCGTCGGTGCCTTCGGCCTTCCAGGTCGACATACGAGGGGCGCTGCGGGTCTTGGGTTTCGAGACGGTCGTCGAGATGGCGCCCGGTACCGGGCACCAGGTCGGCGATGCCTACGTGACGGCTTGGCCGTTCGAGGGCGAGGACTGGGGGCTGGACCTGCCGAAAGTGACGTACCTGGTCGAAAGCAAGGAGCTATCGGCCTTCTTCAGCGCCGACTCGGCCCGGATGGACGACGTCATGACGGCCATCGGCAAGCGCGACCGTCGCGTCGACCTCGCCTTCATGGGCGTGAGCGGCAATGCGGAGCCGCACGTGACCCCTCCGGAATTGGGCTATGGCAACTTTTACGCGGACTGGGTTCCGCGGGCTCGACACAATGCTTGGGTACAGCATTGCGCAGATCCGAGCGATGCGGTCGAGAGCGTTCGACGCCTCAAGCCTCGGTTTGCGTTCGGATATGCTGCGGGCGGGGCCAGCTTCATTCGCACCGCGTACTCGGACGTCGGTGACCACGAGACATTCGCTCGCTTGCTGAACGAAGCCAACCGCGGGCTCGGCTCGCGCGAGTTCGGTTCATCGGGAGCGCAGATTTGCCACCCGGTCAACCTCCCCCTCGGACAGCCGGTGGCCCGGAGTCGGTTGGCGTCGTGGGTGGCCGAGCCGGTCTCCGGTCGTCCTCCGACCGGATAGCTTACATTTCGCCCTGTACGCTCGCCTCGCAAGAGTGGACGGTCCGTCGGTCTTTGGGGTCGCGCATCTTCAGGATCGCCGTATAGACCGAGTATCGCCCTTTGCCGTCGCGCTCGGCGAGTCGAAGCAGCTCGCCTTGGCCGATGAAATCCGCCGACTCGACCTCGTCGACGACCTCGAACACCCCCGAAATCCGCATGCGCTGAGCCAGCACGGTGTTGAGGTAGGTCGGATCGAGGTCTTGCTCGGTCTTGTCGACGAAGGGATCGAGAAAGACCCTGGGTCGGGCAACGTCGACGTCTTCGTGGTCGGCGCGCCAACGATTGATCCAACCGCCACTTACGCAGCGAGCGAGCAGCTTACGCGCGATCGTCTTGAAGTCGGTACGGGTTGGGCCCCTCGGGGGCGCTGGAGGAGGAGCCGCGCGCACCGCGGGAGGCGGAGGGACTTCAACGGGGTTGCCGGCGCAACCGAGCATCATCGCGATCAAAACGAGAACCGCCCAGCGGGCCGAAGAGCACAACGTCGACATGGCCCCCAATGTAACCCATCCGTCTCGGGGGCCAACAAGGTGATCGCAAGCGGACGCCTCGCTGCCTCGCAACTTGCGCGAACCCCGGCCGGTCGGGGTAGATGGCCGGTAGATGGCTTCGGAGCGCCGATTCGCCCTTCTGGGCCCGCTTCCATCGGGGGTCCCGACGCGCGCCTTTCTCGGAGTCGAGCTGGTCGACGAGGTTCCCTCCCCGGAACGTCCGATCGTCGCGGTCTGGATCCCGGACGAAGTGCTCGAAGACGACCGGCAGCTCGCGCGCCTTCAACGGGAAACCTCGGTCGTGGTTCGCTTGCAGCATCCGAATCTGATCGGGGTCCACGGCCTCGTTCGGTCGGACGCGGGCTGGGCGCGGCTCGTGGACTTTGTCGACGGCGAGCCGTTGTCGCGCGTTCTTACCCAAGCCGCCGCGAGTGGCCACGTGCTGCCCCCCGCCTTTGCCGCCCGGATCGTCACCGAGGTTTGCGAGGGCGTCAGTCATGCCCATCAGGAGGGATTGAATCGATTCAACGGCCGCGCCATCGTGCATGGTGGCCTGCGCCCCGATACCCTCCTTTTGGGCTTCGACGGCTTGATTCGGGTCACCGGCTATGGCGCGGCGGTGCTCGCGCCGAACCAAAGCGATGGCTGGCATCCTCAGACGTCGGGGTATCTGGCGCCCGAGCAAGTGTTGGGAGGCCGGGCGACCGGCAGCTTGACCACCGACGTATACGCCATCGGAGCCGTGCTCTACGCGCTCCTATCGGGGCGAGCGCCCTTTCACGACGCCGACGATCTCGAAAACGCGATCCTGGCCCAAAAAGCGCCCGTGGTGGGCGAAGGAGAGTTCGCCCGCCGGTTAGGGCAGGTGGCCGCGCGCGCGATGGCGAAGCGAGGGCCAGAGCGGTTCGCCAGCGTCGATGCGCTGCGGACCGAGATTCTACAGGCGGTGGCCGAATCCGAGCAGGACCTACCCAGCGCCGCGGCGATGTCCGCCTTCGTAGAGGCGCTCATTCCGCCGGACAGTGCCGAACGCCAGGAACGCGCCGAGCTGCTCGTGAAGGTCCACCATATCGAATCGATCACCGTCCTGACCGGGCCGACGGTCGTGCCTCGGCTGAGCTCCGCGTTTTCCGAGCCGGGGTCGGAACCCGGTCCGTCGGGCCCGGCCACCGAGGCTCCCCCCGCCGATACCGAACCGGTCGCCTCCGAGCCTGGAGCGGTCGCCTCCGAGCCGGGAGCGGTCGCTTCCGAGCCGGGAGCGGTCGCCTCCGAGCCGGGAGCGGTCGCTTCCGAGGAGACCTTCATCGGTCCGATGCCGCTACCGGCTCCCGCCGACCGTGCGGATACGTTGGTCGACCCGCCGCAAGACGTTGAAGTCGAGCCGACCGCAAACGACGAGCAGCCGGGCTCGTCGGAACCGGCTTCCGACGAATCGAGCTCGACCGACGGTGAGCCGGACGCCTCTACGGTCGCCACCGAATCGGCCGCTGAAGCGCCGACCTCGTCAACCGCTGACACCCCGGCGACGGGCCCCGATGAGCCGACCGAGCCGGACGATACGCAAAGAGAGGCGTCGCTTTACGTAGACGACCTGCTCGAGCCGGGTTCGGCGGCGCCCCGGGCGCACGTCGACGATACCGAGGCGGGACGGGCCGCGGAGGCCGACGTATCAGAGGTCGACAACGACGGCGCGGTCACTGAGCAGGATCCGGCAACGAGTCCGGTGTCCGGGTCGTCGGCCACTATCGGGGAACCGTACCCGGTTCGGGTTCAGGTGCCGCCCATGCCGCCACGGGTGGTTCCGAAGTCCAACCCTGGCAATCCAGTGGAGCCGATCGACGATGCGCTCCTATCGAACCGGCCGGTTCAGGGCCTGTCTCCGGCTGCGGGTAAGCCGGCGGCCGAGGAAGGCGCTCGGGTGATCACCCAGTTCAATCGACGGTCCGGCGACGCTTCCCTGCTGACCTTCGCGCTGGTGGTGCTGCTCGCAGCCGCGGTGATTGCCTTCATCGTGCTCTTCCCCAAGGCGCCGCCCGCCGAGCTCGTAGAGGGTGCAGATAAGGGCATCGGAAATACCGACCCGGTTATCCTGATCCCACCCGCGGCCGGATCTACGGTCGCTCAGCCCGCGGCTCGTTCCCCGAGCTCTCAGGGCGCGGCGTCAGGACCCGCGGTGGATGAACCTCAACCCGGTGCGCCGCCCCCGCCGCCCAGCGATATGCGGGGGCGAGTCAAGATCCGGACGGATCCTCGGGTTACGGTCTTGGTGGGGGACCAGGACCATGGGTCCACGCCGGTCACCCTCGAGCTCCCCGAGGGCCGCCATCGAGTTCGATTGGTCAATCGCCGGGCAGGCATTCAGACTTTTCGAACAGCTCAGGTTCGTTCGGGACAGACCATTCGGTGGGATATCGCCTTCGGGAAATGCCGCCTTCGCGTCGAAGCCCCCGCCGGCGCGGAGATCAAGCTCAACGGGAAGGCCCTCGGTACGGCCCCGATCGACGAGATGATGGTCTACGAGGGGTCGTACCTGCTGCGGGTCGACTATCACGGCGCCGTGTGGACGGAGCGATTCCGGGCGCCCGCGGGCGGCCGGCTTCGCTTCACGGTGCGTTTGAAAGACGCCCCCCGATAATCAGAACGCGGCGTAAATGAGGGCGATGCGCGCGTCCAGGCCCACCTGGTCGCGGTCAATGGCAGGGTCATCGAACGGTTCGTCGATGACGTTTTCAACCGAAAGCGCAACCGACAGACCATAGTCGAGGCGAGCGCCGCCCATGATGCCGAGCCGAATGGGGGCCCCCGGGTCGCTCCCCGAAGAAGCCGATGACCAAACCCGGAGCGGGTCGGTCATCCATCGGGCGTGGGCTTCGATGAATCCTCGGTCCGACCCGAAGTCGTATCGAATGCTCACCAGGCCTCGCAAATTGGCGGTCGCTGGAAGTTCAGCGTCGAGCGTGGAATCGCCGCCTCGCAGCTCTTCGGCCCAGCCCGCGGCGACGCTGATATCGAGGTTGGACGTCGGGCGCAACTGAAGCTGCGCTTCCACACCCAGCACTTCGTTCCGAAGAGCGTTGCGGTCGGTCGAAACCAATGCCGCTCGGGGCCAGAGGTCGTCCACCCGTTGAAAGAACCCAAGCAGCCGGAGAGCCCCGAATCGCCCGGTCCAGGTAGGCCCGACCTCCGCCGTCCAACTCGTTTCTTCCGGGAGGTCGGCGTCGATCGCGGGCAGGTGCCACGATTGTGGAACGAAGGCTCCCCGTCGGGCCGCCAGCCGCCAGCCCAGGCCCCCGGCAACCGGTCCGTCGGCTTCGAACACGAACGTGGGCCGCAACGACTCGACACGGGCGCCGCTGGACGACGACACCGAGCCCCACAGCAGGCGGGCCCGCAGGCGAACGTTGAGCCGACGATGTGAGTAGGAGGCTCCGACCCAGGGCTCCGCCCGCCGCATCCGTCCGTCGTCGCTGGCGAAGGTTTGCTCATCGATCTGGCCGAAAATGCCGAAAGACAATCGCCACCGTTCGGAGACCTCGATGCGGCTCTCTGCGCGTCCTTGAAACCTGTGCGTGGCTCGGGGGCGATCATCGACGAACTCGTCCCGCAGGTACCCGAGCTGTACTTCGAGATGGGTGTCGCTCCATCGAAGATACGCGAGACCGTGGTCGATGCGTTCCTGCCGCTGAGGGTTCGGCCCTCCGATTCGACTGCTCTGGCGCCGGTTCCAATCGAATCCCAGCGACAAGCGACGATCGAACTCGAACGCGCGAAGATACGCCGACCACTGCTCGCCCAGCCGGTCTCCGTCCTCGGCTCCATCGTCTGACTGAAGACGAAGGGTGGGCAAGGTCTGAAAGTGTCCGCCGACGATGATGCCGCGGCGGGGCGCTCCGCCGCCGACGAGAGCGTGTGCGGTGAGGCTCCGATCGGCGCTCCGGGTTACGGCGGACACCGTGCCGGCCCAACCGTCGATGCTCGGGACCGGCCCGTCGAGGTCCAACTGGGCCCCGAGGGCTCCGGGCGGTTGGGCGGTGCGCCATCGGGCTTCGCCAACGACGGTCGGCGCGAGCCCCAGCCATCCGTCCTGGAGTCGTTCGGAACCATGGGTGGCCGGCAGTCGGATTCCGTCCCGGGTGAGGATAAAGCGGTCGCGCCCTCGAAAGGTTCGAAACAGGGTGGGTAGGCTGTCGAGGGCCTGGGCGACGTTTCGCGCGAGCGTGGGAGGGAGGTGATCCGAGAACGCCGAGTCGAGGTCACGCTCCCCCCGCTCTTCGGACGGGACCGCCACCGAGCTGGTGAGGGCCGCCAGCAAGGCCAGCTCTTCTTCCGTCAACGGGGCGGCTTCGGGCGCGAACGGCGGGTCGACAGGCGCAGCGAAGCAGGTCGCCCACAGGACTACTCCGGCCAGCGACACCGACGCGTATCATAGTCGGACCTCGGTAAAGGTGCGATGGGTTGATTTTATCCTTGGCAAGTTGGGGGGACACAGATATGACCGGCGCCCCCAACGCCCAGTTAGCTCAGTTGGTAGAGCAGTGGACTGAAAATCCGCGTGTCCCTGGTTCGAGTCCGGGACTGGGCAACCTCCTGTCGCGTTCGCCTAGCTTATCGGCGCTTGCGAAGACACAGCAATTGAATCGCTGCCGTTGCCCCGGTCGACGTTCGGACTCTTCGCTCGGCGTGAGCGAACGTGAATCGGCTCGCGGCCTGCACGAAGGCGGGCAGGTTGATTCGACCCGGGTCGGCGACCCAGGCGACCCCTTCGGGCGGAACCAACACCGCGAGGGCGTGAACCAGCGAGTCGACGTTTCGTCGCTCGTAGAGCACGTCGGCAGCCAGAATCGTCGAGGCGCTCTGCGAGGGTTCCGCGCGTCGCCAATCGAGCCTCTCAACGTCGATCTCGACCTGATTCTCGGCTGCGTTGGCTCGGATGTACGCCAGCGCGTCATCGTCCCAATCGGTCGCGCGAACCCGCCCTCCGGCTCGAGCCGCCACCACGCTGACGAGGCCCAGGCCCGCGCCCAGTTCGAGCACGCTCCGACCCTCGACCGCGATCAGACCCTCGTCGATGGCCTCGGCCATCGCGATGGCCGAAGGCCATAGGTCGGCCCAGTACGGCATCTTGTCATCCGGGTCGGGAGGCGCTTCCGCGAGGCGGTCGAGCATCGCGTCCGTCCCGATCGGGACCCACAGGCCGACCGTCCCTCTCGAGAGCGGGACCGACGTCTTACGCGGTCCGTGCGGCAACCCGAGGGCGTCGTCGGTCATCGCAGCCAGGCATGACCGATTCGTTGCTGGCGCTCCATCCGTCGGCCCACAGGACTCGATCCCGGTTGTGTCAGATTAAGGCGCGGCTCAGGTGGAGGCGCGGTGTTCTGCTTCTCGGGTGCCGGTTCGTCGCCGATGCGGGCGCTCCACACGTCGACCGTCGGATTCATGTACGCGAACCATATGCGCGAACCATGTGCGCGAACCCAAGGAACAGAAGCAGGGCGATGAGCACCATGGCGGGCCACCAGGTAAACGCTCCCAAACGGAACGCCCAGCGTCGGTGCGGAATCTATCTACTCATCAGTAGATCGTCAAACGCTGTAACCGAAGCGGATGTCGCGGGCTCCAACGCGTATGAGCATTGAAACGGATGTCGAATGGGCGGAACTCGGGACCGTCCCGCCTGGTGAGCTGACCGAGGCGCGTCTCCTGGCTCACTGGGCCGTCCAGGCGATCGCGCCGGTGAGCTCCCAATTGGTCCCCGCCCAACCCGACTACGGACATACGGCGCTCGAGTGGCTCGCTGATCCGATGATGCTGGTAACGCGGCGAGTGGACCGGGGGCGGCCGTTCCGCTTGGGACTCCAGATTTCGGATTTGACCTTGGCCCTGATAGACGAAAACGACGCCGTCGAGCAGACCTTCGGGCTCATCGGTCAGACCCTAGACGACGGTCTCAAGTGGGTCTCCGCGCGGGTCGAAGAGAGGCTGAGCGCCCCGCTCGCCGAACCCCTCGCCCTGGTCGGCTATTCGATGCAAGGCCACCCGGTCAAGGATGGCTCGGCCTTCTCGACGCCGGCCGTCCCCGGTGCCCTGGCCGAGTTGGAGCGGTGGTATCGCAACGGCTTTCGGATGCTCGAATCCGTGCGCGCGGTAACGCCGGATGCGTCCGAAGTGCGAACCTGGCCGCACCATTTCGACGTCGCGACCCTGGCGACGCTGGACGGACCGGAAGTCGACGCTGAGCAAGCGCGGTCGCTGGGGTTCGGGATGTCGCCCGGCGACGACAGTTATCCCGAACCATACTGGTATGTTCTGCCTTGGCCTCCTCCGCCCCCCGAGCGGCTCGATCAGCTCTCGGCCGGCCACTGGCACACCGAAGGATTCACGGGCGCCGTGCTCACCGGTGCTCACGACGCGGCCACCGTCCGCACTTATTTCGACGAAGCGAAACGAGTCGGCCGGGCCGCCCTCGGCTGAGTACCCGAGCACGAGGGACGACTGACTCGTGAGCGCCCGTGTCGGTGCAGGATTACTTGCGTCATCTCCCCTGTGGTCGCAGGCCCTTCGGCCGAGCGGCGCGAGCGGAGCGAGCGCAGCCGGGTGGGCGCGATTGATTCGCGCCCGGGGCCCGCGTACGACGAGGGCCAAAGCGAGTCAGCCGGCGGATGGCCCGAGGTCTTTGCGTGGGCAAAGGTTGTCGCAGAGCGACGAACGTGGTCACCGGCGGATAATGCCGAATGTGGACCTGATTCTCTCAAGCGGCTTCATGGCATTCTCTCGCCATCTTGGGTTTCTCCAAGCCGTCGAACGGATGGACTGTCAGGTCGACGCAGTGGTGGGAACGTCGTCGGGAGCCCTGGTCGGCGCCATGTGGTGGTCAGGTATCCGGCTCGACCACGTATCTCGCTTGCTTACCATGCAGCGCCCGGTTCAGCGCATCGGCTGGCATCCGCGCTTTTGGCAGGGGCCGTTCACCATGGCGCCTCTGATCGATCAGCTTCGAGCCATTCTGCCGTCCACCTTTGAAGGGCTCGGACGGCCATTCGCAGTCGGAGTTACAGATCACCAGGGCCGTTATCGATTGCTGACGAGCGGTCCGTTGCCGGAGGCCGTGGCTGCGTCCTGCGCGATTCCGCGATTGTTTCGTCCGGTCAACATCGGGGGTGCGGTGTACATCGACGGTGGCGCAACCGATCGTCTCGGTCTTAACGCTTGGCGTGAATGGCGGGGGCTCGAGCGACAAGCTCTGGTGCATGAAGTGCAAAGCCGGTTCGGAGTCGCGCGGCTCGGAGACCTCGGCGGCTGCACGCTCATCAAGACGCCTCGGGCGAACGCCAACTTCCTGAGCCTCGGCGACTTCGATGGGCAGGCCCGCGAGGCCTGCGAAGCAGCTCTGGCGACCATCGCCCACCGTCCGGTCAGCGGAGTCCGACCCTACGTCTCCGCCCGATGATTCGGACCTCGACATTCCGTCGTGGGGCATGATGATTCCGGGATATGGCCACCGACGACCGCGACCGACTCGAAACCCACGCCGCCCAAGCGCTGGGGTGGAACGAACCGCAGTACCGGTCGGTCGTTCCTCCGATTTTTCCGTCCGCGTCGTACCAGCGCAGTCCGGACGGTACCTATCCTGGGGGCCACACCTATAGCCGCGACCAAAACCCGACGTATGACCAAGCAGAAGCTCTGTTGGCCCGACTGGAGGGCGGCGCGGCCGCGCGCCTGTTCGCATCGGGCATGGCGGCGGCGGCCACCGTATTCGAGCTTCTCGAGCCCGGTGACCACGTCGTGGCGCCTTCCGAAATGTACTGGACCATCCGGTTGTGGCTCGAGCAACTCCGAGGTGCTCGCCGGATCGAGGTCTCCTTCGCTGACAACACCGACCTCGACGCGTGGCGGGCGGCCATTTCCCAGCCCCGAACCCGACTGGTGTGGCTCGAGACGCCCGCCAATCCGAGCCTGGCCATAACCGACCTTCGAGCGGTCAGCGAGATGGCCCACCGGGTCGGAGCGTACGTGGTCGCCGACAGCACCGTCGCCACTCCGGCGCTCACTCGGCCCCTGGCGCTGGGCTGCGACCTCGTCATGCACAGCGCCACCAAGCAGTTGAACGGACACACCGATGTATTGGCGGGAGCGCTCGTCACCAAGGTCGAAGACCAGCATTGGCAGGCTATCCTGCGCGATCGGGCTTACCGGGGCGCGGTTCTGGGCCCGTTCGAAAGCTGGCTGTTGATGCGGGGGATGCGAACCTTGTTCCTCCGGGTTCGGGCGTCGTGTTCCGGTGCCCAGCGGGTGGCGGAGGCGGTCGCAGGACACCCACAGGTCGCACAGGTTCTCTACCCGGGCCTTCCGACCCATCCCGGCCACGAGCTCGCCAAGACGCAGATGGACGGCGGATTTGGCGCCCTGATGTCGATCCGGGTGCGCGACGCCGAGAAGGCTCGGAAGGTGGCCGGCACGCTCCGGCTTTTCAAGAACGCGACTTCCCTCGGGGCGGTGGAGAGTCTGGTCGAGCATCGGGCGCCCATCGAGGGCCCCGGAACCAAGGTACCGGACGACCTTCTCCGTCTTTCGATCGGAATCGAGCACCCCGACGACTTGGTGGCGGACCTCTTGAGCGCCCTCGAAACATCGTGAGTCCGCGCGCCGTCAGAGAGCTTACGAGCTTCAGAAGGCGGCACGCGAGACCCGGCTGGAATTCGGCGGCCATAGCGGAGTGTGGCAACGAATATCCGATACGAATTACTGGCGTTCCGACATCAGGAGCTCAGCGGCCGCCCGCAGCGCCGCGTCGTTCTCGACGGTGGTGTCCCGCTGGGTGAGCCGCAGGATCTCGCGGCGTCGGCGACCGGGCCGAAGTTTGGCGGCCTCGCCTACCAGTGCCTCCTTCAGCCGAGACCGGAGGTCAGCGTCGTTCGGGTACGCGTCCAACCGTTGCAATAGCAAGTGTAGACGAGCCCTCACGTCCGGTGCCAGCGTCGGTGTGGCCTCATCCACGACCTCGACGACCCCCGGCACCGAAGTGCGACCGGGGCTACGCGGTGAAGACCAGTTCGCGAGGAAGGCCACGACGAGTGCGCCGACGACGATCATCGAGCCCACGATCGCGATGGCGGAGCGGCCGATCTCGGGATGGTTCGGGCTGACATTCGACGCCGAAGGCTTCGGGGCGTCGGCATCAGCCCGAGCCTCGGCGCGAGCGACGCGTGCTCGTCGCTCGACGGCCGGGCGTCGAGGTTTGATCGGGGTGTCCGCGCTGCGGCTCGGGTGGGGGAGCGCCGCAAGCCGGATATCGGTCGGGATCGGCTGAACGACCGCCGACACCGACTCGTACAGCTCGCCAGGCTCGGTCGCGGCCGCGCTTTCGCCGGTCGTGACCCGTTGACCGGGTCGCAGGTGAACGTCGACGGCCGGAGATCCGGATGCCACGAGGGCCGTCGTCGACGCGGGGCGGACGTTCTGAGTGGGGCGGTTGTCGTCGACGGGGCCGCTCGTTCGAATGGCCGACGGTAGCTCCGGTTCCGAAAGCCGGTCGTCTTGAGCTGAAGCGACGGCCTCCGCTGCGGCGCTGTGGACATCGACAGTGGGACTGTCGAACGACCCCGAGCCATCGCCGGCGGCCGCGAAGTCATCGAACGAAGGGGCCGCGCTCTCCTGGGTCGCCGTCGTCGATGGCCCCCCGGGGGACGCGATATAGTCGGACGTTGTCGCGACCGGCTCGCCGGACGATGAATCGAGCGAGTGCATGAACGCGGGACTAGGCGATGCTGCCGTCGTCGGGCCGGCACCTTCGAGGCCATCGCCGACGAGCTCCCCGGGGGCCGGATCCGTCGATTTCGACAGCTCGGCATCATCGACGATGGTCGGACCGAACGCGAGCGAACCAGCGGTGGTGATCGGGCCGGTCGCTGGCGCCCAGACCACCTCACCGGGCTCGAGACCTTCGAGGCCGGCCATGGCCTCCTCGCGGAGTTCGCCGACCGATGACGGGCGGCTCTTCGGCTCGATGTCGAGGGCTCGCCGGATCAGAGCGTCCAACCGGGAGGAGACTTCGAGGCGAAGGTCTCGAGCTTTCGGACGAGGCCCTCGCGCGAGCCGGTCGAAGACGTCGGCGAGGTTGTTCGAGGCGCCCGGGACGGACTGCGAAAACGCCGGGACCGGCCGGCCGCGGTTGTCGCGAGCCCACGTGCGGTGAAGCGTCACCAGCTCGTACAGGATCGCGCCCAAGGCGAACACGTCGCTTCGGATCGTCGCGGGCTCTCCCCGGGTCTGCTCGGGGGACATGTAGAACAGGGATCCCAGGGCGCGACCGAACGTGGTGGCTTCGAAGATGCTCCCTTCGAGGAGGCGGGCCAAACCAAAGTCGAGCACCTTGATCTGGGGGACCTCGGCTCCGCGAACCACCATGACGTTGTGTGGCTTGAGGTCGCGGTGGACGATGTACTTACTATGCGCGTGTGCGACGCCGTCGCACAATTGTCCAAACAGTTGTTGGACCTCCGAGCCGGAGAAGTTGCGGCCGAGTTCGGCGCGGGCGCCGATGACCTCGTGAAGAGGGTCTCCGTCGACGAATTCCATCGCCAGGTATACGAAAGGCCCGTCGGTTCGAAAGTCGATGGGTCGCGTGATGTTGGGGTGCGTCAGCTGCGCCAGTACCCGTGCCTCTCGCAACATCTGCTGGACGACCTGCTGATCGTCGCTGAGCTGCGGGTGCAGGATCTTGCAGGCGACGAGGCCCCCGTGTCCGTCTTCGGCCTGCCAGACGGCGCCGGTCGAACCGGCGCCCAGTCGTCGAAGCAGCGTGTAGCGATCGTCGAGAATCGCTCCCGGTCGCAGCTGGCCGCTCATGATGCCCCTAGACTCAGGATCCGGAACCGGTCAGTCCCCAGTCGGCGCTGCTTGCGGCGGACTTCGACGATCCCGGCCGCCCCCTGGATTCCGGCCGCCGACAGCTGCTGACGGGCGCGGTGGATCGAAACGTTGAGCGCGTTCGAATCGAGCGCGAGCATTCGCTCGAGTTGATCACGGTCTCGCCACCCGCGTTCGTGGACCGGCAGGTGGGCGTCGTCCATCCGTGCCCGAGCCAACGTGAGGAGCACGTAGGCGTGTTCCCGCGGGAGGAGCGGAATGTCGGCGCCGCGCGAGCGAATCGTGATCCGCACGAACTCCTCGTCGCGGCTCACCTCGAAGCTCAACTCCACGTCGGTCATTGACAACTGGAGTTGCATCAGCGGCGTGCCCTCGGCCGCTGCGGGCAGCTCGACTCGCCAGGGGCCATCGGACGTCTCGACGATGCTTCGGTCAGCGAACGGGGTGGGCCGACCATCACCGATGTCGATCCGCCAGCCGTCGGCCTCGGCGTAGATCGACACTTCCGGACGGTCCGGGTTGGGCAGAACGAGAAGGTCACCTTGCCCGGCCTGCACTCGATGGGTTTGCGTATTGACGGCGATGATCGACGGCGGACCGTCGTCGGCGATTTCCCAGGCTTGTTCGGGGTCTCCGAAGGCGATTCGCTGCCCCGCCCTCAGCTTGACGGCGTGGCCGGGGTCGATGCGAACGCCGTCGACGTACGTCCCATTTCGGCTGCCCAAGTCACGGATGGCCCAGTGCCCGCCCGTCCACGAGACGGTCGCGTGCTCCCCTGAAACGTGCTGGTTGTCGAGGCGAAGTCCGCACGCGGCCGACCTTCCGACCAGCAGCCGAGACCCGACCGGCAGCCCCGCGCCGTCGAGGAGCGATTTCAGCTCCGCCACCGGCCCGCACCATAACAGTGGGTACCGAGGTCGCAAAGCTCGCCCGCACCCCTGACGCTCCCGGTCGCAGACCGAAGCCGATCTCCAGTCGGCGCGGCGTCGCGACCTCGTCGTCGCCCCGGGGCGATCAGGACTGACGTTCGACCGCGGCCTTGATGCCGTCCAGCTGGGCCCGGATCCCGTCTTTGGTCTCTTTCGCAGCGAACATCGTGGCGGGCGTCTTGAGCAAGCGGGGGAGCGGAACCTCGAGCTCGGTCGTCGATTCGACGCGGACCACGACACTGCGGTCGGGACCGCTCAGGCGCCAGGCGCCCGTGGTCTTCATATTGCCCTCGACGGTTCGCCAGGCCACCTGGTCGTCGGTCGTTTCGTACTGCGCGATGTAGTTGCCGATGAACGAAATCCCGAGGGTTCGGCGCTCCTTGATCACGAAGCGGTATCGCTCATCGCCAAGGGGTTCGATTCGGTCGATCCCCGGAAACAGAAGTCCGCTGACGGGGATGTTTCGAATATACGCGATGATATCCGTCCGCGCGGCCCTGATGGTCGTTTCGTACTCGGCGCTCGCCTCGATCCAAACCATACCGATGCGTCGCCCGCCCATCGAACCCCGTCAAGCCATCGGCGACCGTGCTCGGGGAGGGCGCTCAGAAGCGAGCAGTGGCCCCCCAGGCCAAGAGGCCCCATCCGACGAGGAAGGCCACCCCCCCGATCGGGGTGATCGGTCCGAAGACCTTGAGTCCGGTGAGTGTCAGTCCGTACAAGCTCCCGCTGAACAGGGCGATGCCGATGACCCAAGCCCAGCCCGCGCTGGTGAACGCTGAATGCGGCCGGTCAGCGCTCAGCATCCCGACGAGAATCAAGCCCAGCGCGTGGTACATCTGGTACCGAACCGCCGTCTCGAAGACGGCCAGCTTGTCCGGCGAAAGGTGCTGCTTCAGCGCGTGGGCACCGAAAGCGCCGGCCGCGACGGCCAGAAAGCCCGTTACGGCCCCGATAACCACGAAGAGCTTGCTCATAGCGACCCCATGGCGCGGCCGGCCGGCCTTCGCAAGGCCTTTGTCGGTCGGTCGAGTCGCTTCCTGGCGGGTGACGACGGTGGGCGGCTCCCGCGGCGCGTTGTCTAGGGCGCGGGCTCGCAGAGGCTCACCTCGGTGGTGGATATCGTATTGCACACGAGATTGGTTTCGCTTCCGATCGACCTATTCTCGCAGCCTGTCGAGCCGACCGGAGCGTTCGGGTCACAACCGTAAATGCACACGGAGAACGCGGAGCCGCCGCCCACGCTGAGGCAGAAGGTGTCCGGCGGGCATTGGTTGTACCGACCGGTGCAGTCGTCCACGAAGGTCGGTGTGCCCCGGGCCGGGTACCACACCGGCAATAGCGGCTCGACGGGCGTAATGCACTGCGCGAACGTCACGTTGAACGAACCTAGTTGCTGGTTCTCGAAGCACTGCGTGGGCGCAGTGCCCCCACAGGAGTTCGGGACGTTGGTGCAGGGGTCGGCGCAGATGCCCTGACTCGGCGCGGCTGGGAACAGCGGTGAGCCGTCGTCGATGGTGGTCAGGCAGGTTGGGGCTGGGTCACCGGCCCGGTCGGCAGGAAGAACGCAAACCTCGTCCAGGGTGAGCGGTGAGTCGTCGAGGTCCCCGCAACGCTGAACGCAGACGCCGTTGAAGGCCGCGTTGTCGTTCAGTCCCCAGAAGTCGGAGCAAGTGACCAGACCGTTGTTCTCAATGTCGAACGTGCAACTATCAACGATATGCCGGTTAGAGCACGGCGAGCCGGTGGTACCCGCGGTGCGGCTGCAGATACCGGTGACCGTGGCGGTGTCCGTACCGAAGCCGAGGTTGCAGACGCCGAAATCGGTGTTGGTGCATTCATCGTCGTCGGTACAGATGCGCGCGCACTGCACTTCGCCGATGTTGATCGGGCTAAGAAAGCTATCCAGGGAAGGATCACAGCCCTGGATTTCGGTTCCGCTGATGGAGGCGACCCCGCCTTCGCCGACCGTCGACTGAACACATATGCCGGCCGAACAAACGGCGGCGGCCGGGCTCAAGGCCGAGTTGGCGCAGTCGCCGTCGTCTTCGCAGGTTCGAACGCAAACCGTTTCGCTGGTGGAGGTCCTCAAAGGGAGGCTATCATTGTCGCAAGAGGTCAAACGGCTGCCGGTTACGGTGATGTTGGCGTTCGGTGGATCGAGAACCACGGTGCCTTCGCCGACGACCTCCTGTACGCACCAGCCGAATTCATTGCCGTCGTTGTCCACCAGTCGGCCCAGATACGCGCAGATGGAGGCGGCCGGGTCGAGCGTGGAGCCCGTACAGTCGGCGCTGGACTGGCATATGTTCAGACAGGTCTCGACCGTTCCACCACTGAAGCTCACGCAGGTCAGGCCGTCCGCACACAGCTGGGAGGCGGTCGGTCCAGCGCATGCTTCGGCTTCTTCTGGCGGCTCATCAAAGCCTGCGTCCGCGAAACCCGCGTCCGGCTCGGCATCCATACCACCCGCGTCAGGACCGGTGTCTGGGTTTTCCTGGTTCCCATTGTTGGAGTCGCTGCCGCATCCGCCCAAGACCAATGTCGCGGCGAAGATAGAGACGACCACGCCTCTGAGATCAATTCCAGTCATGCTTTCGAGTCCCTTCCCTATCTTCCCGGTCTTCCCGATCACTCGCGTGCCGTCGCTCCGCAGGCTCTGCTCGCGTCCTCGCCGTCGAGAGTTCCAGGTCTATTGGAACTCCCGCCGCCGAGTACTAGGCCGCAAGCCTGCTCAGCGGTCAACCGCCGATCCGGTGGCCTTGGCCGTCGGCCGGGCGCTAGGGCCATCGGCCGGGGGCTACGGAGCAGATTCAGTTCAACGCCGACGAGGCGGCGAAATGCGCTGGGTAGACCCGTCAGGGTCTCAGTAGTCGCCGCGGTCTCGGCGGAACCGCGAACGATCATCAAGAAAGTAACCTTTGGGGCACACGCTGGGGGAAGGTCGCACGAAGTCGTTCGCGTCGACCGGAGGCTGGTCAGGCATCAACTCGAAAGGCACGAGTTCGGATTGGCCGTCGGGCCGGACGGCTTGCTCCACCGGTGCGGCCGCCGACTGGGATGCTTCGTTCAGTGTTCCCACGGCGGCAGGCGTCAACCAACGCGCGGCCGGAATGCCGAGGACGACGTTCAGCTCGCCTTCGAGATCCAATGACGTCAGAAGGTCGACCACCTGCTCATCCCTAAGTTCGAAGTCGACGACTACTCGGCTTCCCGATGTCGCGCCGTCGAGGGCCGACTTCGAGGGACGGACCGCCCGGTCACAGGCCATGGGATCGACGTCAGGGTCGGTTGCGCACCCGTGGCCGTCTTCGGCGAAAGCCTCACCATCGTGCATCGGGTCGACATCCGGATCGGTGGCTTCGCCGTACGCGCGAGTAGTGCTGATGCCGCCCGAGCCAACGTCGTATCGGCCCCGAACCACGACCGAGGCCCCGTTGAGCGCTTCGGATGGGCTCACCCGGAGGAATACCGACAGCTCGGGGTCATCCAAAAGGTACTTGGGGACTTTGAGCTCGATCGCGGGCAAGCCGACCGTCGTGCTCCGGACGATGCGCTCTTCGGTCAGGAGCGGAACACCATCCGCAGGAATGCGCGGGTCGGCCCCCAACATGCGAACCTCGCTGAGGTTGATCAGGATTTCGTCGACCTGGACGCGGTCGGCCACCGAAGGGGCGAGCAGGTTGGCCGTGTCGAGCGTGGTCGTCACGTGCAACGAGGCCGCCCGTCGCTCGATCCGCTCTTCCTGCACCTGAGGCTCTTCATTCGCGACACCGCCACAGGCAACCGCGCCGACCAGGGCGGAGATCCCTACGAGGTGAAGCGGAAGACATTTGAAGTCGTAGCGGTTCATTTGCTCACCTCTAGCGCCAGCGCCTTGAGCTCCTCGCTCGCATTGATGATCTGCGACAGTCGAGGTCGCCGCATCCCCAACAGCTCAGCGGCGCGCGTGATGTTACCTTGAGTCATTTGCAGCGCCTGGGCAATCGCTTGCTCCTGGATCCGCTTTTTGAGCTCAGGAAGCGGCACCCCCCGGGCGAAGATCTCTAGTAGTAGATCCCCTTGGGCCTGCTCGGCAGTTCTCACGCGGTCGGGGACCAAATCGGGGGCGGAGTTGGGCTCGGCGGCAGCGATGGGCCGAGTGACGCCGCTATTCGGCGGCTCGACCCGCGTCCTATCCAAGGGGGGGCGTTCGCTCGGCACTCCGCCGGATGGCGAGTGGGGCTTGAGGGCCGCGATCGGCGCCTCGTTCAATAGCTCACGGTATTCGTCAAAGTCGCCCGCGTCGATCATCTGGCCCTCGGCGAAGAGCGCTACGGAGCGAATGATGTTTTCGAGCTCTCGGACGTTGCCCGGCCAGGGGTAGCCGACCAGCAGGTGAAGGGCCCGGTCCGAGAGGACCTTGGCCACCGACCCGCTCTCCGCCGCGTATTGCTCGAGGAAATGGCTGGCGAGAGGGCCGATGTCTTCGGGTCGGTCGCGCAGGGGCGGCACGTCGATGCTGATGCCCTTGAGTCGGTAATAGAGATCTTCCCGGAAGGTCCCGTCCCGGACCATCTGGGCGAGGTTGCGATTCGTAGCGAAGATGATTCGGGCATCGACCTTGATCGGCTTGCCGCCGCCGACCCGCTCGAACTCCCGCTCTTGAAGAACCCTGAGGAGCGCGACCTGGGTTTTGGGCGAGATGTCGCCGATCTCGTCGAGGAACAGGGTTCCCCCAGACGCCATTTCGAACCGACCGATCTTGCGCTGATGGGCGCCCGTAAACGAGCCGCGCTCGTGCCCGAACAGCTCCGACATTAGGAGCGATTCGACCAGGGCCGCGCAGTTGAGCTTCACGAAGGGGCCTTCGGTTCGCGACGAGTTCCGGTGGATGGCCTCCGCGACGAGCTCCTTGCCGGTGCCCGACTCGCCGTTAACGAGGACCGTACCCTCGGTGTCGGCGATGCGATCGAGGATCCGAAACACCCGATACAGCTTGCTCGATTCGCCAATGATATTGTCGTACCGACCGGCCCATTCCGGCTTTCGGGCCGTTTCGCGGGCGGCTGGCCGACCGACCGGGTTGGACTGACCGCTGAAGCTAGAGTCAGGGCGATGGTATGGGCTGGGGCGGGCGTCGGAGCGGCTCGTCAGCTGGCCCGGCGATCGCCGCTGAGGCGCGGGAAGGGGGCGTGATGGACTGCGTCCCTCCAGGTCGCCCTCGATCAGGTCGAGCTGGCGCTGGCCATCTGCTTGGGCGAACCGGGCGATGAGATCCGGCGGAAGCGAGGCCGAAACCTCCTCTTGCAGGGCCTTGGCGGCGCTCAAGTGCCGTCGACAGGCTTCACGCTGGCCGTGCGCGAGCGCGCAACGGGCCAGGGCGGTCTCCGCATCGCGGACGAATAGGCGGCGATCGAGCTCGACGAATCGGTCGCGGGCCTGCTTGAGCAGGTCCAATGCCGAGTCGTCCCGTCGGGCCGACAGTACCCGGCCCCGAATGAGGTCGGCCCGCGCCCGCAAGAACAGATTATCGTGGAGCTCGAGGCCTCTTTCCACTTCCTCGAGGGTGTCGGCGGCGGCGTCGACGGACCGCCATCGGAGCTGAAATTCGGCGAGCTCCAGGGTGGCCTCGATCGGACGGTCGGCGCGTTCGGGGGCCTGAAGCCGCATGCCTTCGCGAAGGCGAGCCTCCCCGACGTCGATCTCTCCCGTCTCTGCCCTCAGGAGACCGTCCACGACCGTCGCGAGGGCCACGATTCGGCCGACCCCGCTCTGCACGGCGAGACGGTGCGCTTCATCGTTGTGGGCCTTCGCGCGGGCCGTATCCCCACCCACGAGATACAGAACAGCGAGGTTGTGCAGTGCCCGGGCGAGCTGGGTCCGGTTGCCGAGCCTCCGAAAGATCGACCGGCACTCCCGATAGGCCTCGATCGCCCGGCCGAGTTCTCCTCGTTGGTGGTGCAGCGCTCCCATGCTCATGCTGGCAAAGGCCATGGTGGGCAGGTCTCCGATCGCCCGAGCGGTCGCGATCGACTCGTGCAGGTAGCGCTCGGCTTCCTTCGGGTCGCCGCGGCGCAGGTGGACGACGCTGATGTTGACCAGCGCCATCGCGAGGAGGTTCTGCAGGCCCGCCTTCTCGCCGAGAGCACGGTTCTGCGCGTAGTACGAGAGGGCCGACTCGTAGTCGCCGTTGGCGAGAGCGATCTTGCCGAGCTGGTTGATGAGGGCGGCGCGCTCGGCGGGGGAGGGGTCACCGAGGTCATCGAGGATAACGAGCCCCGCTCTTGCGGCTGCTGCGGCCCATTCGAGGGCCGAAAGATGGTAATGCGCCTCGCTGGCGGCGCTCTCGATCGAAGCGCGCTCGTGAGGCGGGGCCATCGCCATCAGGCTTCGGGCCTGCTCGAGGGCCTCGAGGGCGAGTTCGTGGTCCCCAGCCTTGTTGCGCAAGGTCGCTTCGCGCACCAGCGCAGGCCCGCGCTCCGACTTGGGCAACAGAGACTTGAGTTCTTCGATGTGACGCAGCGCCCGTTTGGGGGCGCCGATCAACGGTGCGAGGTCAGCGAGCCGGTGGGCGATCGTCAGTCGCAATTCACCCTGCGCGTGAGGATAGGCGCTCTCGAGCATGTTGACGGCCGCATTCAACGCGCCGGCTACGGCGTAGGTTTCGGCCGCCCGGATCGCCAGTGCGACCCCCCGCTGGGGCTCGGACGACCGGAGCTGATGGTATGCGAGCAGAGCGGGCCCCCCTTGGTCGGGCTCCTTCGCGAGTGCGTCGGCCCAGCCCCGATGCAACCGACGACGATCCTGGGCGGACAGCGTTCGGTCGGTGACCTCGAGGTCTCGTCGGCGCGCAAAGCTGAACTGGAACTCTCCGTTGCTGATGCGACGGTCGACGATCCGGGCCTCTCGCAGATCGTGGAGCGCCTTCGCGACCTGTTTGGGGGGGTGTTGGACCACGCGGGCCAAGGTCCGGGCCGCGGCGGGGCGCCCGGAGACGGCCAGCGCCCGGAGACACTCCTGATCGACCCCGTCGAGGCCCTCCAGTTTGCGCTGAAACAGCTCCTCTACGTTGGTCGGCAGAGCGTCGAAGATCGCGTCCAGTTCCTGGGGAAGACCGTCGGAAGCCGCGAGGAGCTTCTCGAGCACGTGCGGGGCCTGCAGGTAACGGCTGAGACCCTCGAGATCGAGCCCCTTGAGCTCCAGCGTATTCGTGGTCGAATAGCCCGCGATCTCCGTCAAGGCATCGCGTACGATCGGGCTGGTGGTTTCGTCGTCGCGGGCGAGAAGCAGCAGCATTCCTGGGCGCTCGGTGCCCGGGTCGAGATTCGGGTCGGTAAAGAGCTCGTCGGCGAGAAAGCAGGTCAGCTCGAGGGTGTCGCTGTCGGCCCGCTCAAGGTCGTGGACGACGACCGTAGGTCGGGCCCAACGCCCGATGCCCGCCAACAGAGTGCGAAAGCTCTCGAAGAAGCGGAGTTTATGGTCGAGCGTGGTGACTCCGGGCTCGTCGGACGTCACGTGCTCGAGGACCGAGGAGAGATCAGCGTACAGCGGATCGACCAGCTCGTCGGTGAGACCGTTTTGCTCGGCCCACTGCATGATCTGGTGCGCGATTTCGGCGAACGGATGAAAGCTTCGGCCCCCCGCGGTCGGCGTGCGGCCCTCGAGGACGATAGTTTTGGGGAGAGCGTGGGCGTGTCGGATCACCTCTTCGGCCAGCCGGTCTTTGCCGACCCCGCGTCGGCCTTTGAGAAGGACGACCGACCCGTGAGGCGCTTCGAGCCAGCGCTTGAGGAGGTCGAGCTCTTCGGACCTGAGCCTCGCCTGGGGCCGGGTCTCCGACGCCGCTGAGTCCACCATCGTCAGCCCGCTAACCAATTTCCGTGCCAGTCGTTGGTGGCGGCGCAGATGCGCTCCGGTGCTGCGTCGAGGCCAACACTTCCACCCAGCCTATCCCAAAGAGCGTGCGTTTACGAACGCATAATCGTCCCATATGACCGGAGCTTTTCGGCGACGAGTTAAAAATCTAACATTCGTGCAGGTTTCTTCCGATCTGAAGATGTCGACCAGCGCCGCGAAGAAAGTCATCGGAAGACATGGCCCGTTTTCCCGGAGGCTGCACTTCGAGGATATCGAGGGCCCCGTCACTCGTCTTGATGCGCAGATGAGGCTCTAGGCCGATGATTTGACCGGGCTGGGCATCTCTTGCGGACTGATCGTCGTCTACGATCTGTACCCGTCGAATCTTGAGGGGTTGTCCAGAAGCTAACGGGACGAAGGTTCCGGGCCAGGGATCGAACGCGCGCACCTGGCAGTCGAGCTCCGCTGAGGTCCGTCCGAAGTCGATGAGCCCGTCTTTCTTTTCGATGAGCCCAGCGTAGGTCGCCTTCTCGTCGTCCTGGGGGATGACTTCGAGTCCTTCGCTCTTGGCGAGGGCGAGCCCATCGACGGCCACCTGAGCCCCCAGGTGTGCGAGCCGCTCGGTCAGCGACCCCCCGGTATCATCCGGCCGAATGTCGGTCGTCCGTTTGAGGAGCATATCGCCTTCGTCCATGGCCTCGGCCAGCTGCATCAGCGTGACGCCGGTTTGGTGGTCTCCGTGCTCGATCGACCTTTGAATGGGGGACGCGCCTCGCCAGCGGGGCAGCAACGAGGCGTGCACGTTCCAGGTGTCGAATCGGGGCGCCTCGAAGACAGCGCGGGGAAGAATCCGACCGTAGGCCACCACGATCGACAGATCGAGGTCGAGATCGTCGAGGCGCGCCGCCACTGTCCCATCCCGGAGCTTGGTCGGCTGCTCGACTTCGACGCCGTGGTCGAGCGCCAGCGCCTTGACCGGGGTCGGTTCGAGCTTCTTGCCTCGACCCTTCGGTCGATCGGGCTGACTGATCACCAGGACCACATCGTCCTCGTCGGCGCGCAGGATACCGTCCAGCACCGTCTTGGCGATGTCGGGGGTTCCAAAGAACGCCAGGCGCAGCCGGCGGTCGGGCAGCTTTAGACGGTTCAGGCGCTGACCTCTTCCCGGGCCTTCTTCTTTAGCTTCTTCTTCACCAGCACCTGCTTCAGTCGAGACAGGCGATCGACGAACAGAACACCCTCGAGGTGGTCGATCTCGTGCTGAATGCAGACCGCAAGGAGCCCTTCGGCCTCGAGCGTCATCGTCTGACCGTCGCGATCGAGGGCCTCGACGGTGATCTTGGCGGCCCGATCGACCTCATCGGTATATCCGGGGACGGAGAGGCAGCCTTCCTCCCACGTGATCTTCCCTTCGCGGGCCTTGATGACTGGATTCACCAAGGCGATCGGCTCGATGGGGCGGAGGGGCGACTCTTCTTCTCTTTCGCGAGCACCGCAGTCCAGGACGATGACCCGCTTGGTGACGCCGACCTGGGGGGCCGCAAGACCCACACCTTCGGCCACGTACATGGTCTCGAACATGTCATCGATCAGCTGTCGGGTCTCATCGCTCACCGTCTCGACCGGCGTCGACTTCCGGGCGAGTCGAGAGTCGGGAAAGGTGAGAATGTCGCGGAGCGCCATACATCGAATCTTAGCACCGGCGTTCGATGCGGCAAGTGGGCGAAGGACTAACGTCTTCGATGGCGGAGGTATGCCGCCCGCAATTCAGGGACCTTCAGGACGTCCCGTGCTTCATCCAGCGATCGAACCACCTCTCGAAGCAGAGCCTGGGCCTCGCCGTCGTGCGGGTTGGCATCGCTGGGAACCAAAGCCCGAAGCCGGGCGTGCGCATCGTCGATCTCGGCCGCCGACGCCTGTTCGCCCACGGCCAGCATCGTGAAATAGTCGCTGGTACGAATCATCTCGGCCATGGCTCGAAGGCGAGCAAGACCCGGCCATTCGTGCGGACGCGGCTCGGTCGGCGGGGCGCGCCCGACCGCGACCGCCAGACGGAACCCGAGGAGGACCACCGCGACCGCCGCTGCGCGCGGCTGAAGCAGACCCGCGATGCGCGCGGCCTCGCCGATGGTTCGCCGGCCATCGAGCAGCGCTGCGAAACGCGCATCGCGCCGGTTGAACAGCGAGCTGTCGATGCTCGTGCCGCGAATGATGAGGTCGCGATCGAGGGGGACCGGGATCCCGACGCCATCCAAAAGGTCGATCAAAGTGCGCCGGATGTCCGGAAGCGGGTCCAGCAGCTCTCCCCCGAAGACCTCGACCGCGTGAAACTGCCAAGCGCCGGTCGATGCCAGCCAAGAACGCAGAGCCATCTCGAACTGATTGTGAAGGAGCGCTTCGCTCTCGGCGCCGCTCATCACGCCTCGTTCCACGAGATGGGCGGCCAGCGCGGCTGGCGCACCGACCAGCTCGAGGCTTTCGGGCAGGGCTTCGAGGGGGACCGGGCGACCTCGTTGGGCGTTGGCGAGCAGATCCTGGCAGGCGGTCTCCCCTCGCAGGGCTGCCGGCTGGCCGTTCGCGATCACCAGCTGGACGTGTTGGGCTCTCAGCACGCCCGTAGCCTGGACGGAAAAGAGCTCTCCCAGGACCTCGAGCGCGTCCTGAAGGTCATTGACTTGCCCTTGGGTAAAGCTCGGCGTTCGAGGGGCGATTCGCGACCCGGACCGGGCGTCCGGAGTCTCGAAGTCGAGCGTGTCGGTGGTGGCGTGCCGTCCGCCTCTCGGTGACGGAGAAGAGGGTCCGGGCGAGGCGGGGGGCGGTGGTATGGCTGGGTACCCGATGGCCGGTATCGGCGTGCCCGAACGTACGCCGCTGCCGCCGGCGGGCGTGAACGGGGGCAGTGAGGGGCGTTTACTGCCGTCGACGGAGCCGCTCCCGTCGAGGTGGTCCGACCGGGGGGCGGGCTCGTCGATGCTCATGAACGCGGCGCTCGGTAGGTCTTGGGTGCCAGGAATATCGCCCGGGGCAAGTTGCCCGCCGAGAAGGGGAATCTCGACTGTGTCGAACGCGCCTTGAGCATCCCCCTCGTCAGTCATTTCGATGCTGGCGATCTGACCATCGGCGGAACGGGCCGATGAAAAGGCGGTTGGTCGTCCCGTCAGGGCGGGGACATCGACCTCTTCGGTCTTGCTGTCGAAAGGGAGGTCGTCTTCATCGAAGACGGGAGGTATCCACGGCTGAGGTGGGTGGCCGCCGGTGCCGTCGGGCGTCGGCAGCGGACCGTTGCCCACCGATCCCGGGCTTTTATTTGCTCCGGGCACCTCGGATGTATCCCCCGGATTGGTCTTGGGCACGTCGTCGGCCGGCGGGAACAAGAACGCCGAGCTGGCTTCGCCCCTCGTCACGACGATCGGTTTGAGCGGTCCCGCCTCGGTCGGGTCGTTCGCAGGCACGACCGGAAGGTCGGAGGTGCCGAAGCCAAGACGCCGGCCGGTTGTCGAAGGTCTCGGTTCGGCCCCGGTTGCGCCGTCGTCGGGCGGCATTGGGCCGATCGGCATCATCTCGGGTGAGGCTCCAGGGCGGGTCGCCCGCGGCCGCCGGGTACGCCGCGGCATGGTGGAGGAATCCGACGCGCCGCTGCGTTCAGGCTTGGGGGCATCTCGGAGTGCAGCCAGCTGCGCCTGCGCGGTGCCCAAGGTGTACGTAGGCGCGGCTTCCGCGGCTTCCACCGCCTCTTCGAAGATCAGCTGCGACGACGAGACGATATTGGTCTCGTCGTCGGGCAGCGGTGCCGCGATCACCGTTGGGGCGAGGTCTTCGGGTTCCGTGGAGAGGCCCCGGCCGGGCGGGCGCGCCAGCTCGGACGCGTTAGGGTACAGGTCTTCGCTGGACCGGGCTTCCGGATCGACGTCGATGGAAGCGTCCAGCGACGACGTAGGCCAACCTCCCGCCTCCCGATTCTCGGGAGGAAACCGGAGGGGGCCCGGACGATGCTCGGGCAAGGGTGGGCGTGGCCGAACCGCGCCGGAGTCGGGCGTGATGGAGGCTGTCGCTTCAGTACTGGCGGACCGCTGGGTACCAGACCGCTGGATGGCCTCCAGCCGCTGCTTAATCGAGACCAAAACCGGGTCAACGCCGGTCTGTTCAATGAAACGGGCCACCAAGTCGAGTGCATCACCCTCCCGACGTGCCTGTTCGAGCGCCTGCACGCCCCGTTTGAGCATCGCCCGCGCGTCTTCATGAAGCCCGTGTCGGGCCGCGAACAGCGCTCCTTGGTGAACGAGCTCCAGACGGGATGGCTGAAGGTAGAGCAGCAGCTTGTACAGGGCCAGCGCCGGTCGGACCTCACCGTCCTGCGAATAGATCGACGCCGCGGATAAGTACGCTTCGATGGCGTCATCGGTGCGCCCCGCCTTTCGGAGAGCCTCCGCCTCTCGCACGAGCGCCCGCGCGGTATCGATGGTTCCCGATGCACGGCGCGGATAGGCGTTCGAGCCTTCGAGTGCTCGCGACGTCTGATGGAGCGCCGGTCTCGCCGAGCCGTGGGGTGGCGGGTCGCTCGGGCCGTGCATACCTTCGAGATCGAGGTCGCCGTCGAGCTCCGCCGACAGCGCGTAGAGCTCTTCATGCTGGGCGGGTTCGGGCTCCGAAGGCGCCGCGGGCCCGGTTCGAGCCCATCCGCGCACCCGGCCGGCGAGGTAGCCGAGGTCGGTCGGAAGACGGAAGTAGTAGTCGCCGCCCGCGTCCAGAGCCTCCGAAGGGGCCCTTATGGGGTCGCTGGGTCCACCGTACCCCATGAAGAGCAGGGGCACGTTGGGGGCTCGAGCCCGCATTGCGCGGGCCAGGCCCCGGCAATCGAGGCTCTCGGCCCGGACCCCCAGCAAGACGACCGCCGGCCGGAACTCCTCGAAGAGGCGGAGCGCAGTGCCTTCATCGAGCGCCGAGAGGGGCTCTAGCTCCACCTTGCGCAGCTCCGCCTCAAGGGCGTCGATCGCCCCTTCGTCGCCATCAACTACGAGTACCCGCGCCGCCACCTTCAGACTCCACCAGTATGCGCTATCCAGACCCAGGCGAACACCGCGACTGCGGACGCGACGACCGCGGCCAGATAAATGGCCCAGCCCAGCTCAGACGGTCTGCCTCGCAGGCCCAGGTCGGTGCCGGGGGCGACTCCAAGCGAACGCGTGCCGGCGCCGAGGTCGGGTTTGGGATAGGACGTCCGTTTTCGACCACTCGCCACCGGTGACGTCAACGCCGCTTTGAGCATCGGGGACGGTTTCGGTCGGTCGTTCTGTCGTTTTCGGTCGTCGCCGGCCCCGGAGAGATCACCGGTCTCGATGCGGGCTTTCGGCAGAGGGTATTCGTCGGTTTCACTGGCGCGCGCCTGGTCGAGATCCCAGTCGAGCTGGTCGGCCGGCAGGACCAGTCGGGAGCCCTCCAGCTCCCCAATGCTCCCCTCGGTCCGCTCCTTGCGCATCTCCTGGATGCGAGGCCACGTCATGCTGACGACCTGGCTGAGGGCGCGGCTGCTCATCCGCATCCCGCGGGCGGCACGAAAATGGTCGAGAGCGCGCTCCATTTCGCGGGTGGAGCGAAATCGATCGGCAGGGTCGACGGCGAGGGCCCGCTGGATGAGCGCGACGAGGTCGCTATCGACGTGGCTGAGCCTCGGCTCGAGAGGCGGATAATCGCCGGCCGCGACTTTCCACAGGAGGGTCGCGATCGCTTCGTTAGGGTACAGAGCTTGCCCCGCGACCAGCTCGAACAACATCGCGCCAAGCGAGAAGATGTCGGACCGGACATCGGTGGGGTCGCCGCGCGCTTGCTCTGGCGACAACGCGCGAGGCCGGCCTCGGATGATGCCCGGTTCGGTGAGGTTGTGGCCCGCGAGCGTAGCAAGGCCGAAGTCGACGATCTTGGGAACGCCGTCGGTGCCGACCAAGACGTTCTCGGGCGCGACGTCGCGATGCACGATGCCCAGGGGGGTGCCGTCGGGGAGCGCCCGCTCGTGGGCGTGGGTCAGTCCCAAGGCCACGCTGCTGACGACACCACATGAGACCTCGATGGGCAGAATCTTGTTCTCGCGCCGGAGGACCTCGACGATCTCGGCCAGCGCCGGCCCGTCGACGAATTCCATCACCAAATAGAGCTCTGGACCGGATTGGCCGGCGTCGAGGACCTCGATGACGTTGTGGTGTTCCAGAGTCGCGGCCACCGCGACTTCACGCAAAAAGAGGGCCTTGAGGTCTTCGTCGGCGGACTCTCGATCCAGCATCCGCTTGACCGCGACCTGCCGATTAAGGTCGGGCGAGGTGCCCCGATAGACCTCACCCATGCCCCCGACGCCGATCCGCTCCTGGAGCTCGTAGACCCGCGGCCGCCCTCGGCTTCTCAGTACCATCGGACGGCTATCATACCTGCTGGCGCCCAGCAGCAAACCGGCCTTGACCAGCCGCTGACGTTGGTCCTATCCAGCACCTTCGCGGCCACCCCGAAATACACATGCGTCCGATCGACGGTTCAACCCACGGCCTCAAGGCCCTGCAAATCAAGCGACTGCAGGCCACATTTCGTCGCAAGATCAAAGATGATGCACTGACCTCGGTCGAGCTCGCTCGGCACATTGCTGACATCTCGCGTGAGATCAATCGGCAGGTCGGCGTTATGGTCGATCGTCGTGGTCACGTGGAGCGCGTCGTGGTCGGTGAGCCCCACCGGCTCTATCTGCCCGACATCGGTCGGTCTCGGGGCGGGTTGGGGCGTTTGCGGGGCCTCCGGCTGATCCGGACCGAGCTCCGGCAGCAGGGTCTCACTCGCGAGGACATCGCCGACCTGACGAAGCTGCGCCTCGATGCCGTCGTGGTGCTTCAGGTCGATCCGGTTGGCGCCCCCCAGGGGGGCCACTGGGCGCGCCTGGAACTCGACGCCCGCACGAAGGCCCTCGTTCACGTCGAAGAGCACCACAAGTCGTTCCTGCACTTGCCCGACCACGGAATGGCGCTGGTTCGCGACGCCGAAGCCGAGATCGCCAAGACGTTCGCCGGCGACGCCCGCGAGGTCGCTCGTGACTCGGCGGTGCTGATCGGCGTGTGGCCGAACACGCCGGGCGTGAAGAAGGAAGCGGAGTCGTCGATGTCCGAGCTGTCCGAGCTGGCGCGCACAGCCGGCGTCAAGGTCGTCGACAAGGTCATTCAGGTCCGGAGACACCTCGACCCCAAGACGGTTCTCGGCCGAGGAAAGATCGAAGAGATCACGCTCAAGGCCCTCGAGCTGGGGGCGGAGCTGCTGATTTTCGATCGAGACCTTTCGCCTTCCCAGCTGCGCGCGATCACCAACACGACCGACGCGCGGGTGGTCGATCGCACCCAGCTGATCCTCGACATCTTCGCCCAACACGCCAAGAGCCGAGACGGAAAGCTACAGGTCGAGTTGGCGCAGCTGAAGTACACCCTGCCGCGCCTCATCGAGAAAAGCACCGCCATGAGCCGGTTGACTGGAGGCATCGGGGGTCAAGGCCCGGGTGAGACCAAGCTCGAGATTCACCGTCGGCGGGCCCGAGAGCGCATTCATCGGCTCGAGGAAGAGATCCAAAAGCTCGGCGTGCGGCGGACGGTTCGGCGTAAGCGACGGCGGGGTACCAACATTCCGGTGGTTTCGATTGTCGGATACACGAACGCGGGCAAGTCGACCCTGTTGAACGCGCTGACCAACGCGGAGGTCTTGGCCGAAAACAAGCTGTTCGCGACCCTCGACCCGACGACCCGCCGGCTTCGGTTCCCCGAAGAAAAAGAGATCATCTTGACGGACACGGTAGGTTTCATCCGCGACCTGCCCAAAGACCTCGTCAACGCGTTCAAGTCGACTCTGGAAGAGCTCGAGGAATCGGATCTGATCCTTCACGTCCTCGACGCTTCCGATGAAATGCTCGACAAGAAACGCAAGGCGGTCGAGGCGATCCTGAAAGATCTCGAACTCGATGACATTCCGACCCTGATGGTCTTGAACAAGTGCGACGAGACTCCACGGACCCTGTTGTCGGCCATCAAGCGGGTCACTGGGGGCATCGCGGTCAGCGCCCTCCATCGGGACGGCTTCGAGCCTCTCTTGGCCGAGATCGAGGCCAAAGCGTTCGCTGCGGCCCAGGCTCGGCCTCGCTCGGACTTCGACCCGGAGCTGTCGCCGCTGGCAGCTTTGGTCGAAGAAGAGCGGTCCGATGGATGGGCCGTCGGGTATCCCGAGTGAACCGTGGCCGATCGGTCGTCGCTCCGATGGTCCGGTCGGCTGGGGATGGGCGTGGCGGTCGGCGCTTCGGTGGCGGCGTTCTGGTTCGTTTCGAGGGGACTGACGTGCGGCGCTCGGTCGCTCCCTGACCAGCAACCTTTGCTCGTGATCCAGCCGGATGCCGGCACGCCGATGGTGTCCCACGAGCGCGCCACGCCGCCGGAGGTTATGGCCACCTCGGACAAGGTGCGACCGTCGTGGACCCTCGATCTGAAGCTGCACGAGACCCGGCTGGGGCCATCCTGGCGAGAGCATCGCGCGGTGATCAGCGTGCGCGGGGAAGGGCCGGCCCGCGCCTACGCGATCGGAGACCTTCTGCCCTACGGAGCCGTCCTGGTCGGCGTGAGCCCGGGGGCCGTGCAGCTGATGGTTGCCGATTTCGAGCTCGTCTACCTGGACCTCAAAGGGCGGCGGGTCTCCCTCAACGACTTTCGAAACGCCTTCCGGCGGCCTCCTCCGGCGCTGGTTCCCGAGGATAAGCCCTTCGAAGAGGCCCTAGCGGACGTGTTGGGGTTTCTGCGGTCAACAGACCCTGGCGAGGTTCAAGAGGCCATCGACGTTCTGATCGCCGCGGGGCCGCCGGCCGTCTCTACGATGATGCCGTTCGCGGAGAGCGAGACGCCGGTGGTCACCGCCACCTACGCGTTCGCTGGCTCGGATGTGCGAAGGCCCGAAGTCTACGGCGACCTGATCGTCGGCATCCTGGAAGCGATCACCGGCCAGAGCTTCGGTGACCCCATGGACCGCGAAGCCAGCGAGGCGGAACGACGTTGGCGGCGGGAGCAGTGGCCGCGTTGGTGGGGCGTCGAGTAGGCTTTGATTTCAGTGAGCGAACCGTGCCCCCTCGAGGACGCCTTCGAGGTGGTCGGCGAGTCGTTGGAGGTCGGTTTCGGTCTCTGGGATGAACGGGACGTCCGCCCCGGGTTCGGTGCCGAGAAGGAGAGACAGCACCGGCAGGTTCCGTTGGCGGGCGCCGGCCAGCAGGGCGCCCAGCTGGTCGATACTGGATGGGTCGACGACCACCAGCACCGACGCGGACACCGCGCCGGCGGCGTCCCACGCGTCGCCATCGCTCGCTACGGGGGCGCCGAGGGGCGGCATGAGCACCACCACCGGCTGTCCGAATTGCAGGGCTTCCTGGATGGTCCCCAGGATGTCTTGAAGTCTCAGCTCCAGGCCGGCCGCGGCCGCCGCTTCGACCGGACTCCCGCCTCCGGCAAACCGATACGGGGCGGCGACCAGCGGAGGCAATGCTCGGTCGCTGGCATGCCAGAGAAGCTCTCCATCGGGGCTGCGCAGGTCGTGGTCCTCCGCATACGGGCATTCTACGTCGACCGGTTTGATTCCGACCGCGGGCTTTCCGGTTCGACGCAGCACGGTCACGAGCCCCGCCGCGATGCGGTGGACACCGGCGTCGGGCGCCGGACTCACAACCATCCAAACCTCCTTGATCATACGCCCGACCATCCCTCGGATGAGACTGGGAGTCACTGCGCAAACATGGCGGACAGATAGGCGGACAAGCCGTACGGGTTGGCCAAAATACGCGACCAGAACGGCTCGAGCGCATAGAGCATCTCTTCCGCGTTTTGAAAGCGGTCGCGCGGCCGCCGCGCGAGGGCCTTCAGCACGACGTCTTCCAGCGGCGACGGGAGGTTGGGCCGATGAGACGAGGGGCGAGGGACTTTGCCGTCGGCGATCCGCTCGAGGACCGCGGCTTCGCCACCCCCTACGAACAGGCGCCGGCTGGTGAGCACCTCCCACAGCACCACGCCGGCCGAGAAGATGTCTGCGCGATGGTCTACGTCCTCCATCAAGACCATTTCGGGGGCCAGATACCCGAGCTTGCCCAGTACGGAGCGGGGGTCGATGTCTCCGTAGGCCTGGATCAACACGACGCCGAAGTCCCCGAGGATCACGCGTCCGTCGAAAGACAGGAAGATGTTCTGCGGGGTGACGTCCCGATGGATGAGGCCCAGCTCACGACCGCTGTGCCCGGTGGCCGTGTGCAGGGCGTGCAGGCCCTCCAGCACCTCACTCACGATGAACAGTGCGAAATCCAAGGAGAGGGGAGCCGCGATCTCTCGACCGCGCCGAAGCAGTCGGTCGAGGGTGCCACCCTCGATGAGCTCCATAGCAATATAATGCTTGCCGTCGATCTCACCGGCATCGTGGGTCCGGATGAGATTAGGGTGATCGAGCAGCATCGCCAGATCGGCTTCGGTGATGAACATCTCGACCATCTGCTCGTCGTGTCGGCGGTCCTCTCGCAGAAGCTTGAGGGCGACGTCGTACTCGCGGTCGACATGGCGAGCCCGGTAGACGTTACACATCCCGCCCCGGCCCAGTTCCTCGAAAACCTGGTAGGGGCCGAAGCGGACGGATGCGTCCGTCGATAGGCCTGTCTCGTGCACCCACTGAGAGTAATCCGTCGGTGAGGTAACGCAACCTGCGGGCGGCCACCGTGTACCCGTTCGACCCTGTCGAATGCGGTTGGGTGTCCGTACGGCTTGCCCGCCGGAACAGCGCTATCCTGAGGGCCCCGGTTCACGCTGCCCCGACGGTGCGCATGTTCTTGAAGATGAACAACGAGCGGACGCAGACTGTGCTGATTCTCACGGGCCTCGCCGTCCTCGCCGCAGCGGTCGGTTTTGGCTTGGCGGGAATGCTGGGGCTGACGCTGGCCCTCTTCAGCGTCAGCGCGCTGTGGTTTTATACGCCGGCGGTGCCATCGCAGTGGATCCTTCGAGCGACCAGTGCCCGATCCTTGACCCGGGCGATGGCTCCCGAGCTCTTCCAGATTCGCGATCACCTGGCCCGTCGCGCGGGGCTTACCTACGCTCCGCACCTGTACCTCACGCCCGACCGGCAGCCTCAGGCCTTCACCATTGGTGAACGGAATGATGCTGTGGTCGTGCTCTCCGCGGGCCTTCTCCGGATGCTGTCGCGTCGAGAGCTCACGGCCGTGTTGGCGCACGAGATGAGTCACGTGGTCCACGACGACATCAGGCTGTTGCGGTTTGCGAGCACGCTGTCGAACGTGACGGCCGGCCTGAGTCGAGCGGCGACGCTGGGTGCATTGCTCCTGCTACCGCTCATTCTGACTCAGACGATCTCGTTCGATCCGCTGACTTTCTTGCTGGTCGTCGCGTCGCCCTGGGCGGCGCAGGTTCTCTTGCTGTCGCTGTCGCGAACTCGCGAATATGCCGCTGACGCGACGGCGGTGCGGCTTACCGACGATCCGGAAGGTCTCGCGTGGGCGCTGGTGCGGATCGAACAGGAGACCCGCGGCCTTTGGTCTCGGCTGTTCGGGCCCCGCGTCCGATCCCTGCCCGCATGGATGCAGACTCACCCGGCCACTCGAGAGCGGGTGCGGCGGTTGGCGTTGCCCCAAGCGGCGGCTGAGTATCGTCCAGCGCACCGAGCCGGCGGGGCGCTGAAGGCCCGCCCGCTCGGTGCTGCACCGCGCGGCCCGGGATGGGGCCGGCGGGTCGTCGTTCGGCGACGGCCTCGAATGACCGTCTTGAGGGCCTTCTAGAACCCTTTTTGGACCCTTCTTAGACCCTGTGTGGACCCTGTACGGACCCTGTGTGGACCCTGTTGGGACCGGCCGGGGTGAGGCGGACATCGGTCGGACGCAACGCTGTTTTCGCACCGACCGGCCGTCGATACGAAGTCCCAAGGAATGCTACAACCGCTGACGGAGTCGACGAATGAGCAGCAATTCTCCATCCCGATCCATCACCCCGATCGTCCTCGTGGCGTCCATGATTGTCGCCGGTGGCATCGCGGCGTGGTTCTTCTGGCCGAGCGAACAGACGCCGACGGTCGTGGAGCCGCCCCCCGAGGTACCGGTCGTCGACACCCAGTCCGACAAGCCTATCCAGCCGACCGAAGAGGTCATCGAGGAGTTGCGAGGGAGTGGCCCGCTCGACCGGTGGCTGGCCATTCCTAACTTCATCAAGCGGATCGCGGCCGCGACCTGGCGCGTTTCGCTCGGGCAGAGCCCCACGCCGGTTCTGGGCTTCCTGACCCTCAGCGGCCACTTCGAAGTCGAGGACGAAGGCGAACAGACCTTCATTTCCCCGCAACAGTACCGACGCTACGACGCGATCATCGACCGCATCGTGGCCGTCGAACCCGACAAGGCGGGTGCCGCCTACAAGCGCCTCCAGTCCAACTTCGAGGCGGCGTTCGCCGAGCTCAACGAACCCGTGAGTTTCCACGAAGTAGCCAAGAAGGCGGTCAAGCGGGTGCTTGAGGTTGAGGTCCCCGAGGGGCGGATCGAAGTTGTCGGCAAGGGCGCGACCTTCTTCTACGTCGATGAATCGCTCGAGGCGCTCGACGCCGCCGATAAGCACGTCATCCGGCTCGGGCCCAAGAACGCAGAGCGGGTTCAGACCTGGCTTCGTCAGGTCGCCGAGGCCGGCGACCTGCTCTGATTAGGCATCGAAACCTAGCGAGGCTGCGCCTCGAACGCTCGAGTTCATTCGCGATTCCGTGCTGGCGCAGCCTCGCGTCGACAGTTCT
>CAZFIV010000002.1:0-139603 GCA_964519665.1 uncultured Myxococcales bacterium
AGCGCCCAAAGTCCGCTTCTTTGTCACGCTTCGCTCGGAGCAAGTCTCCTAGTGCTCGCCCCGGACACTATGCCACCCTGCACGCTGAGCGTGTTCGGGCCTCTACTCACGACCGGCATCCAGTGACCGTTGGAGGTCTTCGTCGACCGGTACCGGGCCTCCGTTGTTGCGGTACGTGTACAGCCACGAGCGGCCTACCGAGTGGTTGCCGAGTTGGAGATGGCATAGGCCCATGTGTCTGGCGGCCTCGAGCACCTCGGGGTCGCGCAGGTCGGGGAACGGGCCCCGGCCCGTGTAGATCATCTGGAAGAGCCGGAGCGCGTTGATGCAGTCGCCTTGTTCATAGTATGCCACCGCGTTCTGCCATTCTGGCGAAGCGGGCTGGCCGCCGAACAGCGCCGCTTCGCGTTCCGGCGCGGCCGCCGTGCCGCCACCGCCGTTGCCCGGAGCAGCGTTCGCGATGCCCAAGCGACGTTCGAGGTCCGCGATGATGCGGGCGATGTACTCGCGGTCATTGGGATCGGTCTCGACAGCGTGCGCACCTTGAAAGTAGCGGAGACTCTCGGTGAGGCGACCCTGGTCCATGAGAATTCGACCGATGTTGAAGTCGAGGTCGCCATCGACTTCGGGATCGAGGCCGGAAAGTTCCTCGAGGCGCCGGAAGATCGTTAATGCACGGTCAGGTAGGCCGCTCTCGTAACGACGCAGTGCCCGGTCAAACGCCTCCCGGACCGTCTGCTGCGCGGCATTGCGGGTCTGCTCGCTGACGCCCGGTGTGTTCAGGATCCGATCGAGGTTCTCGATGGCGCCGCGGTTGTCGCCGGCCTCGAACTGTTCGCGAGCCGTCTCCAGCAGCAACTCCGCGCCCTCGGTGAGATTCTCGGCCATCGTCTCCCGATCGGCATCCGACACTTCCGGCAGGCGACCCATCCGTTCAATATTCTCGTAGGAACCCTCAAAATCTCCTCTTCGCCGCTGGTTTCCGGCCCGCCTGAAAAGGTTGCGCGCAAGCGTATGGCGACGTTCCTCGAAGCGCGCCCGCTGTTCTTCCGTCAAGGTGGGAAGTCGCAGGACTTGTTCCACCAGGTCGAAGGCCTCTTCGAATCTGCCGTTCTCGGTCGCGTACTGGATGTGCTCCCGCGCCCTCGGTACGATCCTCTCGAGGTCTCTTTCGATCTCGGCGCGCTCGGCTTCCGAGAGCCCCTGGACCGACTGGGCCTGCTGGAATCCATGGATGGCCTCGACGAAATCGCCAGTGTTCATTGCCCGACGGGCTTGCTGTAAGCGAAGCCGGGCGGAGGTCAGCAGGTTGTGTTGCAATGCGTCGCGGGTCTGCTGATCGTGGTCGGGACCCAGTCGCTCCAGGAACTCTTGAAAGCCGTCGATGGCCTCCGCGTAGTCGCCTCGATCGAAGGCTTGCGCGGCGTCGAAGAAGACCGCCCGCTGCTCGAGCTCCGCCTGCGGCTGCTCCTGCCGCTGGATGGACGGGGTAGGGCGAGCGGGCGTCATGACGGCCGCTGCGATCCGATCGGCGGCCCGGTCGGCAGCCCGGTCGGCGGCCCGGTCGACAGCCCGGTCGGCGGCCCGGTCGGCAGCCCGGTCGGCGGCCCGGTCGGTGGCCCGGTCGGCAGCTCGGTCGGCAGCCCGGTCGGCGGCCCGGTCGGCAGCCCGATCCGGTGGCAGGGTCGGTCGTTCGTGGAGTCCATCGGTGGCCGGCGACCCGCCGTGGCCGCTGGGCCTGGTGCGGTCAGGACGACTTGCAACCGCGCCCGCGGCGGCCTGATCGGCGACGCGGGTGTTTTGCTGACGAGCTCCGTCCGTACTTCGGGCAGGCGTGATACTTTTGGCGACCTTCATAGCAGACATCCCATCTCTGCAGGAAAGGCGTAGGCCGCTCAACTGCACCCGGACCTCCGAGCGGCGAGCCCATCGACCGTGTTCGGGGCCCCGGCGGGCTCCGGTAGCCCGGTCTTAGCCCACTTTGCGGTTCAGGGGGGCTGACCGCGATCGATCGATGGCCGCGGCGGTGATGCGTTGGTGCCCCGAATCGTCCCCGAAAGTCATCCGGATTGGGGACCGATCCGTGATCCAAGGGGACGGAGTCGTGACGGCTCGTGCGGTCGAACGAAGGGTCCAACGGTGTTGGCGCGTCCGGCCGCGCCACGTATAGAACCGACGGTGTGAACCTGACGTATCTCATTCCCGGGACTCTACCCATGCTCCTCGTGGCGAACTGGTGGGCGGGGTGGCTGTCGCGGCGGCGAAGCAACGTACCCGCCTTCACTCGCCATGTTCCGGCCGTTTTGACGTCCATCGTCGCACTATCGATGATCGGTACCGGGTGGGCGCTGTGGGCGGCCTACCGGGGGGTGTCCGGTGCCCCGGCCGGAGAAAAGCAGGCTCAACTCGCGGACGGTATCACGATGGCCTTCTATTCCACCTTCATCGGGTGGGGGTCGGCGGCGCTCACTTTGGTGCTTCTGCTGGTCATCACGGTTCGGTCAAAGCGCCTCCAACCGGTGGCTCGAGTGACCGGGTCGGCGCCTCCGGCTGACAGCTAGGGCAGAAGTACGTCGACCGCCCACTGGCGCCTTGTCGTCGCATCCGAATGCCGGTTCCGCATTTGCGGCAACGCTCTCCGGCGCGACCGTAGACCCAATACCGGCCGCCGTCGCGGCGGCGGGTGTCGCGCATGCCGCCGCCCATATTTTGGAGCATCAGCCGGCGGGCCTGGTCGTAGATGGCGGCGACGTCGGCGAGCGCAAACGACGAAAGCGGCGCGAACGGGTTGCGCCGGCATAGAAACAAGGTTTCTGACTTGTAGACGTTGCCGATGCCGCAGGCGACCTGCTGCATGAGCAGCACTTCGCCGATCGGGTGATGGCCAAACGGTCCAAGGCGGCGGGCGACTCTCGGCCAGTCGAAGTGTTCGTCGAGAAGGTCGGGGCCGAGGGTCGATAAGACGGGGTGGCGCTTCAGGGCTCCGGGCGTCAGGAGCTCGACGACCGGCGCGTTGAAACACACGGCCGTGAAGGCATCGGTGTGCAGGATGACTTTCGCCCACCTCGATGGCTTCTGCCACCGGTCGTGATCTCGATAGATGTGCCAGGATCCCGTCATCTTCATGTGGGTGTACAAGACCCGACCGTCGTCGAAGTGCATCAACAGGTTCTTGCCGCGGGCCTCGATCCTCTCGATCATTCGCCCCTGCAGGTTCGCCTGCGCAACTTTTGGTACCGTGCTGTCGACGGCGAGCAGCGGCCGGCGGGCGAGGGCGCTCACCAGCCGCCGGGCGGCCCGATGAATCGTGTCGCCCTCAGGCATGGGCGCCCCGCTTGAGCATGCCTCGGGACGAGGTCGAAAAGCCTAGCTCGGTCAGGTAAGGGCCCAGGACGGACTTTTGAGGTTCTTCGCCATCGATCTGAGAGAACATGACGGCCGCCCGCCGGCCGCGTTCGGCGAGCCTGGCCAGCGCTTCGGCCAGCCGGCGGGCTCGGTCGCTGCGTTCGGGTTCGTGCTCGGGCAGGAACGTCGTTACCGTCTTTTCGCTCCGGCCGATGTACGCGAGCAGCTCGCCGTGGAACAGCACGACCTGAGACCCGGCGGCCCGCTGAGGCCGGGCCCCTTCACGGCTGGGCCAGGGCAAGACCGCGCCATAGGGGTTGGCGGGGTCGGTAGCGGCGATGACCAGGGGCTCGGCGTCTTCGTCGTTGGGTTCCCGCAAGCTTCGCAAGCGGTCTTCCGCGCCGGGCAACGCAAACTGCGTGGCCCCGAGGCCGCTGACGAAATAACCGCGCCGAACTCGACCGGCCTCCTCGAGCGCCTTCAACACGGGGTATACGGTGCTGAAGGCGCCCGCGACGCCCTCGGCGGCGACGGCTTCGCGGGTGAGCACACCGTGGCGCTCGAGCAGCTGATGGGTCAGCGCCGTGCGACGCTCGGTCTCACTGGGACCAGCGACCATCGGGTCGGGCAACAGCGACCATCGGCCCTGAGTACCGGGCAGCACCGACCGGCGGGACCGAAAGCTTCGGCCTCTCGACGCGTGGCGCGAGGCGTGGCGGGTGCCGCGCCGAAGTTGGGACGCGGCCGCCGCGACCTTCGTGCGAACCGGGGCCAAGGTGTCGTTGCTGATCCGGCCCGCCCAGACCAGCGTCCACAGCGCATCCGCGATATCTTGAGGAAAGACTTGGAGGTCGCGTTGCAGGTCGGAGAACAGCAGGGCACCTTTCGTCTCGAGGCGTTCGAGAATCTGGCCGGCGAGGTCGTCGTCGACGGTGTCGATCGGCGGCGCCAGCGTGGAGTAATGGTCGGTCAGGTACAGCGCGACCCGCCCGTCGTGGGGGCCGATGGGCTCCAGCCCCCGCCACCGGACTTCCCCCGCGACGAAGAGCTCGTCGAGGTCGGAGGGGGTATAGTTCTTGATGCGAGTGGGCAGGATCTCGGTCTCGAGGACCGAAGCGACCAGCGGGGTGCCCTGCAGCTGCTCGATCACCGTCAACAGGGCATCGAGGCCGGCCCGGGGGCGCGCCAGGCCGTGCCACAGGGGCACGAAACGTCCGAGCGCCGAGGCTTCGACCGGCTCGACCTGGCGCCGCAGCTTGGCCAGCGACATCCGCTTGAGCGAACGGAGCACCTCGGGATCGCACCACTCCTCACCGCGACCCCCGGGGATGAACTCGCCCGACAAGAGTCGATCGTCGGCCGCGAGGCGGGCCAACGTGCCGGACACGACGGCGGGGCTCAGGCGGTATCGCTCGGCGATCGCGGCGGCGGTAAACGGCCCGTGGGTGCGGGCGTACCGGGCCACCAGAGCCATCAGGGGCTCCGGCTGGGGCACCAGGAACGCGTCGGGCAGGCCCGGCGGCGGCATGACACCCAGCGCGTCTCGCAGCTTGGCCGCGTCTTCGGCCGCCGCCCACCGCCGGTCCCCCGCGATGTTGATCTCGATGATCCGCCGCGCGTGCTTGAGCGCCTCGATCCACGCGTCGACGTCGCCGGCCGGAGCCCGTTGAGCGATCTCCGCGCGGCTGAGGTCACCCAGGGCGAGCAGCAGATCGTGTAGGCCGTCGGCGTGTTTGACGCCGCGGTCGAGGCCGATGCGCTGGAGGCGGCGCTCGAGCTCGTCGATCGCGTCGGGGTCGAGCAGCTCGCGCAGCTCGGCTTCGCCCAGGAGCTCTCGCAGCTGGGCGTGGTCGATCGACAAAGCCTGGGCGCGACGCTCGGCCAGGGGCGCGTCGCCCTCGTACATGAAGTTCGCGACGTAGGTGAACAGCAGGCTGTTCGCGAACGGTGATGGGCGTTTCGAGGCGACCCCCACCACTCGGATCTTGCGGGTCTCGACCTGTTTGAGGACGTCGAGCAGGCCGGGAAGGTCGAAGACATCTTTCAGACACTCTCGATAGGTTTCGAGCATCATCGGAAACGACTCGAACTGGGAGGCCACCGCCAACAGATCGGCCGAGCGCCGGCGCTGCGCCCACAGCGGCGTCCGCTGGCCGGGGCGTCGCTTGGGCAGCAACAGGGCGCGGGCGGCGTTTTCGCGAAACCGAGCCGCGAACAGGGAGGTGTCGGCGAGCGACTGCACGACCAGGGGTTCGACCTCGTCGGCCCGGGGAAAGAACGGTTCGATGTTCGGCGCGGAGTCGGCCTCGGGCAGGCGAAACACGATGCCGTCGTCTGAATAGAGCATGTCGACTTCGCCGGTCGTCTCTTCGCGAAGCCGCCCGACCACGGCGGTGGCCCACGGCGCGTGCACCCGGGCGCCGAACGGCGACAGAATGCACACCCGATGATCGCCGATTTCGTCGACGAAGGTCTCGAAGACGATCGTTCGGTCGGTGGGCAGGTCGTCGGTGGCTTCCTGCTGCTCGGTGAGGTAGGCGACCAGGTTGCGCGCCGCTTTGGCATCGAGGCCGACGGCCTGCAGAGCGGCGTCGGCGGCGTCCTTGGGTTTTTTGGCCAGGTCGCGGGTGAGCGCGCCGATCGCGCGACCAAACTCCAGCGGGCGGCCGGGGCGGTCGCCATGCCAAAACGGCATCCGACCGGGCTCTCCGGGCGCCGGGATCACCAATACCCGATCGTGGGTGATGTCTTCGATGCGCCACGACGACGCGCCGAGCAAGAAGACGTCGCCCGGGCGAGACTCGAAGACCATCTCTTCGTCGAGCTCGCCGACCCGCTTGCTGCCCTGGTCGTGACCGTCGGCGAGAAACACGCCGTACAGACCGCGGTCGGGGATGGTGCCCCCGTTGATGACCGCGATCCGCTGGGCGCCGGCCCGCGCTTGCAGAGTGCCGGCCACCCGATCGTACGTCACGCGGGGCCGCAGCTCGGAGAACTGCTCGGAGGGGTAGAGGCCCGAGAGCATATCGAGAACGCCGTCGAAGGATCCTCGGGGAAGCTCGGCGAACGGGGCGGCGCCGCGCAGGAGCCGGTAGACCTCATCGACGACCACGGTGTCCATCGCCACCATCGCCACGATCTGCTGCGCGAGGACGTCGAGCGGATTGCGGGGGTAATACGTGGCTTCGACTTGGCCTTCGCGCATTCGGACCAGGGCCGCGGCGGCGGCCAAGAGGTCGCCTCGGTACTTCGGAAACATGACCCCTTTCGACACGCCCCCGACCTGGTGACCGGCGCGGCCCACCCGCTGGAGGCCGGAAGCGACCGAGGGGGGCGCTTCGATCTGAATGACGAGGTCGACCGCACCCATGTCGATGCCCAGCTCCAGCGAGCTGGTGGCGACGATCGCCGGCAGGTCGCCGCGCTTGAGGCGATCTTCGACGAGGGTGCGGCGATCCTTGGCGAGGGAGCCGTGGTGGGCCAGGGCGATCTCTTCGCCCGCGACGTCGTTGATGGCGGCCGCGAGCCGCTCGGCCGTTCGGCGGCTGTTGACGAAGACCATCGTGGAGCGATGGGCGCGGATCAACTCCACCAGCCGGGGATGGATGGCCGGCCAGATCGACGGGCCACTGCCGCCCATCGCGGCCGCGCCCGACCCCACGGAGGGCGACTCGAAGGAGGACGACTCGTCGTCGTCGTCACTGATGTGATCGGCGCTGCCGTAGGTCGGCAGGTTCGCCATGTCTTCGACCGGGACCTCGATCGTAAGGTCGAGGGACCGCTTGCGGCCGGCATCGACGATCTCGACCGGTCGAGGCTTCCACAGACCGTCGTCGCTTACCTCGCCGCCGCCCAGTAGGCGCGCGACCTCATCGAGCGGACGCTGGGTCGCCGACAGACCGATGCGCTGCAGTGGAGGCCGGTCGGGGCCCCGGAGCGCCTCCAGTCGCTCGAGGGACGTGAACAGATGGGCCCCTCGCTTGCTCGCCACCATCGCGTGGATCTCGTCGACGATGACGACGTCGACGCACGGGAGGATGTCGCGGGCGCTCGAGGTCAACAGCAAGTACAGGGATTCGGGGGTGGTGATCAGGATGTCGGGCGGATTTCGAACCATCCGGCTGCGCTCGCCGCTGGGCGTATCGCCGCTGCGAACGGCGACCAGCACCTCGCGATGGGAGTGACCGTCGCGCTCGGCCACCGACCGAATCCCCGCCAGGGGGCCCCGAAGGTTGCGCTCGACGTCGACCCCGAGCGCCTTGAGGGGTGAGATATAGAGGACCCGAAGCCGGTGTCGCTTCTCTGGCTCGCGGCCGAACATCAGCCGGTCGATGGCGCACAGGAACGCAGCCAGCGTTTTACCCGAACCGGTCGGTGCGAGGAGGAGGGTCGATCGGCCGGAGGCGATCGCGGGCCACCCCTTTGCCTGCGCCGAAGTCGGCTCTTCGAACGAGCGGGTGAACCAGGTGCGCACCGCCGGGTGCGCAAAGTCGAGGGCGCCCACCGCCGGCCACTATAACGACCGCCTTGGCCGATAGCTGTACTTTTTTTCAGGGCCCCGCCGATGATCTGTGGGACGCTGAGACGGCGGGGGCGGTGGGCTTGACCGAAGGGGCCAGGCTCCGTAACGCCGATGCTTCGATGGCGCTCGCCGAGGACCGCATTCGCTCGATCATCGAATCGATCCTCCTGACTTCCCCCGACCCTGTGCCCACGGGCCGACTGATCGAGGTCATCCGAATCGAAGATCCGGCGACCGAGGAAGCGCAGGTGAAGACGGCGATCAAAGGCCTGCTCGCCCAATACGAGGGGTCCGATCGGTCCATCGGACGAGGATTCCGGGTCGAGGAGGTCGCCGGTGGCCTGCAGCTTCGGACCGTCGCCGAGAACGCTCAGTACGTGAGGCGTTTTCTGGCCGCCAAGCCCCAACGGCTGAGCAAGGCGGCTTTGGAAACCCTATCCATCATCGCCTACCGGCAGCCGTGCACCAAACCGGAGGTCGAGGCCATTCGCGGGGTGGATGTCGGAGCCGCCCTCAAGAATCTGCTCGACCGCGACTTCATCCGGATCTTGGGCAAACGAGACGAAGTCGGGCGCCCTATCCTGTACGGAACGACCGACAACTTTCTGCAGTTCTTCGGGCTTCGAGCTCTGGGAGAGCTGCCTACGCTCCGCGAGTATACGGAGCTCGATGAAGAGCATCAGAAGGAGGTCGACGCCCTGAGCGTCGCCGATCTGGCCGCGGTCGCGTCGAACTTGGTCGAGGTCCGAGAGGACGCCGACCTGCAAGCCCTCGATAAGGCCGTCGAAGCCGCAGACCGAGTTCGGCGGGAGACCGACGAGGTTCTATCTCCGAAACCTCCCCCTGAAATGCCTCCCACAGAGGCGAATCCGGACCCGCCTCCCGCCGCGAGGGCGCCAGACGGGGCCGCTGAAGAGGGCGCATGAGCGAGATTCGCCTGCACGTCTTGCTATCGAGAGCCGGTGTGGCGTCCCGGCGCAAAGCGGAAGCCTACATCAAAGAGGGGCGGGTCAAGGTCAACGGGCAGGTCGTCCAGACCTTGGGCGCGAAGGCGGACCCCGAGCGGGATACCGTCTCGGTCGACGGGGTCAATGTCGGCGCCCGCCAGCCCCCCACGACCCTGGTGCTGAATAAACCGGTCGAGGTCGTCACCACGCTCTCGGACCCCGAAGACCGAGAGACCGTCGCCGACCTGGTGGCCGAGGAACCGTACCGGTTTTTGCCGGTGGGTCGACTGGACTACCACACCGAGGGATTGCTCCTGATGACCACCGACGGGGAGCTCAGCCATCGCTTGCTCCACCCGCGGTACCACGTGCCGAAGGTCTATCAGGTCAAAGTTCGGGGACGGCCTTCGCCCCCCATGCTCGACCGCCTGCGCGAAGGGGTGCCGCTCGAAGACGGAAAGACCCGACCTGCGGTCGTACAAGTCCTCGAAGAGGGACCTCGCTGGACTTGGCTAGAGATCGTGGTCGCCGAGGGTCGCAACCGGCTGATTCGTCGGATGTGCGACGAAGTGGGTCATCCGGCGCTCCGAGTCGTTCGGACCGAGCTCGCGACGATCGGCCTCGGGGCTTTGAAACCAGGGCAGTTCCGATATCTCGAGCCGGCGGAGCTGGGCGCGCTGTACGGGACGGCGGCGATGCCGGTCCCCGAGGACATGCCGGAGCGGGCTCAACAAGCGCAGCGCCTGATCCTCGGGGCCCCTCGGCGAGGCAAGGGCGCACTGCCCACGGATTTGCCCAGACGCGGCCCGCCGGGACAAACCGGGGGCTCCCCGTCCGGGTCGGCGAGCCCCCGAAAGCGGTCGGACCGACCGCCGTCGCGTCGGGGGCGGGCGGCGGACGTGGGGTCGGGCTGGATCACCACCGATGATCGGTCCGGGGGGCCTGAGCGGCGGGGTCTCCGAGGCCGGCGCGGCCACGGTCGACGGGTGGTGGACGACGTTCCGGGGCGCGATCGGGGCGCTCGAGGTGCCCGCGGCGGTCGGACCCCCGAGCGGTCCGGCGGCGAAGCATCACGAGGGCGCTCCGATGGCGAAGCATCACGTCGGCGCTCCGATGGCGAAGCATCACGTTGGCGCCCCGATGGCGAAGCATCACGTCGGCGCTCCGATGGCGAAGCATCACGTTGGCGCTCCGATGGCGAAGCATCACGTTGGCGTTCCGATGGCGAAGCATCAGGTTGGCGCTCCGGTCGCGAGGGCCGCTCCAGCGGCCGAAGCGTGGATGGTCGGGGGCGCAAAGGTCCGGCGCGAGACGATCGGGTCGAGCGGCGGGAGGACCGACCTTGGGCCCGCCCCCCCCGAGGGGAGCCCGACGCTCGCCAAGCCCAAGCCGGGCCCTGGCGGGACGGCGAGCACTCTGGTCGAGAACGCGCTGAAGGGCGCGGCCGGCGCACCGCCGGCCGGTCGACAGGTCTCCGTCGAGAAGGCACCGGAGCCCCTTCGGCCGAACATGAGAGCGCTTCAGGCCGAAGTCGCGCGTCCGACCGGGCTTCAGGCCGAAGTCGCCCGTCCGACCGGGCTTCAGGCCGAGGTCGCGCGTCCGACTGGGCTTCAGGCCGAGGTCGCGCGTCCGACCGGGCTTCAGGCCGAGGTCGCGCGTCCGGCCGAAGTCGCGCGTCCGACCGGGCTTCAGGCCGAAGTCGCGCGTCCGACCGCGCCTCGGGTCGCGCTTCGGACCGCGCCTCGGGTCGTGCTTCCAACCTCGCCTCGAGTCGCGCTTCGGACCGCGCCTCGGGTCGCGCTTCGGACCGCGCCTCGGGTCGTGCTTCCAACCTCGCCTCCGGTCGCGCTTCCGACCTCGCCTCGGGTCGCGCTTCGGGGCAGGCATCCGGTCGAGGGTCGGGGCGCTCATCAGGTCGAGGCTCAGGGCGCGCATCCGGTCGAGGGTCGGGGCGAAGCTCCGGGCGCGAACTCGCCGAAGTCTCCGGGCGCCCGACGGGGAGGCCGAGAGGCCGCGGCTCGGCTCGAGGCTCCGGTCGACCGCGCGGGGGGACGCGGGGCCCTCGTTCCTGAGACCACGGTATCTTCTCAGAGTCGAGCGAAGCGGTCGGGCCGGGGTCGGCCCACCACCACTCGAAAGCCCCCCGCTCGGAGTCGCTCGAGGAAGTCGTCGAGGTCGACCGATCGACACATCAGCGTGAGGAGATCGTTTTCGGCGGTCGCGTCGTAGCTCTGAACGGTGGCGAACGGACACTGTGGGCTAGCCGAGTCGTGGTCGGTGATCCGAGCGAAACGGAACCCGCCGGGCTGGTCGGAGACCACCAGGACGAGGCGGCCATCCCGATTGAACACCGACCAGATGGCGGGAGCGGTCACCCGGCTACCATACCGAGGTTGACGCGCCTTGCCATGGTGGCGCGAGCACGCTAACCGCTCGCCATGGCCGAACAACTGCCATCGATGCCCGGCCCGAATCTGATCCTCGAAGAGAAACGCACCCACATGGGCGGCGACCTTCGCGCCGACCACGTCGGTGAGCGGGTCGTGGTCATGGGATGGGTGCACGGGTACCGCAACCTCGGCGGCGCGGTCTTCATCGACCTGCGCGACCGCTCGGGCCTCTTACAGCTGGTCTTCGACCAAAACGACGATCCCGTCCCTCACGGAGTGGCCGACCAGATCGGTCGCGAGTGGGTGATCGGTATCATCGGCAAGGTCCGCAAGCGGGCTGGCAAAGTGAACCCGAATCTTCCGACCGGCGAAGTCGAAGTGGTGGTCAACTACATCCAGGTATTCAACCGGGCCGAGACGCCGCCCTTCGAGATCGAGGACGACGTCGAGACCTACGAGGAGAAACGGCTCGAGTATCGGTACCTCGACCTTCGGCGACCGATTTTGCAGCGGAACCTCATGCTCCGGTCGAAGGTCACCCAGATCGCCCGGCGCCGGCTGACCGAACAGGGCTTCCTGGAGCTCGAGACACCCTATCTGGTAAAGTACACGCCGGGCGGCGCCCGGAACTTCGTGGTTCCGTGTCGACTCAATCCAGGCACGTTCTACGCCCTCGCGGAGTCTCCGCAGCTGTACAAGCAGTTGTTCATGATGGCCGGCTACGACCGGTACTTTCAGGTGACCCGCTGTTTCCGGGATGAAGACCTGCGGCAGGACCGCCAGCCCGAGTTCACCCAGATCGACTTGGAGATGTCGTTCGCGCACATGAACGACGTCCACGAGGTGATGGAGAACGTCGTCCGCTCAATGTTCTCGGAAGGGCTCGGGGTCGAGTTGCCCGAGAAGTTCCCGACGATGACGTACGACGAGGCGATGAGCCGGTACGGCTCTGATAAGCCCGACCTTCGCTTCGGGCTCGAGCACGTCGTGTTGACCGACATCGCCCAGGCCCACGAGGGCGGCGGGATCCCGCTGTTTGAGAGCACCCTCGCGGACGGTCACATGATCAAGGGCATGAAGGTGCCCGCCGTCCACAAGCTCAGCCGGAGCGACGTCGACAAGCTCGAAAAAGACGCCAAGCAGCTCGGAGCGGGAGGTCTCGGTCGGGCCAAGGTCGGCGCCGACGGGGCTTGGACGCAGTCGCCGTTCTCCAAGACGGTCACCGAACCGATGCGCCTCGCGATCAACGAAACGATGGGGGCCCAAAAAGGTGATCTGCTCCTGTTCCAGTTCGGAAAGCCCAAGCAGGTGCACATGGTTCTGAATCAGCTGCGGCTGAAGCTCGGTGAGCAGTTCGGCCTCATGGACCCGAACGACTGGAAGGTGCTGTGGGTGACCGAGTTCCCGCTGTTCGAGCATGACGAGAGAACCGACACCTACGTCGCCGCCCACCACCCCTTCACTTCTCCGCGGCCCGAAGACGTTGACCGGCTGAACACCGACCCCGGCGCCTGTCGGGCGGTGGCCTACGACCTGGTGCTCAACGGGGTCGAAGTCGCGGGCGGTTCGGTTCGGATCCACGATCCTGTCGTCCAGTCGAAAGTCTTCGACGCCCTGTCGATCAGCGAAGAAGAGCAGCGGGCCAAGTTCGGCTTCCTGCTCGACGCGCTCGCCTACGGCAGCCCGCCCCACGCCGGAATCGCCGGCGGGATGGACCGACTCGTCATGCTCATGGCCCAGGCTGCCTCGCTCCGCGAGGTGATCGCCTACCCGAAGACCACCAAGGGTCTCGACCTGATGACCGGAGCGCCGACGCCGGTGTCCGACGCCCAGCTGGCGGAAGTTCACATCAAGTCGAAAGGTTGATCGGCGGTGGATGCTCACTGGACCCGGGTCGTCGAGCTGCTGGCCGGTCGCCGGATCGTGGTGCTGAGCGGAGCCGGAATCAGCACCGACTCCGGCATCCCCGATTACCGGGGGGACGGAACGCGCGAGCGCGCTCGACGACCGGTTCAGCACAAACAGTTCGTTCGCCAGCCGAGCGCTCGTCGCCGGTACTGGGCGAGGTCGATGATCGGATGGCCGAGCTTCAACGCGTCCCGGCCCAACGCCGCCCATCGCGCGGTGGCGCACCTCGAGGCCTCCGGCCAGGCGGGTGGCGTGATCACCCAAAACGTCGATCGGCTCCATCATGCCGCGGGCAGTCGCCGGGTGGTGGAGCTCCACGGTGCGCTGGCTGAAGTCATCTGTCTCGATTGCGGGGCGCTGGAACCACGAGCGACCCTGCAGGAGCGCCTCCGCGAGCTCAACCCCGGGTGGCTCGAGCGACGAGCCGAGATGGCCCCCGACGGCGACGCAGACCTCGAAGACGAACACCTGAGTACCTTTAAGGTAGCGGGCTGCCGGCGGTGCGGAGGGCCCCTCAAGCCGGGGGTCGTATTCTTCGGCGAGAATGTCCCCCGCTACCGCTCGGAGGCGGCCTGGGCGTTGTGGGAACAGGCCGAGGCCCTGCTGGTGGTCGGCACCTCCCTGGCGGTTCTGTCTGGCTACCGTTTCGTCAAAAAAGCACCGGAACGCGGGCTTCCGGTCGTGATCATCAATCGAGGGCCCACTCGGGGCGACGGCCAGGCGACGTACAAAGTCGACGCACCGCTAGGCAAAGCCTTGCCCCGGCTGGTTGACGCGCTGCAGAATGCGCCGCGCTTCACGGGCCGACAAGGTTCGGGGAACGCTGTCGAGTCCCTATGACTGAAACAGACGAGGTGGCGCGCGTCCGCGCATTCGGATCCCGGCACCCGGCCACCGGCGGGCCCGAGCCTGCCCCGCCGCCGACCGGCTGGGCCGCCGTGAAACTGCAGATGCGACAGGCCGCCAAGCTCAGCGAAGAGAGCCTGAAGCGGGTCGCAAGCCTGCTCCCGCCGGCGGTTCGCAACGGTCCGACCGGAGAATCGGCGCGGGAGGCGGTGCGGTGGCTTCGTGAGACGTGGCGTCGGCGTCCGCCGTCGGCGCCGATTCCACTGTTCGTCGATGACCGACCCGCGCCCGAAACCGCGGACGAGGCGCGCGCCCGGTCGGCCGCCCGCCACGGGCGCCCGGCGGCGTCTTCGCCGTCCGCCTCCGCCGCCGAGCGGCCTCGGGTGGCCGCCCTGATCTGGACCCGAAACGCCGCCGAACACCTCGCGAACCTGTTCGACTCCCTGAAGAGAGCCGAGCGGTACCCCGCCCTCGAGCTTTGGGTCGTCGACCACGGGTCCGCCGATGAAACCCGGGAGGTGGTCGATCAGAACCAGGACCGCTTCGACATTCGAACCATCTGGCTGTCGGAAACGCGCAGCTTCTCGGAATCGATCAATCGGGCGGCTCGCGAAACGCAAGCCCCGCTGCTCCTACTGCTGTCGAATCGGATCGTATTTTCGACCGCCGTGATCGGGCGGATGGTCGACGAACTGAAGGACCCTCACGTCGGTATCGTCGGCCTGACGTTGTGTTATCCCGCCGACCATCCGGACCATCCGAACGGTCTTCAGCACGCAGGTATCAAGCTGTATGCCGACGGCGAGCTGCCGCTGCTGAGACCCTATCGATTGTCGGCGTTTCGAGGGCTCAGTAACGACCGCCCCCCCGAAACGGGGAGCTCGGTCGAGAGCGTACCCGCCGTTTGCATCGCGAGCGCCCTCGTGCGGCGCAAAGACTTTCTGGCCGTGGGCGGCCTCGACGAAGGCTACCACTTCGGACTGGAAGATCTCGATCTCGCGCTTCGCTATCGACGCCGCCTCGGCCTCAGCAGCGTGGTGATCCGGTACGCGTCCGCCATCTTCGACGAGCTGCCGACCGGACGGAGGGGCTTGGCCCCCGATGCGCGGGCGAGGCTCCAGGCGAATCAGCGGAGACTGGTCGCGCACCACGGGCGGGCGCTGAAGCAGGCTTACTTGCGAGACAAGCGGCGAGGGGGGCTGTTCTACAGCGACGAGCCCCTGGTGGTGGCCTTCGCGGTGTCGCGGGTCGATGCCCGAGCCGAGGCCGAAGACTTGCAGGTCGCCAACGGCTTGCGGCGAGCGCTCGAGGCGGAGTGCGGCTGGCGCACGATGGTCGTTCCGCTGGCCGGAGACGCCGGCTACCACCTCGACGGCGTCGACGTGGTCATCGTTCTTTCACCGGCCTACGACCCTCGGAACATCCGGTGCGCGAGGCCGCATCTGCTCAGGATCGCTTGGATCCGCGATCGGGTGAGTCGGTGGTCGCGCAATCCGGGTTTCTTGAGGTACGACGCCATCCTGTCCACGTCGTTGCGGGGCGCTCATCACTTGTGGACGAACGAGGGAAGGGCGGTCGAAGTGCTGAGGCCCGCTGCCCGTCTCGAACTCTCCGAAGAGGCGGCTCCCGACGATCGGTTTATGGTCGACGTCGCCTTCATCGGGCATCGCTGGGGCGACCCGCACCGGATCGAAGAGGTGCTGCACCCAGAGATGATCGTCGGCTCGGTCGCCCTGTACGGACGCGGGTGGGCCGAACATCCGACCTTGGGGGCTTGGGCCAAGGAACCAGTGGCGGTCTCGCAGCGAGCCGCCGTGTACGCTTCTGCAAGAATCGTGATCTGCGATGCGAGGTCCGACGAGCGGGCGCTCGCTTCGCTGCGAGGCGAGGTCTTCGACGCGCTCGCCGCGGGCGCCCTGGTCGTGACCAACAACGCCGCGGGGAGCATCGAGGCATTCGATCCCCCGCTGCCGACGTACGGTTCCGCCGAAGAGCTGACGTCGATCGTGAACGGCTACTTGCGAAACGAAGACTTGCGGCGGGCCAGGGTCGACACCCTGCGGGAGGTGGTTCGGGAGCGTCATACGTATCGCCACCGAGCCATCGCCCTGTCCGAGATTCTTCGGCGGTTCGAAGACCCGAGGGAGAACTGTTCCCTCGCCGCCGTGCCCAACGGACGGGATTCGACGACCGAAGATGCGACGCCCGCCCGCTCGAAGACCCGCGCCGTTCGGATCGAGGCCGAACCGGTGCGGCGGCGGGTGGGCATCAAAGTTCCGGTCCCCAGTGCGGCACATGCGTACTCTTGGGGCGACTATCATTTCGGACATGCGCTCATGCGGAGCCTTCAGAAGATGGGGCATGCGGCGCGAATAGAATTGGTCCCCGACTGGACGACTCCGCCCGGCTTCTTCGATGACGTGGTCATCTCGCTTCGGGGCCTCTATCGGTACGAGCCATCGCCGCACCAGGCATCGGTCCTGTGGAACATCAGCCATCCCGAGGCGGTGACCGACGATGAGTACACTTCGTACGACACGGTCTTTGTGGCTTCGATCCCATACGCGGCGACGCTGTCAGACCGGCTCGGCAAGAAGGTCGAGCCGTTGCTGCAGTGTACCGACCCGAGCCTGTTTTACGTGGATCCGACCGGCCCTCGGCACGAAGCGTTGTTCGTCGGCAATTCCCGGCGCCAGCAGCGGCCCGTCGTGATGGACGCGATCGCCGCCGACCTGCCGCTGGCCGTGTACGGTCGGCTGTGGTCCGACCTGATCGATCGCCGGTACATCCGCGGTGACCACGTTCCCAATGCCCGCTTACGACAGTTCTACAGTTCGGCGACCGTCGTCCTGAACGACCACTGGCCCGAGATGCGCGACCTGAGCTTTCTGTCGAACCGGCTCTTCGACGCGGTGGCAAGCGGAGCTCCGGTGGTGTCCGACCCGGTGGAAGGCCTGCAGGACATCTTCGGGGACGCGGTTCGGACCTACGTCACCGTCGACGAGTTGCGCTCGGTGTTCGAGCAGCATATCGCGAACCCCGAGCCGTGGCGCGAAGCGGCGCTCGCCGCCGCGGAGAGGATCCGTCGGGAGCACTCGTTCGATGCCCGAGCGAAAGTCATCATGGAGGCGGCCGAGGTGGTCCTCCGCCAGAAGAGATGATGCTTACTTGACCTTCATGAGCTTGTTCTTGGCGGCCATCACCAGGCGCTGATTCATGCTCATGCGCTTCGAGAGATTCATGAGCTCGGTGCGCGGTAGCCGGTCGAGTAAGCGGATGGCGGTTCGGACCGGAGTTCGGGGATTGAACACCAAGGCCTTGGTGACCGTAGGGTTCTGGGTGTACGCCGGATTCTCGGCAATCTTGTCGAGAACGTCGGGGTTGAGCGACGGCAGGCGAGCCATGAACGCGATCTCGTCGAGGCTCAACTTCGCGTTCTTCAGCAGGTAGTGGTGGACCGCCTTGTTCGAGTCCATGGCGATCGCCATTCGCTCTTCGCGGTTGCCCGACAACGCGAGATTGATCTTGTCGTCCATGCCCATTCGGGCGAGCCGGCGGCGCAGGGGCATTTTCGAGTCCCCGCTATCGACCTTCTTTTCTTCCAGCAAGATGACCTGCCAAGGCGTGTCTTCCGCTTCTCCGGCCGCCTCCCGCTGGCGGCGGCCCTTCGCGGCGACCGACTCCGGATACAGGATCGCCTTTCGGTATGCCTCGTCGTTGTCTCGGACCCGCAGAACGAACCGACGAAGATCCCCGTGTTCGACGACCGCCCACATCTCGAACACGTTGTGACCAGGCAGCGTCAGACGCAAGAGCACCACCTGGCCGCGAGACAGCCCGGATTCCGAGTACGGGACTTCGAGCTCGGCATCGGTGAAGAAGCGAGGGAAGGTTTCGAGGTAGCTCTGCACGGTGTACAGCTTTACGACCGCGACGTGATAGATCTCGCCTCCCCGAGCCTCTCGAATGACCGTCGGCGGGCGTTCGGCGGTCGGCGCTGGGCGCCGCCGTCGGGCCGCTGCCGCCACGTCGGGATGAAGGTCGGCCCCCTCTTGGGGGGCGTCGGTCGTCGGCGCCGGCTCCGCCCCCAGGGGGGGATGATTGTCGACCGGCACCGGGGGGCGAGGATCGACGGGCGTCGTTTCGTCGAACATCCCGAGAAGCTCGTGCGGGGCCGATATGGCTGGGTCAGTCACCGATTCGATGTCTTGCTCGATCGGCCTCGCAGTCGGGGGAGCGGGTTTTGGCTCGGGTCGCTCGATCGACCGCGGGACGATCGGCCCCGCTCCGGCCACGTCGTAGGTTCCCACCACGGGGGCGACGATGCCGTCGACGGGCTCCCGGTCGAGCGCGGAGCGGAACGTAGGGCTTTCGATGAGGTCATCGAGCGCCTGCCGGGTCACCCGCGAACGTTCGTCGAACGCGATCATGAGCCCGCGCCCTGCTACACGCCGACCGACCCGTCCGGATAGAACGAAGGTCAGCCCATCGGGCCCCTCGATCCGAACCTCGACCGCCGCTTGCGGGGGCACGGAGACCTCGGGGGTGATGGGCAGCAGGATGCCACCATGCATCAGGTAGGCGGCGTGGTCGGCGTCGAGCGCGCGACGGGAGCCGTACCTTACGAAGAATCCTCGCGGACTCACCTGCGGTCATGGTCGCACGGCTTCTGGCTATGGCCAACCGATGGCGCCATTGCGGTTACGGATCAGAGACGACGGTTCGTCGTGGTCGCCGAACTCGTCGAGGTAGTCTTCGAGAAAACCCAGCCCGCTCGCCGAGATCACGAAGCTGTGGGTCCGGGAGCCATGACCGCCTGATGGAGGGTCGCCCATTGCCGGAGCGCCGGATGGCCCGTCGCCCGGCTGCGGGTCGCCCGAAGGGTTGCCGGGCCGAACGAGGGTGACTCCTTGAAAACCCCATCGGGAGAGGGCGCCACGCAGAGCTTCGGTCGGGCACACCACGTTGTCGGGGGCGATCCACCAAGCGATGGCGTTCGGCTTCTCATCCAGAGGGAAACCGGCCGAAACCCGCGCGTCGACGACCACGAAGCCAGCCTCCGGGCCGTTCTCGAACCGGAAAACCCTAAATAGATGCTCTGGGTGGGCGCTGGCGTCCGTCCACCCCAGCGCCTTGATGGCGAGCGGGCCGAGCTGATGAACGGCTCGCGCCTGCCACTCGGTCGCGCTTCGAGCTGGGATCAAGCAAGTCGCAGGTATCTCTCCGGGTCTCGGCAGCTCCCGGGACCAGCGCAGAGAGGTCGCGAGAGCGGGGTTGCCCAGCCAATCGACGAACGCATCGATGAGCGTCCAGTCACCGCCGGCGGCCGGGCATACGACCAGAAGATTCGTCCGGTCGCCACTGGCGTACACGGCGGACATCGCACCGAAGCGGAGGAGATCGGCTCGGCACTGAGAGGCAAGAGGGTGGTCGAGTCGATCCAGCATCGGCCGTGCGATCCAGGTGCCGCCGAACCAGGGCGCTACGGATACGTGCCCCACGACCGCCGGCGCATCGATTCGTTGACCGGCCCGATCGCGCCAGGCGCGCCGTATGGTCGGCTTAACCCCTGGGAATGCGCTCGTGCCGTCGAGATACGCGTCGTCAACGCGTCCAAGCTGAGGAAATCGAAGGTCTACCAGGGCCGCCCGGAGACCCTCGGGGAGAGGGTCTCCGAGGGATAGCCCGAGGTAGCCCTGGTGGTGGCGGCGGACCTCAGCCCGGCGACGAATCGACCATCGCCCCAATCCGAATGCGACTTGGACCCGACTGCCCACGGCGGGGAGCGCTCCCGAAAGGTTGCCGAGCCCGAGACCATGCGGCGTCGCATCGTGCAACCGGGCTTCGAGCCCCCCCGCTTGACTGTCAATATGGACCGCCGGCGGAGGGCGCAGCCGCACTCGAGGGAATGCGCGGCGGTTACGCCGGTGGCCCGACGGGGCCGGGCCGACTTCATCGACGGCGGTCAGCATCGGCTCATCGTGCTCAGTCGACGGCCCGGCGGAACTGTTGAGCGGCCTTCAGGCGAGCGGGCCGATCTCCGCTTCCACCGCGCGGAGGATCTCGTTCTCCCGTAGCAGGCGCTCAGCCGTCGTCACGTCGTCGTGTAGGACCCGGTCGGCGTCCAGGGTGGGCACCGAGTCCCGAAGGGTGCGCCGTGCTGCGCCGACGCCTCGGCCCGGCGCCAGGTCGACCAGATCGATGGCCTGGCACGCGCACAAAAGCTCGATGGCGAGGCAGAGGCGAGTGTTTCGAACGACCTGGAGCGCCTTGCGCGCGGAGGTCATGCCCATCGAGACATGATCCTCTCGGTTGGCGGAGGTCGGGATCGAGTCGACCACCGCCGGGTAACACAGGACCTTGTTCTCGTTGACGAGGCTCGCCGACGTGACTTGGGCCATCATAAAGCCGGAGTGAAGGCCCGGGTCTTTGGTGAGGAAGGCGGGCAAGCCGGACAGTGCCGGATCGATCAGCTGCTCGACCCGCCGGTCGGAGATGTTGGCCAGCTCGCTCACCGCGATCGCCAGAAAGTCGAGAGCCATGGCGATCGGTTGACCGTGAAAGTTCCCGCCGGACAGCAGGGCGTCACCTTCCCCGGGCTCGGCGAACACCAAGGGATTGTCGGTCGCGGCGTTGATCTCGATGGCGAGAGTGTTTCGCACGAAGCGGAGGGTGTCCCGGGAGCTACCGTGAACCTGGGGCATGCACCGCAGGCTGTACGCGTCCTGGACGCGGTCGCACCCGACATGGCTCTCGGCGATCGCGCTGTCGGCCAGCAGTCGTCGCAGATTGTCGGCGCTCTCGGTCTGACCGGCGTGTGGTCGGCAGGCCTGAATTCGGGCGTCGAAGGCGGTCGGGGTACCGCGATGGCCCTCCAGACTCGCGGCGCCCGCGATATCGGCGTTCTTGGCGAGAGCCTCAGCGTCGAGGAGGGCGACCGCGCCGAGGGCGCTCATCGCTTGGGTCCCGTTGATGAGACAAAGCCCCTCCTTGGCCTCCGGTACTAACGGGGCGAGCCTGCTGGCGTGGAGGGCCTGCCGGCTGGGCACGACTCGGCCTTCGACCCGGACCTGTCCTTCCCCGATCATGGCGAGGGCGACGTGAGCGAGGGGGGCCAGGTCACCCGAAGCGCCCACGCTCCCCTGGCCCGGCACGACGGGTAGAATGTCTCGATTCAGCATGTTCAGCAGCAGTTGCAGGGTAGACTGCCGCAGCCCCGACCGCCCGGTGGCCATCACATTGGCCCGCAGCAGCATCAGAGCCCGCACTTGGCGATCGTCGAGGGGCTCACCAACCCCGACCGAGTGACTGCGTATCAGGTTGACCTGGAGCTGGGCCAGGTCCGCGCTGGGTATCCGAACCTGTGACAAATAGCCGAAACCAGTGTTGACGCCGTAGACCGCCCGTCCGGAGGCCAACTCGGCCTCGACCAGCGCGCGGGCACGATCGACCCGCTCCGCGGCGTCCGGGCTCAATGCGACCTCGACCCCGCCCGCGGACACCCGCGCCACATCGTCGAGCGTCAGATGGCGGCCGTCGATCACGACTCGTGGCATTCGGGCCGGGACATGCCGGCCTTGCCAGCGATGAGTCAAGACTACTTGGTTGCGGAACGGAGCGCGCGGCCGTAGCGTTCGACGCGCTTTGACATTGCCGCGTCCGCCCGCCCCCGCCGCTTTGGTGGTGGACCTCGCTCGCATCGTCGGGGCGCCTCACGTGTCGCACCGCGATGCGGATCGTCTCGCCTACAGCCGCGACTCCTGGACCCGAGATTTGTTGCGGTTGCGCTCGGACGGCCTTTCCTGCGCGCCAGCGTGCGTGGTGTGGCCCGGCAGCGCCGACGAAGTGGCCGAAGTGCTCGATCTTGCCGCCCGCGAGAACATTCCCGTCGTGCCCTACGGCGCCGGCGGCTCGCTCGTCGGCGGGGCGAGGCCGTCGGCGGGGGGCATCGTTCTCGATCTGAAGAGGATGAGGAGCGTTCGCTCCTTCGATGAGGTCAATCTGCGCGTGGAAGTCGAGACGGGCATCATCGGCGAGCGCCTCGAACGACAGCTCAACGCCCGGGGTTACACGCTCGGTCACGCCCCGCCCACGATCGGCAGCACGACCCTCGGCGGGTGGCTGGCGACCCGAAGTGCGGGGCAGTTGTCGACCCGCTATGGGAAGATCGAGGATATCGCCCTCGGACTGGAAGTCGTGACTCCGGGGGAGGTTCGATCGACGATCAGCCGACCGCGTCCAGCCGACGGGATCGACTTCAACGCCCTCGTGCTCGGATCGGAGGGCACGCTCGCCGCGATGACCGCGGCCCACTTGCGCGTACGACCGCTGCCCGCCAGCCGAAGCTTTGCCGGCTTTCGGTTCACGTCGCTCAACGCGGGGATAGAGGCTTCGCGTCGCATCATGCAAGCTGGGCTTCAGCCGGCCTTCTTGCGGCTGTACGATGGCGTCGACACGTTCGTCGGCCTGGTGCCGGGCACCGATCTCCGCGACGAGGTGAGGGCGCTCGACCCGCTGACCGACCGCGCGCAGTCCCTGTTCGATGAACTCGCCCGGCGGGTGCCGGGCCTCAATGCGAGTGGCCGCATCGCGCAGCGCATGCGCCAAGCCCTGATGCAAGGAACCGTCAAGGCGGTCATGGGTGTGCCCATGGTGGTCAACCGCGCCCTCGACGTGTTGCCCGACGACTGCCTGCTCATCCTCGGGTTCGAGGGTCGGCCGGCGTTGGTGGCCGCCGAGTTAGCGCAGGCCTCGACCATCGCGGTGGACGCCGGGGGAACCGACCTGGGCCCAGAACCGGCAGAAGAGTGGTTCAAGAACCGTCATCGGGCCCCCTTTCGGCAGTCGAAAGTATACGCCTCCGGCTTGTTCATCGACACGTTCGAGGCGGTGGCCACCTGGGATCGGCTGCTCCCCATGTATCGGGCCGTTCGCCGAGCCATTTCGACCGACGCGGTCGTCATGGCCCATTTCACGCACGCGTATACGACCGGGTCCGCCGTCACTTTCACTTTCGCGGGGCGAGGGGGCGAGCCCAAAGACGCCGCGACGGGCATCGCCCGATACGACCGGGTGGTCGCCCAGGCTCTGCGAGCGGTGCATGAGACGGGCGGATCGGTCGCCCACCACGCAGGTATCGGCGAGGCTCGGGCTGCAGTGATGGATCGCGAGCACGGCCCGGGCGGATTGAAGATCTTGTCCGCGCTCAAGATGGGAATGGACCCGGCCGGGATCATGAATCCGGGCAAGCTCGGCCTGACGGCGCTGCCGACGAGCCGGTCTCGAGGCATCCCGCGCGACCCGCACGGGTTCGCAGCGGCGGTGGTCGCGGCTGTCGGCGAACGCAACGTCACCACTTCGGGGGCCCGAACGGTGGTGAAACCGCCCGACGAAGGCGCACTGGCCGCCGTGCTGCGGGTCGCGCACTTGCGCGGAATGAGCGTCTCGTCCGATCAAACGGGCTTTCGCCCGGCGAGCCGATCCGTGCAGATCGATCTGCGACGGCTCGAAGGGGTGGCGCGAATCTCCGAGCACGCCCAGTTCGTCGAGGTCGAGGGGGGCGTTATCGTGCACCGCCTGGAAGCCTTGCTCCAGCAACACAACTTGACTCTGGGGCCGCTGCACCCGCGTTCGCTCCTCCGCACGGTCGGCGCGGCCCTGTCGAGAAACCTGTTGATTCGTCGGTCCGTGGCTGACGGCGACATGGGGGGCCTGTGCATGAGAGTACGCGGGCTCTTGGCCGGTGGATCGGTCGTCGAGACCCGCCTCGTTCCTCGCTCGGCGACCGGGCCCGACGTGGCCCGGGTGCTGGTGGGCGGTCAGGGTCGGCTGGGCATCATCACGAAGGCCGTGTTGCGGGTGCGGCGGGTACCGCCGCTGGTCGCCGACGTGTGTTACCGACTGCCCAATCTCAAGGCGGCGTTGTCGGCGGCCCGGCGAACGTTGCAGCGTGATGTGCGGCCCGCCGCGGCTCGCCTGGTTCCCGATCCGATCGACGAAACGGCCGATCAACGCCATCGTACGCCGATCGACCCGCCGGTGCGGTTCGCGGTTCGGCTGGTGGCGCCGTCCGATGACCACCTTCGCGCCCAGCGCACGATCCTCGCCAGCGCGGTGCGCGACTTTGCGGCGACCGACGTCGGGCCGGTCGCGGGTTTGGCCGAGGGCGGCATATTCGACACCGTCGTCGAGGCCCCGACCACCTGGAATCGGGCCCCGGAGACGGTCGCGGTCGCTCGCGCGAGCGGCTGTAAAGAGGTGTGGCTCGACTTTCTCGCCCCTGAGGGCCTCACGCTGGTCGCTCGAGTTCCGGATGCCGACGTTCGAAGAGCGACCGCGGCGGCCCTGGCGGCCGTTTCGGCGCCCGTGATCGCCGGCGCGCCGGAACAGCGCACGTCACCTTTCGAAGACGTGATCCAGGCGATGGCCCGATACCTTGACCCGGGCGGAGTATTTCGCCCCCGCGGCGCCTCTTGAACTTCGGGCCCGGCCCACGGTACTCGGCCCCATGCCCGGCACGGCGTCCCTTCAAATCCTCGACCAATCGGAGAACCAAGCGCTCGATACCTGCGCAACGTGTCCTTCTCTCTGTCGCTGGTCGTGCCCGGTCGCCGAAGCCGAGGCGCGCGAAACGACGAGCCCTCATCGGCTCGCCGTCCTCGCCGGCTTGCTCAAGCGCGAGAAGATCTCGACCCAGCAGGTCGACGGGACCCTCTATCACTGTACTTACTGTCTGGCGTGCACATCGGCTTGCGTGCATGACAACGACGTCGGGCTGATCATGAGCTTGGGCCGGGCGCGCTTGCTCGACAACCTCGCGGCGCCGGAGGGCATCGGGCAGGTCTGCGGTCAGTTCGCGCTCGCTGGCAACGCCGCCGGCCGCCCGTTGGACGAGGCCCTGAGCATCGCGGCCGAAACGGCCGGACAGTCCGTCGTCGCGGTCTCGGACCGGGTCTATTGGCCGGGCTGTCAGGTTCTCGCGCACGCGCCGGCCAACGCCACGGACGCCCTGCGGGCGCTCGCGTTGTCGGGGATGGGACCGGTCGCGGTCGTTTCGGCATCGGCGGGCTGCTGCGGCCTCCCTCTGTTTTGGGCGGGGGAGCTCGATGGGTTTAGGGCCCATGCGCTGCGGTTTGCGGCCGAGCTGTCCGACGTCGAGGAGGTCGTCGCCCACGATCCGACCTGCGCGCACGCGGTGAACGTCCGGTACAAGCAGCTCGGGATCGAATTCCGACCGCGGGTGGTCAGCGTGGTCGGAGCCATCGCCAAGTCGTGGCCGGCTGCGCAAGGAACGCATGCCCCGCACGCTTATCTCGACGGATGTGTTCAAGCGCGTGGTCTTCGGGAGCTCGATCCGCCGCGAGCGCTCATCGAGAAGGCCACCCGACAAGCTGCGGTCGAGCTCCCGGGTCTTCGACGCGCCGAGAGCGACTGCTGCGGTGGGCAGGGGCTGCTACCGGTTTTGGTGCCCCAGACGGCGCGAGCGATGGCCCAGGCGCGGATCGACGCTTTCTTGGCGACCGGCGCCGAGCGGCTGCTCACGGCCAGTCCTCGCTGCCGAACGCATCTGAAGGCGGTGGATCCGAGTTTGCCGATCGAAGATCTGGTCGGGTGGTTGGCAGGCCGGTAAGAGCACCCCGTGAGTTGGAGAACGTGCGCGATCGTCAATCCGACCAGTGCGGGCGGAGCCACCGGCCGGCGGTGGCCCGAGCTGCAGGCCGGGCTCGAACGCGTGTTGGTCGACTGGGACGTGCGGTTCACCACCGCGCCGCTCGACGCCGTCGATATCACTCGGCGGGCGCTCGATGACGGCTACGATATGATCATCTGCGTAGGCGGGGACGGCACCATGAACGAGGTGGTCACCGGCTTGTTCGAGCCGGGTCCGGCGGGCATTACCGACCGCCTCATCCGCACCGACGTGGTGCTGGCTCCGGTCCGGATGGGAACGGGCGGCGACTTCGCTCGGTTCCTACAGCTGCCGGGTCGACTTCCGGGCGCGGTGGCCCATCTACAGGGCGAAGCGACCCGGCCCTGCGATCTTGGCCTCGTTGAGTTTCGCGATGGAGACGGTCGTGCGCGACGGCGAGCTTTCCTCAACATCGCCAGCTTCGGAATGTCGGGTTTGGTGGTGGACAAGGTCAATCGGTCGAGCAAGGCGCTCGGCGGGCAAGCATCCTTCTTGCTGGGGCTCGGCCGCGCCCTGATCGCCTACCGGCCCCAGCGGATCCGCATCGTGGTCGACGACGTCGAGTTCTACGCGGATAGAATGGTCACCGGCGCCGTGGCCAACGGCCAGTTCTTCGGGGGCGGAATGCACATCGCGCCCCGCGCGCGACTGGATGACGGGTTGTTCGACGTGGTGGTTCAGGAGCAGGCGGGGATCAACGAAGTCTTTTCGATCCGGGACCTCTACTCGGGCCGCTCGGCGAGCTGGCCCACGGTTCAAGCCGCTCGAGGTCAAAAAGTGGAGGTCTTCCCGCTCGACCCCGAAGAACATGTCTTGCTCGATGTCGACGGTGAGCAGCCGGGCGGTTTGCCGGCGACGTTTCGAGTGGTGCCGAAGGCGGTGCGGCTCAAGATGGCGGGTTAGTTCGCTCGCGTACGCGACGGCGGGAGATCCGGGTGGCTCGGAACGGTCGCCGCCGAGAAGCAGCGAGGCTGCTCCTCAAACGCTCGAGTTCATTCGCGATTCCGTGCTGGCGGAGCATCGCGTCGACAGTCCTCAGCTCGCAAGATCGCTTCGCGTAGGCGCCGCTCGCGTACTTCGCCCCAGAGCGCTCCGAGGTATCGAAACTCTCGGCGCGAAGTACTAGGATGACGGCGGTGGACTCCTTCCAGGCCCTTTCCGAGCCCGCGCGGGTTCGGGTCGGCGAGGCTCTCGCGCGCCTGGCGGTCGAAGCTCATGAGCTCCCGGCGATGGTCCTCACCCGGCTTCACCAACGGAGCCGAAACCCCGGCGCCCGCATCGTCGTCGGGCGCTATCTCCTGGTTGGCGAGCTCGGCCGCGGCGGCATGGGCGTGGTCTACGACGCCTGGGATCCGAGCATCGAAAGACGGGTGGCCATCAAGACCCTCGAGCCGGAGCTCGTTCAGGAAGAGGAACGCGACGAAGTCGTGACCCGATTTCGGCGGGAGACCAAGGTCGTGGGTCAGCTCAAACACCCGGCGATCGTGACCATCTTCGATTTTGGGTACCAGCGCGACGTTCACCCGGTGACCGGGGTTCCAGGCCCCGCACTGTACTACTACGTCATGGAGTACCTCGAGGGGCAGTCGCTGGCGGAGGCGCTTCGCGACCGAGGCCGGATGCCGGACCTAGATGCGGTGGCGATCGCGGCGGTCATCGCGGAAGCCCTTCAGATCGCCCACGATGCCGGCATCATCCACCGCGACATCAAGCCCTCGAACATCTTTTTGAGGAACGGTCGCGAGGCTGTCCTGCTCGACTTCGGGATCGCCAAGGTCGGCGACGAGGCGCTGACCCGGCAGGGTCAGATCTTGGGGACGCCGAGTTATCTGGCACCGGAGCGCCTCAAAGAGAAAGAACGGCCGATCGACGGTCGGGCCGACATCTTCTCCCTGGGTATTCTTCTGTACACCATGTTGGCGGGCGCGGCGCCGTTCGTCGGCCACGACGTCTACGAGGTGATCGACAAGATCTCCAAGCAGGCCCACCCCGACGTCGGTCGACTCGGTGCGACCGGGCGGATGCTGTCTCGGGTCCTCGACCGTATGCTCGCCAAGCGCCCCGAGGATCGCTACGCGACCGCCGGAGAGGCGGCCGCCGACCTTCGCCGGTTGGAACGCAGCCTGACCGAACCCGAAGCCAACGGTGACCCAACACCCGTGGAGCCGACGCCCGCCTTCGAGGCGACCAGCCCTCCGGCGCGCGCGGATGACGAGCCGCCGCCGCTGCCCGACCGACGTTCCCCAGCACCGGCATCCGGGGAAGGGTCCCCCGACCAGAGTGCGGCCGGAGGGGCCGCCCGGGTCGGGCTGGCGGCGACCGCCGACCTGCAAGAGATCGGTCCTCGCTTCGTGACGCGACTCGACCCTTGGGTCAGCGGCGCGCTCGGAGTGCCGCCGGAGGGCGTGGAGGACCGCCTGCAGCATGGCGAAAAGGGCGCGCCTCGCCCCGCGGCGTCGGCTTCGACCGGGGGGGCGGCCGCGCCTCCGGAGGGCGAGCCCGATGTGGGGCCTGATGACGAAACCGTGGGGCTGATCGGTGGCAGGTCGAACGCGGCCATCGCCCGGCGGTCATCGAAGCTTCGAATTCCGGCCGTGCTCCCCGACGACGAACCGGCCGCGGACGCTTCGGCGACCACCGCGCCCGAGCTCGGTCGCCGAACAGCCGCCGGGGACCCCGAGGTTTCGGCGAATCAGCCCGGTCCGGGCCCCGAACCCGAACTTCGCTCGTTCGCAGAAGACAGCCACCCCGAAGATCCCGGTGGTGTGCAGGTCGCCTTTCCTCGGCGCGAAACGGCTGGTGAGGAGCCGATCGGAGTGCAAGCCGGGCCCGGTGAGGCCTCTGCGGTGCCCTCCCGGAAGGGACCCTGGCCGGCGCTATCGGATCCCCAGTTCGACAGTGGCTTCGACGGTGGGGTCGGCAGAGCCCACCGGGTCGTGGTCACGGAGCCAGTCCTTCATCGCAAGTCCAGGGACCTCCCGACAGGGATGAGCGCCCGGGGCCGCGGCCACCGACCGAGGATCGAGGCCGCGCTGGTCGATGAATCGCAGGTTGTCGTACGCCCGTCGTCGCTCGACTCGGCTCGGCCCGACGAGCTGCCCACCCAGACCGCTTTTCCTGCTCAGGAACCCGCCCCCGCGAACGCCACGGGCCGCCCCGAGTTCGAGGACCCAGCGGAGCGCCGGCGGGCGACCGCCGGGAGTTCCGAGATGCCCTCTCAGCCCCCGCGAACCGCCGCGGTGGCCCGCCAGACGATCGGGTCCGCATCGGGCCCAACGCCCGCATCCCAGTGGCCGTCGGTTCAGATTAGGATGAGTGGCCGCGGCCTCATCGAGGAGGCAGCGGGCGCTCGCCGCAAGCGATGGCTGTTGCTCGTTGCGGGGGGGCTGGCCTCGGCCGCCATCGGTCTGATGCTCGGACGCCTGCGCCAGACCGAGGGGCATTTCCATCCGGTGAATCCTGCCGGCGGGGCTGCGCCTCGGATCATTCCCCGGGCGGCGACCGATCCGGCCCGCGGAGAGCAACCGGCCCTCGTTCGGCCCCGGACGGCCCGAGAGCTGGTTTTGGACGCCGACGCGGCCCTCGCCGAGGGGCGCTACGCCGACGCGGCCCAACTGTATACCCGCGCCTTGGCCGCTCTGCCGCCGAAGCACGACCTTCACGCGCGGGCGCGCTTTCGGCGGGCCGACGCCCTGCGCGAGCTGGGACGCTTGGTCGATGCCACCTCGCAGTATCGAGAAGTGATCCGCCGCCACCCCGATTCGGCCGAGGCCCACGAGGCTCGGGCTCGCCTCCGGCTGTTGACGAGTGTCCGCGATGCCGACGGGGCGGGTGGGGAGCGCGCTGCAGATCGGGCAGGAGGGCAGAAAGCCGCGCCCGGGAGCGCCCCCGCCGGGGCTTCGGGTTCCGAAGGGCCAAAACGCGACGCCGTACCTGCCGACCTGCCACCGGAGGCCGCATGTCGATGGATCGCGACCCGATACCTGACCGACGCCGACGCGGCCGTGGTCGCGCTGCAGCGACTGCAGCGGGCTCACCCTCGCGAGCCCTGCGTGTTTTGGAGTCTGGCGCGAAAGTACGAGGCGCTCGAGCGAGACTCGGCGGCGCTGGATTCGTATCGCCGGTTCCTCAGCCTCGACCCCAAGACCCGCCGCGCACCCGCGGTTCGACGCCGAATCGCAGACCTCGAGGCCAAGCTGGGAGCCCGTGAGCCGTTGTAACGAACTTGGCCAAAATCTCGGATTTCAAAGACTTTTTCATGCCGACCACCACAACCCGACGTGCTTCAAGAGGGCGTGGAAGAGCGCTGTCATGCGGTCACCCGACATGCGGTCACCCGACGGGCACAGGTGCTGGCCGTCATCGCCGTCGGCCTGCTGTTGCCCACCGTGCTCCGGCCCACCCCGTTGCGAGGTGACCCGCGGCCGCCGTGCTTCGACACGCTGGTCGAAACCCAGTGGGGGCTCGAGTGCTGGACGGGCCCCAATCCTCCGGGTCGAGGGGCTTCGGAACGGGTGTCACTCTGGATGGGGCGCCGGCTTGATCTCAACCAGGCCACCGCGACCTCGCTCACGTTGATCCCGGGCATCGGAAACAAGCTGGCGGGTCGGCTGGTGGCCGACCGAGAGGCCCGCGGACCGTTTCCTTCGGTAGAGGCGACGCAACGGGTTCGCGGCATCGGGCCTCGCTTGGCGACCCGGCTCGGTGCGTACACGGAGGTACGGGGCGCAACAGACGATACTCCCGCCGCGGACTAAATGTGCGGGAAGCAAATCCCGATCCGCTTCGCGGCTCGGTTGCTTGCACCCTCACACCGAGCCTCCAACCCTAGAGCGCTCCGAGGTATCGAAACTCTCGGCGCGAAGTCCTAGGCGCCCGCCTTCTTCTGGCCGCCTTTCACGGTGTCCATGATGGTCTTGTAAATGACGCGGTAAGCCTCGCTGATCTTCGCCGGGTTCTTCTCGTTCGTCACCGTGACCATCGACGCGGTAATCTGAGCGGTGGCCGCGATCGCGGCCTTTTGGAGCTCGAGCTGAGTGGACGAAACGAGGTCAGCGTCTTCGCGCTTCGAACCGGGTCGCATGCGCGTAGACTACACCGGTCTTCGACGGGAGGATTGGAGAAGATGGGGATCGAACCCACGGCCTCAGCATTGCGAACGCTGCGCTCTCCCAACTGAGCTACTTCCCCAGCGGCGAAGCGAGAATCTAAACCCGACCCTCGGGGCTCGCAAGCGCAAAAGACTGACTCGTCCTTGGTCGGCCAAGGGCAGGTGCGGAGTTTTCGACCCAGGGACGTTTTTGACGCGACAAAGCGTCCTCTGGTACTGCAGGCGATATGTCGTCGGGAGACCCGGACGCCCGAGCCCTTGCTGCGGCGCGAGCCGGTGCCTATCCTGGTGGGTCCAAGGGCCAGCGGATGACTCACGCCTCCATTACCGCACTCGAGCTCCAGTTTGCGCAAAATCCTCGGTCGGATGCCTACATCGCTCTGTGCGAAGCGTACCTGTCGCAAGGCCGGTACATGGAGGCGATGGTGGTCTCCAAAAAGGGGATCAAAGCGCATCCGGAGGCCGTCGAAGCCAAGCTGCTGCTCAGTCGAGTCTACACCGCCCAGAGGAAGTTCCCGCGCGCGCTCCAGACCTTGGCGGCGGCGATCGCCGCGCATCCCAACGAGCCTCGCGTGTATTCCCTCCGGGCTCGCGTCAAGCTGAGTAGCGGTGACCAAGCGGGAGCCATTCAAGATCTCAAGCGGGCGATCGACCTCGACCCCAACCACCGTGACGCGCTCGTACAGCTCGACGCGCTGGGAATCGCGCCGCCGAACACCACCGACCTTTCGACCGGCGACGTGGACCAGGAAGTCGAGGTGCCCCCCGGCGTCGCGTCGCAGTATTCTAGGGATCGGTCTCAGCCGGGGTGGTCGCCCTCCAATGAGCTCGACACCGTCAAGACGTCGGTGCGGGCGATGACCGCCGACCTCATTTACCCGACCGCCGACCTCACCGGGGATATGGCGACCGGCGATATGGCGACCGGCGACATGCAGGCGGTTGGGGAGTTCCCTGGGGGTGACGTGTTCACCCCGAACAGCGGCGTGTTCACCCTTCCGCCCGAAGATCCTCCTTCGTTCACGTTCAACGAAACGCCGGGTGAGCGGCTGACGTTCGGAGACCCCGGAGAGCCCGCGCCCGAGAACGCCACGGGTGGCTTCACGTTCAGTGACGTGCCTCGCAACGAGTTCGACTTCGCAGGAACGTTCGGGGAAGACGTCGCGCCGGCGCGGTTTCAAGATCCGCCCTCCGCACCCGCACCGGTCGAACCCGACCCCGCCACCGCCGACCTCGGGGGCCCTCCGAGCGGCGCGTATACGACCAGCAGCATGGCTCTGCGGGCCCCGATTCAAGTCGCGCCGCAGCGGCTCGAAGGCGAGGAAGAGCTCGAGCGACTCGCGCAAGAGGTTGCGACCCAAAAAGAGAGTCGAGGTCGGCCACGCACCACGATCGCCTTGGCCCTGATTTTGGTGGCCGCCGGGGTGGGCTTCGTCGTGCACCGGAGCATGACCAACGCGCGTCTCGAACGGGTGGCCGCGCTCACCCAAGAGGCCCAACCGTACTTCGACCGCGACACGTACGCTGGGTATCGCGAGGCGGCCGAGAAGTTCGAGCGGATCATCGCGGAGGAAGATTCCGAGCATCCGGCCACATTGGCCAAGCTCGCTCACACCTACGCCATCCTGTGGAGCGAGCACGGTGAGCCGGTCAAACCTCGGCTCGACATGGTGTTGGCCCGCGCGCAGGTCAGAGCGGCCGACCAACCCCACACGGTGGCCGCGGTCGGGCTCACCGCCCTGAATTCAGGTAACAACCACCGACAAGATGCGCTCACCGCCCGCGGAGCGGTCCGGGCCTGGGTTGAGCGATCGGGCCAAAAAGAAGGCGGTCCGCGCCTGACCCACGCCGACCTCGCGCTGTCGGTCATCGAGATCGATCTCGGCCACTATGATGACGCGGAGCGGCGCCTGCGGGCGCTCATCCGCGACGGTCTGCCCCGGAGCGTTCGAGCGCGTTTTTGGCACGGCCAGGCCGCCTACCGAGCGGGGCGACTGAGGACCGCGCTCCGCTCCTTCAAGTCGGTGTCCAAGGATCCTTCGAAGCCGGAGCACGCGCGCGCCGTGGTGGGGGAAGCTCTGGTGTTCATCGAGCTCGGAGACGTCGAGGCAGCGACCGAAGCCCTCCAGAAGCTCGATGCATTGCATCAAAGTCGCCCTGATGCGGTTTCCACCCGCGATTCCGCCCTCGCGCTGTACGCGCGCAGCGCGATTCTGCGGGCCAACGGCAAAGATGAGCAGGCCAATGGCCTGCTGGAAGAGGCGCTCCGCGCCGACCCCCAGAACTCCGACTTCCTGTTCGGCAAGGGGCGATGGCTCCGCCGCAACGACCGGGCCCTGGAAGCCCTGGTGCCGCTGGAGCGGGCGGTGGCCATCGAGCCGACCCGCTGGAACTATTATGTCGAGATCGCTGAAGCTGAGATGGCCGTCGACCAGTGGGACCAAGCCAAGGTCAATCTCGATGAGGCGTTCGCTCTCGCGCCCGACGAGGTGGAGGTCGTGTTGGCGCGCGCTCGATTGATGCGTCGCCGTCGCCGGCCGGGCGCCGAAGACTATCTGAACGGGCTGCTCGAGAACCATCCATCCGCCAAGCTGCAGATCAACCTCGAGCTCGGTCGGTTGTACCTCGACCAACGGAAGTACCGGCAGGCGGAGCTCGCGTTCGAGGCGGCGCGAACCGAAGCCGAACAGAACGCCGAGCGCTACCCCCGCGCTCTGCGCGCCGAAGTGTACGTCGACCTGGGCGAGATGCAGCTCCGTCGGCGACGGAGCGCGCCGGCCCTCGAGAGCTTCCGTAAAGCGGCCGAGCTGGGCGCGAAGGCCGGATACTTTCGGGTGGCGTCGACGCTCTACGCGGGAGGCGCCGAGGCGAAGGCCGAAGCGAAGAACGCCTGCAGCCGGCTGCAGGCGGCGGGGCCGGGTGGCGTTTTCGCCAAGAAGGCCCGACCGTACTGCGCGCGCCTGTAGGCCGCTCGGTCACCCAGGTCGTCTGGGATCGGGTCGGGTCGGGCCGGGCCGGGTCTACGAACGGGTGGCCTCCGTTTCGGTCGGACCCAGCGCCTGGTCTTGAGTTCAAGGTTGGTTACAGGGCCTTCTGAAGAGCCGCCTCGAGCGCATCCTTGCCGACCGCCCCGACGTGCTGAGCGACGACCTCACCCTGTTTGAAGACCAAGATGGTGGGGATGCTACGCACCCTGAAGCGCATCGCGACGTTCGGGGCCTCATCGACGTTCAGCTTGCCGACCTTCGCCCGACCCGCGTACTCGCCAGCCAGGGATTCGACGTGCGGGGCGATCGCGCGGCAGGGCACACACCAAGGTGCCCAGAAGTCGACCAGGACGGCTCCGCCCGATTGTACGACTTCCTGGTCAAAATTTCCGTCGGTGAACTCGATAACGTTCTCGCTCGCCATGATGCTGGGATTCCTTTCTGGGTGGGGGCTGAAACGGACTCAGTCCCGCTTACCGCGGCCAACCGCTGGGCCCGACGTGTGATTCCCGGACCGATGTTGTCCATAGCAGAATGTCAGCGTTTTGGGGCGCATAGTCTGGGGATTGGACTTTCCGGGCGCATCGTAGAATCCTCTCAAAGGAACCGAGACCTGTGAGCACGCTCCATCCAAGAATGTTTATCGCCCAGCGGACCCTCGAAGCCTGGCTGGAGACCGGCAACGTCCAAGTCGACAACACGGTGGTCATTCTCGAGAATCTGGGCCGCTCGTACGACCTCACCCCCGCCGTCCGATTCATCAAGGTCCTGCCGGAAGGGGCGGCGCCCGACGTGCTGGGCAAAGTGCTGACCGAAGACCGCATCGCGGAGCTCGGTGGCGAGCTGATGGGAGGATCCGTCCTCTTCGGAGAGACGGCTTTCGAGGTGGAGCCGGGCTTCGTGGGGAGGCTCCGAGATGCGAGTCGCTGACCGATGACCTTGCTCTGGCTCAGGTGTTGCGTCGTCTTTTACGCCGTCGTTGCGGTGCTGGGGGTCGTTCAGCTCGTGTGGCCAAGACTGTCTGGCAACCGCGCCGTCCTCACGGGCCTCACGATCGCGCTGTTCGCCCACGCGACGGCTCTCGGATTACGAGCTGCAGAGTTCGGCAACGGTGATCCGGTCACCCTTCAAGATGGGCTTTCCCTGCTCGGATTCCTTGCCGGCTGTATCGCGGTGGGCATCGCTCGGAAGATGGTCCCCCAAGCCGCGGCGTTGGCCGCGGTGCTGGTGACGGTCATCGTGTTTGTCGCCGGTTGGGGGACTTCAACCGGGCAGGTGGCTGGTGCACGGCCATTGTCCGCGTGGCTGCCGGTCCACATCGCCACCGCGGTCCTGGGGGAAGCATCGTTCGCGGTCGCCGGTCTGGTCGCCGCCGTCTACCTGATTCAGGAGCGTCGGCTGAAGCAGAAAAAAAGAATCGCGAAGAGCGGAACGGGACTCAATAAGCTCCCCGCGCTCGAGCTCCTCGATAACATCAGCGTAAAGCTGGTCTTTCTTGGCTTCCCGATGATGACGATCGGCCTGGTGGCGGGCGCCATTTATAGCCATCAGGCTACGGGGCAATACTGGAACTGGGGTCTACTCAACATTGTAAGTGTTGCGGTTTGGGTCTTGTTTGCGTTGCTGCTACACTTCAGACTCACTATTGGGTGGCGCGGCCGGAAAGCGGCCTTGCTGACTTTGGTAGGCGTGATGGCGACGGTGCTGGCAATGGCAGGCTTGGCGCTGGCGGGCTTTGGAGCCCACGGATCGGACAACGTGTCGTGAAAGTCGCGATCATCGGGCTGTCTCACAAGACCGCACCTATCGAGCTGCGGGAACGGTTCGCCCAACAGACGCAGGATATGACGGCGGCATTGAGCGTGCTCCGGCGCCTCGACCTCATCGAGGAGGCGTGTGTGGTGTCCACGTGCAACCGTGTTGAGTTCTACGTTTCCGGAAATGCGGAGCCGTCATCTCTGGCCCGAAGCCTCCTGAGCCATATCCACTCGTTCTCCGGACTGCCACCCGAACAGCTCGAGCCTCATCTGTACCGGCGGGAAGGCCCCGACGCGATTCATCATCTGTTCCGAGTGGCGTCCTCCCTCGATTCGATGGTCTTGGGCGAACCGCAGATCTTGGGGCAGGTCAAAGAAGCGTACCGCGCTTCGGTGGAGAGTCACTCGGCGGGCACAACCATCCGTCGGGTGTTCGAAAAAGCCTTTTCGGTCGCCAAACGTGTCCGAACCGAGACCGCGATCTCTGAAAACGCGGTGTCCATGAGCTTTGCGGCGGTCGAGCTCGGCCGAGAGATCTTCGACTCCCTCGAGGGCCGCGAAGTTCTGTTGGTCGGCGCCGGCAAGATGGCCACGTTGGCCGCAAAGCACCTGGTCGCCTCCGGCGTCCAGACCGTTCGCGTAGCGAGCCGTTCCCTGACCACAGCTCAGCGCTTGGCCGACGAGATCGGCGCTCAGGCTTCGAGCATGGGCGACGTTCCAATGTTGATGCAGAGCGCCGACATCGTGATCTGCTCGACGGCGGCCCCGACCTTCGTGATCGACAAGCGAATGATGACGAAGGTGGTCCCCAAGCGGCGCTACCGGCCGATCCTCTTCGTCGATATCGCGGTTCCTCGCGATGTCGATCCCAAGGTCGCCGAGCTCGACAACGTCTTCGTTTATGACGTCGACGACCTCGAAGGTGTCCTTCAGTTGAACCGCGACAGCCGAGCGCGGGAGGCGGACGCGGCCGAGGGTTTGATTCGCGCCGAGCTCGATCGCTACGTTCGTTGGCGTCGGTCTCAGCAGGTTGTTCCGGTCATCAAGGCGCTCCGTGGCCAGGCTTCGAAGATCGCCCATGAAGAGGTTCAGCGAACCCTTTCCGGTATCAAAGACGCCGACAAGAAGACCGCCCAGAGCATCAAGGCGATGGGCAACGCTATCGTGAACAAGCTGCTGCATCCGGTTCTGACTCGGCTCAAGGACGAGGGTGCCGACGGAGACCCTCAGGTGCTGATCGAGTCTCTGGCGACTCTGTTCGACCTCGACGTGGGGAGCGACGGCGGGTCTGCCGCGGCGCGCAACATTGTTGGCAGGGTGACCATGAACGGCGCCGTCGTGGCATCCGAGCCAACCAGGCCGGTCAATGAAGCGGTCAACGGTGAGGTCGGGGCCGAGGCGAACGGTCAGGGGGATGGTTCAGCAGCGCCGATCAGGCGTCAACCGGAGGTCTCCGCGCCGACCCCATCCGTGGCGTCTTCCGATGCGTCGGGTTCAGCCGACGCCGCGCCCAATGCCCACGAACCGGCCCCGAACGATATCGACACCAACGTGGTCTACTTTCGGCGCTCCGACTCGGCGCACGGAGGTTGAGCTTTGTCGCTCGGCCAGGGAAGCTCGCCCAACGGATGACCGAACCCGGTAGACTCGATATTGCAACTCGAGAAAGCCCACTTGCCGTCTGGCAGGCCGACTTCGTTGCTGGCCGCCTGCGCGACAACGATCCTCAGCTCAAGGTCGAGCTGGTCAAGATGACGACCCGGGGCGACAAGATCCTCGACCAGGCCCTATCGAAGGTCGGTGGCAAGGATCTGTTCGTCAAAGAGATCGAACACGCCCTGCTCGATGGAAGGGCCCAGGCCGCCGTGCACTCGCTGAAGGACATGCCGACCGAGTTGCCGCCGGGGCTTCAGGTGACGGCGTTTCCACCGCGAGAGGATCCTCGGGACGCGATCGTGTCGACGCGGGGCTTCACGCTCGACACCCTGCCGTTTCGGGCGGTCGTCGGCACGTGCTCGTTGCGCCGAGCCGCGCAGCTGCTCCGGAGGCGGCCCGACCTTCGGATCGTGCCCATCCGGGGCAACGTGCAGACGCGGCTCGCCAAGCTCGACGCTGAGGGCATGGACGCGACCCTGCTGGCGTATGCGGGGCTTAAGCGCTTGGAGATGGAGTCCGTCGCGACGCACGTGCTGACCCACGAGGAGTGCCTCCCGGCGATTGGGCAGGGGATCTTGGCCGTCGAAACCAAAGCGGACGACACGCCGACCCTCGGCCATGTCGAGCGCCTCGACGATGCACCGTCTCGGGTCGCCGCGACCGCGGAGCGCGCCTTCCTGCATCGCCTGCAAGGTGGTTGTCAGGTCCCGATCGCGGGGCACGCGACGGTCGCGAACGGTAGCGTTTCGCTGCGAGGTCTCGTGAGCAGCCTCGACGGTCAACGGGTCTTCGAAGGAACCCTCGAAGCCTCGACGTCGGACGCCGCGGCGATGGGGATCGAACTCGCGGATCAGCTGCTGGGCCAGGGTGCGAAGGGCGTTCTCGAAACCTTGATGGCGGCCTCTCCGGCTTCCTGACGCCGCCCTTCCTCCGCCATGACGCTGGTCGGCAAACGAGTGCTCATCACCCGAGCCGAGGAAGACACCGCCGAGCTGGCCGCCGCGCTCGAGCAGCGCGGAGCCCAGGTCCTCGGCTTGCCGACCATCGTCCGAGCGGCTCCCGATGATCCGGCAGCCGTGGTGAGGGCGTCTCACCGCCTCGGCGCTTTCGACGGCATCGGCGTGGGGGCACTGTCTGCACTCCGGCCGCTGGTGGCGTCGATGGTTGCGTCGTTCAATGGCGTGATCGGGTGCGTGGGGCAGCGCACCGCCGACGGTTTGGCCGGCGATGCGGAGCTGCGTAAGTGGTTCACCGGTCCGGTGGTGGTACCGGCCACCTATCGAGCGGAGGCCCTGGTCGAAGCGTTGGTCGCTTTTTTCGAGGGTGATCTGAGCGGACGACGGTTCTGCGTGCCGCGGGCCCCGGAGGGGCGCCGAGTGCTGGCCGATGGCTTGCGGGCGGCGGGAGGTCTGGTCGAAGAGGTGGTCACCTACCAAATTCGGCCCGCCCCCGCCCCGGCGCCAAAGCAGTGGGCGGAAGCCCAGCAGGCCGAGGTCGCGTTGTTCGCGTCGGGGCAGACGCTCGACTACTTGCTGCGAATCGTGCCGGAGGCGGAGGCGCGAGCATTCCTGGCCCGAGCGACGGTGGGCGTGATCGGCCCTATCGCGCGCGAACGGGCCGACGCGCTGGGCATTCGGGTCGACGTCGTGCCCGCACGGGCTACGATGGGCGATCTGATCGAGGCGGTGGAAGGGTACCTGTCGTCATCGGCGCTCAACCCGACGCCCGTGCGCGACGAGGGTCTGCCTGATATGATCGACGAACATGCACTCGACGTATAAGGTCGTTGAGCTTTCGACGGTCACCGACGACACGCTCGAAGCGGTCCTCAATGAGTGGACGCCGAAAGGATGGACGCTCGAAGGCATTCACTTCGCGATGCGCGAGTCGAGCAAGCGGCCGGCGATGGCGTTCATCGTGTTCACTCGGATCGAGTCGTCGGCCGAGCAAAACTGACTCGACCGACGAGGCCCCTGGATGTCTACCGTCCCCGACGCCGGTTGCGCCATTGTTGCCGGCGTTCGCGTTGCTCGGCCTCCGACAAACTTCGCCAGCGCTTGATCTTCTGAAGGAGGGCGCGGCGGCGGGCTGGCGGTAGCTTTCGTAGGCGCTCGGCGGACTCGCGCAGCCGCCCTTGCTGCGCGCTCGGAAGCTTGAGGAACCGCTTGAAGTTCTGTCGTACCCGGGCCCGAGAACGCGGTGACAACTTCTTGAATCGCTCGTACGCGCTGCGGATTTCACTGCGCTGGGTGGGCGACATCGCCTTGAACTTCTCAGCCGCCCGACGGATCGCCTCCTGCTGTTCCGGCGGCATTACCTTAAAGCGCTCGAGTTTGGCCCGAAGCGCGGCTCGCTCGTCGGGGCTCATGTTCTTCACTCGGGCCACCGCTTCCGGTGAAGGTTCCTCGGCGTGGACCGGTGTGCTGGTGAGCATCGCCACCAGGCTCAAGCCGGCGAAGGCTCTAGTCTTCATCGCTATCCTCCAACAGAGGCATCAACTCGAGGACTTCCAGTTGCGCGAGAAGGTCGAGTTCCTCGAGAAGGGTCAGGTTCGCGGCCAGCTCCAGGATTTCGGCGCTGACCGAGGCCGTCGCCGTCAGGTTCACCGGCGGCGGCTCTTCGGCGCGCGCCGGCACGGCGACCGACGGCCCGGCCGCGAGGGCACCGCCGACGCTGACCGTCATCCAAGCCGTCTTCCACCGGGGGCCGCAGGGTCGTCCCGGCGTCCGCAGAGTCGTTGCGATCATCCCGGCTCTCCCAGCTCGAGCGACTCGATCACCTCGAGATCCTCGAGCACGTCGAGCTGCTCGACGACGTCGAAGTCTTCGAGCAGCTCCAGGTGTTCGGCCACCTCGAGCAGCTCGAGGTGCGCGAGAGCGGCCACCGAGCCGCTGGCATCGGGATCGGACGACGGCATCGAACCCATGCCCGCCCAGAGCGCCCAGGCGACCGCCACGGCCACGGCGCCGGCGGCGGTCGCCCATCGCCAATGGAATCCGGATTCTGCCGACGATGGCGCCAGGACCTCCGACCAGCGACTCCACCACGGTGTTCGCTGTCGATGGTCGATCGCATCGAGTTTTCGTTCCAGGCTTCCCGCGAAGCCCGGGGAAGGCTCGGTAGACGGCAGCTGATCGACGAAAGCCGCCACCTTCCGCGTGGCCTCATACTGGGCGGCCAGCTCCGATGATTCGGCGATCGCCCGTTCGAGCTCTGCCCGTCGCTCGGGCGTCAGCTGTTCACCGCCGTCGGCGAGGGCGAGGAGGTCGAGGTCGCGTTGTTGATCGTTGTTGGTCACGAAGCCTCCTGAATGCGGCCCACCGGATCATTCATCACCGCGAGGGCCTCCCTGCGTAGAGCCTCCAGGGCCCGGTGAATCAAAGACTTCACCGCGGACACCGAGGTCTCGAGGGCGGCCGCGATCTCTTCGTGGGACATGTGATCTTGTCGGGCCATCAAAAACGCGGCCCTCTGTTTGGCCGGCAAGCGGGCCATGGCCGCGGTGAGGCGCTGAGCCAGCTGTTGGCCGTGAGCGGCTGCTTCCGGGTCGGCGGCTGGCGAGGGCAACTCGTTGGCCCGCTCATCCGGATTGGCGGCGTCGAGCGACGCGAGCCGTTGCTGGTGCTCAGGCCGGCGAAGCTCGTTGAGACAGAGATTGGTGGCGACTCGGTACAACCACGTCGAGAACTTCGTCGTGGGCTCGTACCTTTTGGTGGTGTAGACCCGGATGAATACATCCTGCGCGAGTTCCTCGGCCCGTGCCGGGTCTCGGACGAAACGCCGGGCATGGTTGATCATCTTTCGTTCGTACCGCTGAAAAAGCACAGCAAACACCTGGCGGTCGCGGGTCTCTACGAACTTGGCCATCAAGGCGGCGTCGTCATCGGTCACCACGGGCACCACCCAATGTAACCCTCGCGATCCGGGAAAGTTGTGGTCCCGACCTTCACCATCTCTCCTTGACTGATTCGGGCGCGGCGGCGCTATTCAGAAGCAGAGCCCGAAGTAGGGTGCCGAAGTCCTTCTGGATCTGCGGTCTTGGGGGTCCGGGTGCGTACATGTGTACGGTGACCACCTGTCGCCGCTTCGCATTCGCTTCGGCGGTGATGACGCCCTGGTCGATGACCGCAAGATGGTGCTGCCAGCGCGCGGTCGTGGCCGTCGCTACCCTCATCGGGTGGCCGCCCCGCAGCTCGGCGCTTTCAGCGCCTAGGTAAGCCCGGTGGCGAGTGACCGCGGAGGCGCGAGTCCACAGCTTGAGCGCGCGGGTCAGTAAACGGTCCAGGCCGACGCTTCGTGCGTGCCCGCTCATGATCTCGACCCGTAGATCCGCCGTCGCTCCGTCCGTCGAGGTCCTGGCCTTGAGCCGCAGCACAGGGTCGAATCGAACGGTCTCTTCGCCCAAGGTCAGCAGTCCATCACCGTTGAGGTCGATACGGTCGCGCCGAGGAACGGGCAGGCCGTCCGAGCCGCTCAGCGGCAGCTCAGTGGGGTTCAACACCTGCCAGCGGGTCAGCAGATCGCTGTCGCTCAAGCGAAGCGCAAAGCCGTACCCTCGATTGGCATAGGTCCCATCCCGTCCGACAGACCCGATGTATCGATTCGTCGCACAGGCGCCCAATGAGACGACCACCAGGATGATCAGTCCCACAAGGTTGACTGAACGAACCGCGATTCTGGGCTGATGTATCATCGGCACGTGCTTGTCACGGTTGCCGGCCTGGACTCAACGCGAAGCGCGCTTATCGGGTCACAAGAGGCCTTGAGACTCCACTCCTGACATAGGGGCATTGGATGAAACAGCAGACGGCGTTCGAACGTTAAGTCGGTTGAAAGGCCCGTAGGCCACCCTGGTTCGTCAGGGAATTCTTCGTATGCCCAAGCCGGCACCGGCTCGGCTAGGCTACGACAAGGAAAAGTGATGCTGGATGCGTACATCATTGAATCGATTCGGCGAGAAGAACAAACTCGAGATGAGCGTGGACGCATCTGGTTGGAGCTGCCTCTAGACTCGAATGCACCCGTCCCGGAGCGCCACCGTAGTCCTTCGCCCTCGCCGAGCATTGACTCCGACGGGCACGTCGTGATCATCCCCCTACGTGATGCGCCCGAGGACGAAGCGGCGTAAGCACTTTCTTCACGTCTGATTAGTCGCCCGCTCCGGTTTGGCGCCATCCGGCCTCGGTCACGATGTTCGGAAGGCAGACATCGTGGGGCTCGAGCGGCAACGACGGGACGACCTGGAGTCCGAACCCAAACCCGACCACGAAGCCGGCCGTCTTTGTTCTCGCCACCACTCGCCCGAGAACCCGGTCATAGTAACCTTTTCCGTACCCAATTCGATATCCGAGCGGAGTGAACCCTAGGCCTGGCACGATCCACGCCTCGATCTCCTCGGGGTCGACCGGGCGGTGGATGGCTTCGACCGGCTCGCGGATCTGCCAAGGCGGCACCGGCCGTAGAGTGGCCGGGTCGGCCTCGAACCATCGCAAGTGGTCACCGATCACCTTAGGGAAGACCGTCCGCCCTCCTTGCGCTCGATGGGCGTTCACGAGGTCGGCCGGATCGGCCTCGGAGCGAAATGCCGCGAACGCGGCCAGGGTATGGTGCGGCCGCAAGACGCCCTGAGCAAGGACGTGCTGGCAGGCCGCCTTGGACCATCGATGACGGTCGATCGCGCTCGCGGCGTCCCGAATCGCCCGTAGATGACGACGCCATTCGTCTTTTCCGGTGGGGGAGGGCGCAGGTGGGTTGGGTGCGGACGGCATGAGCGAACGGGACCACAATCGGTGGAAAAGAGTCCGAGCCTCGGGCGGAGGTCGCCCGAGGCTCAGACGAGAAATCCCCCCGCCGCAGCCGTGTGCGCAGGCGTACCGGAACCTGCCTCAGCAGGTGGGCAGCGTGACCCTAGCAACCTGCCTCTGCCCAGTTTGGCGGCAGTTCGCGCGGTGCCAGGAGGAACGCTTCCCCGGTAAAAACGCAAAGGTTCTCGGCCTACATGAGCCGGCGCATCACGAACCAGGCAGGGGAACTGAATGATCATGTCTTTAAGCCCTCATCGTCCACCGGCGGCGGTAGTGCGAGCCGGTCGAGCGTATCAAGGAGGCGGCGGCCTCTGTCTTGCACTGTGTCTTTGAGGGCTTGGTGGCGCTCCCGAAGCGCGAACAACTCTTCGGCCATGTTGAGAGCCGCCAGCAGAACCAAATGATCGCTGCTGACCGAGTTCGACTGCTCTCGCGCGTGCTCGAGACAGTCGTTCACGTAGGACACCACGGCGCGGACCCGCGACTCCGGCGCATCGGAGCGGACGGTAAGAACCCGACCCCCCACCTCGATGCGCATCGACCGCCCTGAATCGGGGGGCGCGGTTTCGGCAGCGACCATGCCGTCCCACTGTAGGGACCGTCGGTAGGTCGGTCAACTGAAGCTCAGGGCCACCGATGGCCGGGCGGGGCGCTGGATCGGTGGACGATAGCCGAACCGCGAAGCGGATCGCTGTTCGTTGCGAGCATATCTAGTCGGCGAACAGAGCATCGACGAACTCGGAAGGACTGAATTCTCGGAGGTCGTCGATCGACTCCCCTATGCCCACATATCGAACGGGCAGACCCAGCATGTCGCAGATGGCAACCACGACCCCGCCCTTCGCGGTGCCGTCGAGCTTGGTGAGCGCGATCGAATCGACGTTGACGGCCGCCTTGAACTGCTCGGCTTGATTGATGCCGTTTTGGCCCGTCGTCGCGTCCAGGACGAGCAGGACCTCGTGAGGGGCGCCTTCCATGGCTTTGTTCATCACGCGGCGGAGCTTCTTGAGCTCTTCCATCAGGTTGACGGCCGTGTGGAGACGGCCGGCGGTATCGCACAACACGACGTCGGCCGCTTCCCGTTGGGCTTGCTGAATCGCGTCGAAGACGACCGAGGCCGGGTCGGCGCCTTCAGCCCCTTTCACGACTCGAGCGCCCGCTCGTTCGCCCCACACCTCCAACTGTTCGACCGCCGCGGCCCGGAACGTGTCACCGGCCGCCAAGACCACGCTCTTGCCCTCTCGGGTCAGGCGGGCGCCGATCTTCCCGATGGTCGTTGTCTTGCCGACGCCGTTGACCCCGATGATCATCACGACGGTCGGGCCCCGGCTCCAGTCGATCGGCTCGATGTCGCGCTCGACGATCTCGGCCACCCGGGTCCGAAGGCGTTCTTTGACCACTGCGGGATCGGCGATCTCCTTGCGGGAGAGCGCCGTTCGGAGGTCTTCAAGGAGCCGTTGGGTGGTCTTGATGCCGACGTCGGAGGTCACGAGCAGGGCCTCGAGGTCGTCGACCAGGTCTTCGTCCAGCTCTCGCTTGAAGATCAGGTCGTTCAAGCGGGCCATGAAACCGCGACGGGTTCGGCTCAAGCCTTCTTTGAGCGGCTTCGGGGCCGGCTCGACGGCTTTGGCAGGGGGGGCGGCCGGGGCCTCGGCCGCCTTGGGAACGGCCGCCGGCGGGCTCGGCTCGGCCCCATCCACGTGCTCCACGATGGAGAAGAGCTCGTCGCGGGGTGCAACCTTGCTTGTCGCCGGGCCCTCGGAATCGGCGGGTAGCGCCGACGGTTTGGGCCCCTCGTCGAGCTGGCGACGGGCGCGCGCCCGCAGGACGATGCCTCCCGTCACGGTCAGTGCGACAACGATGCCCCCGATGATCCAGACGATCGGGTCGATACTGGACAGATCCACGGGCTTCGCCACTATCGACGTCGCCGGGCCGGGTCAACAGAACCGTTAAACGGCGCGGAGACGGCGCTTGTTCTCGACGACGTCGACGGGCACGATCTTGGAAATCCCTGGCGTCTCCATGGTCACTCCGTACAAGCGGTCGGGCAGCTCCATGGTTCGCTTGTTGTGCGTGATCAGGATGAACTGCGAGATGGACGACATCTCCCGGAGCAGCTCGTTGTAACGGCCAACGTTGGCTTCGTCGAGGGGGGCGTCGACCTCGTCGAGCAGGCAGAACGGCGTCGGCTTGATCAGGAAGATGCCGAAGATGAGCGCGACCGCGGTCAGCGCTTTTTCACCCCCCGAGAGCAGATTGACGCTTTGGAGCTTCTTGCCGGGCGGTTGAGCGAGCATCTCGATGCCCGATTCGAGCGGGTCGGACTCGTCGACCATCACCAGCGCACAACGACCTCCGTTGAAGAGCTTCGGAAACACCTGCTGGAACTTTTCGTTCACCAGTCGGAAGGCTTCGACGTAGCGGTCCTTGGAGGTGCGATTGATGCGCCGGATGGCCGACCGCAGCGCGTTGATCGCTTCTTCGAGGTCGCGCTTTTGGCCCGCCAAGAACTCGTGCCGGGTCGCAACCTCGGCATGTTCGTCGATCGCGGTCAGGTTGATGGGTCCGATGTTGTCGATCTGCTTGCGGAGCTTGGTAGCCTTCTTGTGGTCTTCCGGCCTCATCGGCGCCAACAAGTGGAAGTCGACCAACAAGTCGGTGAGCGATAGTCGATATCGCTCATCGACCTGCTCGATGAGGTTGTTTTGACCGAGCTCGTACTCTCGGACCTTCATCTTGGACTCGCCGAGACGGGTCTTGACGGCGTCGAGATCGCCGCGCTTGGCTTTCGCCGCGTTCTGGTCGGCTTTCAGCGCCTCGAGGTCGGCTTCGTATTGGCCCCGTTCAGCGGTGACCGCCTCTTCGTCGGCCGCGAGCTTGGCTTCGAGCTCGGTGCTCTTGGTGGTGCACGCTTCGAGCTTCTCGGCCACCTCGAGGCGCTCTCGAGAACACTGCGCGATCGATTCGGCCAGCTTGCCGAGGCGAGCTTCGACGTCTTTGAGGCGTTGCTCGAGCCGGACGAGGTTGCGACGGGAGTGGTCGCGCTTCTCCCGGTTGGCGGCGACTTGGACGCGGATCTCGGTCACCGACTCTTGCAGAGCCTGAACTTTGCCCTGCTGTTCGGTCGACAGCGTCCGGAGGTGAACGACCGTTTCTTCGAGGCGCTCTTTCTCAGCCTCGTGCGCGGCGATGGCGGCGGCGGCGGTGTCTCGCTTTTCGACCAGATCGCTCTTCTTGCTGCGGAGGAAGGCGATCTCCTCGGCCTTGGCGTCGCGCTCGGCCCCCTCACGGGCCGCTTCTTCCTCGAGCTTCTTCAGGTCGCGTTCGAGGTTGACGATCGATAGCTCTTCTTGGTGCCGCTCGTGCGAAAGCGTGGTGAGTTGACCTTCGACATCGACGACCCGATGCTTGAGCGTGTTCTGGCGTTCGCTCTCGACCGTGACCTTGGCTTCGAGGCGGCGGACGGCGTCTTCGAGCTCCGCGATCTCCCGCTTCTGCTTGAGCAGGCCCGCCGATACGCCGGCGTGGGATCCGCCGGTGAGAACGCCGAGGCCATCGAGCACTTCGCCCTGGCGGGTGACCAGGGTGACGGGGGGGGCTCCCAGCGGCTGTTCGGCCCACAGGCGCCGAGCGGCGCCAAGGTCTTCGACGACGACGGCGTCGCCCAGGAGGGCCCGGGCGATAGCCTCGTAACCGGGCTGGGCCGACACCAGTTCGGTGAGCCGCCCAACGACTTCCGGGGTGTCGGCGGGCGGCCACGGGGTTGCAGCCTCATGCCAGGGCACGTCGGAGGGCGCATTGCTGGGCACCTCGGACGCAGGTAGGGCGTCGCCCACGACCGCCGCCGGAACGGGCAGCTCGGTCAGGACCGAACCTTGATGGGGCCCTTCGGAGATGGGCAGGACGCTGAGCCGCGGGGGCTCCACGGCCCCACCGGGTTCAGGAAACGCGCTCGGAGGCGCGGGGGGCGCGACTTCGCGGGCGGCCTCGGCTAACGGGGGCTCGGACCCGGGCGGCTCCGAGGACAGCCGCAACTCGGAAGTCACCGGTTCCCGGATGTCGAGGGGCACGAAACTCGAGCGGCCCGCATCGCGGACTTGCAGCAGGTCGACGGCAGCGACCGCGTCGCTTTGGCTGTTGACGATGACGTGCTGGAGACGCTCGCCCAACAGGCCTTCCACGGCCGCCTCGAGGGCCGGCTCGGGGGTAAGCACGTCAGCGACGAGTCCGTGAATGCCGAGCGCGGCGTTCTCTGGTGCACTCGCGGTGGTGCTGGGGTCGAGGTCGGCGCCTTGCGACTTGCGGTGCATCAACAATCGGACCGCCTCGGTGCAGCCCTCGTAGTTGCGGTGGATCGCCTGCAGCGACTTGAGCCGGGACCGGCGGTCCATCAGGGCCTGCTGGTTCTCGCGGAGCGACCCCTCGATGAGCTCCAGCTCCTCGCGCATCTGCGCAAGCAAGCCCCCTTGCTCATCACGGCGGTCGTCGAGCTTGAGTTTGAGTTGGCGGTTGCGCTCGAGCTCTTTGGCGACTTCGCTGGCCTTGGCGTCGGCGGCTCGAGCTCGCTGGCTCGCCCCTTTGCGAGCCTCGGTCGCCTTGGCGATCTGCTGGTCAATCTCGCCGTCGGTGCGTTCGATGCTGGTCAGCGCGTGGCGCTGCTGAGCGATCGCGGAGAGCGTGTCGACCACGGCTTGCTTGCCGACTTCGAGGCTCTCCTGGGTCTCTTGAAGGGCGGTTCGCGCCTGGTCCAGGGCCTCGCTTCGCTCGTCGAGCAGCAGGAGTTCGCCGTCGGCTTGATCGAGGGCCTGGCCCTCGGTATCGGCTTGGGCCCGCTCTTGGCTCAAAGCGACCTTCTCTTGCTCGAGAGTGGCCCTTTCCGCTGCCGCCTCGGCCTCTCGATCGGCCAGGGATTGCTGTTGTCGGGCCAGATACGCGGCGTCTTTTTCGGACAGCGCCCGGGCTTGTCGAAGCTCGTGCAGAGCGTTCTCGTGGTCGCGCAGGGCTTCGTGCCGCCGAGCGAGGGCCTCGTCGCGCTCGGCGAGCGACCGTTCTTCTTCGGCGAAGGACGACTCGCCGGTGATGATCTCCTGCTCGAGAATCTCGGCGGCGCGCTCCTCGAAACCCATCAGCGCTTGAAACTCGAGAAAGCGGTGCACGGCCCCTGACAGGTCTAGGGCGCGCAGCTCTTCTTTGAGGTGCTTGTACTTTTCTGCCTTTTCGGCCTGCTTCTTGAGGCTGGTCAGCCGTTGCCCGAGCTCCTCGGTGAGGTCGTTGATGCGCAACAGGTTCTGCTCGGTGGCGGCGATGCGCCGTTCGGCCATCTTGCGTCGAGCCTTGTACCGGCTCACCCCCGCCGCATCCTCGATGAAGGCGCGGCGGTCCTCGGGCTTGGCCGTCACGATCAGGCCGATGCGCCCCTGCTCGATGATCGAGTATGCGTTCTTACCGATCCCCGTACCCATGAAGAGGTCGAGGATGTCGCGAAGACGGCATCCGACCTTGTTGATCGCGTACTCCGAGGTGCCGTCGCGAAAAAGGCGACGGGTCACGCTGATCTCCTCGCACCCCTGATACTCCGGCGGAACCAGGTGTCCATCGTTGTGAAAGGTGATCGTCACATCGCACAGCCCCATGGGGCCCCGGGCTTCGCACCCCGCGAAGATAACGTCCTGCATGCCGCTGCCCCGCAGGTGCTTGGCGGATTGCTCACCCATCACCCAACGGATCGCGTCGACGATGTTGGACTTCCCGCAGCCGTTGGGACCGACGACGCCGGTGATGCCCTCGCCGAAGCGCAGCACCGTGCGATCCGCGAAGGACTTGAAACCTTGAATCTCCAGGCGGCGGATCTTCATCGCTCGAAACAGACGTACCCGTTGGGACTACGCTTAGCAACCCACTAGGTAGTGCGCACTAGACTGAGACACCACTATATATTGGGCTGGATGTGAAAAGGTGGTCGCCGGGAGTGCTGATCGAGCGCTCAGCGGGCCGTCGGGCGGTGCGATGGGGCAGGGCGGCTACCGGGCTGGGAGCCGCTCACGGTCAGCCGCCGGCGTTGATCCGCCCGCTGGTACGTCGGTGAGGGGTCGAGGGGATGCGGCGGACGACCGCAGATGAGCCGTTGGCTGACTGCTGCTGGCTCTCGTCAGGTTCTGTCGACCACCAGAACGCGAGCCGAGCGAGCATCAGGCGCACGCGGGACGCGCATCGATGAGCCGCGGCGCGGATCAGGGGTGCCGAGCAGGGGTGCCGAGCAGGGGGGCCGAGCAGGGGGGCCGAGTGCTAGCTCCGCGTCTTCAGCAGATCGTCGAAGCGGGAATCCTGGCGAAGCAGTCGGAACATGCGGTCGTTTTCGGCCCACGAGGTCACTCGGGCGGGGTCGAGGTCGAGGGCGCGGGAGAGGGGTTCGAGGGCGTCCTCGGCGCGATCCCACGCGGCATAGAGGGCCGCCAGGTGGTAGGGAGCGAGAACCTCTTCGGGATCTATCTCCTGTGCGTGCTGGAAGGCACGCTCGGCTTCCGCGTAAAAGCCCTGGGCCGAATACGCGATGCCGAGGTCGATGGCGGCGTCGATGTTGTCGGGCTCGGCCTTCGTGACCTCTTTCAGGTGGCGAATCGCTTCCGCGTATTCGCCGATGTCGATGAGCGATGCGGCGAGTTCTTGGTGGGCGCCGAGGTCGGTCGGCTCGATCTGGCAGGCGATTCGAAACTCCGCGATCGCCTTCTCGTGCTCTCCGGCGTCCACGTAGCAGAGCCCCAAATTGACGTGAGCATCCGGGTAGTCGTAGTCGAGACGGATCGCGGCTTTGTACTCTTCGATGGCCATCTCATGCGCCTGGCTGCTCAAAAAGCAGGCGAGGTTGTAGTGCGCGGTAGGGCTGTCCGGCTCCAGCCGGATCGCCTCCAGATATTCCCGCAGCGCCAGCAAGTACTGCCCTTGCTCGGAGTAGACGGTGGCCAGATTGTCGTGGGCGTGTGCGGACTCGGGGTCCAGCTCGATCGCGCGTTGAAATGCCCGGACGGCTTCGTCCAACCACTTCCGGTCGGCCGCCTCGATGCCCCGAGCGTTGTACTGGTCGCTCTCCATCTGCCGCCGCCAGCGTTCCTGTTCGTCCTCGCTCATTCCCTAACGGGGCGGATACCGGGCCGTTTCGGCCCGGTCAACGGCCTGTAGAGCCCGAACCGCGACCGCTTACGCGTGGCCCACCCTTCTTTACGGTCCGGCAAAGGCATCGTCGCAATATCGAACGTGAGGCGCCCATGGCGGCCGAACGTGGCCGGCCCAATGGCTTCGATGCCTGACTGGACGGACGGCTGCTCGCCGGCCGTTATGTTCCAATACGAGCGCCTGGACCTACGTACACCACGGGCCGCCCGCAGCAACCCGTCGCACCAGTGCTTCACGAGCGCGAGGCGTTTCGGCGACCAGGCAAGTTGTGGATAGGCGTCGGAGGTGGTCCGAAGTCGTCGTTCGTCTCAGTCGGCGTCCCGATTGGACGAAGAAGATTCCAGGACGTCATTCACTGATGGAAACCGCATTATCTCGGTGCGAGCGATGCGCCAAGCTTGCTGCACGATCCAAGACAGCGAGCGATCCTGACGGTTCGCCTCGTCTTGGATCTCTTTCAGCATCTCTTCAGGGAAATAGAGAGACTGCTTGCGCTTGTCTGTGTTTGCCATTCGCTCCTCACCCGGCTGCCGCGATGTCTCAGTATACCCACCCGGTACGCGGGTTCGGTACACCGGACGCGGCGTCCATTATCCACCACGCTGTTCGGTATACCTAAGTGGGCATTATCGCGGCCCGACCGAGCGGATGATGGGGTCGATAAGCGTTGCTGTCAAGAACGTGGCCCCCGAGTAGTTCATGACCGCAGGGGGGCGGAATTCGGCGTCCATCGCGCTGCTGCAAGCTGCGTGGACAAAGAAGACTGTGTCGCTTCAAGGAGTTAGGCCGCTCGTGGCCGGGTCGCGGAGCCGTGGTGTCTCACACGTCGAGTTCTTCAGCGTTGCCGTGAGCGGCCTGCTCCATGATGAATCTGAACCGGGATGACGGATCCTTGCCCATCAGACTCTCCATGACCGTGCCCGTCGCTTGATCCATGTTCACCCGAAGGGCTCGGCGGCGCTTTGGGTCCAGGGTCGTTTCCCACAGCTGGGCCGGATTCATCTCGCCGAGGCCCTTGAAACGCATCTTGCTCGGCTTCACGTTGGCCGGGAGCTTGTCGGCCAGCTCGGCCATTTCCTCGTCATCTCGCACGTAGTACGTCTTCTTGCCCGCCTCGACGCGGTATAGGGGGGGCAGCGCCAAGTAGATGTGCCCTTCTTCGACGAGCTGCGGCATGTGCTTGACGAAGAAGGTGAGCAACAACGTCGCGATGTGGGCGCCGTCGGAGTCGGCGTCCATGAGCAGAAAGACTCGGTCGTAGCGGAGCTTGGGGAGGTCCATCTTCGGACCGATGCCGGTCCCGAGCGCAGAGACGATGTTCCCGAGCTCCTTGTTGTCCATGACCTTGTTGAGGCTCGCCTGCATCGTATTCAGCACTTTTCCGCGCAGCGGCAGGATCGCCTGCGTCTTTCGATCCCGTCCCATCTTGGCCGAGCCGCCGGCGGAGTCACCCTCGACGATGAACAGCTCCGACTCCTTGGGGTTGGTGCTTGCACAGTCGGCGAGCTTGCCAGGCAAGTTGAGGCGGTGGCTGACCGCGGACTTTCGAGTGACCTGCGCCGCGGCTACACGGGAGGCTTCCCTAGCCCGGGCCGCGAGCTCGACCCGTTCGCAGATGGCGTCCGCGACCGAGCCATGGCTCAAGAGCCACTGCTCGAGGGCGGGGCGAACCATATTTTCGAGCAGGCCCTGAGCCTCCGGGTTGTTCAGTCGGCCCTTGGTCTGCCCCTGGAACTGCGGTTCCTTGATATAGGTCGACAGGACCGCGACCAGACCCTCGCGAATGTCTTCCGCGCTGATCGTCACGCCCTTGGGATTTCTCTTCTTCGCGCTCATGTAGGCGCGAACCGCCTTCACGACGGCGCTCTTGAATCCGTTTTCGTGTGAGCCGCCGTCGGGGGTGCGGACGCCGTTGGCATAGCTGAGGACGGTCTCGTTCGTGCCGTCGGTCCAGCCGAGAATAAGCTGCGTCCGGGGGTAGTCTTCCTTGTCGAGATAAAACAGTTCTTGATGAAGGAGCTTCTTGCTGGACGACTGGACCAAGCGGGGCAAGTACTCTTGCAGTCCGGCGGGGTGGGCGAAGGTGAGCTCTTCGCCACCGTGCGGGTCGAGGTAGTGAATCGTGACTGCCGGGTGCAGATAGGCCTTGGCGTCCAGGAGCTCCTTGATCCGCTTCGGGTCGAAACGAGCGCTGATGTTGAAGATCGCCGGATCCGGTCGGAAGTGGACTCGGGTTCCCGTCTCGTTGCTCTTGCCGACCTTCGTCAGTTTCGTCGTGGCTTTGCCGCGGGCATAGCTTTGGGTCCACTCACCGCCATCGCGGCTAATCCAGACGGTCATCTCTTCCGAGAGGGCGTTCACGACCGATGACCCGACCCCGTGCAGACCACCGGAGACCTCGTAGCTATCGCCGTCGAACTTGGCCCCGCTGTGCAGCTGGGTGAGGATGACCTCGACCGCCGGCTTCTTGTACTTGGGCATCTTGGCCACCGGGATGCCGCGACCGTCGTCTTCGATCGCGACGCCTCGGTAATCTTCGTCGAGCTCGACGTGAATCGTCGTTGCGTGGCCGTTGATGACCTCGTCGATCGAGTTGTCGAGAATCTCGCGCAAGAGATGGTGGTAGCCGTGCAGATCGGTGCCGCCGATATACATGCCGGGGCGCCGACGGACGGGCTCGAGCCCCTCCAGAACCTGAATCTCGTCGACGCCGTATTTCGACTTCTTTTCGCCGCGTCGGGTGGCCATCCTTACTCCTCGGTCAAATGGGGCACTTCCGGTGCCCTCCAATCCACCGCAGCGAACTTCGTACGCTTCACCACGGCCTTGCCGCGGCCCCCCCGCGTCGCCAACAGCCCGTCGGCGAATAGTTCGAGCTTTCGCCCGCTCTCGGTGCGAACGACGACCGATCCCTTGCGTAGGCCGGGAACCAGCGCGGCCGTGAGCAGCTCGGTGGAAGGGGCCAGCTTGATGAGCATGTTGCCCCGACCGGGCCCCGCGAGCACCGGAATTTCTTCGAGGGGCACCGATATCGCGTGACCGTCGTCGGCTACCGCGATGACGTATCCTTGCTCTTCCTCTTCGTACTGCACGAAGGCGGCCATAACCGCATCTCCGTCTTTGAGGCGGCAAAACTTGCGACCACTGCGGTTCGACGGCTCTTTGTGGGGCCACATCGAAAAGCGCATCGCGTATCCGAGCTTGGTCACCGCGACGCCGTAAGGCGGCGTGGGCGTGCCGTCCTCGTACACCTCCTCGTCCTCCGAGATCGCGATCAGTCGGGGATCCAGGGATACTACGCCGACGACGGATTCTTTGTCGTCGAACTTGAACATCTTCTGGATCGGGTCGCCGTACCCGGTGGAGGCGGGGACATCCGCGATCCGGCTGACGTAGACGTGCCCCTTCGAGCTGAAGAACGCGATCGAGGCTCGGGTCGAACCGGCCACGCAGGCCAGGACCCGGTCGCCGTCTTTGATCCGGGTCGAGGCGAGGTCGCGCACCGTTTGTTGGCGTTTCACCCAGCCACCGGCCGAGACGATGACCGTGGTGTCTTCGTCGACGATGAAATCCGTCTCCGAGAATTCGGGCTCGTCGTCCTGAGTGATGATGCGAGTGCGCCGCTTGTCGCTGAAAGCCTTCTTGATGTCTTCGAGCTCGGACTTCACGAGCGCCCACATTTTCTTCGGACTTCGCAGGAGCGACTGCAGGCGCTTCTGCTCGGCCCGCTTCTTGGTTGCTTCCTCTTCCACGACCAGGATTTGGAGCTTGGCCAAACGATACAGCTTGAGCTCGAGGATCGCGTCGGTCTGCAGCTCGTCGAGCTTGAACCGCTTCATGATCTTCTGAGCAGCGTCCGCCTTGTCGTCGCTGCGGCGGATGATCTTGATGATCTCGTCAAGGGCGTCGAAGATCTTGAGAAAACCGTCGAGGATATGCAGCCGCTCGTTGATCTTCCGGAGCTCGTACTGCAGCCGTCTTTCGAGGACCTCGTATCGAAAGTCCAGGAAGTATCGCAACATCGGGAGCAGGCCGAGGCGTTCGGGCTTCGGGATCTCTGGATTGTCGGTGGGTACGAGGCACGTGAAGTTGTAGCTCACGTTGCTCTGAAGGGGCGTGTGCTTGTTGAGATACGCGATCACCAGCTCCGGGTTCGCGTCCTTCTTGAGTTCGAGCACCATCCGGACCTGCTCGGTCGACTCGTCGCGCACATCGAGGAGCGCGGGCAGCTTTCTCGCCACGATGATGTCGGCGATCTTCTGGGCGAGGTCTTTGCGCTCGAGGGCGTAGGGAATGGAGGTCAGGATGATCAGCGGCTGACCCTTGGGGCCCTTCTCGAGGGCCCATTGACCACGCAGCTTCACCGATCCGTGCCCGGAGTCATAGGTGCTCTTGAGCTCGGCGCGGGTGCATATGACTTCCCCCCCGGTGGGGAAGTCGGGGCCCTTGATCTTCTGAAGAACCCTGGCCAGCGAGATGTCCGGGTCGTCGATCATCGCGACCAGCGCGTCGCATACTTCGCCGAGGTTGTGGGGAGGGATGCTCGTGGCCATGCCGACCGCGATGCCCTGCGCGCCATTGACGAGCAGATTCGGAAAGCGCGCGGGCAGTACGACCGGCTCGAAGGTCTGCCCATCGAAGGTGGGGCGGTACGCGACGGTCTCGGAAGCGAGCTCGGTGAGCAGCTCCGGCGCGATCCGGTGGAGGCGGGCTTCCGTGTACCGGTAGGCCGCGGGTGGGTCGCCGTCCTGGGAGCCAAAGTTGCCTTGCCCTTCGACCAGGGGGGCCCGCATCACCCAGTCCTGCGCCATGCGGACCAGGGCGTCGTAGACCGCCTGGTCGCCGTGAGGATGGAATTTGCCGATGACGTCCCCGACGATTCGGGCGCATTTTGCGAAACGGCTATCCGGGCTCAGGTGGAGGTCTCGGTGCATACAGAAGAGGATCCTGCGTTGCACGGGCTTCAAGCCGTCCCGAACGTCGGGCAGGGCACGGCTCATGATCACGCTGAGCGCGTAATTCATGTACAGGCGCTGGGCCTCGTCGCTCAGGGGGACGTCGCCGATAAGAGCGTCCATTTGTTCAGCGGACTTAGCGGTGAACCCGATCCGGGTCAACTTCTCGGCTCATGAGGGTTACAACGCTAGATCAAACTGCGTACAGGACCCCGCCACGACGATGACGCGCGCGCCTGGGACGCGATGATCGAAAACCTGGGACGCGGCCACGAGGCCCTCGACACCGCGCCCTGACCCCGCTCTACTCTCGACAGTGCTGTGGCTCATGCTCCTGGCCGTCGGCGCGCCGGCGCCCCAGACGCAGCCTCTCACGTCCCGAGGTGAGCTTCCGGCGCCGGTCGACCTGCCGGCTCTCGAAGCGGAAGCCTACTTCGCGGGCGGCCCGTTCGCCCCGGCCCGGAGGTTGGTGAGCCGCGGGGCCAATGCCAAAGCCGTCGCGCTCCTCAAGCGGCTGCTCCAGCAATACCCGAGGGCCGAGGAGCGGCCGCAAGCCCGGTATCTGCTCGGTCTGTCGCTGATTCGGACCGGTGAATATGCCGAAGCCGCGGCGCTCTTCGACGACCTGCGCAGCACGTATCCCGAGCTTCGCGACGACCATACCTACTACCGCGGGCAGGCCTTGTACCTTTGGGGGTCTTACCTCGACGCGGCCACCGCGCTCGAGACGGTCGACCCCGAGGGGCCGTGGGCCGAGCCGGCCCGCCGATTGCGCGCGTGGGCACTGCTGAAAGCGACCGACTACGGACGGCTCGTCCCGTGGCTCGAAAACGAGGAGGCGGTCGAGCTCGACGATGAGCTCACTTTCATCCTGGCCGCCGGACGCGTCCGGCGGCGGGACCGTCTCGGCAGCTATCGGGCATACACAAAGGTCTGGCGGACGAGCGAACGACCCGACCTCGCAGGTCGGGCCCTCGCCGAGATGGCCACGCTCAAGGTTGGGGACCGCTGGCTGATGTCGCCCCAGGCGGCTCGAGCGGTTCGGGCCGAAAAAGAGGGGCTGAGCGCGCCCTCGCGATTCACCGCCACCCTCCAGCGACTCGACCAGCGGCTGAGCAAGGTCAAGGACGGTCAGCCGCTTCGAGCCGAGATCGCGTGGGCACTCGGGCGAGTCGCGGAAGGCAAGAAACGCCTCACCTCGGCCGTGAAGTGGTATCGTCTGGCGACCCGCCGCGCCGGCGCGAAGGCGGTTGCGCTTCGGGCCGGCGCCGGCCTGGCGCTCGGTCGGGTGCTCGAAGATCTCGATCGGGAAGGCGAGAGTCTCCGCGCGTACCGCGAGGTGGCCGAGGCCTTTCCCGATCGGCCCGAGGCCGAGCAGGCGCTGTTTCGGGCCGCCGATCTCCAACTGCGCGCCCGGAGGTATGCCGACGCCAAGTCGGCGTGCCAGCGGCTCCTGGTCTCGAATCCGGTCAGCGAATACCGGCGTCGCTGTCTGTGGAACGTCGCGTGGGCCGAGTACCGAATGGGTCGGTTCGCGCAGGCGCGGCAATTCCTTTCGTCGCTGGCTCGAGGTCCTCTCCCCGCCGACCTCGATGCGGCCACTCGGTATTGGCTTGGGCGAACCGAAGCGGACCTCGGGCGACCCGACCAAGCCCGCGTTCAATGGAAGCAGGTGCTCGATCGCCATCCACTCGACTATTACGCCGCCCTGGCCGAGCGGCAGCTGGCCGAATTCCCCGGGCGAATGCCGTCTGCTCCGGTGGCCGGCTCTCAGGAGCTGTCCGCGCGGCTCCTGAAGGCGTTGGAGTATCAGCGGCTGGGTTTAAGAGAGCGTGCCCTCGACGAGGCCGCGACTTACGAACGGGAGGTGCAGGAGAGCCTGGACCGACCTTCGGCGGCCGAATACCGGGCCCTGGCGCAGCTGTACGACGCCTTGAGAGAACGTCGGGAGGCCCGTCGGGTGCGCGAGGAGGCGGCGCGGGCCTACGCGGTCGGACCGGGGGTCGAAGAGTTCCTCGCCGCCGCCCGCCGGGCGCATCCGCTAAAATTCGAGGCCGAGATCCGTAAGGCCGCCAAGGAATTCAACCTGCCCCCATCTCTGCTGTTCGCTCTGGTCCGCACCGAGTCGGGCTTCCGTCCGGATGCCGTCTCGGCGATGGACGCGTACGGATTGGCGCAGCTGATCTTGCCGACCGCTCGCAAGGTATCCCGGCGGATCAAGGCGGGAAAGGTGACCCGGCATCGGCTCCTCGATGAGCCGAGCTTCAATGTTCGACTGGGGGCCGCCTACCTGCGTGAGCTCCTCGACCTGTACGACGGACGAGAACCGTTCGCGATCGCGGCCTACAACGCCGGCCCGGCCGCCGTCGACGCTTGGCGTCGGCGCCGGGTGCGACGCCTGTCGGGGGTCAAAGGGGCGGGGATAGGGCTCGGACCATCCGCCGATGAGTTCGGAGAAGAGATTCCGGTCGAAGAAACGCAGCGCTTCGTGAAGGCGGTCCTGTCCCGCGCTCGGGCGTACGCGGTTCTGTACCCTAGTCCGGCCGTGCGGGCCGAAAGGCCGCCTCCTTCCGCCCCCCAGGCGGCCGAGGCCGTCGCACTGATCGAGCCGGAGCATCTCCCGGAGGCGCCGCGACCTCGATACGCACTGCCGGCCGGGGTTCACCTATGGCTCGAAGACGCCCTGGCGGCGCCGGCGACCCGTTCAGCTCATGGCTGGCCCGCAGGGGCTGATCGCGAGTAACCTCCCTCGGAGGTCATCGGGTGAGGGAACGCATGCACAGAAGACTGGCACTCGTATTCGCGTACGTCGTCGCAGGCAGTAACGCCTGCAGCGATGACCCGTCCTCTCCGGCCGAAACGTTTCCACCCCTCGTGATCGTCACGGGGGCGCAGCTTCCCGCGGCCGACCAAGACGAGCCTTACCAGGCCGCCATCACGGCCGAAGGTGGGACGGGCGAGGACTACGTATGGTCGCTGATCGCCGGCCAGCAGCCGGCCGGATTGTTGTTCGCTTCGAGAGGAACGCCCGGCACCTCTCTGAATGGTGTGCCGAGCGAAGATGGCGCCTTTCGCTTCACCCTTCGGGTCGAGGATTCGCAAGACAACATCGCGACGCAGGTGTTCGAACTCGCCGTCAATCCAGCGCCGGCGCCCCCCGAAATCACCACCGTGAGCCTCCCCGAAGGCACGCTCGAGGCCGCCTACCGGGCCACGGTGACCGCCGCCGCTGGAAGCGGCGAGGGCTACCGGTGGTCTTTGGTGCAAGGAGGCCTCCCGCCCGGGCTATCTTTCACCGAGGAAGGCATCAGCACCGACATCTCGGGCACCCCCACCGGTGCGGGGACGTTCCCGTTCACCATCCAGATTCAAGACTCAAAGGGTGACCGCGACACCCAGCAACTCCAAATCGTCATTCAGGATGGGACGCTCCCCATTGAGCTGGTCACCGAGGACATCCCAGGAGGCCAAGTCACGGTTCCGTGGTCGCGAAACCCACCGGACGGCGGACCGGTGCGACTAGAATCCCGGGGCGGGGTCGGGACCCGTCGCGAGTGGTCGATCTCTGACGGGCAACTTCCGCCGGGCGTACAGCTGTCCGTCGACCCCGACAACCCGCACATCGCTTATCTGTCCGGCATCCCGACCGCTCGGGGGACCTTTGTCTTCGGCGTTCGGGTACAAGACGAAGAGGGCAACGGGGCCCAACGGACTTATTTCACCTTCATCGAGCGCGAGCCCCCGGCGCTTCGTATCGTCACCATCGATATTCCCCCCGCCGTTCAAAACACAAGTTACGAGGCGTCGATCACAGCCCAGGACGGAGCGGCGTCGGACTACCAATGGGACGTCATCGAAGGGGCACTGCCGTTGGGGATGATGCTCGAGCCCACCGGTACCCCCTCGACTCGAATCGTTGGAACGACGGCTCAGACCGGCAACTTCACTTTCATCGTCCGGGTGACGGACCCGCTCGGCGACGCCAGCACCTTCCCCTACCTGCTGCGGGTCAGGCCTCAGATCCTTCCGATCACCATCACCAGCTCGGTGGTGCCCATCGGGTTCCGCGGTCGAACCTACACCGCGACGCTCACCGCCGAGAACGGGTTTGGGGAGTACAATTGGGTGGTCAGCGAAGGGCGCCTTCCGGATGGACTCGAATTGTCCATTCCGGGTACCCCCTCGACGAACCTGGCTGGGGTACCCACGACGACGGGCGCGTTCTCGTTCACCGTGACGGTCTACGACCTGAACAACGAGACCGACGCCCGAAGCTTCGTGGTCGATATCGAACGCTGAGCTCAGCCCAGCAGGCGCGATTGCCAGTAGTCCCGGTTCATTCGCGCGATGTTACTGATGCTGATGCCCTTCGGGCAGGCAGCTTCGCACTCCTCGGTGTTGGTGCAGGAGCCGAAGCCCTCTTGGTCCATCTGCGCAACCATCTTGAGCACTCGCTGGCTGCGCTCCGGCTGGCCCTGCGGCAGTCGACTCAGGTGGCTGACCTTCGCGCTCGTGAACAGCATCGCGGAGGCGTTCTTGCAGGCCGCGACGCAGGCCCCGCAGCCGATACAAGCCGCCGCGTTAAAAGCTTCGTCGGCGTCCTCTTTCTTGATCGGCAGCGCGTTGGCGTCGGGCGCGGCCCCGGTGTTCACCGAGACGAAGCCCCCCGCCTGGATGATGCGGTCAAACGCCGACCGGTCGATGACGAGGTCTTTGACAACCGGAAACGCTGCCGCTCGGAACGGCTCCAGCGTCAGCGTGTCGCCGTCGGCGAACTCCCGCATGTAGAGCTGGCAGGTGGCGCGGAGCGCGCCGGGGCCGTGGGCGAGGCCGTTGATGACCATGCCGCACGTGCCGCAGATGCCCTCTCGGCAGTCGGAGTCGAAGGCGACGGGGTCTTCGTTGCTCGCCTCGAGTCGGTCGTTGAGGATGTCCATCATCTCGAGGAACGAGGAGTCTGGCGAGATGTCGTCGATCGTGTGCGTCGTAAAGTGGCCCTGATGATGGGGCCCCTCCTGACGCCAGATTCGGAGTGTAAATTTCATGTTGCTGTCGACCTCACTTGTAGGATCGTTGGGTCAGTTTGACGTATTCGAAGTGCAAGGGCTCTTTGTGCAACGTGGGCTTGGAATCAACCCCGGTGAACTCCCACGCCGCCACGTGCCGCGCGTTCTCGTCGTCACGCCGTGCCTCGCCGTCTTCGGTGGCTGACTCTTCGCGGAAGTGCCCGCCGCACGATTCGTTGCGCTCGAGGGCGTCGAGCGCCATCTCTTCGGCGAACTCGAGGTAGTCGGCCACCCGGGCCGCCCGCTCCAACGTTTGGTTCAGAGTGCCCTTGCTGCCGGTGACGTTCACGTTGCTCCAGAACTCCTCGCGCAGCTTCGGGATGTCGGTGAGCAATTCGTTCAGCCCTTCGGCGTGGCGGGACATGCCGCATTTGTCCCACATCATCCGGCCGAGCTCGCGATGGAAGCTGTCGACGGTTCGCTTACCCTTGACGGCCAACAGCTGGTCGAGACGCTCCGAGACCAAACTCTCGGCGTCGTTGAACGCGGAGTGATTCGTGTCGATGGTCGTGCTCTCGAGCGCCTTGCGGACCGAGGGGTCGCCCAGATAGCCGCCCATGGTGGCCGGGATGACGAAATAGCCGTCGGCGAGGCCCTGCATGAGGGCCGATGCCCCGAGGCGGTTGGCGCCGTGGTCGGAGAAATTGCATTCGCCGAGCGCGAAGAGCCCCGGAATGGTGGTCATGAGGTTGTAGTCCACCCACAGGCCGCCCATCGTGTAGTGCGGTGCGGGGTAGATGCGCATCGGCACCTCGTAGGCGTTCTCGTCGGTAATCTCGCGGTAGATGTCGAAGAGATTGCCGTAGCGGGCCTCGATGGTGTCGCGCCCGTCCCGCTGAATGGCATCTCGGAAGTCGAGGTAGACCGCCTCCTTGGTGGGGCCTACGCCCCGACCCTCGTCGATCACCTTCTTGGCGTTGCGCGAAGCGAGGTCACGGGGAACGAGGTTTCCGAAGGCTGGGTAGCGCTCCTCGAGGTAGTAGTCTCGTTCGCTCTCCGGGATGTCCTTGGCCGCGCGGTCGTCGCCCGCTTTCTTCGGTACCCAGACGCGCCCGTCGTTTCGAAGCGACTCGGACATCAAGGTCAGCTTCGACTGAAACTCGCCTTGCCGCGGAATGCAGGTCGGGTGGATTTGGGTGTAGCACGGGTTGGCCATGAACGCGCCGCGCTTATGCGCTCGCCACGCCGCCATCACGTTGCAGTTCTTGGCGTTGGTCGACAGGAAGAAGACGGTCGAATAGCCGCCGGTGGCCAAGCACACGGCGTCCGCCGCGTACCGCTTCAAAACGCCGCTCTTCATGTCACGGGTGACGATGCCTCGGCAGCGACCATCGACGACCACGACATCATGAAGCTCTTGATGGTTGTACATCGTTACCTTGCCCGCCGAGATCTGACGAGAGAGGGCCGAGTACGCACCGAGCAGGAGCTGCTGGCCGGTCTGTCCGCGGGCGTAGAACGTGCGGGATACCTGCGCTCCACCGAAAGAGCGGTTGTCGAGCAAGCCGCCGTAGTCCCGAGCGAACGGAACGCCTTGCGCGACGCACTGGTCGATGATGTTCACCGAGAGTTGGGCCAGGCGGTAGACGTTGGCTTCGCGGGAGCGGAAGTCACCGCCCTTCACGGTGTCGTAGAAGAGGCGATACACCGAGTCGCCGTCATTCTGATAGTTCTTGGCCGCGTTGATGCCGCCCTGAGCGGCGATCGAGTGGGCGCGGCGGGGGCTGTCATGGTGGCAAAACGCCAGGACTTTGTAGCCGAGCTCGGCCAGGCTGGCGGCCGCCGAGGCACCGGCGAGGCCGGTCCCGACCACGATGACGGTGTGTTTGCGTTTATTGGACGGGTTGACCAGCTTCATTCCGAAGCGGTGTTCGTCCCACATCTTCTCGATGTTGCCGGACGGCACTTTGCTGTCGAGGGTCGTCATTTGCTATCTGCTCCTATTGTTCGCCGTCGATCATGGGCTTGAGAAAGGCCCATACGGGCATGCTGATGAAACCGACGGCGATCAGCCATCCGAAGGCGAGCCCGGCATTTTTGAAAACCGCGCGCCAAGCCGGCTTGAATATTCCGAGCGTCTGAAACGCGCTGCCAAAGCCGTGACTCAGGTGCAACCCGAGCGCGAGCATAGCGAGTACGTACCAAGTGACGACCAGAGGGTTTTGGAACTGAGTCATCACCAGTTCGTGAAGAGCCCGAGGCTCTCCCGCGGCTTCGGTCGTGGCGCCAAATTTGAACATATACACGTGGGTGACGATGAACAGTAGCAGCACAATGCCGCCGACCAGCATCGTCCGGGATGAGAACGTCGCTCGACGGTTGCGTTTGACCGCATAGGCTTCGCGGCGGGCCGAGGTGTTGGTTCCCGCCAGCCGAAATGCGGAGAACACGTGGGTGGCCAAGAAGACGATCAACAGCACCTCAGCGAGGATCAGCAGACCGCCGGTGCTCTCTAGGTAATGGGCGTAGGCGTCGAACTTCTCTGGGCCCGCGAAGAGCAGGAAGTTGCCGGAAAGATGGCCGACCAGAAAGCCAAACCAAGCTAATCCCGTGAGCGCCATCAGGATTTTAGGTAAGATCGTACGGACATTCATGTAATTCAGCCCTCGCTGATACGGAAATCGCTACCGATTCCTATGTCAGTTCACGCTCCCTTGAGCCGAAGTCAAGTAGCCGAAACGCCCCCTGCCAAAGCTGGAACCGGCTTGATAAGAGGCTCTCATGGCCCTCATGAGCTGACGTAGGCGCTGCCAGCCAAGAAAGTTCAGTTGACGTGAATCGTGCGGGGCCTACCCCATAATAGTCGACCAATGGATAACGTGCTTTCCCTACGACCATGGGACGCGCTGGTTCGTCGGGCCCGCGGTCGTTCCACCGACCTCCTGAAACGTTCCGATCTGGCTTCGGTGGTTCCGAGCCTATCTCCGCTCGAAGCCTACGGCCTCGTGAAAGGTCTGGGGCCGGCCGATGCGCTGCCGGTGCTCGCCCATCTGGAGCCGCCGCAGATCCAGGCGTTGCTCGACCTCGAAGGCTGGCATGAACATCGCCTCTCGGTTCCCGACCTCGCGCTCTGGTTGTCGGCATTTCGGGAGGTGTCGCTGGAGGCGATGCAGGCGGCAGCCTCGAGCCTCGACCTCGAAGCCATGTCGGCGTTGCTTCGGCGCCGGCTGCTGATCGCCATGAAACAGCGGGACGACCGCAGCGAGGAAGACCCTCTTCCGCCGTGGGTCACGCGGCCGCCCCAAGACATCGAGCCGCTCGTCGAGACGCCGGACGGACGGTTCATCATCGCCGCCCGGTCCCAGGACGAGGACGAAAGCTTGGACGAGCTGCTCGACGAAGAGGATCGGAAGTGGATCCTGAGCTTTGTCGCGGAGCTTTATCAGCAGGAAGACTGGGAGACGGTCGCCGGCTGGCTGCGGTCGGCGGCGTACGACCTCACGACCAATCTCGAGGAAGATGCATATCGCTTTCGAAGTGCTCGGCTCGAGGATCTCGGTTTTCCGCCCCGGGAGTCCGCGATCGAGATCTACGGTCTGCTCGACCCCGGTCCAGCCGAACCTCAGCCCTCGGCACCGACGCTCGATTTTGCGCTTCCGGTCGAGTACGTGGCGCCCTTGGAGGAAGGTCTGTTCTTGGCCGCGCTGCAAGGGATCGATGATCCCGGTGTGATGCGTCGTCTCGAGGGCGACCTGGTCGCCGTCGCGAACAAAGCGCTGGTAGCGGACGGTGTTTTGCCCGGCCAAAGCGACGCGGTGCGTGAGGTCTTGGAACGCCTGCGGGGCTACATCGAGATCGCGCTGGCGGAAGGCGTTGAACCGGCGCGCCGACTCGAGGTGGGCGCCCACCGTCTGCAGGCTGAACACCCCGCGCGATTGTTCCGGATCGGCTATACCTTGACCGTTCGAGAGGCGGGCCGTGCGCGCCGGATTTTGCGTCATCCGGCGCTGATTGATTCGGACGCCGGCGTGGGCTCGACGGGCCGCCTGGGCGGAGGCGAACAGGGGGTGCTGGAAGGCCTGCTGCTCCGCCGGCCCCGGGTCAGCGGCGCCCTCGAGCCGCTCGTGCGGGCCCTCAAGGAAGAAGCGCCCGGAGGCTCGCCGCCGACGCGCCCACCCTTGGATACCCGAGCGGGGGAAGAGCGCCGTCCTTTTTTGTCGCTCTACGATTTGCTCGCCGTGCGGCAGGTGCTCGAAGAACTCGAGGTCTTTCTGGATCGCTGGCAAGGGCAGCCGCCGGAGCGCCCAACGCTTGCCGAGGGACTGAACCTGCCGCCGGAAGAAAGGACCCTGGACATCGAGTTGGCGACGGCCGTGGGTCAAGTGATCCTCCACGACCGCTACCGGGTCGTTCCGTTCACCGGAGCGGAGCTGGCGGATTTGGCCGACCGGATCGCGACCGCCTCCGGCCCGCCACACTTCAGGTCAGACCTGGTTGAACGAGCGGTGGACACGGTCGGCGGACCGGCGGTCGCCGGCCGAGTTCAACGACTCGCGATGGGCCTCGCCGAGCAGCTATGGCCCCACGTCGGACGCGACGTGATCGATCCGAGGTTTGTCGATGCCGTCCTGACGGTGGTCGAGTCAACGTAGGCCGAGCATGGGTCGCGGGCTTCGGGGACTTGTGGTTGGACTGCCGATCGCGCTCATCGGTCTGGGGGGCCCATCCTGCTACGGTCACCAGCACCGGCGCGGGGCGCAGGACGACGCGAAGAGAACGGTCGGCGAGCTGGTTCGGATCCCCGATGGGTACTTCGTTCGCGGAGACCTCAACGGGGAGCCATCCGAATATCCCGAGCGCCGGGTGTTGGTCTCCGGCTTCGCGATCGAGCGGTACGAGGTCAGCAACCGAGCCTATTCGGCCTGCGTCGCCGCAGGGGCTTGCGACTTAAGCCCCTACCTCGACGACCCGGAACTGGGCCGTCCCCAGCACCCGGTCGTCGGACTGAGTTGGGACGACGCTCGACGCTACTGCGAGTGGGCAGGGCGACGTCTTCCCACCGAGGCAGAATGGGAGTACGCAGCGCGGGGGACCGACAACCGGCAGTTCCCGTGGTCGGGTGCCTTCGATCCCCGAAAAGCCAATACCAGGCGTTCGGACGACGGTTTCGCGTCCACCGCACCGGTGGTGGCGCTGGCCGCCGGCGACAGTCCGTTCGGGGTTCGAAATATGGCTGGAAACGCCGCGGAATGGGTCAACGACTACTTTGATCCTCTTTACTACCGAACCTCCGGCGACGTTCCCAACCCCCGCGGGCCCCGCGTCGGTCGGGAGCGAGTGGTCCGGGGCGGCTCGTACCGCGACGGGGCCCACTCGGTTCGGGTCGCGGCTCGGCGAGCCCAAAGCCCCACCGATATCGACAACACGATAGGCGTGCGTTGTGCCCGGTGAGCAGGCCACCAGGGTAAGCCGTAGCGATGGTCGGGACACACCAAGAAAAGTTGGGTCGGCAGGAATTTGACCGGGTCTGGGGGACGCCGTAGCGTCGGGGTGGATGACGGACCGAACCGCACCTGGCCCTGAAACATCCTCCACCGCGGCCCGAACGGCGACCGTGGCGGCGGACGCCACGCTGGATGAGGAGCAGGAGCGCGCTGTGCGCATGCGGCTCGGCTTCCCTCTTCCCGATGAGGGTCCGCTCCTTCAGAAAGGGGAAGGCTTTCCTGATGTTGCGGCCCAACTGCGCGCGATCGAGCAGCGGGCCTTCGAAGAGAGCGGCCGGTACCGCGAGCTGGCGGCGGAGGCTGGGGTCGACTTGGACGACCCCGAGCAAGCTGCAGAGCGCGCGATCAAGCGGAAGATCATCGATCGGCTCCGGCCGTCCTCCACGGATTGAACTTCGACTAACGCCGGGACCCCCTGTACTGTTCGCCGGTGGGTGGAGCCCAGCGCATCGCTCGCTACGAGCTGGTCCGCCGCGTGGGAGCGGGGGGCATGGGCGTTGTTTATGAAGCCCGCGACACTCGTGACGACTCTCGGCTGGCGCTGAAGGTCCTGCTTCCCCACGCCGCTGAAGAGCAGGACGGCCTGCTCCGATTCAAGCGGGAGTTTCGCGCCCTCGCGCGCCTGCACCACCCCAACGTCGTCCGGGTCTTCGACGCCGGGCTGGACGATGACGTCGCGTTCATCGCGATGGAGTTCCTCGACGGGGTCAACATCCGCCAGCACCTGAAGACGTTCGAGCCGGGCCCATCCCGAACCGCCGAGCTGAGGCGCTGCCTGCGGGAGATCTTCGGTGCCCTCGCGTACATCCACGCCCGAAGGATCGTGCACCGGGATCTGAAGCCCGAGAACGTCCTCGTGTGTCAGGATGGCCGGGTCAAGCTGATGGACTTCGGCGTAGCTCGGCTCTTGAAGTCGCCGACTTCGTCCAGTGGTCTGCTCGGTACATTTGCGTACATGGCGCCCGAACAGGTGACCGGATCCGAGCTCGACGGTCGCGCCGACCTTTACGCGGTCGGTGTGCTTCTGTTCGAGGCGCTGGTCGGCGGATATCCGTTCCCGGTCGAGCCGCCGGCGGCCGCGCTGCATCACCACGTCAACACCGAGCCGCCGTCGATCCTCGAAGAGGCCCCCGGCGCGGATCCTCAGCTCGCCGACCTCTGCCATCAGCTCCTCAAGAAAGACCCCCTAGACCGGGTTCAGTCGGCCGAGGAGGCGTTGTCGTGGCTCGCCGACGATGGGACGCCGCCGGAAGAGGTGAGCGAGACCGGGCAGTTGTTCGCGCCCCGGTTCGTGGGCCGTGACCAAGCGATGATCGCTCTCGATCGGGTCGTCGAACACACGGCGGGCGGGGCGGGCTCCGTCATATTGATCGAAGGCGCTTCGGGCCTCGGTAAGAGCCGGGTCATCCAGGAGCTGCGCCGGCGGCACAAACAGCGGATCACGGTCCTTACCGGCGCTTGTGCCCCCGAGCGACTCCATCCGTACCAACCGGTCCAAGCGATGCTCGACGAAGTCGAGGCCATCGTCGTGCGGTCGCCGGCCGACATCATCGCCAAGATCCTAGGTCGGGACGGAAGCCTGGTGCACTCGATCTCGCCGAGGTTGGCCCGCCTGGCCGGCCCGGCCAGCACCGCTCACCTCGACCCGGCCGAGCGGCGGATCCGGCTTCACAAGGCAGTGATCGGAGTGATCGGTCGACTGGCCCTCACGCGGCCCGTGGTGCTGGTGGTCGAAGACGTTCACTTTGCCGACTCGGGTACTCGAGAAGTGTTGTGGAACGCTGTTCGAACCTTTCTTCAGCCCCGTAAAGATGGGTTGCCGGGGACGGTGTGCCCCGTCTCGTTGGTCCTCACGCGACGCCTCCTCGCCGAAGGACCCGACCACGCCGAAGAGCTGATTCGACGGCTCGAGGAACGCTCTCAGCTGCAGCGGATTCACCTCGGGCCGTTCGCCGAGGAAGAAGTCGCGTTCATGGTCCGCAGCATGACCGGGGTCGACTCCGTGGCGCCGGGCCCCCTGCGGGCGCTGATGAGCCTCACTGGGGGCCGGCCGATGATGGTCAGCGAGGTCCTGGAGTCTTGGAGCGCCGATGGGACTCTGTCCCGCCGTCACGGACAGTGGCTCTACAAAGACGAGCCTCTGAGCGATCAGAAGCTCGTGGATGCCGGAGGACGCGCGGCCAGCCTGCGGCCCCGGATTCGGGGACCGCAGGAAGACGTGGCCCAGTCACGTCTCGAATCGCTTTCCGCGGCGGCTCGGACTTTGGTCGAACGACTCGCGCTCCTCGGAAAGATGTTCCCCGCGGACCTCGTACGCGTGGTCGCCGACCTCGAGGAAGAGCGCTTCTTGGACGCGATCGACGAGCTCGTGCGGAGCAATCTGATGGTCGAAGACGCCCGACCTCACGAGGTCCGGTATCGCTTCCACCACGAGGCCTTTCGGCACGCGGTCGTCCGCAGTCTACCCGACCGGGGTGTGGTTCATCGATTCATCGCCCGGCGCATCGAGCGGTCGCTCCGCGCCCGTCGCCGAGACCTCGCTCATGTCCTCGCCCGGCACTTCAGAGAGGGCGGTTGGCCGGCGCGATCGTTGAGGTATCTCGAATATATGGTTGATGCCGCGGCTCGGCGAGGTGATCTCGAAGCCGCCGTCAACCGCATCGAGCAGGCGATGGCGATCGTCGACGAGCGGCCGCTGGGACCAGCGTCGAGCACTCGTCGGCTCCGCCTGACCCTCCGTCATATCGATGTTCTCTTGGACTTCGGCCGACCCCGAGAAGCGTTGGACCGAGCCGACCCGGAAGCCGCCCTCGACGCTCGGCAGCCCGCGCGGATGCAGGCCGAATTGCTGCTGCGCCGGGCGACGTGCCAGTTTCGGCTCGGGCGTCTCGATGAAACGCTGGCGACCTTGACCCGCATGCCCGAGCCACCGCCCACCCGAGCGCTGGCCGCGGAGTCGCTCGCCCTAGAAGGGCGGGCCCGAGCCCTCCGGGGCGAGTATCGGCTCGCGCAGTCCGTCCTGGAGCGCGCCCGACGCATCGCCGGCGATGGTCGGATCGAGCGCCTCGCGGAGCGGCTCGATGGTCAGCTCGGAGACGTCCTGCTTCGGCAAGGCCGGTACAGTGAAGCGTACGAGTATCTGTCGGCCGGGTTGGAGCGCGCCAAAGAACGGCGAGACACGCGCGCCACCGCCGAGCTGATCGGGTCCATCGGGATCGTCCGCGCGGCTCAGGGGTACGAGGACGAAGCCCTGGCGTGTTACCGCGAAGCACTCGAGCTCGCAGATGCCCGGGGCGTTCGGGCCGACCTCGAGCGCTGGTCGGGGTACCTCGGGGTCCTCTTGGCCGAAGCCGGTGATGATACGAGCGCCATCCACTACCTCGACCAAGCGGTCGACATCGCGAAGGAGGTCGGCAACCGGCAGGGAGAAGCGATGTGGCGGGGCGAGTTGGGGCGGGCCCACATGAACGCCGGCCGCCCGGAGCGCGCGGCGGCTGAGCTCATGCGCTCCTTGGCCATCGCGAGAGAGGTCGGATTCGCGCTGTACGAAGGGTACGCGCAGATCCACCTTGGAAGCTTGTCGCTCGACCAGGCCTACGCGGACTTCGGGCCGGCTCGTCGGCACCTCGAAGCGGGCCTCGAAATTGCCGAGACCCTGTCCCACAACGAGCTGCACGCCCTGGCGTTGGCCGAAATGGGTCGAGTGTCTCGAGCTCAGGGCGACGCCGCACAGGCCGACAGCTGGTTTCAGGAGGCCCATCAGGCGGCGATGCGAGGTCAGAACCTACGATTGCGAAGCGAGATCCGAACCATCGTGCGCGAAGGCACCCGACGTTCCAACGCTCGAGACGAACAACGGCGACGCTCAAACGACGCGGCGACGCCCAAGAAGAATCATCAGCCCCCACGCCGCGCCCAGTAAGAGGAGTATGGGGGGCGGCACGGTCGACGGGGTGATGCACGCGCACCCGTTACCACTACTTCCGCCCGGGCTTTCGTCGGGGCGTTCGTCCAAGATCTGGAGCGCAAAGGCGCGTTCGGCGACGCGTCCATTGGCGTCACGAACGCGAATGAGCAGATTCGTGATGCCGGCTTCGGTAGGCTCCCCCCGGATGCGGTACTCCTGCGTGTTGGGATTGACATCGTCGATGAGCCCGGCCGGAAGCTGACCGACTTCTCGGGTCCAAGTGTACGGCGCCTGGCCGCCGGCGGCCGCGATGGCTTGTTCGTAACTGAAGTTGAGGAAGCCCGGGTCTAAGGACGTCGTGTTGATATCGAAGCCCGGAGCATCCAACACGACGATGACCAGCCGGCTCTGGTCTTCGGCCATACCGACGCCCAGCCCTGAGTCGCGCACCCGGACCGTGAAATTGAACTCGCCAACCTGGACCGGCGTCCCGCTGATCACGCCGTTGCTATTGAGGATGAGGCCCTGCGGCAGGGCACCCGATGCGAGGAGCCAGGCGTAAGGGGGTCGGCCGCCGCTGGCTTGGAGCTGTTCGTTGTACGGGGTTTCGAAGGTCGCGATGGCCGGCGAGACCGGCGCGATCAACAGGTTCTGGTTCTCAATGATGCTCAGGCTCGCGTCGCCGGAGACGGTGGTGACCCCGTCGCTGACCGACAAGGCGACCGTCATCTGACCGGCGGTCGTCGGCGTACCCATGACCAGTCCGTCCGGCGTAACCAGGAGCCCCTCGGGTAGATTCGTCGCGCCCCACGACAGAGGCGCCGCCGGTGCGCCGCCGGCGGCGGCCAGCGCAAACGAGTACTCCTGGCCGACGACCCCACTCGCGAGGACCCCGGTCGCGATCGTCAGCGGTTCGGCGGGATCCCGCACCTCGATGGTGAGCGGCTGAGTGGCCTGGTTGCCGTTCGAGACCACGCGGGCGGTAAACGTCTGAGTCTCGGCCATCGTCGCCCGCCCTCGGATCTCGCCGGTGTCGGCGGTCAGCATCAATCCTTCCGGCAGCCGGCCGCTCACGATCGACCACAAAGCGTTCTCGCCGCTTCCCGCCGCCTGTAAGAGCGCCGAATAGTCGGTCGCGAGGTAGGCCGGAGGAACATCCATCGTGGTGATCGCCAAAGCGTCTCCGGTGACCGTTACACGGTCGTCGCTCGCCAAGCCGTTGTTGATCTTGCTGGTTTCTAGGAGCGCGTCTTCGGGGTCGGCGAGCACGCCCAGGTAATACGCCCCGGACCGAGTGCCCGCCGGAATCGTGACTTCCGTGGTCGTGGTCGCGGACTCATCGGGGCCCAAGTTGAGCGTGAAGTTGGCCAGATCGACGTCCTGCCGGCTGATCACGGCGTTGCTGGATAACGCGATCCGGACCGTGAAGTCTCCGGTCGGAGTCTCGCTGAAGTTCGTGACCCGAGCCTGGACCGACAGGCCTTGACCCGCTTCGACCGTCGCCCTCGACGGGCTTACGAACTCGATCGCCACGTCGGGGCCGCCGGGGAGCAACCGCACCGGCCCCGGACCGGCGACGACGTTGTTGTCTTCGTTCGCTTCGGCCACCGCGCCATCGGCGTCGACGGTCGCCCTCAGATAGATGTCGGTCGTTCCGAGGGACGCCGGGAGCCGAATCGGGATGTTGAGCGAACTGACCGTCAACCCTTGAACCGTGGTGGGACCGCTTTCGCCGACGGTGACCGGCGACGCGAACGTCGCCGACGTCGAGGCTTCGACCCGAACATTGAAGGGCCCGATCGCTCGGCTGACATTCAGGCTCCGAACCTGAACCGGTATGGTCCTTTGGACACCGACGAACGCGAACTCTGGCCCGGCGATGCTGACGGCCTCGAGATCGGGGATCAGAATCATCGACACCCGGGTGCTCGCGAGGCCGTCGAAGTCCGTGATGCCGCACGTGGTTCGGCAGTCCCCCCTCGGCGGAAAGAACACCACCTGATCGCCGGAGGCGCTATCCATGCCCGAAGTGGCCGAGAAGCTGGTGGTCGTTCCGAGCAGGTCCGAGTACTCGATGTCGACCCGCCCCGACGGAGATTCGTAGAGGACGACCTTCATGCTGAAGAGCCCCGAGGTTTGATTCGCTCGGGAGACGTTCTTCCACTCGATGATGAATCGTCGCGATGGGGGGGAGCCGGCGGTGGTGTAGCACAGGTCCGCGTTGTTGCTCGGGTCGATCCACAGGTCATCCCACCACGGTGCGATGGTCGCGTCGGGCAACCCTGGACCGAGCGCGGCATTATTGACGGAGATCGCGTCGCCGCCGAAGGTCAGCGCCCCGTTGGCGGACACCGTCACCGAGGTCTCATCCGACCGAAAATAGCGGACGTCGAAGGGGAGCGGGACCACGAACTGACCGTCGTCCGAGTCGTTCGTGACCCGTGTGCAGGAGGGCAACGTCGCGTAGCTGATGTTCGCGCGCTCGAGCCGGTACGGCGTTCCGGGAACCGGTTGCGCCTCGGCCGAGCCCGCGACGCCCACCCCGCTCAGAAGCACGAAAAGCGCCGACCGGCTCCCCGGTCGGCGCAGACCGAGGAACAAACCGATGACGATGACGAGCGCCAGCGGCGTCCAGGGGGGCACTCGATCCGGCGACACCGCGCAGCTGCACCCGTCGCTTCCCCCGCCCGACCCCTCGTCGCCGGCGTTGACGAGGATCGACAAGGGCTTGGTGACGGTCTGCTGGCGGGCGTCGGTCACTTGCACCAAGAACGCGAACAGGCCGGATCCGGTCGGGGTACCCGAGATGTTTCCGTCGGCGTCCAACGCCATGCCCGGGGGCAAGGCGCCCGCGTCGGGCACCGTGCTCCAGGCGTACGGCGCCATTCCTCGCGCAACCAGTGTTGCGCCGGCGTACGCCGCGTTGATCTCACCCGTCGGTAGGCTATCGGTCGAAATGACGAGATCCACGACCTCGTCGACCACGAAGGTGAACTGGCTGGTGTCGAACGTGCCGCTGGCGTCGTGCACCCGGGCGACGAACTGGAAGCGACCCGCTCGCGTCGGGTTACCGCAGAATGCGCCATCCGGGGAGAGCGTCATTCCCGGCGGAGGGGCGCCGACCGTGGACCACGTGTAGGGAAGGATGCCGTTTTGCGCGGTGAGGGCAACCGTCGGCGGGCAGTAGTCGGTGCCCAGCGTGCCCGGGAAGAGAACCTCCTGCCGGATGCGGACCGCGAGGTCGCCCCGAATGATGCTCAGCTGGAGATCGCGCGTCGCTTCGTTTCCTCCCGCGTCGGTCACCCTCAGCTGAAGCGTGAACCCGCCCGCGGCGTCCGGAACACCGGACAGCAGGCCGCCTTCGCTGATCGTCAGGCTCGGCGGCAAGGGGGTGACCGCCGTCCATGAATAGGCGCCCAGCCCGCCGACGGCGGCCAACGGCACCGAGTAGTCGAGACCCACGTACGCGGCCGGAAGAACCGTGGTCGCCACCGACAGTTCGACGGTGGGGGAGGTTATGCGAAGGACGAACTCCCGCTCGGTGGACGCGAAGCGGGTCGACCCGGGGATAGCGGCGCTCACCTGCACGGTGAAGATAAAGATCCCTTCTTGGTTGGGGCGGCCGGTGATGCGTCCGGTCGTGGCGCCGAGCTGGAGGCCGTCAGGCAGGCTGCCGGTCGTGACTTCGAAGATTGGAGCGGAAGGGGCCCCCGTCACGAACAAGCCCGCGTCGTAGTCGACCCCCAACAGGCCGTCGGGGAGACTCGACGTTCGGAACGCGATCGAAGCCGGGCTCACCGATACCTGGGGGCCGGTGAACCCGTTGTTGTCCTCATCGACCTCCGGCACCTGATTGCCGGGGTCGGCGATCGCCCCAATGTAATAGGTCGCGCCCTCCAGATCCGAGGGCAGGGGAAACGTATCGATACCGACGTCCTCGGCTTCGGCCGGGACGGTGGCCGCGACCGTATAGATCGGGATGTCGTCGAGTGGGGAGATGGTCGGGTTGGCGGACAGATAGTACGTGTACGTGAAGGTTCCGGAATCCGTGATGCCGGTGTTCGACAGGACGCGGGTCACCGCGATGTCTTCGCCGGCCGCCGCGAACGACGGCGCTTCGACGATCCGAATATCGAGGTCGGGCGCGGGCGCCAGCAACTCGATGGGCAAGACGCCAGACATACCATCGGCGGTCTCGACCGTCGCCGTCCGGGCGTTGTTGGTCTCGGAAGATTCGGGAACCTGCGAGAAAAGATCCACGATCACGCCGAGGAACAACGACGCCGACGACGCCCGCACGGGGAGCGTGACCGTGTCTTCGAAGGTCTGGCTTGCACCGGGTGCGATGGTGGCGGTTTCCGATACGTAGACCTGTTCGTCCGTAAACCGGATCGTCTCGTTATCGGATAGATAATACGCATACCGGAAGCCTCGGGCGGTGGCACCGTCGTCGTTGACGATGGTGACTCGGACGGGAAGGTCGCGTCCCCAGAACACCGGGCTTTGGGTGACGAGCTCGTCCACTCGGAGGTCCGCGGCATCGATCGTTAGGTTGGCCGGGTGGCTCAGGACCGCGTTCGATTCCTGAAGCTCAGGATAGAGGTTGTCGGGGTCGATGATGAAGAAGAGGTCGTAGGTCCGCGGCGCGAACTGGACTTCGCCGGGCAGAGCGCTCACGGCAAAGGTGAAGGTGCGCTCACCGAGAGCGGGGGTGCCCGGGAAGAAGACGAAGCCTCTGAAGAGAGCCTGGTCCCCGATATCGAGCGTGTCGTCTTCGGAGAGGAAGACCGCCACGGGTACGTTGCCCGTAAACGACAGGCCACGGTTTTCGATCACCGCCGAGACGGTGATGACATCGCCGATCTCGACGAATGCGGGTGAGTGCGAGACGTCCGACACCGTGAAGTCGAAGGCGTTCGTGAGCGGGTTGGGTGCGAGGCGCTGATTGTTGGCCTCGTCGACTTCCTCGATGCCGTTGTTCGAATCGACAACGACGAAGATGAAGTACCGTCCAGGACCGAGCGAACCCGGGAAGACGACCTGGCGACTGTCGACCAGTTCGACCTGACCGTTCAGGTTCAGGGTGAATGAACCGAGGACGGTGTCCGACGAGGGGACCAGAAGCTCGTCGGTCGACGCATAGATCGAGTACTCGAGCGGGCCGGTATAAGCGGTCCCGGGGCTTTCGATGCGCGTCACAAAGGTGCCGGTATCGCCGGGCGCAATGCCCGACGGTGCGTCGAACGAAGCCGCTCGGATATCGGGCCCCGTCGATACGACCTCCGCCGAGATGGTATCGTTGTTCGTTTCATCGATCTCCACCACGTCATCGGTGACGTCGATGCTCGCCCAAGTGTAGTATTGGCCGACCGGCAGCTGAATCAGAGGCCCTGACAAGGTGACCGTCTGATTCTCCTGCCGCTGCAGCATCACCGTCTGGGCCAGCACGACCGGGTCATCAGTGGGGTCGAGGGTCGTGTCGGCCGAAGCCCGCACTTCGATATCGACCATCCTCGTCACGGGTGCGCCGTCCTGAACGATCACGATTTCGTAGTCGATGCGATCACCGGACGCGACGCCGACCGGATTCGTCACTCGAACGCTGCCGACCGTTAGATCGGGGCCGGTGGCGAACGGGCGAGGCGCGGGCACTACGTTGTCGAGCTCGCTGGCTTCGGACCACCCGTCGGTCACGTCGGTCGCCAGGAAGACAAAATAGTCATCGGAGGGAAGGTCCGGAACGGTCACCGTGGCCGTCTTGACCGTGTCGCCGAAAGGCAGGTCATCGACCGTCTTCCAGAGCCGAAGGTCCGCCAGTGGGTCGAAAGCGTCGTCGATCGACAGCCAGAGCTCGCTTTGGGTGTCCGTCGCGGTTCGGGTGCCGAGGTTGGTGAGGGCGACCGTCGCGCTCACCGCGGCGCCGGCAAAGGCGCCCGGAGGGAGCCTGACCGAACCGGTGAGGTCGGGGGCGGGGCCGGGACGAATCGAGACCCGAGTATTGGCCACGGACAGAACGGCGTTGCCGTCGCACCCGCTGCCGCAGGGGGGCTCCGAAAACTCCGCGAATCGGACCCCGGATTCGTCTTCCATACCGAGCGTGGCCCCAAAGTTGGGCTCGAGCGTTCCGTACTCGACGTCGATGTTTATCCCGGCGGGGTCTTCGTTGAAGATCACCTGGAATGATGAGCTGTCGCAACTGAGACAGCCCGGAACGGTCACGTTTCGCCACTCGACCGCCAACCTACGGTTGGGCGCGGTTCCCGTGACTTCGAACGCGAGGGCGCCGGTCGGGAAAATGCGGAGATCATTCCACAGCGGCGCAATGAAGTTGTTGGGCGGCCGAGGGTCGCCAGGTTCGGCGTTTTCGAACGAGATGGTCTCTGCACTCGGAAACACCAGGGCCCCGTTGGCGCCCACCGTGAAGGTCGTATACCAGCCACCGAAAAACCGAATCGGAAACGGCGACGTCACGAGGAAAACACCATCGTCCGAATCGGTGGTGAGCACCGTCGCGTTGGATGACAGGGATCGGTAGTCGATGTTGGGCGTGCGACTGACCAGCAGCTGCTGCGCTTGAACCGGCGACGCGGTGCCCAGCCCGGCAACCATCGCCAGCCCGACCAACACCGGGGGCAAGTGCGTGGGGGTATGCATTCGTTTCATTCGACCTGCTCGTTGTGCCGGTAGCTACTGTGGCGTGATCCACGGCTGTGACCGTTCGCACCCAACCTCGGCGTAGGCTCGACTCTCACCGGTTCGCAGTCAACCCGTCGCGATCACTTGCGTTTTGGACACTTTTGTGGCCCTTTGAGGGTTGTCGCTAATTGTGTTTCGCAAGCGCGAGCGTGGTTCCAACATTCCCGGGCTGTCACGCCGGGCCTTCGTTCGTTTTCTGCCGTTCGGATGATGTCGGTCCCACATTCCACAACGATGTGCGTGGTACTGATAGGGACCAGTGAACTTTACCGCGAGCCCAATGCGGACACCGGTCCGGTTTGGTAAGTACATCCTGGTCGAACGTATTGCGGTGGGGGGGATGGCCGAGGTCTATTTGGCCGTTCAGCCGGGGGTCGCCGGCTTCGAAAAGACGGTCGCCCTCAAGCGCATCCGTCCGCACCTTACGGCGGAGGAAGCGTTCATCAAGATGTTCTTGTTCGAGGCCAAGCTCGCGGCACAGCTACACCATCCGAACATCGTTCAAATCTTCGACCTGGGAAAAATCGCCGACGACTACTTCATCGCTATGGAATACCTTTCGGGGCGCGACATGTCGCGGGTCATCCCGAAAGCGGCGCAGCTCGGGATTCCGTTTCCGCTCGAGTACGCGATGCTGGTCGCCTCTCAGGTGCTCGAAGGGCTCGCCTACGCTCACGAGAAGACCGACGAACGGGGGCGGCCGATCAACCTCGTCCATCGCGACATGACCCCCGAGAACATCATGGTCGGCTGGAACGGGCACGTGCGTATTCTCGACTTCGGGATTGCGAAAGCGAGCATGCAGTCGGACCCCACCCAGGACGGCGAGATCAAGGGCAAGCTGTCTTACATGTCGCCGGAGCAAAGCCTCGGACGAAAGCTCGACCATCGATCCGACCTGTTCACCCTCGGGGTCGTCCTGTACGAGTGGATCACGGGATTCAAGCTCTTCACGGGAGAAAACGAGGTCGCCATCCTGAGCTCGATCGTCGACGGGCACATCCAGCCGATCAGCCAGTACCGGGATGACGTACCGCAGGCCGTCGAGGAAATCGTAATGAAGGCGCTCGCGAGAGATCGAGAGGATCGGTACTCGACCGCCCGCGAGATGTTGTTCGACATTCAGCACTGGCTGCAGACGGGCGCTGATTTCACGCCCAACAGTGGTCACCTGGCGAACTTCATGCGGCGAATGTTCGAAGAAGAGATCGACGCCGAAAAAGGAACGCTCGCGGCCGCGCACGCTTGGTCACGGCGAACGCCGGTGCCCGCGACGACCTTGGTCGACTATCGCCTAGCGGCGCAGCCGGGCGAAGCGGTCGGAATTGCAAAGACGCCGTCGACGAGGTTGTCGCCGCCGGAGCTCATCGTGGTCGAGGCGGAAGAAGACTCGGCCAACCTGAGGCCTCTGCAAGTAAAGCTGACAACAGAAGAGATGAGTCGCCTGGTTGCCGCAGCCGAACGAGCCGGCGTGACGCCGAGCGAGCTGATCGTCGACCTGTTACGAGTGACGCTGCGCTACGTCTGAACGCCGTCAAGGGCGCTCGCCGGCCTGCTCAGGTGGTCGGGTCGGTGGTCGGGTCAGGTGGTCGGGTCAGGTGGTTGCGATGGCCATAATGGCGACCCCGAACGAAAAGATGACGCCGGTGATCACGGCGATGAGGACCAACCGGAGCACGCGCTGCCAGAGGCCGGGACGCTCCCGAAGCAGACTTAACGATCGATCGTTCACGTTTACCTTTCGCGGTCGATGGCGCCTCTGGCGGCATCGACAGTCTCGAGCCACTCGGCGAATTCTTCAAGCCGCGCTGCGTTGGCGACCGCGACTCGCCCCCTATGAGCCCGCAGGGCCGCCGCGAGGGCTCGGTGGTCGCAGATCGCTCGATCGCCGAGTTCTGTGAGGTCGATGATCGGGCGCCGTCGGTACGCCCGGACCTCGGAGCGTCGCGCGCGAAACGACGGGGGGCACGGTATCGTATGAGACACCAGAGGGCCCGCCGCAGGCACCGGTCCGAAACCGGACGGCGCTCGGCGACCAGGGACCGCCCGCTGCGGGACCAAGAAGCGACGGGCCACGATGCGCCGACCGTACACCCGACGAAGAGGGTCGATGACCACGCCCCGGCCGCTGACCGAGTGCGTGATCTGATCGCGGCCGAGGTAGACGACGACATGGTTCGGCCGTCCTCGCTCGTCGACGTAAAAGATGAGATCACCGGGCTCGAGGGTCTGGCCCAAAGAGCGCGGATTGACCGTGATGTCGATGCCGAGACCGATCTGTTGGCCGGTGGTTCGCGGCAGCTCGAGGTCGAAGACATCGCGATACATCCGGAGCAGGTACGCCGAGCAGTCGATGCCGGATCTGGACGCCCCCCCCCACTCGTAGCGGGTGCCGAGCCATTGATGAGCGAAGCGCCGCAGGGCGGCTTCGCGACCCTGATGGGGGACCGCCGCGGCGGAGCCGCCCGAGATCACCGCCATCGCGGCCCAGGCCGCACAGCTTGAAGCCCACCGAGCCACCGGACATAGACTACATCAACCCACGTTCGCGAGCACGCCTCGCCGACCCGCCTCGCCGACCCGCCTCGCCGACCCGCCTCGCCGACCCGCCTCGCCGAGCGGTCGGGCCTGAGCTCGAATCGTGGGCGATTGCGCCCGCGGTCGCCCGCATGGTGTAGATCACAGGCGATGCTGACCCTGTTCCGTAGCTTCGAGAGGTCGAGACCGATGGCCTTGCCGGTGGCGTTCGCGGTCGCGACCAGCGCCGGCGTGGCCTGCTCCGACGACCAGACGTCGTTCGAGCCGAGCGCCCGAGTCATCCCGGGCGCGCTCGATTTCGGCGAGGTGGCCGTCAACCAGCGCAAGACGCTCGACATCAGCTTCGAGTCCGACGGCAGCGCGCTTTATCGGCTCGTCGAGGTGAACCTCGACGGCGATTCTTCCGCCTTCGAGGTGCAGGTCGCGCCGGAGCTTCAAGGCGATGGCATCCCGGCCGGGGTCACCGCGTTCGTAGAGGTCACCTACACGCCGTGCCCAGCGGCTTGGGATGGCGACACCCTTCGCGACGACTTCGACTTCGACGCGAACTGTCCGGACGCCCCGATCAATGCCGGGCTCGACATCACCGACAACTCGGCGGAGCCGTCGCGGCGGATCCCGTTGGCCGGGGTGCCGGTCCTGCCGCCCTCCGCGACCCTCGTATGCGCCCTCGAGTGCGGCGCGACGAGGGCCGACGTACCGTGCTCGACGCTGTTGTTCGGTCAGGTCGATGGCTCGCTGGACCAACCTTGCGATATCCCGCTCGCGCTTCAGAACCGCCGTCGGGGCCAGCGCTCGGTGGGTACGCTGGTGGTCGACGACGCGGTGATTCGGGTCCGGGACGTCAACGTCGGCACCATCACCGACGGTGCCCATGCTGGCTTCGAGCTCCTGGACGCCAACAAGAATCCGATCACCGTCTCGCCAGGGCAGCCCCTGGTGGTCCCGGTCGACGCCGGTAGCGTGGAGGGGAGCGTTCAGCTGTACGCTCGGTTCCGCGGTACCGTCCCCGGCACGTGGAGGGGCGAGCGGAGGCCCGATGCGGACGACGGAACGGGTCTGCGTCTTCGGAGCAATGACCCCGACAACCTCATCGTGGCGGCCTCGATCTTGGCGGTCGGTGTCGCACCCGATATCTCGGCCAACCCGAGCTTCTTCAACTTCGAAGAGGTCGCGACCGGTGAAACCGAGACCGCCACCATCACGGTCCGCAACGATGGTGACTCACCGCTTCAGGTGACGAATATCGCCATCCTAAATGGGTCCTCGGAGTTTGGCTGGACGTCGGATCGCGGCTCGAACTTCCCGATCACGCTCGACCCGCTGACCAGCTTCAGAATCTTCGTGTCCTTTTCCCCAGTAAACGCCGGTTTCGACTTCGACTTCCTCCGGATAGCGAGCACCGACCCGGACGAGCCGAACTTCGACGTCGAGGTGCGGGGCGGCGCGGCGCCTCAGATTCAGGTCAACCCTCCGGATATTCTCGTCTTTCCGCTGTCGTTGGAGCCGCCCCGAGTGCGATCGGTCGAGGTCTGCAACATCGGAGGGGCTCCGCTGACCATCGCGGAACTCGACTTCGAGGCCCTCGACATGGGGGCGGCGGACGATTTTGCGATCATCGAGCCGTCCTGCCCCGTCGTTCCTTGCACACCCAACCTCGTGGTGTGTTCGCCCAACCAGGTCAGTTGCACGGACAACTGCACGGATATTCGGATCCAGTACTCGAACAATGACCAGTCGTCCGTCGACGAGCTGAACCTGGTGATCAAGAACGACGACCTCGGGGACCAAAACCGACGGGTCGCCCTACGGGCCGAAGACGTACCCTGCGGATTTCCTCGGCCGGTCATCGAGGTCGTGACTCCGGATCCGTGCGTCGGCCAGCCGGTCACCGTCAGCGCCCAGATGAGTGAGGCCGGAGGCCGCAGCGGGGAGAACGATCAAATCACGACCTACGAATGGGAGTGGTTGTTCGCTCGGCCGCCGGTACCCACGTTCGACCCGACGGCCGGACAGACGGCCGGACAGGCGGTCTCTTTTACCGCGGAGCGAAGCGGTACCTACATTCTAGGGCTCAACGTCCAGAACACCTGTGGGCAGCGTTCCCAGTCGGCGGCGACCGAATCGATCGTCGTGAGCAGCTCCTGTCCGTAGGGCTGGGTAGGTCCGCCGTTTACCTGCGGCCGACGAGGATTCCGGCCGTTCCGTCACTCAACGGCATGGATCCCCCGTGCGGGTTGGTCTAGAATACTCGGGATGCTAAGCCCGCACCACGTGCGGCTTGCAACAGGGAGCTGGCCATGCCTCGAAACCTCACCGCCCAGCAAATCCGCAGTCGGCTCGCTTTCGACGTCGAGCGGCTTCGGGCCGCCGCCCGGCGGCTGGAGTGCATCGACGACGACCTTCGACGCCTCAAGCGAGCGCTGGAGCGTCGAGTCGAATCCCTCACCGGCGAGGCGACCACCGAGGGGGATGCCGAAATCCACGGCTCGGGCGTAGTCCAAATCCGGTATGCGCAGGCCCAGGCAACCGCCCAACTCGCCCGGCGAGCCGCGCTGGGAGAGATCCTGCAGCACTCGGGGCGGCTGTCCCTCATCTCGGCGATGGCGGTGAGCCGGTGGATGGCGGCGCTGAAAGAGCTCGGGGTCAAACCCGCCGGTCGACCGATCATCAAGGCGCACATCGATGCGGGCCGCATCGCGCACCGGATGCTGGCGACTCTGAAGCCGCAGGCTGACTTGCGGTCGGGTTGTGGTCAGCTGACGAGCGCCGCGATGGTCGCGGAGTTTGTCCATCCCGAAGACCTGCCGCTGATCTTCGAACAGCTGCAAGAAGGGCTCTACCGGGGGCACCAAGCGCGGGGCGTCGAGACCGAGGAAGACGTCATCGAGGCCGCGTCGCGAGCGCTGCGAGCCGGCGCCAGTCTGCTCGAACACAAGGCCGACGAGGCCGAGCCGGCGGTCAACGACCTCCTCAGTCAAGCCGAAGGGGTCGAGGCTCGGGTCGAGGCCGACCTGCGTGTCCGTATCTCTCCGAAGCTTGCGAGCTCCTAGGATCCCCTTGATTGCCTCTCGAGCGTGATGGCTTCGAGGCTCGGCGCAGGCCAATAGGTTTCTCACTGACCGGTCAGTTTCAGTGACCCCGTTCACCGCCGAAAGTTGCTTGCCTATCGATGACGACGTTGCCTACTCAGGGGGCGTGCGTGCGCTGAAAGCTAGTCTGCACACCGAATCGAAGCGGATGTTCGAGAACGATCTGTTCGAGTTCTTCTCGCGCATTCCGTGGTGGCATCCGCCTGCGATCTACCTTCCGATCATTGCTTGGGTCAGCTACCGGAGCTTCGCGGTGGGCATCACCGTGCTGCCGTTCATCGGTCTGTTCCTCGCTGGTCTGACCTATTGGACGCTCCTCGAATACTGGGCGCACCGGGTCCTCTTTCACTGGGAGGCCAAGTCGGCCTTCGGTAAGCGCTTCGTTTGGATATTGCATGGGGTTCACCACGATTGGCCCAACGACAAGCTGCGGCTGGTGTTTCCGCCCGCTTTATCCCTACCGCTGGCGTTGCTCCACTTCGTGGCGTTCGGGTATCTGTTTGCAGACGCGAAGTACGCGGTCTTCGCGGGGTTGGCGGTCGGATATCTGAGCTACGATATGATTCACTATTACACCCACCACTTCGCCCCGAAGAATCCGGTCCTGAAGTATCTGCGGGCGTACCACATGGCCCATCACTTCAAGCACGAGCCCACCCGGTACGGGGTATCAAACCCTCTTTGGGATTACGTCTTCGGTACCGCCCCCCGCTGACCGCCGATTTCGCGGGCCTCGAAGTTTCCGTTCTCCGACACGACCACGATCCTTCGAGACTCGCGCCAGCCGGGGACGAGTCGAATCGTCACGTTCTCGATGACTTCGACCCGGTCCTCGTGGAAATGGCCCATGAGGCAGTGGTGAACACCGGCCGCCCGCGCCTGCCGGGCGACCGAGACCAGTGCCGACTCAGGCACGCATCCGACCTTGAATGACCGATTCACGGTCGACAGTCGCCCGGCGACCCACTCCGGAAGTCGGATGCCCCACGAAGACGGGAGGCGGGCGAGCATCGCCTCGGCGGCCCGGCTCCGACTGACGCCGCGCCAGAGTCGATAGGCCCGATCTTCCGGAACGATGCCGTCGCCATGCAGGACCCAGACCGGGATTCCTTGAAGCAAGGTTCGAGTCGGCCGCGAGTAGACCTCGTCAAAAACATCATGGAGGAGGTGAGAGGTGAGGTAGTCCCGGTTGCCGACCACGAACCGGACTCGGCCTCCGGCGCGCCGAGCTCGGCGGAGCGCTTCGAGGATGGGGCGGTGACGGGGGGACCAGAACCGCTCGGGCCCCAGCCAGGCCACGAAGAGGTCTCCCATGATGAGGAGGTCCACCCGCTGCTCGGCCGCCTGGTCGATCAGCGCGACCAGATCGCGGTCGGCGTCGTCGTCGGCGCCGGCGTGGGCATCGCCGATGACCCAGGTGGCAGGACGGACAGCACGATCGCTCACCCATCTCGCGTCAAATGTCGACGGCGGGTTGTCAACGGCCTCTTCCGCGTCCGTAAGGAGGCCGCAGTGGTTGACCGGAACACCGGGGTGCAGGACGTTCCCCCATCATGCCGGAGCCGCGCATAAGGCAGCTCGACGAAGCGACGGCCAATCAGATCGCAGCCGGGGAGGTCGTCGAGCGCCCCGCTTCGGTCGTCAAAGAGCTGCTGGAGAACTCGGTCGACGCGGGCGCCACTCGGATCGCGCTCGACGTCGAAGAGGGTGGAACACAACGGATTCGGGTCACTGATGACGGGCAGGGAATGGGTCCCGAGGACGCCAAGCTGAGCTTGCAGCGCCACGCGACATCCAAGATTAGAAGCGTTCACGACCTGTTGACGGTGTGCACCATGGGTTTTCGGGGGGAAGCGCTCCCCTCGATCGCTTCGGTGAGCCGATTCACCCTCACGACCCGGCCCGCTGACCAGGAAGAGGGTTTTCGAGTCATTGTCGAAGGCGGGCATCTCCGATCCGAGGAAGCGGTGGGCGCCGCCGTCGGGACCACGGTGGAAGTCGAAGACCTGTTCTTCAACGTGCCCGCGCGAAAGAAGTTCCTCAAGCGGCCGGCGACCGAGCTCAGCCACATTCAGGACGCCGTCGTCCGGTTGACCCTCGCGCACCCCCGCATCGCGTTTCGCCTGAAGCACGGCGACCGCGTGCTGATCGACGCGCCGCCCATGGCTCCGCAAGATCCGAAGGGGCGGCTGGCTCGGGTGCTGGGGCGCAAGTTGGCCGACGGCCTGTATGCGATTCCTGCCGGACCCGAGGGGCCCGTTCAAGTCAGCGGGTATGCAGCGCAACCGACGGTTTCCGAGCGTACCACCCGCGGACAGTTCGTGTTCGTCAATGGCCGGTTCGTGCGCGATCGAACGATTCAGCACGCCATCCAGGAGGGATATCGAACGCTGATGGAGAAGGGCCGGTATCCGGTCGTCATTCTCGACCTCCGGGTCGACCCGGCAACCTTCGACGTCAATGTTCATCCACAGAAGATCGAAGTGCGATTCGCCCAAACCGGCGATGTGCACCGGGCAGTGACGTCCGCGCTGCGGCGCACCCTCCTCGACCAGCCCTGGCTTCAGAGTGGTCAGTACGCGGTGGAGGTGGCTCGAAGCGCAACCCCGGGAACCAACCTCGGCGTCGACCGGGGCGTCGGACGGGACGTCGGACGGGGCGTCGACCTGGGCGTCGACCTGGGCGTCGAACCGTCGAGCCGAGGGTCGGGGTCATCGACGGGCTCCTCGATGGAGTCATCGACGAGGCCACCGACGAGGTCACCGAGCCTGGGCGGGGCGGCTCTGGTGCGCGACCGCGACGACAAGGGCCTGTCCGCTTTCGTGGGCCGTCCGGTCATTCGGGTCCCCTCGGTCCCGTCGCCGCGCCCTGCCTCCGCCGACCCCGAGCGCGGTCTCTTCCAAGCCCAGCCCGCTGCTCGCGGTCGGTTCTCTCGCCTCACGCCGATCGGCCAGGTGCTGGGGACCTACCTGGTGTGTGAGGGCGACGGAGAAATGGTGGTCATCGACCAGCACGCCGCCCATGAGCGCATCGCATTTCAGCGCATGCGTGAGCAGCAGCAAAGAGCGCGGGTGACCAGTCAACCGCTCTTGATGCCGATCCCCCTCGAGCTCGACGCCCGGCGGGCCGAGACCGCGGAGCGGTACGGGGACCGATTCGGTGCGCTCGGTTTCGAGCTCGCGCCGTTCGGCGGTCGCACCTGGCTGGTCAAGGCGACGCCCACCGCCTTGGCGGGGGCCGATATCGAGCGTCTGGTGCTCGACCTGCTCGACGAGCTGGCGAGCTTCGAAACGACCAGCGCCTTTGAAGATCAGGTTGATGCGCTGCTATCGTGCGCGGCTTGTCACCGGGTGGTTCGCGCCGGCGACCGCCTGACCCCCGAAGAGATTCGCGCTTTGTTGGTGCAAATGGACGAGATCGACTTTGGCGCCCACTGCCCCCACGGTCGACCGGTGTTCGTCGAGTGGTCGAGCGCCGATCTGGCTCGGCTCTTTCATCGGACATGAAGCCGCCATTGTTCGCGGTCATGGGCCCCACCGCGTCCGGGAAGACGGCCCTCGCCGTCGCGCTGGCCGAGCGCCTCGATGCCGAGATCGTCAGCTGCGACTCGGCGGCCGTGTTCCGCGGCCTCGACGTAGGGACCGCCAAACCCACCGAAGGAGAGCAAGCCCGGGTTCCGCACCACTTGATCGACGTCATCGAGCCCTCTGAGCAGTGGAGCGCCGCCGATTTCAGCGCCGCGGCCGACGAGGTCATCGAGCGCCTGTGGCGGGAGGGCAAGAACGCGTTGCTCTGCGGCGGGACCGGCCTGTGGATGCGGGCGTTGGTGCGAGGCATCTTCGAGGCCCCGCCGATCGCACCCGAGATCCGGGCGGCCGTCCGGGCCGAGCTCACCGAACTCGGCGCGCCGACCCAACACGCCGAGCTCGCCCGAGTCGATCCCGTGGCCGCCAGCCGCATTCAGCCCAACGACCCGCAGCGCATCGGCCGGGCGCTCGAGATCTTCCGCCAGACCGGCCGGCCGATCAGCGACTTTCAGGCCGAACATGCCTTCGGAGAGCGCAGGTACCGCCTCATTGGAATGGCCCCCCACTGGCCCCGAGAGGTTCTGCGAGCAAGGATCGCGGAACGAACCCGCGCGATGTACGCGGGCGGCTTGCTCGAGGAGACGCAGCGATGCCTTGATTCGGGCATACCCGCAGACTCCCCGGGTCTGTCGATCATTGGCTATCGGGACGCGGCTGCCCACCTTTCGGGCCAGCTGACGCTCGACGAGGCCGTGCAGACCACGATCACCATGACCCGACGGTTCGCCAAGCGGCAGGTCAACTGGTTCAACCACGAACCGGACGTCGAATGGCATGATGCTCCGGTGAACATCGATGACGCAGTGGCGCGGTTGCGTGCACGGGCGCAGCAGGTGTAGCGATCCCGAGATGGAGCGAGAGCTCGAGTTCGAGCGGCCCCTGCGGACCCTGGAACGTCAGATCGCCGACCTGCGAGCTCACGCGGAGGCCGGGGGCGGGTCCGACGAACACCGGGCCTCCCTGCGAACGCAGATCGCGCGCCTCGAGGATGATGCAAAAGTCCTGACCCGCGAGCTGCTCTCGCGACTGGGGCGGTGGGAAGTCGTCCAGCTCGCTCGGCACCCGAACCGGCCGTTTACCCTAGATTATATCGAGCACATGTGCTCCGACTTTCAGGAACTGCACGGCGACCGAGGCTTCGGCGATGACCCGGCGATCATCGGGGGCGTGGGTCAGGTCGACGGACGCCGCGTGATGATCCTCGGTCATCAGAAAGGGCGAACCACCGAGCAAAACGTCCATCGCAATTTCGGGATGCCGCGGCCGGAGGGGTACCGAAAGGCGAAGCGACTGATGCTCCTGGCCGAGCGCTTCGGCTTGCCCGTGGTGACGCTGATCGACACCCCCGGAGCCTTTCCGGGCCTCGACGCCGAAGAGCGGGGGCAGGCCCAGGCGATCGCGGAGGCGCTCGAATGCATGGCCGGTCTCTCGGTCCCGGTGGTCGCGGCGGTGATCGGAGAAGGGGGCAGTGGGGGCGCCCTCGCGGTCGGCGTGGCGAACCGGATCGTGATGCTTCAGTTCGCCACGTACTCGGTCATCTCGCCCGAAGGCTGCGCGTCCATCCTGTTCAAAGACGCCAAAGAAGCGCCCCGAGCGGCCGACGCGCTGAAGCTGTGTGCACCCGATCTCTTCGACCTGTCGGTGATCGACCAGGTGGTCGAAGAGCCGTCGGGGGGGGCGCACCGGGATCCGGCGCTGGCCGCCGAGCGACTGAAGAACGCGCTGCTCGGGCAGCTGGCGGCCCTCGACGCGCTCCCAGGCCCCGCGCTCATCGACGATCGATACGAGCGGTTTCGGCGACTCGGGATGTTCGGCGCGTCGTGAGCACCGACGATATCGCCAGCGTACCCGAAGCCGAGGCGGCCCGGGCGGTCGCCGAAGCCCAGCGAACGGAGTACGGCGGAACGACCCTCGTCGGCCCCGAGGTGGCTGGTCTGCCTCCTTTCGCGCCCAGCGGACACTACTGGATCGACCTGGTTCGGTCGCACGGAGACCGGGCGCTCCTGATGAGCGCGAACGAGAATCCGCTCGGTCCGAGTCCGGAGGCGGTGGCCGCGATGCAGCAGGCGCTCGGCGATGCCCACCGGTTCCCCGACCCCGAGTCCCGCGCGCTCAAGGAGGCGGTGGCCGCGCATCACCAGGTTTCGGTGGCCTCGGTCGCCATCGGCTGCGGCGTGAACGAGCTCATCGAGCGACTGGTACGGATCTTTGTCGGCCCGGGGGAGACGATCGTGAGCGGCTGGCCTTCGTACGCGGTGTATCGTCTGGTCGCCTACGCAGCGAGCCGCGAGATGCTCGTCGCGCCGCTTCGGGAGCACCGATACGACCTGAGCGCGCTCGCGGCCCTGGTCGACGTTCGGACCAAGCTGGTGTTCATCGCGAACCCCAACAACCCGACCGGCACCTACGTGCCGCACCGAGCCTTGATCGCATTCCTCGAGCGCATCCCTCGGTCGGTGATCGTCGTGCTCGACGAAGCCTACGCCGAGTTCGCGGACGCCCCAGACTTTCCGGATTCTCTCAGCTTGCTGAAGCTCAGACCTCGGTTGGTCATTCTCCGAACCTTTTCCAAGGCGTACGGGCTCGCGGGGCTGAGGATCGGCTACGGTGTCATGGATCCGGAGCTCGTTCCTTACTTCGACCGAGTTCGCCAGGCCCACAACGTCTCGTCCGTCGCGCAGGCCGGGGCGTTGGCTGCGTTGGTCGATCAGGCGCACGTCACGGCCAGTCGTCGCTTGGTCCGCAAAGGCGCCCAACGACTGGCGACGGCCCTCGAACGCCTCGGCCTGGCGCCCATCCCGAGCCAGACGAATTTCGTGTCGGCGGCCTTTCCCCGGCACGCCGAGAAGGTCAAGGACGCGCTGGCGGAGCGGGGCGGCTTCGTTCGGCGCCTGGTGGGTTACGACATGCCCGAGTTCCTACGCTTTTCGGTCGGTCGACCCCACGACATCGAGCTGTTGATCGAATACCTGGACGAGCTTCGCTCCCTTTGGCGGTAGAATTGATTGACCAACGGCGAGCGGCATCAAACGGTACCCCGCGTGGCTGAAGTCTCCGGGAAGTGGATCCTGCCCGTGTTTGGCGTCGGGGCGATCGCCTCGTTGGGCCTCGCCCTGTTCATCTATTACGACCTCGGTGAAGCCGCCCGCGCCAACCGTGACCGAATCACCCAAGACGCGGCGGTCGAGGTGATGACCGAGGCCGACCGGCGCGCCTACCTCGAGAGCAGCGTTGTGGTCGAAGGCTTCCGGGTCGGTCCCGAGCTGAAGCCGGGCACCGACGAGCGGGTGCCCGGGGTCCTCAAGGTCGAGGGAAGGCTGCGCAACACTGGAGACCGAGTCTTGCAGGAAGCTCACCTGGCCTTGGATACGAAGACCGCGCTCGGCGCGGTCCACTCCACGATTCTTCAAGACCTCCTCCGGCGCGGACCTCTCGGCCCCGGCGATGACCGGCGGTTCTCGTTCCGGATCCCTGACAAGCCCGAATACGAAGATTTCGGCTTCCGGCTGCAATGACCGTGTCGACGCTCGAGATCGAAGGCCCGACTCGACTTCGGGGCCACGTGCACGTGCCTCCCGACAAGTCGATCACCCATCGCGCGCTGATTCTGGCGGCGATGGGCAAGGGCGATTGCCGGGTCGAGCCGGCGGGCCACGGTGAAGACAACCGCTCGACGGCGGCGGTCCTCGCTTCGCTCGGGGTGCCGATCAGACAAACCGACCACGGCTACCACGTGCAAGGCGTCGGTGGACCCGAGGGGTTGACGCCATGCGCGAGCCCCCTCGACTGCGGTAATAGCGGCACCACGATGCGACTGATGGCGGGCATCCTGGCCGCAGCGCAGGGCTCGTTCGTGCTCGACGGTGACGCCTCCCTGCGGAAGCGGCCGATGGCCCGCCTCGCTCCTCTCGAAGCGATGGGCGCGAAGCTTCGTCCCGTTCACGCCGCGACCGAAGAAGAAGGCTCCACGCTGCGACCGCCGATCGTTGTCGACGGGGGACGACTGCGAGGGGCGAACCACGCCCTGGCCATCGCGTCGGCGCAAGTGAAGTCCGCCTTGCTGTTGGCTGGCTTGTTCGCCGAGGGCCCGACCCGCGTCCGGGAGCCGGGGCGGTCCCGCGATCACACTGAGCGGATGCTGCGAGCGCTGGGCGTCCAGCTGGACGAAGCCTCGGACGGAACACTGACCGTTTGGCCCCGGGCCGAGCCCTGGCGCGCGCCGGTATTGGGCGCGGCCCCCGACCTTTCATCGGCGGCGTTCTGGTTGGGGGCGGCCGCGCTGACGGGTAGCACCGACCTAGTGGTGCGGACGGGTGTCAACCCGACCCGAGCGGGGGTGCTCGATGCCCTGCAGGCGTTCGGTGTGCAGGTTCGGCGCGTCGATCGGGACGATGTGAGCGGCGAGCCGGTGGCCGATCTCTCAGTGTCGGGTCGCCCCGAACGCCCGGTGGTCTTCCGAGGCGACTTGACCCTCCGGAGTATCGACGAGCTGCCCCTTTTGGCCGCCGTCGCGAGCGCGGCCCCGGGTGAGACCCGGATTCACGATGCCGGCGAGCTTCGCGTCAAGGAGACGGACCGGGTTCAGGCCACCGTCGACCTGCTCACCGCATTCGGGGTGCCCGCCGCCCCCCGCACCGACGGCCTGGTCGTGACGGGCGGAGCGCCTCTGCGCGCGGCGACGCTCGACGCCGGCCACGACCATCGGATCGCGATGACCGCAGCGGTCCTCGCCTTGGCCGCCCCGGGTCGAACGATCATTCGTGGCGCTGATATTATCGCCGTGTCGTATCCGGGCTTTGCCGATGCGCTTCGGCAGCACGGCGCTCGGGTCCGTATCGCCTGAGGTCGAGGATGGCCCAGAACAACTACCCGATCGAATTCGGTGAGTACCGGTTGCTCCGTAAACTCGCCCAAGGAGGCATGGCGGAGATTTTCTTGGCCCAGAACCGCGCCGGCGAGTTCTGCGCGATCAAGCGAATCCTACCGCACCTCGCTCACGAGGAAGGCTTCATTCGGATGTTCATCGACGAGGCGAGGATCGTCTCGCATCTCGATCATCCGAACATCGCCGGCGTCTACGACCAAGGAAGGCACGACGGCTTTTATTATATCGCCATGGAGTTCGTTCAGGGGCACAGCCTGCTCGCGTTTACCGAACGCGCGAAGGCGACCAAGATGCCGCTGCCGTTCGGGCTGTTGAGCTACGTGGTAGGCGAGCTCCTGGCGGGCCTCGGTTTTGCGCACAGCGCCCGCGACACCAAAGGACGACACCTGCAGATCGTCCATCGCGACGTCACGCCGCAAAACGTCCTGATCTCGTATGACGGTGAGGTCAAACTGATCGATTTCGGGGTCGCCAAGGCACGGGCCCGGCTTACCCAGACCGAAGCCGGCTTCACTAAAGGCAAGCTATCGTACATGTCGCCGGAACAGGCCCGTGGTGAAGAGCTCGACGGCCGTTCCGACTTGTTCTCGGTGGGCATCATTCTGCACGAGGTGACCACCAACAGCCGGCTCTTCAATAAGGAGGGTCCCGGCGGCATCCTGGGCGCGATCGTCAACGAGCCCATTCCTGCGCCTTCGAAACGGCGCAAGGGGTACCCCAAAGCGCTCGAGGCGATCGTCATGCGAGCCCTCGAGAAGGACGTCCATTATCGCTGGCAGACGGCCGAAGAGATGCGGGACGCCTTGCTTCGATACGCACGTAAGGAGCGACCCACGCCGGGTTCGGCGCGCCTCAAAGAGCTCATCTACGACGTGTTCGGGCCCCCGGACAGTCAGCCGGTCATCGAGGCTGCGCAGGCGACCAGCGAGCCGACCCCGCCCCAGGTGGCTCTGCGAGGCCGGCCGTCGGTCGTCGAGGTCCTGAACGATCCACCGCGACCCTCATCGGATCCCTCCGTGTATCAGCGTCCTCGCGAAGATGAGACCCGGATGCTGCGGGCCGAATACGAGGTCAACCCATCGCGGGTCGAGCGCGACCGACGCCAGCTCACCAGCGCAGGGACGCCGGTCGTCAGCATGCCACTGTCCGAAGACGAGCCCCCCGTCCCAGAGCCGGTGCCCCCGGCCCGGGTCCGGGTGGCCCGTTACGTCGCCGCATTGTCGACCGATGTGCAGGTCAGCTGGCGCAACCACCGGGGTCGATGGGTGGCCGGGGTGGCGGCGCTGGTGGCCGTGCTCGGCCTCGGCATGGCTCAGTTGACCGGCGGCCTGAGCGCCGCTGGACGCTGGTTGACCGGCGCCGCCGAAGAGGTTCGTACGCTGCGGTCTTCCGCTGGCTTGGGTCCGGTCGACGACCCTCCGCCGGCGGTGGACGCCGGGCTCGAGCCGACGGTCCTGCGGCTGCTGTCCCGGCCGCCGGGGGCCGCGATCACGGTCAACGGCATCGGAATGGGGTCGGTCACTCCGGACGACCTCGAGAATCTCCCAGTCGATCGCCCGGTGACCATCGAGCTGCAGCTGCCGGGTTACCGAAAGCTCGAAGAGAAAGTCGTCTTGCCGAAAGACGCCGGGCGCCACGAGGTGACCATGGTTCTGGAGCGTCAGGAAGGAGCGGTACGCGTATCATCCGCTCCCTCCGGAGCGACCATCCGGATCGACGGCCAGACTACTTCGAAAGTTACGCCCGCCGTCTTCGAGCAGCTACGCGCCGACCGGACCGTTCGAATTTCGGTGACCAAGGCGGGCTACCTGCCCGGCACCAAGGCGGTCCTGGTGACCGACGGAACCACCATCGGGGTCGATTTCGAGCTGGAGATCGACCGACGCCAGATCCCTGATGGGCTCATCGAAGTGCGGACGTCCGTCGATGGATGCGCGGTTCGGGTCGACGATCGGCCGGCCGGTCGGAGCCCGCTAATGGGGTACCGCGTTCGACCCGGCCTGCGGACGGTGTACGTCGAGTGCGAATATTACGCGCCCCAGACCAAGACGGTCCGGGTCGGACCCGATCGGACCGAAGCTCTATCGTTCGTGCTTCGCCCGGTGGTGTTCGGGTTCCTGACGGTGGAAGTCACGCCGTTCGGAGGAAGCGAAGTGGTTGTGAACGGTCGGCGTCGCCCGATGCCCGTCGAGTTCCTGAAGGTCGTGCCCGGCCGACACGTGGTCGAAGTCCGAAACGAAAGGCTCAGGAAGGCGCAGTCGTTCGACGTCGAGGTTGGGCCCAACGCTAAGGTTCGTCGGATCGTGAATCTCTTGCAGTGAGGTGCACCGCTCGGCTAACTGCCCCTCGATGCCCTTTATCGTGGCGATGGACGGTCCGGCGGGCGCCGGCAAGAGTACGGTGGCACGACGGGTGGCTGAGCGGTTGGGGCTCGAAAGGGTCGACACGGGGGCGATCTATCGAACGGTGACCCTCGTGAGCCAGCGGGAGAATCTGAGCGGTGAGGCCGAGGTCGTCGCCCGGCTCTCGACCCTCGAGCTTCGCTTCGAAGACGACCGGGTGTGGCTGGGTGAGGAAGACGTGAGCCAAGCGATCCGAGCCTCGGAGGTGTCCGCATCGGTCAGTCGGATCGCCGCCATGCCTGGGGTTCGCACCGGCTTGCTCGAGCTTCAACGACGACTCGCGCGAGCGTGCCCCGCAGGCGCGATCCTCGAGGGGCGAGACATCGGTACGGTCGTTTTTCCCGGGGCCGACGTGAAGATCTTTTTGACCGCCTCGGTCGATGAACGCGCCCGGCGCCGGATGCGCGACCTCGACCGCACGGGTGAGAAGGCCGCCTTCGACGAAGTGCGGGCGTCGATCGAGCGTCGCGATCGACTGGACCGCGAACGGGAAACCGCACCTTTGAAGCAGGCCGACGACGCGGTTCTCGTCGAGACCGACGGAAAGAGTGAAGATCAGGTCGTCGACGAACTGGTCTGTCTCATCCAGGGTAGAAGAGCCGAACGCGCCGGCGGTGGCCCGTCGAGGACGTGACTATCCTTCTTCGAGCTTGTGGACGAACAATCGGAACAGGCCGAACTCGGCCCGTCCCACCGTATAGAGGATCTTGAACATCGTCCGGTAGGACGTCTTGCGGTCGGCAATGATCGCGATGCGCCCGTCGAACTGCGTTCCGCCCAGCTCGGAGAGCTTCTTCAGATCGGAGGCCTGTCGTTCGAGTGCCTCGTACAGCGGCTGAATGAGGTAACCTTCGGGGTCGTCGTTGAGGTCGGCGAGGCTGACGTTGCCCTCCTTGTCGAGCCGGGTCACCAACTTCTTGTCAACAAGGATTGCGTTCTCCGTGATCATCAGCTCGAGGGCCGGGCGAATGTTGAGTTTGCTGACCGAAGTGGGGAGCGTGAGGTTCTCGACACTGATGTTCTCCGCCGAAGCCGAGAAGCTCTTGAGCAGGAAGACCAAGAGGATGGTCATCATGTCGAGCATCGGAGTGATGTTCAGATAGGTGATGTCTTCGGTGATCTCTTTTTGACGTCGCCGGGTCTTACGGCGCTGCCGGGTCGCTTCGTGCAGAGCGTGCGAGGTGGGCTCGGATTGGTTCGTGCTGCTCATGGCCTGGCACCGGTCAGTTCAGCTGAGTGAACGCCACGTTGGGAAACAGGTTCTCGCCACCGAAGGACCGCGACGCGTCGAGGGTCCGGACGATCTCCTGGTACGGAATCCCGTCGTCGGCAGCGATGAAGACCGTATCAGCCTCTTTGAACTGCTTCTTGATCTCGACCAACAGGGCGGTCAACGCGTCGTAGTTCAGTTCATTATTGGACTTACGGGGAATGGTGGGGGCCTTGTTGCCCGATGCGTCGACCTTGCTCTCGCCCAGGACACCACCTCGACCGGCGATATAAAAGCCGGTCGCGGAGACCCCGATCGTAAGGCGCGGATCCTTGTTGGGGTCTTGGTTGGCCGGATCTTGGTTGGTCGGGCCCGGCGGCGCGTAGCTCGGCGCATTGACGTTGATCATGCTCAGCGCGATGGAGGTAGCCTGAACCATCAACAGAAACATGATCAGGTTCACCATGATGTCGAGATAGGGGACGATGTTGATTTCACCGTCCATGTGCTCGTCATCGAACTTGATGCGGCCCCGCTTCTTTCGGACGTAGGTGAAATCCCCCGCCGAAAGCTCTTGCGTGACCGTAGAGGCGGACCCCGCGGATGTACGGGGATCTCCGGCGTACTGGGTCATAGGAGGGCCGTCCCCGGCGCGCCGCGTTAGCGGCCGTCACCCAGCTCGGTGATCGCGCGGCGCGAGAGCATGTTTTCGAGCTTGAGACTGTGCAGTTCGACGTCCTCCACGATGCTCTTGGCCTGCGAGCTCAGCACCAGGTGGCCGACGATGCAGAACACGGCGATGGCGAGACCGAAAGCAGTGTTGTAGAGCGCCTCCGAGATGCCGGTGGTCAGGACTTCCTGCTTCTTTTCGGCGTTGGCGAGGCCGACCGCGCCGAAAGCGTTGATCAGACCGATGACCGTTCCCAACAGACCCACCAACACGGCAATGTTGGCGATCGACCACAGCGAAGAGATCCGTTTCATGACCTGAGGCGTCACGGCCAGGGTTTCTTCTTCGATCGCGTTGCCGATCTCGAGAACCCCGCGGTTCGCGCGGGTGAGACCTGCCCTTAGAACTCGGGCGAGGGCAGCCTTCGGTGCGGCGTTGCAGAGCTTGACGGCCTTGTCGATGTTGCCGCTCACGACCAGCTTCTCGACCTGGCCCATGAAACGGTGCCCATTCAGGTTGTACTGAAAGAACACCGCAATCGACCGGTCGATCACGATAGCGATCGAGACGATCAGGAAGAAGATGTTGACGCCCATCGGGATTCCGCCCGTTTTGATGATTTCCCAGAGACCGTTCATGACCGTTTTCTTTCTATGCTGCCCCGAATCGAGATGGCGCACGTTGGCGCACACTGTTTTGCCGCCGAGCTGTCCATCCATCGTTTAGTTCTGATGGCTCGCGATGCCCGCACTGAGCCGAAGACCACGATGGCCTCCGATTTCAAAGCCCCCCGGCGACGCCTGAACGCAACGCGTCTCATCACAATCCGCTCGGCGCCGGTCAGCGCATTCAGCGCATTCAGCGCAATGGGCGCAGTTGGCGTCATCGGCAGATGAGCGGCGGATTCGAGACCGTCGTGCAAAGTGAGACCCGCCCTGAGATCCGCTTGAGTCTGTAACCCCGACAGAGCTCGTCGGTCGCGCATCATTAGGGGTCATCCCCTATTCAGGCGACGCCAACCTAGCCGTGTGCTCGGCGGGTGTCAAACCGAGCCGAGCGACCGCGGCCGCGGGGCTGCAACAGCCTCGCGCCCCGCGCCAAACTGATTTGGCCCGGCCCATGGCTGCTCTGGCATCGCCGAAAGTTGGAGCCGCTCTCTAGACTTAGGTTCAGTCGAGAAGAGGACTGACCGCGGTCCGCGACCGCGCCCCGCAGGCGTCCTACCGAACCGGCGCGGATGAGAGTAACTTGGGACACGACGGTCGCCACAGTCACGTCGGGCGTCAGATAGGCGCGGGATGGTCGGAAACCAGGGTCCAGAGACATCACGGTCGGGTCTTTCGGCGGTTGCGGAGGCCGTTTGAGTCTCTCGGCGTTCTTCGGCGTCCGACAGCGGCCAGTACGACCGCGAAATCCCTTTGACATGCTGATACCACGTCCGTAGCGTGCAGGCCTGCCGACGCAAATTTGCGCCGTCGTGATCCCGAGCCAATCCCTGCATTCAAAGAGGATTGACTGTGTTCGCAGGTCCAGATGGGCGATGCGCACCGTCGGTAGCCTTCCGGTCAGGCACAAAACGACCGGCCCGGTCCGACGGGGGAGCGTCGGGGCCGCGGTACATAACAGCAAATGTCGGAGACCAACACACACGAAGAGCTCTCCTTTGGCGCGCTGCTCGAGCAGTCGTTCAACAAGGAGGAGACCCGCGAGGGCGACATCGTAAAGGGCACGATCGTCGCACTGAGGAAGGACCAGGCTATCATCGACTTCGGATTCAAGTCCGAGGGGGTCGTCAACCTGAACGAGTTCCCGAAAGTCGAAGGCAAACCCCAGGTATCGGTAGGCGACGTGATCGACGTGTACGTCGAGTCGAAGCGCGAAAACGTCGACGGCCTTTGTGTCCTGTCCAAGGAAAAGGCCGACCGGATGAAGATCTGGGACGATATCCAGAAGGCCTACGACAACGAGGCGACGGTCGACGGGGTGATCACGGCCCGCGTCAAAGGTGGCCTGCAGGTTGATATCGGCGTCAAGGCGTTCCTTCCTGGGTCGCAGGTCGATCTTCGGCCGATCCGCAACCTCGACAAGCTGATCGGCGAGACCCATCGCTTCAAGGTCATCAAGTTCAACAAGCGCCGAAATAACATCGTGTTGTCGCGACGGCTGGTGCTCGAGCAAGAGCGCGAGGCGAAGAAGCAAGAGACGCTCGCCAAGCTGCACGAGGGCGCGATCCTCGACGGGCAAGTAAAGAACATAACAGAGTATGGGGCCTTCATCGACCTCGGCGGGATCGATGGCCTTCTGCACATCACCGACATGTCTTGGGGGCGCCTCAACCACCCGTCTGACATGTTCAAGGTGGCCGACGACGTTCGTGTCAAAGTCTTGAAATTCGACGCGACGACCGAGCGCGTGTCGCTGGGGCTAAAACAGATCCAGGACGACCCATGGATCGAAGCCGATAAGAAATACCCGAAAGGTCAGGTCGTTAACGGCACCGTGGTGAGCCTGACGGATTACGGGGCATTCATCGAACTCGAGCCTGGCATCGAAGGTCTCGTGCACATCACCGAAATGTCGTGGACGAAGCGGGTCAAGCACCCCTCGAAGCTGTACAGCATCGGCGACGAGGTCACCGCGATGGTCCTCGACATCGACATCTCGCAAAAGCGGATCTCGCTGGGCATCAAACAGACCGAACCCAACCCGTGGACCTTGCTGAGCAAGAAGTACCCGGTAGGTACGGTCATCGCCGGACCCATCCGGAACATCACGGACTTCGGCGTCTTCGTAGAGGTCGAAGAGGGGATCGACGGGCTGGTTCACGTGTCCGACATCTCATGGTCGGGCCGATACAAGCATCCGTCCGACATCTTCCAAAGCGAATTGGAAGTGGAGGCCGTGGTGCTCAACATCGACGTCGAGAACGAGCGGTTCTCGTTGGGTATCAAGCAGCTCAATGACGATCCGTGGCGGGCGATGCCCGACCGATTGCTGCCGGGGAATCTCATCGAGCAGGCGAGGACGCTTCGAATCGACCGCGACCAGGCCCTGTTCGAGCTGGAGCCGGGCATCGAAGGCATCCTGCCGGCCGAAGAGTGGTCGACCGATGGATTCGTCGACCTCACCCAGGTGCTCAATCCGGGCGACATGCATGACGTCATGGTTTACGAAGTCGACTCTGAACAGCACATCATCTACGTCAGCCGAAGCCGAACTTAAGTGTAACCTCAGGGGTTCTTACCCGATATAGGTGGGTCCGCGGCGATCGGTAACGATTCGCTATGGACAGTCTCTTGCATCGGCGGCTGGTTTGTGTCTTCTCTCCCCGCCGATGGGCAAACGCCTGGTCATTACAGAGAAACCCTCGGTAGCCAAAGATATTGTCGCGGCGCTGGGGGGATTCAGCGCCGTGAAACAGGACGGGGCCCGCGAGGCTGAATATTGGGAAAATGACGATTTTGTCGTCACTTACGCGATTGGTCACCTATTCGAGCTTTCTTCCCCGGAAGATCTTGACGAAAAGTACAAGCGATGGACCCTCGACACGCTGCCGATCCTCCCCAAGGAGTTTCCTCTCAAACCTAAGAAGGGTTACCGAGAGCGGATCGGCACCATCAAGCAGCTCCTAAAGCGCGACGACGTCGACGGCGTCGTCAACGCTTGCGACGCCGGGCGGGAAGGGGAGCTGATATTTCGGGAGATCGTCGAGTATCTGAAGTCCGTCCAGCCCATGGAGCGGCTTTGGCTGCAGTCGATGACCAAAAAGTCGATCCAAGACGGCTTTCAGCGCCTGCATCCCGGTACCCAGTACGACGGCCTTTCCGACGCCGCCCATTGCCGCAACTACTCCGACTGGCTGATCGGTATGAACGCGACCCGGGCTTTGACGCGCCGCCTCAAGACCCGGTCGGAGAACCAGGCGTGGAGCGCCGGTCGAGTTCAAACGCCGACCCTCGGGATGTTGGTCGAGCGCGAGGTGGAGATCCTGAATCACGTGCCGGTAGGCTTCTGGCGAATCCAGGGGACTTTCGAGCACGAGGGCGACGTCTACACGGGCGGCTGGTTCGATCCGCAGTTCAAGACCGACAAGGAAGACGATGCCCTCAAGGAAGACCGGATCTTTGAAGAGGCCAAGGCCCACGAAATCATGGCCGCGGTCGATGGGCAGCCCGCGGTCGCGTCGGAAACCCGAAAGACGTCCAAAGAAGCGGCTCCGCTGCTGTTCGACCTCACAAGTCTACAGCGGGAGGCCAACCGCAGGTACGGATGGTCCGCCCGACGCACGCTCAACGCGGCTCAGCGGTGTTACGAAGGCCACAAGGTCCTCACCTACCCTCGAACGGACACCAAGGCGCTCCCGAACGATTATCGTTCGGTGGTCGATGAAGTCATTCAGGCTCTCGGAAGTGATCCGCGCTTCAAAAACGCATCCGACTACCTTCAAAAGAATGGTCTGTTAAACACCAAGCGAACCTTTGACGACAGCAAGGTCAGCGACCACTTCGCAATCATTCCGACCGGTGAGCCCGACCGCGGTCTGTCCGGCGATGACGCCAAGCTCTTCGACCTGGTCGTTCGGCGGTTTCTCGCCACCTTCTTTCCGCCGGCCGAATGGTCGCGCGTCGAGCGGATCACCGTGGTCGCCGAGCAGCACTTCCGATCGAGAGATCGGGTTCTGCAGGTGCCGGGGTGGCGTTCCGTGCTCGAAGAGAGCGACTCCGGGGCGAAGCTAAAGCCGCTGGTCGCGGGTCAAGACAGCGCCGAAGGCGTATCGGTCACTCCCAAAGAATACGAGTTGTCGGCCGAAGAGACCAAACCGCCCCCGCGGATCACGGAAGCGCGGTTGCTTTCGCTGATGGAGAACGCCGGGCGGTACGTCGACGACGAAGAGCTCGCGGAAGCGATGAAAGACAGCGGGATCGGCACGCCGGCGACCCGAGCGGACATCATCGAAAATCTGATCGCGAAGGGCTATGTGACCCGCGCTGGGCGCGCGCTTCGGCCGTCCGTGAAGGGCATTCGGCTGATCGACATCCTTCAGCGCATGAACGCCGAACGGCTGGCGTCGCCGGCGCTCACCGGTCAGCTGGAGCGACACCTGGGCGACGTCGAGCGAAAGCGGATGACGGCGGATGCGTTCATGGCCGAAGTATCGGACTACGCCGAGCAGGTGGTCGATCTCGCGAAAAACTTCGAGTTCGAGGATCTCTATCCCGACGATACGGTCCTCGGGCAGTGTCCGCTCTGTTCGCGCCCCGTGTACGAGCGCTCCTGGTTCTATCGATGCAAAGAGCCTCCCGGGTACGACCCGAAGGCCCGGCGCAAGGCGAAGTCCAAGTCCAAAGACGAGGAGCCGTCCGAGAACCAGGTCGAAGACTGCCCGTTCCGGATCTGGAAGGATAAGTCGGGTCGGTACGTCGACCGACGAACGGTGCAGGAGCTGCTGACCACCGGTGAGTCGCGGGTGCTCGACGGATTTCTTACGCGCCAGGCCCGTCCGTTTCGAGGCCAGCTGGCCATCGTGGATGGCGAGGTCGATCTCAAGCGCTTGGAGGGCGGCGAGGGCGACGACGGGGAGGGGCAGAGCGCGCCCGAGTACGAGGTCGATGAGCGGCCGTTGGGGACGTGCTCGACCTGCGGGACGGGTCAGATCGTCGAGACTCGGGCCACCTTCATCTGCTCGAACGGTCTCGAGGTTTTGAGAAAGGTCGGAAAGGATGACAGCAGCCTCTTTCCGCTCAAGAAACGCGAGATCCCCGAAGACGTGACCTATTGCACCGCCTTGCTTCCTCGAACCGTCTGTAAGCGGGAGATCACCCGGGAAGAGGCCACCACCTTCTTTACCCAGGGCAAAACGGACGTTCTCACCGACTTCATCTCTCGGCGGGGCCGGCCGTTTGCCGCCCAGCTCTTCCGAAAGGAAGAGACGGGACGCCACGGCTTCGAGTTCCCGCCGCGCGGCGGTGAATCGGGCGACGGTGCGACCGCCCAGAAGAAGACGACCCAAAAGAAGGCGGCGACCAAGAAGAAAGCGGCCGCCAAGAAGAAGGCGGCGACCAAGAAGAAAGCGGCGACCAAGAAGAAGGCGGCGACCAAGAAAAAGGCGGCGACCAAGAAAAAGGCGGCGACCAAGACCACGGGCTCCGCTGGGAGGAAGGCCGCAACCAGGACGGTCGCAGCGCCCGCCAACGGCGAAGCACGGGCGACGGCCAAGAAAGCCCCGGCCGCGGCGGGCAAGAAGGCCGCCGTCAAGAAGACGGCGACCAAGACCGACCCGAAGAAGGTCCCCAAGAAGTCGTCGACCAAGAAGTCTTCCTCCAAGAAGGCGGCGGCGACGAAAACGACGGCGACCGCTACTCGGAAGAAGACCAGCGCCAAAAAGGCGCCGGGCAAAGGTCCACCCCAAGAGGCCTCGTTTTAAGCGCGGTCTGAGCTCAGAGGGCGATGCGTACCCGATTGGGTCGCGGGCGGGTCAACGCGCGCTGGAGCAGGTGGGCAAGGAACGCGCACAATGACTTGACGGGACACTGATCGTGCGTTACGGACTCGCCGGTACATGCAGGCTAAGGTTCTGGTCACCCTCCGGGAAGGAGTACTTGACCCGGCCGGACAAGCGGTTTCCGACAGCCTGAAGCAGCTCGGTTTCGACGAGGTCCGCGGGGTACGGATCGGCAAACTGCTCGAGTTTGAGCTCGATGACATGCCAGAGCCGGAGGCTCGAGCGCGTCTCGAGGCGATGGGCAAGCAGCTCCTCGCGAACCCTGTGATTGAAGATTTCGAAATCGAGCTCTGACGGCCGTCGCCTACATGGCGAGGCTATCGGTGCACATTGCCGTCGTTGTTTTCCCTGGCTCCAATTGCGACGAGGACGCGGTCCACGTCGTTCGTCAAACGCTCGATCGGCTCCTGGGCCCTGGTCGCGGCGAAGTGCAGCGGGTTTGGCACAAAGACCCAACCCTCGCTGCTGAGACCTCCGCAGTGATTCTGCCCGGAGGTTTTTCGTACGGTGACGCGCTCCGGTCGGGGGCGATCGCTCGGTTCTCGAATATCACGGGCGCGATCAAGGCGTTTGCCGACCGCGGCGGCCCGGTTCTCGGCATCTGCAATGGTTTTCAGATCCTTCTGGAAGCCGGCTTGCTTCCGGGGGCGATGCTCCAGAATGCGTCTCGCAAGTTCGTTTGTCGTCCGATTGGACTCGACGTCGCGACTACGAAAACCGCCTTTACGTCGGCGTACGAATCTCGTCAGCAGTTGCGGATACCCGTCGCCCACCACGAAGGCTGCTACTTCGCGCCCCCGAGCCTGGTCGAGAGGCTGCAAGCCGAGGATCGTATCGTGTTTCGGTACTCGCCGGGGGACAACCCAAATGGCAGCACCGCCAACATCGCGGGCATCCTCAACGCCGAGCGGAACGTCATGGGCATGATGCCTCACCCCGAGCGAGCGTGCGATCCGGTGCTGGGGTCCATCGACGGGCAGGGCGTATTCACGTCGATGCTCGGCAGGTTGATGGTGAGGTCAGGTACGCACGCAGGTACGGGACCCGGCGCCGCTCATTGGACAACCACCGGAGATCAGGCATGACCGAAGTGACCGCCGAGCTCGCTCAGGGGCACGGCTTGACGCTCGACGAGTACCAGCGGGTTCTCGAAGCGCTGGGTCGACCCCCCACCTGGACCGAGCTGGGCATCATTTCGGTGATGTGGAGCGAACACTGCTCTTACAAGTCGTCGCGTCGCCACCTCAAGATGTTGCCGACCGAGGCCGACTGGGTCTTACAGGGGCCCGGCGAGAACGCCGGCGTCATCGACGTCGGCGATGGTCAAGCGGTCTGCTTCAAGATGGAGTCCCACAACCACCCGTCGTTCATCGAGCCGTACCAAGGTGCCGCGACGGGCGTGGGCGGAATCATGCGGGACGTGTTCACCATGGGCGCACGCCCCATCGCCAACCTCAACTCACTGCGCTTCGGGCGCCTCGAAGTGCCGCGAATGCGGTTCTTGGTAGAGGGCGTGGTCGCGGGCATCGGTGGCTACGGCAACTGCATGGGCGTGCCGACGGTCGGGGGCGAGGTCGCGTTTGATCGGAGCTACGACGGCAATATCCTGGTCAACGCGATGACGGTCGGGGTCATGCGTGCCGACCGTATCTTCAGGAGTGCCGCGGCGGGCGTCGGGAGCCCGGTCGTCTACGTCGGTAGCAAGACCGGTCGCGACGGTATTCACGGCGCGACGATGGCTTCCGAGGAGTTCGGGGCCGACACGGAGGCCAAACGCCCCCGGGTTCAGGTCGGCGACCCGTTTACCGAAAAGAAGCTGCTCGAAGCTTGTCTCGAGCTCATGCGAGGAGATGCGATCATCGCGATTCAAGACATGGGCGCGGCCGGGTTGACCAGTTCCAGCTGCGAGATGGCGGCCAAGGGCCAAGTCGGGATCGAGATCGATGTGTCGAGAGTCCCACGCCGAGAATCGGGCATGACGGCCTACGAAGTGATGTTGTCCGAAAGCCAGGAGCGCATGCTCATGGTCGTGAAACCGGGGACCGAAGGCCGCGTCGCCGAGATCTTCACCAAATGGGACCTCGACGCGGCCGTGGTGGGCCAGGTGACCGATACCGAGCAGGTCGTCGTCCGCGATGGCTCGGCGGAGGTCGCGCGGCTCCCCGTAACGCTGCTGTCGGACGAGGCGCCCAACTATGATCGACCGACGCAGCGGCCCGATCTCGAAGCAGCGTGGACGCTCCCCGAGTTCCCCGATCGGGATCCCGCCGAGCGCCTGCGAGCGCTGCTCGCCCGACCCACGATCGCATCGAAACGATGGGTCTATGAGCAGTATGACTGGAGCGTGCGCGCCTCCACGGTCTGCGGGCCCGGTCAGGGCGATGCCGCGGTCATTCGGCTACCCGACCTCGACGGCGCGCCGCAGTCCGAGCGTCACAAAGGCGTGGCGATGACCACTGATATGAACGGGCGGTACGTGGCGCTCGACCCGTATCGAGGCGCGGCGCTCGGTGTGATGGAGGCCGCTCGCAACCTGGTCTGCGTAGGCGCTCATCCGAAAGCAGCGACCGATTGCTTGAACTTCGGCAACCCGGAAAAGCCGCAAGTGATGTGGACCTTCGTAGAGGCGATTCGCGGGATGGCGGGAGCGTGCGAGGCACTTGAGACGCCGATCGTTTCTGGTAACGTCTCCCTATACAACGAGACGGAAGGCCGTCCGATTTTCCCTACGCCGACGATCGGCATGGTAGGGATCGTGAAAGACGTCCGGCGATCCGTCGGTATGTGCTTTCGCAAGCCGGGGGACGCGATCGTCCTCGTGGGCACGCTCGACGAGCTTAGCCTCGGAGGCAGTGAACTAGTGCTGATGGAAACATCCCAGCTGCGCGGGCGTCCCGCGGAGCCCGATTTCGGGCGCGCCCGCGCCGTTCACGGAGCCGTATTGGCCGCCATCGAAGCCGGGTGGGTCAGGTCGGCGCACGACCTCTCCGAAGGAGGTTTCGCCGTCGCTCTGGCGGAGTGCTGCATAACCGGCGACGGAGCCCCGTGCGGTGCGCAGGTTGTGTTGCCGGGTGACCAAGCGAGCGCCGGCGCGGACGCTGGCGTGTCGGTAGATGCCGTGCAGCGTCTATTTGGCGAAGGACCGAGCGTCGTGATCCTGTCGGTGCTCGCCGAGCATCGAGCATCGGTGCTCGCATTGGCGGCTGAAATGGGCGCACCCGCCGAAGTGCTCGGCGTCGTCACCGCCCACCCCACGCTCGAGATTCGCGGGCATCTCAGCAGTGAACTGGCCCCGCTGGCCGAGGCGTGGTCGAACGGCCTGCGCGACGCCATGGGCGCGACGTAAGGCGAAGGAGGCTCGAGGATGACGGTGAAGCGCGGCGGGTCCAAGAAGACGAGGACGACCAAGAGGGCCAGCGCAAAACGGGCGGCGACGGATGGTTCGCGGCGCTCGACGAAAACGAGAGGGTCCGCAGCGGCTGGTCGCACCATCTCGAACGCGACGTCTTCCAACCGAGCCCGGAGCTCCCAGCCCTCCGCCGTGGCCAAGAAGACCACGACGAAGAAAAAGGCCTCGACGAAGCGTCCACCGACGCGTTCAACGAAGCGTCCAACGACGCCTTCAACGCGGAAGGCCGTCGCGAGCAAGACCGAGGGCTTGAGCGCTCGGGCCGCGACGACCAAGAAGGTCGCCGTATCCAAGAAGAAGGCGGTGGCCAAGAAGAAGGCGGTGGCCAAGAAAAAGGCGGTGGCCAAGAAAAAGGCGACGCCGAAGAAGAAAGCCGTGTCGAAGAAGAAAGCCGTGGCCAAGAAGGCCGCCCCTAAGAAAGCGGCCACCAAGAAAGCCGTTAAGAAGAAGACGGTTCGCAAGGCCGTGTCCAAGAAGGCGCCGCCGTCTTCGAGATCGCGGGTGAGCGCGACCGCGAAGACGGCGGCTCGAAAAGCATCGACCAAGAAGGCCAGCGCCCAAAAGGCGACGACCCAAAAGACCCGGGCTTCGACCTCCGCGATCCGCAAGAAAGCTCCGGTCGCCAAAAAGGCGAGGGGTCGCAAGCTGCTTTCGCGTGCCTCGAGCTCGTCCCGGTCTTCGCCGGACGCGGGCTCGCCGGTCGAAGCAGCCAAGGATGTCGATGCAGCCATCAAAGCACGGTCCACTCGTGAGACCGCGAGCAAGGGAAGTGGATTGAAGAGAATGACAGAACGGAAGGTGGCCAGTCGCCGAGTCTCGACATCGAGCGCGCCGGTCGCTGCGCACGAATCCTCGGCCGCGACGGAGACGCCGGCAAAGGCGGTGGTCAAAGGCAAAGGGCGAAAGGCGATCGTTCGAAAAGCCGGCGCGGTGCGCCGAGGCGACCAACCTATTCGCAACGGGGCGCTGGATGCGGAGCCCGCCAACGGCGGGGCTGGTTCGGTCGTCCGCCGCCGACCTAAGGCGGCCGCCGCCCCGTCGGAGGGCGGCTCAGAAGGGCGTTCGGGTGCGCGAGCGCCGGTGCTCGAGGTGAACCCCAAACTGGAGAGCACCCGCGGACGTCTTCCCAAGGCACAGGGCCAGACGGGGGGCGCGAAACCGATGACCTTCGCTGAACGGCAGCGGGCCGAGGCCGAGGCCATATTCCAGCAGATCGCGCCCAACTGGAAAGAATGGAAAGAAGACTCGACGCCAGCGCCCGCGAAGACCAACGGGACCAAGCACAGCTTCCACAAGTCCGAATTCGAGCTCCGGGTCAGTGAGCGAGACAGCCTCACGACTGCGTTGCGCTTGGAGTCCGATCGCAAAAAGGCGTTGGCGCTGGCTCGGAAGCTGGCCGACCAGTTCCAGCTTCCGCCTGACCAAGGCATCCTGACCAAGATCGTCGCGCTCAAGGACGAGCGACTCACCCTGCTGGCGTTCGAAGAGCTGTTGGAGCTCGATGACCGCGGTCGAGTCCGGCGCAACGACGAGCTTGTGAAGGTGATCAAAGGGGCCAAGGGTAGGAATCCGGAGATCGCGGAGCTGCGCTCGCTCCTTTTGGAGAAGCTGGGCGTCCAGAAGCCTTAGGGCCCCTTCGGCCATGTCTACGGCGCCCTTCGCGGCGAGCTTCGTCGCCCTCCCCACCTTCTACAAAGAAGACGGCCAGCTCGATATCAGCGCCCTCAAGCACATCGTCGACTACGTCCTATCAAGGGAGGCGCACGGGGTGGCCGTGCTCTTCGAAGCCGGCGAAGACCCAGTTCTGTCCGACGACGAGCGGCGAATCCTCGTCGACGCCGTCGCCGACGCGACCTCCGACCGGGCTCCATTTTTGGTCAACATCTCAGCGCCGGCGACCCGCCCCGCCCTCGACCTCGTTCGGCATGCCGAGAGCAAAGGCGCGATCGGGGTCGTCGTCAGCCCATATCGGGTGCCGGGTCTCGGATATCGGGCTCTGTACCGCCATTTTGATCGACTCACGAAGGCATCAGGGTTGCCGGCGTATTTGGGAATGAGGCCCGAAGGAGCCGCCGATATGCTGGCGCCCGAGGAACTCGCAACCCTCGGTGGTCACGAGAAGATGGCGGGGGTCTACGCTCCGGGGGCGGCCGCGACCACCATTCGGCAATGGGCCAAGCGGTTGAAAGCTCGGCACGGCGAACTGCTGACCGGCTGCAGTTTCAACTTCTCAACGGCCGCGAAGGCCGGCGCCACGGCCACCGTGTGCGGTCTGGCGGTCTTGGGCATCGAGAAGACGGTGGCGCTGACCACGGCGTTCTCGGCCAGCGACCTCGGCGTCATTCGGCGCCTGGAGCGCCAGCTGATACCGGCCGTTGAGTCACTGGGGCCTCCCAAGAGCCCCGAAGAGCTCAGCGGGGTGAAGCGCTTGGCGGCTCGAATAGCGCAACGGCCGCTGGACGGGGCGCTCCTACAGCCGGTGACGCCATTCGCCCTCGTCAAGGAGGGGCTGCGGCTGCAGGGGCACCCGGTCCGGAGCTTGGTGCGGCCGCCCTATGAGCGGGTCGGTCCGGGGCCGAGCGAACGCTTGCGTTCGATGATGAAAAGCGCGGGACTACTGTCGTGACGTCGAGTGCACTGACCCGCTGGGCTCTGCCGGTCGCCCTTATCGGCTCCGCGCTGTTGCTTTCGGCCTTCGTATTCTTCGCCAAGCTGCCCGAAGAAGTGAGGGTCATCGACGGCAAGACCGGGGCCGCGTTTCTCGGCACCCCAGGCGTGGCGCTCTTGATCTGGCTGATGCTTCGCGGCTCCGCGAAAGCATCGGGGCAGCCCGACCGCAGCGCAGACCTGCTGATCGTTTGGGTTCTGACCTTCCTGTTCGGCGTTCACGCGGCCATCCTGGCCGCGGTGATCGGAATGATTCCGTCGCTGAGGTCGGTGATCCCGAGCGCGGTGGCGATCCTGCTGCTCGGTCTGGGACCGGCCATCGGAACGCTGGCCCCAGGGAGTCCCTTAGGAATTCGGACGGCGAGCACCCTGTCTGATCCCGACCTGTGGCGACGAACTCATCGGTTGGCGGGTTGGCTCCTGTCGCTGTCGGGGGTGGTGGGCCTCGTCGGCGCCCGGTTCGGCGGCCCGTGGGCGCTGGTAGCTGGGGTAGGTCCTGCCATTTTTGGGCTGATCGTCGCGCTCGCCTACGGTAGCCAGAAGCCGCGCAGCTCGTGACAACCGGGCATGAACATTATTCAGCCGGAGGTCGTCCTATCCCGCAGGTGATGGGTCGGCGATGCCGGCGGCTGGTGCTTGACCGGCAGCAGCGGCATCGGATAGCCGCGGCACCAGGCGATTTGCCAAGGAGAAGAACGTCATTATGAACTTCCGATTGTTTCTGTGCGCCGCTGCGACGGCCGGACTCCTGCTCACCGCGTTGCCGGTCCAGGCGGCGCCGTTGATCGGCTACGTCGATCTGCAGCGCGCCATTCTTCAGGTCGAAGAGGGCCAAGAGGCCAAGAAAAAGCTCGAAAAGACCATGAAGGCGAAGCAGAAAGAGCTCACGAAGAAGAAAGAAGAGCTCGAAGCCCTCGGAAAAAAGCTGAGTGAAGGCGAGCTGACGGCCGCCGAGAGCGAGCAACTCGTCAAGCGGCGCACCGAGCTCCAAGAGACCTTCGTTAAGGAGCAAACGGAGCTTCAGAAGCTCGAGCGTGAGATCCTTGGGAAGATCATGACCCGCATGCAAGAGGTGATCAAAAAGGTCGGCAAGAAAGGTGACTATGCGATCATTCTCGAAGTTCAGGGTAATCGCCTGCTCTACGCCCAGGATCAGTTGGACCTGACCAACGAAGTGATTCGGACGTACAACCGCACGTACGGCGCGAAGGGTGCCAGGGGCCGCAAATAACGCGGTTCACCTACGGCTCGAGCGTCAGCACGAGGGGAGTCCGGGTTTCGTGGTCGAGCACGATGTTCAGTGCTCGGTACCCTTGACGCTTGATAAGAAGCTTCGCTTTTTCGCCGGGCGCCGGTCGCATCACCGAAACGGGGGTGCGCCCCTTCCACTGCTCCCCGACCACCACCTCCGCTCCGGAGGGTAAACTTTGGATTTCTATGGCCGCGGTCAATGCCGGCGCCTCTCGAGGCGTCGCGATGACCCCAGGTGGTGAGACCATCGGTGCTCCAGGGGGCGGCTTCGGTGGGGGTGGCTCTGGTGCCGGGATGCTGATGATCACCGTCACGATGACAACCGCCACCCCGCTGGCTACCGATGCGAGCCACATCATCTGCCGAGAGTTTCTTGTCGGGGGCAGGGGCGGTGGCGTCACCAGCCGATGTCGGGCTCGAATCCCGAGGCTCCCTTCCGACCGCGAGCCGACTCGGTGCGGCAAAGACTCCGCCGGGCTTGGCTCCGCTAGCTCGGCGGTCACTTGAAGCGGGGTCTGGCTTTCGAATCGTTCCGTCGGGCCGAAGGTCGGCGGCATGATGCTGGTCACGGTCGATTCACCGCGGTCATCGAGCGCAAGGCGAGCCGTCGGTTCGGGTTCATTGCTTATCAGGTGGGCCTCGGTGGGCTGCTCGCCCGAGGAGGCCGTTTCGACGATGACCGGGTGGTGTCCTCGGGTGGTCGGGCCCAAGTCGACCTGGGTCGGTTGCTGTTCGAACCGAGCCCGCGCGCCTTCGGGCATGCCTCCGGCCTGGTCCCGGATTTCGAGGAGCGCGCGGACGACCGCTTCGGTGCTGACGGGGCGATCGACCGGGTTCTTGGCCAGGAGCTGCTCATGCAGCGCGCGCACCCCGGCACTCGGGGGCCGCCCGTCGGCCAGCACCGGGGGCAGCGGCGGCGCCGGATTCCGCATCTGCTTGCGCATCACCTCGATCAGGTCGGAGCCGGTAAACGGCGGGCCGCCGGTCAGGGCGGCGTGAAGGACGCAGCCGAGGCCGTACAGGTCGGTTCGAAAGTCTTGGGGCCGCTGGGTGACCTGCTCGGGGCTCATGAAGGCTGGAGTACCCACCGTTTTGCCAGGTTGCGTCAGGGGAGCCGTCGCGTCGTCTTCGAGGATCTTGGCCAACCCGAAGTCCAACACTTTGACCGCCGGCCCAAACCCGGTGAGGTCGACCATGATGTTGCTGGGCTTGAGGTCGCGATGGAGGACCTGAGCTCGGTGCGCGACCGCCAGGGCCCGGGCGATCGGCAAGAAGATCTGGGCGGCCAAGGCTTCGGTGAGCGGCCCGTCTTCCGCGACCAGGGCCTTGAGCGTTCGCCCCGGCACGAACTCCATCGCCATGAACGGCGCCCGGGTGGCTTCGTCGACCCCGAACATCAAGACCTCGACGATGTTGGGATGCGACAGCGCCCGAACGGCGCGAGCCTCTTGGTAGAACCGGCGAACGTTGCCGACCTCGGAGACCCGTTCTCCTCGAAGGACTTTCACGACCACCCGGTCGCCGGTGTCGAGGTCGGCAGCCAAGAGCAAGGCGCCCATACCGCCCTGGCCGAGGAACCGGTCGAGCCGGAACCGGCCGACCAAAACCGTGCCGATTTCAAGCCGACGTATCGGTCCTTGCGCCGATCCGATCGTGGGTACCCCGTGTACCGGGCAGGTCGTCCCTTCCCAGTCCTGGTCACACAAGGGGCAACGGCGCTCGCTCATCGCAGACCCAAGGAAGTTAGCAGACTTCCATTGCCCACGGGCAGCCTCGGGCCTTCGGTGGCCGCGGGCCGTCAGAACGCTTGCCGAATGGCGAGGGCGACTCCGGGCGCCGGGTCCAGCTCGGGCACGAAGCCGACGCCGCCGTAGAAGTCGAGTTGAAACGTGTTCAAAATCAGAAAGTGGATGCCGAGTCCCACGCTGTCCGAGAATTGCGGGCCGATCGAATCACGGTTGGGCTCGAGCTCGTCGAAGACCGCGGCGTCGTTGAAGAGGCTCAGCTTGATGGTGTCACGGTCGAGCGACAGCCGGTACTCGAAGCTCAACGACGCAACCTGTCGGGTGAAGAAGTCGCCGGAATAGCCGAGCCGCACGAAGCCGTCGCCGAGGGCCACCTCGTCGTAAAAGGGCACGTCGCCCAACAGCAGCGCGCCATCGATGCGGCATCTCAGTTCGTCGTATCCGATCTCGAAGATGTGCTCATAACGACCGAGGAGCTTGGCGAAGCCGTCGAATTGGTCGCCGGGGCCAGTGTAGTAGACGCCTCGCAATGACAAGGTATCCTGCCGGTCTTGGCGGAGCGCGTCGGGCTCGAAGCTCCACGTCAAGTCGGCCCCTCCGAAGACCCGTAGCGTTTGCTCTTCGGTACGAACTTCGAGGGTCACGCCCGACTCGGGTTCGACGTCGAACAGACTGCGGTACTGCACGCCGCCGCCGATTCCGATCTCGAGGCCGCGAGTGACCTCCAGTCGAGCGCTGAGTCCCACCGAGACGGGCGCAAAGAAGTAGCGCTTGATGTCGAGGTCGGCACGGAACCGGCTTTGAAGGGCGAGGTTCAGGTCGAGGGTCGGGCGCAGAGACTCCACCATGAGAGGCGGTCCATAGAAGCGGTTGATCGACTCGACCCGGCTGAAGCCGACCTGTTTGTTGCTGCTCGCGAGGGCTTCGAACGAGCGAAAGGCGACCTGCAGCTCGGTGAACAATCGGTCGTTGTCGACGATGAGGGAATTGTCTCGATAGCTCGCGCTGAGGAACAGGCCGTCCGGAGTTCGAAAGCCGAGCCCCTGACCGAAGCCGGTCCGCCAGACGGCCGGGCGGAGTGAAATGTGGAGCTCGTGGGGAACGCCGGGGGACACCTTCGAACCGAATCCCAACAGCTGCGAAGGTGTCAGTTGGATGCCCAGGTGGTCGACCTGCTCCATCGGGACCACACTGTAGCTGGCCTCGTCGAAGTCGCGGTCACGGACGAGCTCCGCGAGCTGTCGCTCGAGCGTGAAGCGATTGAAGATCCCTTGCGGAAGGTCGAGGTACAGCTGAATCTGTAGGGTGCGAACCACCCCCTCCCCGAGCACGATCACCCGGTCGAGATGGCCCTCGTCAACCGTGATGGTCAGGCCGCCGCGGTCATTCGGCGTCGCTTCGACGGTGGCCAGCAAGTAACCCGAGTCGCGAAGGAACCGGGTGAGCTCGATCTCGACGAACCCCTTGGCCCCCGGGAGGTCGACCGGCATCCCGTTGTTCGCTCTGGCCGCAAGACCAAGAACGGTGAGGTAGACCTCTCGGGGGAGGATCCGGTTTCCTTTGAACGAAAGGGCGGGCGGAGGCCGCTGGGCAAGCGCCGCTGGAACCGGGACCATGGCGACCAAAACGACAAGGGCGACCAAGGCCCCGGGCAGCCGCCGAGCGAACGTCCACAAGGGACCCGGAAGCTACAACCCCTCGAGCTTGGTGAGAATCTCTTTCATCACCTCGGAGGTGCCGCCACCAATGGTGATGAGCCGCATGTCGGTCCAAGCGCGTGAGATGGGGTACTCGGTCGTATAGCCGAATCCGCCGTAAATCTGCTGGCAGTCGTAGATGACTCTCTGGGCGAGATCGCCCGCGAACAGCTTCGCCATGGTGATGGAGCGGGTCGCGGCGGCCGGGTTCTTATTGAATTGGTCGACCGCGTAGTACGTCAGCCGGCGCGCCGCCTCGATGTTGGTCAAATGCTCGACCATCTTGTGGCGCCAGACCTGGAAGCCCATGATCGGACGGCCGAACGTCTTGCGCTCCTTCGCGTAGACGACCGCGTCCTCGACCGCGAGCTGCATTCCGGCGACGCAGCCGATCGCGGCGATCAATCGCTCGCCCTGAAAGTTGGTCATGATGTGATAAAAACCCTGGTTCTCTTCTCCCAGGCGGAATCGTTGGGGAACCCGACAGTCCTCGAAAAAAAGCTCGGCGGTGTCCGACGCCTTGTTGCCGACCTTCTTCAAGCTCTTACCTACGTGAAAGCCTTGGGTGTCGGTCGGAAAGACGAGCAGGGTGATCCCGCCGTAGCCATCTTCGCCCGTCCGAACGCCGAGAGTGATGAAGTCAGCGCGGGTGCCGTTGGTAATCCACAGCTTTTGGCCGTTGATGACGTAGTCGTCGCCGTCCTTGCGAGCGGTCGTTCGAATCGCGGCCACGTCGGATCCCCCGCCGGGTTCACTGATACCCAGGGCGGCGATCTGCTCTCCCTTGATGGCCGGGGCCAAGAAGCGTTCCTGAAGCTCCTGGGAGCCGATCTCGGCGATGATCGGCGTCGCCATATCGGACTGCACCATCAGCGCCATGTTGACGCCGGCGTTTCGGGTTCGGACGAGCTCTTCCGCGTAGGCGGTCGTGTACCACCAATCCAGCCCGCTGCCGCCGAGATCTGGCGAGTACCGAATTCCGAGCAAACCGAGGTCGCCCGCTTCCTTGAACACCTCGCGCGGAAAGATGCCTTCCTCATCCCAGGCCTCGGCGAACGGCGCCAGCCGTTCGGCGAACTGCCGGGTGGTGCGGCGAAGCTCTTGATGGTCTTCCTGGAAGATCTCGTGGTCTTGAAGCGTGACGTGATTCATGAGCGGTGGTTCGTCGATCGAACACCGCGTCGGAGCGCCCGTCAATGAGGTCCACCGCCAGGCTCGCGTACCGGTGGACCCACCTCCTCGATCGCGGGCACGTCGCTCGGATAGCTGCGGTAGCCGTCCGCGCCGGCCGGTTTGGCGTACCGCTCGAGGGGAAGGATCCGCTTGATCGCCGCCCGGACGCGAAGCGCAGCCCAGATCGGGATTTGCACCCACGGTGCAGCTGGGGGATAGCCGGCCGCCGCCAGCAAACGGGGTCGCAGAAGCGCCCGGGCGACCGGCTCGACTGCGGGGCGCAAAGGCCTCGGCAGCCAGGATTTGACGACCCCCAACGTGGCGTCGACCACGGCCCGAGCCGCGGCGGACGGCACCATCTGCTCGGTTTCGTATCGCTCGACGAACGCATCGAAGGTCGGCTTGGTCGCGGGGATATCGCGGATACCCATCCTCACGCCGACCTCCCGCCAAAAGTGAAACCATGCCAACGCCTCGTGGGGGGTGAACCGGCGCCAACCGAAGCGGTGCGTCCAGTCGATGGGGAAGTCGATGAACGTCCACAGGACGAACAGGAAGTCGTCGTTGGCGATCCGAAACCGACCGTGAATGGCATTGATGCGGTCGATGGCGGCGCGGCCCCGGGGGCTGTCGAACCCAGCCTCGATGAACCGCCCGATGAGAATGTCGGTGTCGTCGTATCGGCGCTGGCCCCGGCGCTCGAACTCTCCGGTCTGGTGGAGCAGGGCCGCGACCCGACGAGCACCGAACGTATGGAACAGGGCCAGCTCCAGCGCGCGGACGACGTCGAACGGAAACTCGTGCGTCGAAAGAAGGTACACGATGCGGGCGCAGTCGGTGCGCGCATCCAAACCTTCGATTTCGGCCCGAATGCCCGGGTGATGTCGAAACCCCCACGGTCGTCGGTAGGTCGGTCCCGCCGGATGCATCGGCGTCGCTTCGTCCGCTGGGTTCAGGTCGCCATCCGCCGCGATGCTCACGCCTTTGCTCATAGACGCAATACCCTGGCTTGCAAGGCGAAGAAGGTCCGCAGGGCCTTCGTCCTTGCTATGCTGGGCCGCCTATGGCCGGAAGTTCGTTCGGGACGGTTCTTAGGGTCACGACCGCCGGTGAGTCTCACGGACCGGGGCAGGTCGTCATCGTCGATGGGGTGCCCGCCGGTCTCGAGCTGTCCGAGGACGATCTTCGGCCGGACCTCGAGCGGCGTCGTCCCGGACAGAGCCGTTTGGTCAGCGCTCGAAAAGAAGCCGACGCTCCGGAGATCTTGAGCGGCGTGTTCGAAGGCAGGACCACCGGCACCTCGATCGCCATCCTGATCGCCAACCGCGACGCGCGCTCGAAGGACTACTCACACTTGAAAGACGTCTTTCGGCCGGGCCACGCCGACTTCGGCTTCGCTGTGAAGTATGGGCACCGCGACTACCGCGGGGGTGGAAGGAGCAGCGCTCGCGAGACCGCCAGCCGGGTAGCCGCCGGCGCGATCGCCAAGAAGATCTTGGCCACGGGGTGTGGGGCTCGCGTAGTAGGCTACGTCGCCCAGGTGGGGGACGTGCTCGCGGAAATCGACGACCCAGCGATGGTGACCCTCTCGCAGGTCGAGTTTCGTCCGGACGGCTCGCCCAATCCGAGCCGGTGTCCCGATCCGCAGGCGGCCCTGCGCATGGAGAGCCTGATCGACGAGGTTCGGCGTGACCTCGACAGCGTCGGCGGTCGGGCCACGATCGTCGCCACGGGGGTTCCGCCGGGACTCGGCGAACCGGTCTTCGACAAGCTGAAAGCGGACCTCGGTAAGGCTCTATTCAGCCTACCGGCGGTGGTCGGGGTGTCCTACGGGGCCGGCTTCGATGCGGCTCGGATGCGCGGGAGCGCGCACAACGACCGCTTCGAGGCAAGCGCCGACGGGACGGTCCGAACGCACACCAATCACCATGGGGGTTTGCTCGGAGGAATCTCCACCGGCATGCCGATCATCCTCAACGCTGCGGTAAAGCCCACCAGCAGTATTCCCCGGGAACAGCAGACGGTCGATGCGTCCGGCGACCCAACCACCGTGAAGGTCACGGGGCGCCACGACCCTTGTCTGTTGCCGAGGTTCGTTCCCATGGCCGAAGCGATGGTCGCCCTGGTGCTGGCGGACCACTGGCTTCGGGCGATGGGGCCCCAGCATCGAAGATAGCGGCGGCCAACGGCATCAGGGCGTCGGCCCCGAGGTGGGTCGACACGAGCGACCGAATGTCGTCGAGGTCTCGTCCGACGGCCAGGAACGTCCACAGCCGATCCGATGAAGCCGGGTCGGTCGTGGGCAGCAGACCTCTCACCAGCCGGCGTCGCCGCCCTACATCGACCGTCTCGATCGTGGGCCATTCGGCGACCCGCACGGCGTCCTCGGGCCGCACGGGCCGAAAGAGCCAGACCCCCAGCCGGCCGGGAGCCAGGTGCGTGCGGAGGGCCGCCGCGACATGGCCCATCGTGCGGCGGGCGTTGATCTCGACGATCGGTTTGACCGCCCAGGCCTCCGGAACGTCGTCGGCCCCTGGAGGGCGATAGATCATCAGGTCGATGGCCGCGGGACCCCGGTGCCCGACCTCCGCCAAGCGGCGCCGGACGAAGGCCCCCAACCGGTTGAGTCGCCCCGCAAAACCGCCCTCCGCTCCGAACGCCAGCCGCTTCTTGAGCGCTTCGGGCAGCCCGAAGGTGGGATCGGCGAGGACATGGCCGCGGTACACCCCTTGGTGGCCCGTCAAGAAGCGCATGGCCGTAACCCGGGGGACCGGCCCCGCTTCGAGATCCCGAGCCGAGACGTCCAAGAGCACACTGAGGTCCGCTCGGCGATCGAGCCAGGGTTCGACCAAGACCGGTCCGTGGGTCAGCGCGCGCCGAAGCCAGCGATCGTCCTCGATGTCGCGGGTCGACCCATCGGTCGGAAAACGCCGACGCGCTTGACCGCTCGCACTCCAGGGGCGCTTGACGACGATCTGTTCGAAGCCGGCGTCGTGGCCTGCGTCTCGCGCGGCCAGCACATCCGCGCTCGTCGAGCACCGGCGACCGACCACCGCCGGCCCAGGTTCCGGGAACCCAGCATCACGTTCGTGGTGTTCGCCTCGGGGCGGTCCTGGGTCTTCAAGACGGCAGTACGCACGAAGGACTTCGGCCGCCCAGAGCTTGGAGGACGCTTCGAGGGGAGGTGAGGCATCCGATCGGTTGAGTCGGCGGCGGCCCTCGCGCACGGTCGGGGTGTCTCCCCAGCCTTCGATCGCCGACACAGGACGGTCCGCGAGCTGGTCGAGGGCCTCGGTCGGGCTGCCGACGAGCAGCTCGGGCACCTGGAAGCCGGCTCGGGTGAGGCGGCTCAGTGATTCCGCGCTCGGCGCAACCGGGGTGACGACGACGTCGTCGGCCGCCGCCAAAAAAATCAGCACTGCGGCCAGGTCTCGGGCCACGGTCATCGTCGCGCCACTCGGGGTGTCGGTCGGTCGTTCGAGGCGGGCCTCGAAGTCGGGCTCGAACAGCCACACTCGGGGAGGCCGACCACGGCTCGCGTTGCAGATCTCGAGCTGTTTCGCGAACGTCTCGGACAGGCCCACCCTCAGGCGTGCATCGAAGACGTAAGGGTGGCCCTTGGCACGACGCGGCGACAGCGGGGCCGGCAAGAGCCGCCGATACGCGTCCCAGTCATTCTCCGGGTCCGATGCCGCACCGCCGGTCCGCCATCGGTTGAACCAGATAACGCCGTGTCGGACGTGCCCGAGCTCCTCCTCGTAGACGAGGTCCATGAGGTCGGCGGTGGCATGATCTTCGAGCTGCCGAAACAGCGCCGCATAGTGACGAGCGTGGTCGAGGTTCGCCTGTTCGAAGGTCATGCTCATCCGCACCACGTAATCCAGCGGCGACGCCATATCCGCCATCGTCGACCAGAAGAAGTCGCTGACCGGCACGTCCCCCAGCTCTACGCCGAGCGCGTTCATCCGCTCTCGGTAGCGACGCAGGTGATCCTGCTCCTCGAGGAGGGTATGGGCCACGCCGCGGCGAAAACCCTCCGGCGCATTCGGGAACCGAAGCAGGACCAGGGCCATCAACTCCATGGCCAACAGCTCGTGATTGGCGAAGAAGTGCAGGGCGCGGCCTCGCGCTTCGGGGCGGATCAGCTGCGCAGCACCCGGAAAGCGGGCCCGGGGGCGACCATCGTCGAGCCGGAGGGCCGGCGGTCGACCGGGGGCCGGTGGAGCTTGGAACGGAGCGGTTCCGGGGCGTTCGTCGGTTAACGGTCCGATCGGCTGCACGAGTTTTTCGTCGATGCTGGTCCCCAACAGGACCGCCCGCGCCAGCTGCCGAAGCTCCACCCGGACACGACTAAGCGGTGCGATCGTCGACCGGCAAGTGGCCGACGTCGCTGTGTTCCGAAAGACCGAAGATGAAGCCGTCGGCGATAGGGACGGCCCGCAAGCGGCTCAGGGACGCGTGCTTCGGCGCCATACGCTCCCATTGCCACGGGACGGGGCGAATCCCCATCAAGTGGCCGATCGCGACGCTGTTGGTGCCCGCGTGTCCGACGATCAGCAAGACGTCCCTGCCGCCGGCGCCATCCCACAACGGCGCGACCGACGTCGGGCGCATCATGACGCCGATCTGCTCGAGCGCATCGTCCAGATGGGTGGTGACCCGCTGATGAAAGGCCTCGAACGTCTCGCCGCCGGCCATCCCGGCCCACCACTCGGTGACCGTGCGGGCCTTGGCCTGCTCGAATTGAGCCGACAGAGAACGTGCAGGCTGTCCTTCCCATTCGGGGGGCAGTCGAACCTCATCGAGCGCTGCATACACCTCGGCGGTCACTCCGAGGCGGCTCTCGATGGGGCGCGCGGTCGCTTCGGCGCGAAGCGTGGTGGACCGCCACACGCGGGTGGGCGGCCGTTTCAACTCGGTGACTCTCTGCGCCAATCGCTCGGCCTGTCGCTCGCCGAGCTCCGTTAAAATCGGATCGAGGACGGCCTTGCCGTCGGCTTGCCAGGCGGGCTGAGCATGCCGCGCGAACCAAATCTCCATGCGGGAAGGTTCGAGGCGATGACGCATAAGCGCAACGATGATTGCGCATGTGTTGGATAACGTTCCTGCGATGCATACGGCGCCGCGAACAGGATTCGCATCTCGAGGCACACCGAGGCGCCGAGCAACGCATCCTTTGGAGCCCCGCACTGCCCACTTCGACACCGAGCAGGCGCGTTTGATTCGCGTCGAATGCCCGATATCGACGATTTGGACTTGCGCCTACCGCGACACGACGCTTTTTAAGAGAATGGCGGGATGAGAATGCTCGGCGCGTTGGCACTGGCGACTTCGCCCATCCGGGGCTTGCCTGGCCTGGAGTTCAGGTATGGCCGAGCGAGGCCCACTCCGTCTTGCCAGACCTGTCAGACAGGCGTTTCATCCGCCGGGAGGCCCGACCGTGAATGAGCCCCAAGCACCCGCATCGGTGACGTTGGCGGGCGGTCAAGCCTTTCCGGCCTCGGTATCACGGTTGTTGCCGAACAGCTTGATGCTGGTCGACGTGGCCAGCGCGATCGCGTTTAGAGATCGGGTCACGGTCGAGATCTTCGGACACGTCATCAGCGGGGAGGTCGTCTTCGCAAACGCGAAGGAAGTTGCGGTCGCATTCGATACGACGCCCGAGATCTTCGAGGCGATCGAGGCGTTTGAAGACTTCGTCCTCAAGGCCGAGGAAGCGAACGAAGAACAGGCGACCGACCACGGCGCGACGGCCCTCCCCGCGACCGTCGATCTCGGGCCGGACTTTTGGGATCTCCATCTGCCGATCGTCGACAAAGATAGCTTCTTGTCCACCCGCGACGACCTCGACCTTTTGGGCATGCTCCTGTGTCTAAAGGCCGGTCGTCCGATAGCGGTACGAAGTCTCGGCGCGCTCTCCCGGGTTCAGGTTCAGGGTATCGATGATCTCATGTTGACGGCTATGCCGGTGTCTCGAAACGGGTTCCTGCTCCTGCCTCCCGACGATCTCGAGCCGCTCGACCTCGCCGTGGCCCGGCTCGGAAAGCTGCTCGACACTTCGTTCACGACCGTGGAGCCTCCAAAGAGCGGGCCCGCCCCGACCACCGCCCCGACCACCGATCCGACCACCGACGACCTCCCCTTGCTGCGTCCCGACGGTGGGGTCGTTTTCAAGACCCACGATCAATTCGTGGCCCAGTATCCGGTCAACCTTTCCAACGGTGCGATCATGGCCCGCGGCGCGGCGCCCGCGCACGGCTCGATCGTCGACGTCTCGCTGCTCATCCCAGAAATGGACCCGATCGCGGTGCCCGGAGCGAAGGTCATGTTCACGGGCGATGACCGGGTGGGCTTTTTGGTCCCCAACCCGGAGGCCTTTCGCAAAGCAGCCGCCGCACGGCTAGAGAAGAACGCCGCCGCAGCCGCGGCGCGCGGACGCCGAAGCAGCGGCCGCGCCCTGCCTTCGTACGACCACCAGGCGCGGCTTCGGCCCCGGTCGAGCATCCTGGCGCTCTTCGAGCTGCGTCGCGGCGACACCGATGACCTCAAAGCCGCCGATGGCTGGTACGTCGGCTTGATGGACCGGGCCCTTCGGTCCGGGCGCGACGCGCTGCTCATGCTTGCGGGCGAGCAGGAAGAGCTGAAGGTTTGGATCCACGCGTCGCGGGTGGTCGCGGTCGAGCGCACCCCTGCGGTCGACAAAGATCTCCTCGGAGAGCGACTGGTGAGTAGCCGAAAGCTCGACTCGGCTTCGCTGAAGCGGGCCCTCAGTGAGGCCAAAAAGAGCCGCCGACCGCTCGGGCAGGTCATTCTGTGGAGCGGCCAGGTGACCCGGGCAGACGTTCACCGCGCCCTTCGTCAACAGATCCTCGATCGGGTGATCATACCCTGCGCTTGGTCGAGCGGCCAGGTGACCGTCGGGGGCTGGACGCTGCCGCCGGTCGACGCCGATCTTTTGCCAGTATCCGCCGACGCGGTCACCACCGCGCTGGTCCGGGCCGAGCTTCAAAGCGTGCAACTCGCCGAGGTGCGGCAGGAGCTGGCGACGTTCGACGACCGGGATGTGCAAGTCGACCTCGCGAGGATCTTGGAAGGCTTTCGGCTAACCGATCGTGAAACACGGTTTTTCCAGCGGGGCGCGGAGCTGAAAGGCGGTCTGGCGTCGCTGCTTTCGGTCTATAGCTCCCGACCCCTCGATGCTTATCGACTGATCCTTTTGGGCGCCGCGTTGGGCTTCATTCGATTTTCGGAGACGTCAGCGAACGGATCCTGAGGTTGGGCGCCGATCACACAGCCCGCGCCCAGCGCGGTCAGCACGATGAGCGCAAGTATCATGACCACCAGGGAGTCGAGATATCCCGCGGATGGTTCGCGCGACGATTCCGACATGAGCGAGTGACTAACACGGATAGCGGAGTAGGGCACCCGTTGATCGCACGGAACGTCGGCGCACCGTTCACGCCGGGCGTACCGTTCACGCCGGGCGTACCGTTCACGCCGGGCGTACCGTTCACGCCGGGCGGGGCGTCACCTACGCGTCCTTGAACTTATCGAAGTAGGCCTTCGTGATCTCGACGATCCTCGGGGACAGCAATAGGACGGCGATCAGGTTCGGCACGGACATGACGCCCAAGCACAGGTCGCCGAAATCCCAGACCGACTGCAGTGCAAGGTTGGCGCCAAGGAACGTAAAGACGACGTACACGAACCGGTACGGACGCACCCAAGCCGCTCCGAACAGATATGTTACCGACCGGTCTCCGTAGTAGGACCAAGAGATGATGGTCGATAAACCGAAGAGGAATACGCAGATCGTCACGATGTAGTTGCCGAACGGTAGGATCGGCGACAGCCCCTGCCGGAAGGCCTCCGCCGTCAGGGCGGAGCTGGTCTTGAGCATTTTGCCCGTGACCAGCAAGCGGTCGACTTCCTTGTCCTTGAGGTTCGGCGATGCCCACGACGCGTCGGCCGGCTGATAGGTGAGGACACCCGAGAACGGCTTGCCGTCCAAGGACAATAAGGCCCCACTGATGGTCGCGTTGTTGGTCAGCAGGGTCAGCGCTCCACTGATGGTTGCGTTTCGGGTCAGCAACATCATGTCGGCGGGCACGCCGTCGCTGAAGGTTACTTGCATACTCGCCGGTGTCCGGTCTGCTTCGTCGACCTCCGACTCGGCTTTCTCCGCCGATTCGGTCTTGACCGCTATTTCAAACGCTTCGCGAGCGCTCTTGATGCGTTCGAATGCGGTCCCCTCGGTCGGGAACAATCGCGTGGGGACCGGTTCCACTTTGCGCAGCTGAAGCTCGTCAGAGTATTTGGAGTCCCAGACTCCGGTCGTGATGATCACGAGCGCGGTCATCGTGCAGATGATGAGGGTATCGATCAGCGGCTCGAGCATCGCGACGGCGCCTTCGCGAACCGGCTCCTTGGTCTTGGCGGCGGCGTGGGCGATCGGCGCGGAACCCTGGCCAGCTTCGTTCGAAAAGAGCCCCCTCTTGACTCCGAACAGCAGGGTGACCTGCAGGGCGCCGGAAACCGATCCCGCAACGCCCGCCGCCGGCGAGAACGCGCTGGTGATAATGGTGAGGAATGCGTCGGGAACAGCGCTGGCATTCAGCAGCAGGATGGTCAAGGCGGCGACCACGTAGACGATCGCCATCGTGGGGGCGAGCGCGGCGCTGATCGCCGCGATCCGACGAATTCCGCCCAGAATGACCAAGGCAACCGAAAAGGCGAGCACCAATCCGACGATCCACTCCGGAAATTGGAAGTCGGTCCACGCGCTCAGCGCGACGGTGTTCGCTTGATTCATGTTGCCGGTGGCGAAGGAACAGATCGCGGCCGCGCCGGCGAAGAGCACCGCGAGTGGCTTCCAACGGGGTCCGAGCCCCCGTTCGATATAATACATCGGGCCGCCGGCGGCATAACCTTCGTCGTCGAACACCCGGTACTGCAGGGCCAGGGTGCACTCCGAGTATTTGAGTGCCATTCCGAAGAACGCGGTCAGCCACATCCAAAATACCGCGCCCGGACCCCCGACATGAATGGCGATGGCCACCCCCGCGATGTTTCCGATACCCACCGTGGCCGAAAGCGCCGTCGAGAGCGCTTGAAAGTGGCTCACATCGCCGTCGTCATCCGGGTCGTCGTAGTGACCGGCGACCACCCGAATCGCATGCACGACTTTTCTCAGCTGAATGAATCCGAGTCGAAGGGTCACGAACAAGCCCGTTCCGAGGAGGAGGACGACGAGCCAAGGGAGCTGTGTTGGCGTTTCCCAGATCAGTGCCCCCAGTGTCTTGACGAGTTGTGCGAGATCCACTTCGGGGCTATTAGCTTATTGTGGGGTCAATACTCCAGCCGCACCGCCAATCGAATTTGGGCCGTTATGAGCGCATTCCCTAGCGGATGGGCGATCGGGCGGTAGCGAGCGACCAGCCCCAGACTGACCGTTCGCATGACGAGATAGTCGGCGCCGAGGCCGAATCGAGCCGTCGGCTGGGGGCCCCCTTCGCCGATGATGACCCCGCCGTAAGCTTCGGCGAACGGAATCGCCGTAAACACGTCAAAAGCATAGACGACGCCGCCCAGGAGCTCGAAGTTGAGTGGCTGCTCCCGACCGAAGTGTCCGCTGGTGCCGGTGGAGGCAGCCAACCAAAATGATGAGTCGGTACCCAGCCAGGCCGACGCCGAAACGCCGATGCCGTGGGCCACACCATCCGCGCGATTGAGGATGGCGTACGACGGCTCGACCGCGATGATCGCCTCGTCTTCGCCGGCGCTGGCAGCCCATGGCACGGTCACCAAGAAGCCGACCAGCCCTGCGCCAAGGACGCCCCGCCATCGTCGTCGCCCAGACCGCATGGCTGCGGACGCTCAACTGTAGACACCTCCACGTCAAGCCGCTCCCGGCGCCTTCTTTCCTTGACTTGGCGGGCGGTTACGACGACATAGGCCCGCCTATGGCGCGGAGAAACCGCAAGAAGCGCACCGAAGCCGAAGCGGAAGCCGCCGCTCCCGATTCTTTCGAGATCGCCAGCGCCACCGGCCTCACGTGGTTCGAAAAGAACTGGTGGTATCTGGCCATCGGAGCGGTTGCCGTTTTCGCAGGGGTGCTGATCACCGACTATGTGTCTTCGAGCAGCCAGCGTTCGGCCTCCGAGATGACGGCGGAGCTCAACGGGCTGCTGGATGACTACGAAGAGGCGACCGACTTGGAAAAGGTCGCGACCTCGACCGTTCCCGAGCAGGTCAACGCGGGTTATCGCTCGGTGCAGCGAGGTCTCGCGGCGTTTCGTGACCAGTACCCGGGGCAGCCAGCCGCCGCGCTGGCGGGGCTGTATGAAGCCGATCTGTGGCGTCGACTCGGCGAGCCCAAGAACGCGGTGCCGCTGTACGAGTCCTATCTTTCGGCGCTCGGCGACGACGCCCCTTTCGCAGCGATCGCGCACGAGGGGGCAGGATACGCCTACGAAGAGCTGGAGCAACTCGACAATGCGCTTCGCCACTTCGAGTCGATGAGCAAGCTGGATTACGCTCGGGGGTACGGATTGAAGCACCAAGGCCGAGTCCTCGAGGCGAAAGGTGATCGCGATCGAGCGAAGCAGATCTACGAAGAGCTCGCGGGTATCGAAGACGCTGGGATGCTCAAAATGTTTGCGGAAGAGCGTCTGCTGGTGCTCGAGTAGAAGACTGTGTTTGCCATCCTGCTGATCACCTCGCACCTGGCGGGCTTAACGCCATCGCAGGTTCCGGCCACCGGCGACCGGGGTTGGGTGAGCACCCCCGAATCCAAGCTTCGAAAGATCTACACGCCTCGATTCAAGAGCGACCTCGGCCGGTTCGAGCTGCTGAAGATCGCAGAAGAAGAGTGGACGCGCCCCTTCATCTCCGACGACCAAGCCCGCCTCTACGTCGGGAGTCGCGGCGGAATGGTGCAAGCGCTGAGCACCTCGGACGGCGAGGTGCTCTGGCAACGTTCCGATATGGGCACGATCGGGGCCAGTATAGTCGAAGTCCAGGGCCAGCTGATCTTGGGGTCCGACTCGGATGTCGTCGCGCTCGCGCGGTCGACCGGCGAGACCAAGTGGAAGCTCGGGGTCAATGGTCGGATCGGCGGGCAGATCACCGTGTACAACAATATTGCGATCCTGCCCGTCCGGCCGAACGCGTTCGTCGCCGTCGACGTCGAAACGGGGGAGCAGAAGTGGAGAGTGCAGCGACAAACCCCGTCCGGCATTACCGTCCGGGGGCAGGCGCCCGCCACCGTCGACGCCCGCCGGGGGTCGGTTTACCTCGGCTTCTCGGACGGGGCGCTCATGGCGGTCTCCGTGTTCGACGGCGCGAACCAGTGGTTGGTGCAGCTGGGCAAGCGAGGGGAATTCTTCGCGGATATCGACGCGGCCCCGCTGCTGGTCGAGAACGGCAGGGCGCTGATCGTCGCTTCGTACAACGGCGGGTTCGCTCGCATCAATCCGGACACCGGTGAGGTCCTCTTGAAGAACGAGGCGCTGGTTCGGCTGAACGGTTTGGTCGACACCGACGGCGGCATCGTCGTGGGGTCGTACGGCGATGGCCAGGTGTTAGGGATTTACGCGGCCAACGGAAAGGTCCGGTGGCGGTATCGGCTCGAGCGCGGGGCGCCGACCCCTCCCGTCTTCCTCGGCAATGGGCTGGTCATGACGGGATGCGACGAAGGCCCCATCAGCATTCTGAAAGCCTCGACAGGGCGGCCCGTTCAAGTCATCCAGCTCGCCTCCGGCGTGTCCCAGCCGCCCATCCATCGGGGACCCTTCCTTGCGGCGATGGCCAATACCGGTCTGCTGTTGATGTTCCGGAGGGGATCGCTCGGCGATCAGTCTTTTTGAGCGCTGTGACATTCGTGTCGCGGTTCGGCGCACCTGGGCTCCCTCGTCGGATGGGGCGGAGGCTTGTTTCCAGCGTTAACCTTTGGATTTTCGCGGTTTTCCGGGATACGCGGGTCGGGTGAGGCAACTGGCACATCGCTTGTAAAACGCTGTTTCGAGTCCCGAACGGGACGGAACGGTGAGCGCAGGTGGACCCATTTCAACAGAACTCTGAATTCCTAGATGCCTTTCGGGCGGGGAATCCCCAGGCGCTCGCGGACGTCTATCGGGCATTCGAACGACCGCTTCGGAACTTCATCCTGCGAGGGTTTTCTTTCAAGAGCGAGGGTCGGCAGCTGTTCTTCGGAGGCGTCGCGGACGCCCACGACCTCGAGGATATCCTGCAAGAGACGTTTCGGAGAGCGTTCGGGGCTCGAGCCCGTGAAGCCTACGACGGGGTTAGGCCGTACAAGAACTACCTGTTCACCATTGCCCGCAACGCCGTGATCACCGACCTCGCCACCCGCCGCCGCCAGATCCCGGTAGGCGAAGCGCTGATGCGGGACGCCCCGAGTGACGATCTCAGCGCGCTCGAGAGCTGGGTCATGACCCAGCGGGCCTCATTGTACGAGGACCAGGAACTCAGCTGCCACGAGCGGGTCGAGAATCTCGAGATCTACGGGTTGCTCATGAGCTTCATGGAGTGCCTCCCCGAGGACGAGCAACGGTTCTTCGAGTTGCGCTTCCTCGGCCAGTGCTCGCAAGAAAACACGGCCCGCCGTATGGGGTGGAACCGAGCGCGAGTCCGGAAGCTCGAGGCTCGGTTGAGAGGCGCGTTTCTCTGTCACGCGGCGGGCAGCGGCTACCTGGAGAGCCGCAGCGAGGCCCGCAAGGTTAGGCGGATCCAAAACCCCGACCAGCATCAGCGAACCGTCGCGCGTTCCCGAGCGATTTGGCGGCAGCGTAGGGTCGAGCAGAATAACGAGTTCCTGGTCGAGGCCGCCTGAGAGCGCTTCAAATTCGGGCCCGATTCAGCCAGCATTTCGTCATGCGGACCCGGTATGGCTTGCCGTTCTTACTGCCCCGTCTGTCGTTCCATTGGCGGTGCCTGTCATCGGTCTGCAGCGCCGCCCTCGCCGTGAGCGGGCTGTCGGCGTGCACGTCGGCGGACGCCGACATCACTTTGAAGTTTGCGTCGTCAGAGGCGCGCGCGCGGACCCAGTCGGTTGCTTTCACTGCCTTCGAGCCGATCATCGGTCAGCCGGATACCTTCGATCAGATTCCGCGCTTCGTATCGTGCGACGAGGTCGGCGTGTTTCCACCTCAGCGCATCGTCGACCCCGATTTTATTTCGCAGGAACCGGACAATCTCGCCGGAGTCGTGGCGGAGCGAACGACGCAGACATTTCCGCTCGACGGCGACTGGCTCGTCGATTTGGATTCGAACGGTTTCAACGAGGTTCTCAATCCGTGGGGCGCGGTCATGGTGTTCGTTGAAGCCCGCGGCGACGCTCGGGCGCCAGAATCGCGCGGCGGGGGGCAGACCCCAGCTACGCTTCTGTCGGGTTGCTTCTGCCTTCGCACTCGAGACGGGTCGCACCCGAACGCCGCCCTCGATCAGCAGGTCAAGCGGGATTGTCAACCCATCGAGGGCTCGGGCGCGGTCACCGAGCAAGAGGTGGCGCTTACCCCGGTCGCCTCCGAAGCGTTTCGCCTCGAGCTCTGCGACGGGACGGCTCAGCTGACCGCGCCAAAGAACGAGACGTTGTCCCCGGGGCCCGAGGTCTGCTTGTCCGTCAATCAATGCGGGGCGTTTTCGGCGCCCGGAACGTGTTTCGACTGCGAGCAGCCGTGCTCCGAGCTCAGGCAACGCGGCAACGTTCCCGTCCAGTTCGACGTGTACCGGGGCAACGAGCGGAGCCCCGACGAAACTGAAATCGTGCTCACGGAGTTCGATTCGCGGGGTGCGGCCCAAGCGCGCATCGATGTCGGCGACTGTTCGCAGCCCATCCGGGTCGAAGCCCACATCGTCGGACGAACCGGTGAACGCGCCACCTTCGATATCGACTGCGTCGACAGCATCGGTGGATTCGAGTGCCCGCGCGAGATTGCTTTGGCCGACCTTCGGCAGCCTCGAGCCATCGCCCGTCTGCCGGGTGACCCTGAGGCGTGCGAGGGCGGCGACCCCGACGCGTGTGACAAATTGGCGGTCCTGTCCGACGATGGGGGCGATGAGGCCCGACTCGATATCATCGACGTTCAGACCGGTAACCCGATCACTTCGTTCATCTATGCCAACGAGAAGGGGCACGACGTTTTGGGCTACCTCTACGAGCTGGAGGCTCCGGGACGCACGGCCGGTCGTCCGACCCTCGCCGTCGCGACGGCACGAAGCGCGGACCGGGCGTTGCGGGTTCGGGTGTATGAGTGGGATTTCGCCAACCGGCGACTGGTGCCCCACGATGGCGACACCGGAATCCTCGATGCCCCCTGCCAGGAGTGGCTGTGCGGATCGCTGCAGAGTTGCACGCAGCTATCCCAATGTCAGGATGGCGAGGTCTGCTTTAACGACGTGTGTCAAGATATCGGCGAGGTCGAGGGCCAGTGTCAGCTTCCCGCACCGGTGTACTGCGAATGCGAACAGATCATCGAGTTTCAGACGCGCGTGAACTTGATCGCGCGCGACCTCGATCAGGACGGCTACGCCGACTTGGCGATCGGCAACAACGCCGACGTCAACGTCCATTTCTTCCTCTCGGGTCAGCGGTTGACCGGTACCCTGTACGCCGATAACTGCACCTGCGGCAAATTCAACGTGACGGCCAACGCGTTCGCCCTCATGAACATCGGAGGACCGGTGCCCGACCCGCAAGAAACCGACCTCGTCCTGGGGAACGTCGGTCTATTCGTAAAGTCAGCCAGCCGGCAGCCGCTGGGGTTGCCAGTCACGTTGCAGTGCGGTCAGCCCAGCCCGATCAGTCAAGACAGCGCGGCCGTGCGCGACATCCAGGCCGCCACGCTCCGTTGTCCGCTGGAAGACTTCACCTGCATTCAGTACGACGACCTGGTCACCGTGTCCGCCCAAGCGGTGGCCGGGGGCGACCCGACCGACGAAGGCACGGTACGGGTGCTCACGGGTAGCGACCAAGACCTCACGGCCAGCACCCGGATCCCGTCCGGCTTGAGCCGAACGCTGGTGCCGCGAACCTTGCGCACTCCGCCGCAAGACCCTCAGCGCGCTCAGGTCGCCGACTACAATGCCGATCGCAACCTAGACATCGCGGTCCTCTACCGGGGCAGCCAGGACGTGCACGTTTGGCTCGGAGGGAGCAACGGGGGGTTCGGCGAAGTGACCAACGGCGTCATTCTCAATGAGTGCGCGGGCGGATTCGGCGGTGACTGCTCACCGTTGTCGGATCTTGTGGCCCTCGATAGCGACGGCGATCGGAAAAGCGAGCTTGCGGTGGTGTGTTCGCCTTCGCAGCGGGCTCGGCTTCGGGTCTTCTCACCGTTGCCGCCGTCGCCTCCGCTATGACCGGTTGCGCAGGCGCTCGGCGACGACCGGCCAGATCGGAACGTCCGCCGCCGCCCAGTCGAGCCGAGCGAGCGCGTCGGGTCCGCACCACTTGAAGTCGTCGTGATCTCGCAGAGTGAGGGTGCCGTCGAGCCAGCGACACACAAAGACGTCGAGATAAATCTCGCGATCCCCGTCGAGTGGCGTCCGACCGCGGGCGAGCCACTCGCCAACCGCGATGTCGAGGTCGAGCTCTTCCTTGATTTCACGCTGGAGGGCGGCCACCGCGGTCTCTCCGGGCTCGAGCTTTCCACCGGGAAACTCCCACTTTCCGGCGAGTCGGTCCTGCGGTCCGCGGCGCGTGGCCAGGCACGTCCCCTGGTGCAGAATCGCGGCCCCGACGACCCACAAGCCGCGGTTCCGATCGACCGGCTCGAAGCGCTCCATCACGTCCGAGCAACCACGGGCGTCAACCGATCGCAACGCACGCCTTAGACTCTCGGTATGAGTGACGCGCGGATTCGCTACGGCAGACCAGTGGGGCCAAAGAGGTCGCGCTCCTAGCGAAGGCGGTCTGAACTGGGCGCTTGAAGGAGTCGAAGGCCAATGTGTTCCGCCCGCGCCCGGGTGACGACGAGAATGCGCGGGTCGCCGTCCCACGTGGGATAGCGCCAGAAGTGGACCTCCCAGGGCCCAAACCAGGCTTCCGTCAAGTTCCAAACATTGGCGGGCCAATCGCCGCGGGCCCGGAAGCCTTCGTCGGTTTCCAGGACGAGCAAGTCGGCCTGCATCGCGACCGATGCCGTCGACACCGTGAGCCGTTCGCCCAGGGCCTCGACCCGCTGGCGCACTCCAGGGGAAACGAACACCGTGCCGGCCGGCTGGCGATGAATGTACGAGATCGCCGTGCGGGTGAAACGAGCGCGGTCTTTGCGGTGAGCGACGGTGTCGGCGGCCCACAGCACGAACCATAGATTGGCGGTCAGCGCGATGCCCACGGCGACCATCGCCGCCCGGCGCGCCCGCCAGACCCATACCGCGGCGGGCCCCCTTGGGCTCGGGTGGCCCAGTTGGCTCTTCGGGCGCTCGGCGGTCGGCCAGAGGGCCTCGACCCCGAACCCGAACGCGACCGCCAAAGGGGGTACGACGACCAGCAAGTTGCGAACGATCATGGTTCGCTGAATCGAGAAGTACGCCACGAACAACAGAGGGAACAGGAGCAGCGCGGCGCCCATCCAGGGTTGACGCCGGAGCATGCGGATAGCGCCGAACGCGGTGATAGCGCTGAGCCCGGCGCCGACGACCGGCCATCGGGACCACAGCGAACCGCCCAGGTAGAGGAGCATGCGACTCAGATGGTCGGGGCCGGGCGAAACGGTATATGCCCCGAAGCCCCCACCGTACGTCTTCATCTGGACGCGGATATGGGTCAAAAAGAGCTCGGCGTCGAACAGGGTGCCGGGCGTGGTCATCAGGTAGATGGTCCCGAACATCACCACCGGCCAGGCCAGGCTCCATCCCAACAAGGCGAATCGATAGGAGGGGCGTGAATTCACTTCGCGCGAGGCCCCGCTGGCCAGACGAAGCCGCGCAGCCCGGATGGCCATGATCAGTACCGACAGGATCAACAGGCCCGCGGTGTACTTGGTGCCCGTCGCTAGCCCGGCGCCGATCGTGGCCCCCACTCGCCACCGGGCGGCCGCGTCAACGTCGGTCGCTCGCGCGTCGGCCGCTAGGCACCAAGTAGTCAGGGCGGACGCGGCCAGCAGGGGCCCGTCCGGAGCTATCCAGCGAGCATGGTAGGATACCTCGTACGAGCCGACCACGAGCAGAGTTCCGGCCACCGCGGCCACCGACGACCGAAGGCCGGTCGGTCGAAGGGCGACCCGCAACGCCGCAAATACCCAGACGACGGTGGTCGCGGTCACCGTCAGAAACAGCGCTCGGGTCCGAAGCTTGAACGCGAACGTATCGAGGTGCGGGCGGAGGCTCTGGAAGACCGCCGGGCCTTGCTTGCCCTCCCACCATGCGGCCAGGAGCTCGGGTAGACCGGCGGCGTAGCTGAGGTAGTAGCTGACGGACGGGTAGTTGTAGGCCCCCGGGAGCAGGTGGCCCTGGCTGGCGAAGCGCTTGAGCGGCAGAAAGAACCACGGCTCGTCCCAGTGGTGCCCGAAGTCGAGCCCGTGAAAGCCGGCAAACCAGAAGAGGGTCACCATCGGCAAGACCGGCCACCACCGCGCGCCGCGACCCAGTCGCCCGAAGAAGGAGCGTCGGGCCGGCCCGGAGACCGTCGTCGCTGAGCCAGGGGACAAAGGGGCGGAAACTCAATCGCTTTCGCGAAGGCCGGGCACGTAGACGAAATGCCCTTTCTTTTTCGACATGACGTAGCTGAGGACCTGATTGCGATTCTCGCCGCGACCGGGAGCCTTGACCGAAACGTGAACCCAGCCCGAGTTCACGCCTTTGTCGGGGTTGTAACACTCCAGGATCAGCTGGTCGAAAGCCAGGTTGTCCTTCACCCACTCGGCGAGCATGCGGTTGGGCCGGCCCACGATCTCGAGGTCGACCGCCTCTCCCTTGGTGTGCTGGCTCGTGCTTACCCAGGTGGGCGGCTTCCGCTTGAGGGCGCGCTCCAGCTCTTGGCTTCGGAAAACGCTGTTAGGCGAGTACCCGCCGAACGCGTCGCGGACCGGCTGCATGACCGTACGGCACAGGTACACCGCCGCCCGGAGGGCATCCACATCGGGGAACGAGTTGTCGATCCCTTGGCGGTCGGCGATACCGGACTTGGTCAGCTCCCATAGCCGGAAGTTTTGAGTCACCTGGGCGTTGGGCGGAGCGTCAGCGGGGAACTCGCGCCAGGGCACGCGGGTCAGATCCGTCATACCTGGGCCGTACCACGACCCCGACTTTGATGCTCATCCCCCGCCCTTTTTTTGCGCTAATATTGGACCGCGCCGCCGGGTGAAGAACGCACCGCGCACCCCGGCGGGCGGCGCCAGCCGCCGGGAATCGTGATACGGTGCGGTATGTATCGAGCATCGAGATGGTGGGCCACGGTCCTCGTGGTCTTTGGATGTGGGGTAGGGGCGGGGTGCACCTCGCCCAAGGCGCCGCCCGGCACCGTATCGGAGGCGACCCAAGCCGCCGAAGCCTGGCTCAAGCTCGTCGATGACGGCGCCTACGACGAGTCGTGGACTCAAGCGGCGTCGCTGTTTCGCGAAGCGATGCCTCAAGCGCAGTGGCGCAGCAGGATGAGCTCGCTCCGGGCGCCTCTCGGCGCGCTCAAGTCACGCGAGGTCAAGTCGGCCAGCTACACGAGACAGCTCGGCGGGGCCCCTGACGGCGAGTACGTCGTCATCCAGTTCAGCGCCACCTTCGCCAACAAGGCCTCGGCTGTCGAAACGGTCACCCCTATGAAGGATAAAGACGGTACTTGGCGCGTTTCGGGCTACTACATTCGCTGACCGACGCGAAAGTCGAATTGCGAGCGATCTCGCTGCGACCAGGATGGGTACCAACTCTTCCGAGGAGACGCGCTGACGATGGATTGGTCTGTGCTCCTGACCAAACAGGCCCCGACTTCGTGGCCGAACGCCGAGTCGTTCGTTGCCGCGGCTAGCCCGGGCCCCCCCGCCGATCGGGCCGTTGCGGGCGGTGTGATGGCCGACCGGCTCGCGTACGCTTTCCTGGCCGGTTACCACGCGGCATGCGATGCGGTCATGGGACCGAGCCCGTGGCCCGCGATGTGCGTGACGGAAGAGGGGCCGCCCCATCCACGGAATATCGCTTGTCGGTATGCGGACGGCGCGCTGCACGGGGTCAAGAACTTCGTCACCGGAGGCCCGACCGCCAAGACCTTGCATGTGCTGGCGGTTGCCGGCGAGACGAAGGGGCAGCGAGAGCTGGTCGTGGGTACAGTCACCCTTCCCACCGAAGGTGCAGCCATCGAAGCGCTTGCGCCTCCGCCGTTCGTGCCGGAGCTCCAACACGGGCGGGTTCGGTTCTCGGGCGCCAAAGTGGACTCGGTGGTCGAAGACGGCTGGGGCGCCCGGATCAAGCCGTTTCGAACGGTCGAAGACCTTCACGTCACGATGGCCATCGCGGCCTACCTGGCGCGGACTCTACACCGCCACGGAGGTTCGGCGCAGGACGTCGAGGCCGTCGCCGGATTGGTGTTCGCGCTTCACGCGCTCGCGGCCGCGCCCGCCGATTCGCCGGTCGTTCACCGGGCCCTGGCCGGGGTCGACGCGCTCCTGAGGCCGATCGTCGAGCGCACCGAGTTGCCGGGAGAAGAGGGCGAGCGGTGGGCCCGCGATCGTCGGCTGCTGCGGGTCGCCCAGTCGGCTCGCGAGGCGCGGGCGGCAGCGGCCAGGACCGCCACCGGCGCGGTCGGCTGACGGCGCGGAGCGTCGACGCTTGCATTCGGTGGCCGTCCCGTCGAGCCTCGAGCCCATGAAGGAAGTGATCTGCACCGACCACGCACCGGCCGCGATCGGTCCGTACAGTCAGGCCGTGAGGGTGGGCAACCTGTTGTTCTGCTCGGGGCAAGTGGCCCTCGATCCGGCGACTCAGCAGATGGTCGACGGGAGCATCGAAGCTGAGACCCGACGGGTGCTCGACAACCTCAAGGCGGTGGTGGAAGCGGCGGGCCTCACGCTCGGGCACGTGGTCAAGACCACCGTATATCTGGCCGACTTCGACGACTACGCCACCGTCAACACCATCTACGCCGAATATTTCACGGGCGATGCCCCGGCGCGGGCCGCGGTCGCGGTCAAGACGCTTCCGAAGAATGCCCGAGTGGAGATCGACGCCATCGCGGTCGGCTGACGCGACCGGGCGCTCAGTACACCTCGAGAACCTCGAGATGGACGACCTTTCCCCGCCCTCGGTGTTCGATCAGGTCACCGACGCGATGACCGATAACGGCGCGCCCCAGGGGTGAGCTCGGCGTCAAGACCCACCATCGGTAGCCGTCGACATCGATCCGGGTGCCGCCGCCGACGTCGCACAGGAGGTACCGCTTCGTGTGTTCGCCGTCGTGGACCACCACGGCCGCGCCCACCCGGACCGGGTCATCGGCCGACAGCCGGGGCGGCCGAAACAGCTCCAGCGTCGTCACCGCTTGCGCGAGCGCCTCGGCCCGGGCGGCCTGGGCGCCCGCGAGGTACGACTGCTCGAGGGCGCGGGTGTCGTACTCGTTTTCAGGCTTGGCCTCCTCGTGGGTGGCGCCCTCGAGCGCCGATTGGGCGCTCGCTTGCACGGCTCGGAGCTCTTGATTGAGCCGGGCGAGAAGGGCGGCGAACAAGGGTGCTTTGTCAACCATGAGCTATCGACGACCGGGCGTCGCAAAAGCCGACGATCCGTCCGAAGAACCCGTTGCGTCCAGGGGCCCCGCTGGGGCCCTGAACGCCAGCGACAGGACGATGGAGGCGGCGGGCAATGCCAGCGCCCCCGCCAGCGCCGCCTGGTAGTCCCCCCAAAGCGCTCGCGAGGTGGCGAGCATCGCCGGGCCCAGCGCGCTCGTGACCACCAGAGTCATCATTTCTACCCCCACGATCGCCCCGAGATGCCGCCGACCGAAGAAGCGGGGATAGGCGATCGTGGACACTGGCGAAAACAGGCCACTCGAGATGCCGAGGCCCAGGATGGTCAGCTCGGCGCGTTCGGCGATATTGGCGGCGCCGTAGCTTCCGAGGCCGAGGCCGAGCATCATCGTCACCAATAAGAACCGCACAGGGAGTCGATCTCCGAGGGTGCCGCCGACCACCGCCGTCAAGACGCTCACCACGGCCATCGGCAAGAAGATCTGCACGGCATCGGTCCGGGAAACGCCGACCACCGCAGCGATGTCGACGATGTGAAAGGTGATGCCGGTGATCAGGAGCGCATGCATGGCCAGACAGGCGGTCACCGCCCAGAACGCGGAGGTGACGACCGCCTCGCGGCGAGTGAATTCTCGGCGTGTCGATTCGATCGGCCAGGTACGGGTCGGGGGTCGGCGCTCGCCGGGGGCCGGCTCGTCGGTGAGGTGCTCGGGGGCGGGCGCCGGTACGCCGTCCATGCGGAGGCCGCAGGACTCGGGATCGTTACGATAGAAGATGGCAACGAAGGTTCCGACGAGCCCTGCGATCACCACTGCCATCTGAAGCCACGCACCCCGCCACGACGCGGTTCGAATCCAGGCGTCGAACAGCCAGGGGGTGGCCCCGAAGGCAAAACCGATGATGATCCCACTCAGGCCGGCGACCATACCCCGGCGGGCTTCGAACCAGCGTCCGAGCATGGTGCGGCTGGTCATCGTCAATAGGCCTTGCCCGGTGAACCGAAGTCCAAAAAAACCCAGCGTCAAGAGCGCCGCTCCGAGCAGGGGATGCGGATCGGCGCCGAAGAGGCGGATCAGGCGGTCGACCTGGCTCAGGTACGCGAGGACCACGCCGAGACCGAGGCACGCCACCCAGCCCGCGAGGCGCGCGCCGCGACGGTCGAGCCAGGCGCCGGCGAAGGGGAGACTGAAACCCGACAGCAGGGTGCCGACCAGGTAGGCCTGACTGACCGCGAGCCTCGATAGGCCGGTCGCCTCTATCAGGGAATCCGTAAACACGCTGACGCCCATGGTTTGCCCCGGAATGCTGGCGATGACGCCCACGGTCGACCCGACCGCGATCATCCACCCGTAGAAGAAGGGCCAGTTCTTAGGGGAAACGGGCCATTCAAGCGGAACGCGCATGGACCCGTACCGTGCGACGCGGGTCGTCGAAGGTCTACGCCGAATGAATCTGCGGCGTCCGCCGACTTTCTTCGTCGCCGAAGTGTTGGATAATTGCCGCGTGAGTGATTCGACAACCGACCCGACCCAGTCTTCGGGGGCCCTTTCCTCGTCTTCACCCGGATGGGGACCGCTGGTGTTCGGCCTGTCGGCCTCCGTGAACCGGTCGACCTACCTGACGACCGGCATGGTCTTGATGGCCCTGAAGTATGCCTTCGAAGCGGGCCTCATTTACGCCGTAGCCGGGGTGCTATGGACGCCGCTCGAGTTCGTGAGCCCGCTGCTCATCACCCGCACCGAGGTCGTGCCGTCCGGCGACAGCTGGCTTCTGCTCGTCTTGGCGCTGACCTCCCTTCCGTTTTTGTGGGTCGGGTTGTCGATGAGCATCCGTCGAGCCCAGGACGCCGGATTGCCCGCGGGAATCGGCTTGTTGTTCGTGTTTCCGGGCCTCAACTACCTGATGATGCTCGCGCTGTCGATCCTGCCTTCGCAACCTAGACTGACGCCGACGAAAAACCAGCGAATCGGCGAGAGCGTCCTCAAATCGGCGCTGACCGGTACCGCGCTTGCGGTGGGGCTCAGCACGGCGATGGTTCTGTTCAGCGTGTACGCGCTTCGCGATTATGGCAACACGCTGTTCGCCGCCACCCCGGCCGTGATCGGCGCGGTCTCGAGCTGGCTGTTCAACCGACGAGGCCGGCAGTCCGCCGTGGCGACGCTGGGCGTCGCCGGTCTCAGCATCGTGATCGCCGGCGGCACGATCCTCCTGTTGGCCTTCGAGGGCATCATCTGCTTGGCGATGGCGGCCCCGCTCGCGTTGATCATGGCCGGCGTAGCGGCGCTGGTGGCTCGGTCGCTCGCCTCGGGCACGGCCGGTTCGCCCCCGGACGCCCGGCAGCTGGCCATCTTGCCCCTCGTCGCGCTGCTTCCGATCAGCGCCACGCTGGAGACGATGTACGGAAGCGGCGAACGAGGGGCAGTGCAAGAGTCGTTGCGCGAAGTTCGAACCTCGATCATCGTTGACGCCCCACCGATCGAGGTCTGGCCGAACGTGGTCGGCTTCGCCGACCTCGAACCGCCTCACGAACTCATCTTTCGGGCCGGTATTGCCTATCCCCTCCGGGCCCGGATCAAGGGGCGCGGAGTCGGGGCGGTGCGGTACTGCGAGTTTTCGACAGGCGCCTTCGTCGAACCGATCACTCGATGGGCCCCGCCCACCTCCGATACGGATCATGGCCGACTCAGCTTCGACGTGAGCGCGCAACCGGCGCCGATGCACGAGCTCAGCCCATACCGGAGCCTACACCCGCCTCACCTCGACGGCTTCCTTCGCTCTCGAAAAGGGGAGTTTCGCTTGGTTTCCCTGGGCGACGGCCGAACTCGGCTCGAAGGCAGCACCTGGTACGCCATCGACATCTATCCTTCGCTGTACTGGGCGATCTGGTCCGATGCGCTCATTCACGCCATCCACGAGCGGGTGCTGCTTCACATCAAGCGGCTGACGGAAGGAGCTGTCGAAGCGACCGCCGCCGCCGGCGCTTCGACAGAGTGACGGTTGATGGGCTCGGTTGATGGGCTCAGAAGGTCAGAATTCGTTGGGGAGAAGCGCCGAGCTTCTGACCGGCTTCGGTGGCCGCGAATGGCAGGCGACCAGGCTTGACGACCATTCGGCGCCCGAAGGCTCGTCCCGACGGTGCGGCCTTCGAACCCGCTCGGCCCGCCGTTCGTTTCGGCCCCCGGTCGTCGCCCGCTTCCAGAGGCACGTCGGTAAACGCGATCTTGGGGTCGAAAGTCATATTGCGGGCGGCAGTCCACGAGAACTCTTCCTCGACTTCGTCGGCCGTGTACGTGCCGTGAACGCCGCTGCCGTTGAACTTGCCGACGACGGCGGCCGCCGCGGGATCGTCCACTTGGAAGACCGAGCCATTGCGAAAGAATAGATTCTCGACGATCTCCATCTTGGGACCCCGGGTGTCGTCCCACTGAGGGAAGATGGCGCCTCCGGCGTTATCCATGAAGACGTTGCGACGGATGGAGATCAGCTGAGCGGTTCGCTTGTTACCGATCTCGAGGGTGCCGGGATTCGATGTGTTGCGGTCGGGATTGTAAGGATGGTTGCCAACGAAGGAGTTGAACTGGACGATGTACTTATCGACCGAGTGACGCCCCGACCCGGCGACGACCCTCCAGCACAGCACGTTGCTCAAGAAGAGGTTGTTCTGGACGATGACGCTGGCCGTGGGCGAGGCTGCTTGAATGGTGGGTGCGGCGACCCCGCCGGCACCGTTGGCGAAGACGTTGTCCGCGATCAGGAGCCGTTGGGTCTTGAGATTCCCGAAACCAAGAATCGGGCGCGTTGACGACGCGCTCCTGGTGAGGGCGCCCGAGCGGCGGTCGTAGCGGTTGCCGGGCGCGACGTCCATGATCAAGCCCGAGATGATGACCTCTCCGATCTCGGTGCGGCGACCCGCAAACGAGAGCACCGGACCGGTCCGTCTTTCGGAGACCTGTAGCATCGTAGGGTGTTCGAAGGGGCGGCGCGTCTCGAACTTCTGGTCGTAGCCGCCGGCGATGATCAGTCGGCCCTGGGGGGCTTGCATCTCAGGAACGACCCACTGTCCGACCCGACCTTTGCCGCGTTCGGTCTGTCCCGCAATCTTGATCGTCACGGTGCATTGCCCACACGACGACAGGTGCTCGGCGGCCATATCGAGGGCCCTGAACAGGCGCGGGGCGTATCGCAGGTTACCTTTCGCCTGCGCCGCCGCATATTGGCCGGCCGGCGTCTTCTTCGACGCTACCAGAATCTGGAGGTTGCCCGGCGCTGCGAAGGCCGGGCTGACCCCGAACCAGGCCAGGACCAGCACCATCCATCCACCACTGATGCTCTTCATCGCCGATTGTTGAGCCGGTGATCCCTGCCGGCTGTCAACCGGAACGATGGGAATGACCGACCGAGGGGCGGCGATCTCCCCCGGGACCGGTAGATGAGGAGGAGCCGCCGAGCGGCGGGGAGCGATCAGCGAAAGGTCAGAGCGCAGTCGGCGGACTCGGCGCGGCGGGGGCGGTCAGGACTACGTCTTGGCCGTCGGGTCTTCGATGTGCATCCACCGGGTGAGAATCGGGGACACGAGCAGGCAGATCACGCCCGAAATGAGCGCCGCGATGGCAATATTGCCGAAGACATCGCCGTACACGTTGACCGTTTCGACCGGCACCGGAATCAAGGCTTCGTCGCCCCCGCCCCCGTGGCTGACTCCGGTGAACTGGCTGATGATCGCGGCCAAGTACTGACTGAACGCGGTGGCCAGGAACCAGGCGCCCATCAGGGTACTGACCAAAGTGCGGGGAGCGAGGCGAGTCATGGTCGACAGCCCGACGGGGCTCAGACACAGCTCACCCGTGGTGTGGAGCAGGTAGCCGAGCAGGAGCCACCCGACCGCGACCATGCCCCGCTCATCGTGCAGCTGGGCGCCCATCCAATACGCGCCGAACCCGAGGCCGAGCTGCATGAGTCCGAAAGCGAACTTGACCGCGGCGCTGGGGTCTATGCGTCGAGCCCGGAAGAATGCCCACAGCATGTTAAACGGGATCGCAAACAACAGGATGTAGATGGGATTGACCGATTGGAAGATACTGGCCGGCAGCTCGTCGTTTCGATTCGCGAGACCCATGCCCACGTGCGCCTCGGTGAGCTTCCAGTCCACCTCGAAGGCCGAGTTGTTTTCTCGGTCTTGGGGCGGCGACAATTCCTCTTCGTTCGCGGGGCCCTCGCCCTGCTCATACTTCTTTCGAAGCTCGGTGAGGTGGGTCAGCGTGAACATCGATCCGTCACCGGTGATACCGTTCGGATAGCCCAGCTGCTCTTGGGTGGGTTGGATCTTGATGGTCTCGCCGACCATGTCGGCGGTGACCACCTTGACCTGGTCGACCCGGTCGACGTTGCGGTCGGTGAAGTTGTTGGTGCTGCTACCGGCCTGCTCGAAGAAGGCAAAGAACAGCATCTGAAAGAAGATGAGCGCGAACGCGGCAAACATGCGCTCTCGGGCGATGGTCTCGAGCTGCAGAGTCTGAAGAAGCAGATAGCCGAACGAGATGAGGCCGATGAGGGTCAGCACCAGACCCGCGGGCTTACTGATCTCCTTCAGGAACACCTGGACGACCTGCATCAGCGCGCTCACCTCTTTCTTCTCAGCTTTCGAATGGCCGCCCGCGTCAGCGATCGTCGACCCACCCGATGGCGCAAGAGCGGCGGCCCCGGTAGCGCCGTTCGCTTGAGGTACGGTGGCCACCGTCGACCCATCGGTCATCTCGCCGGCCCCGTCCGTCGATTCAGGCGATTGGGGCGATTCGGGCGATTCGGGCGATTGGGGCGATTCGGGCGCGTATGGCGCGGGTGGCGCGTGGGTCGATAGGGGGTCCTCGGTCTAGTGGGGGAGCG
>CAZFIV010000002.1:139613-148899 GCA_964519665.1 uncultured Myxococcales bacterium
GTTAGTTTTTTGTTTGGTGGTTTTGGTTGTGGTTTTTGTGTGCTTGTGGGTCTCGTCCGTCGATTCAGGCGATTGGGGCGATTCGGGTTCATCGGAATCCATTGGAACGCCATGAACGAAGCTGGAGATCCAGTCGTTCGAGATGAGCTGGTACGGCTTCTTGTCTTCCCGAAGGGGAGAGAACCCAGAGACCAATAGCGCAAAGACGGGAATGGCGAGCACGATGCCGCCGTAGACCATCGCATCCTTGGCTACGCTCCCTTTGGCGGGGCGCGTGCCGGCCCAATCGGGCAAGCCACCGCGGCTGAGGGCATAGACGGCCATACCGCCGGCGATGGCGACCGCCGCCGCGACCACGATGTTGACGGCGATGGCCCAGACGTTGTCGGGGCGGAAGACGATGAGGCCGAGCGCCGACGCGATGGCCGCGCCGCCGATCAACAGCTGCGTGACTCGAGTCGGCATGACGAAGACCGCCAAGCCGACCAACATGCCGATGGTCGCCAAACCGAAACCGTAGTGCTCGCCGTACGTCTCACCGACGTACCCGCACAGAAGAGGACTGACGGCGGCGCCCAGGTTGATGCCCATGTAGAAGATGTTGAACCCGTCTTCGCGCTCGGGTGCTTTCACCTTGTAGAGGGAGCCGACCATCGTCGATATGTTCGGTTTGAAGAAACCGTTGCCGATGATGATCAGGGCCAGCGCGAAATAGAAGGCCCAGTCATTTTGGAAGGTCATGAGCAAGTGACCGGCCGCCATCAGGACGCCCCCGATCACCACCGCGACGCGCTGTCCCAATAACCGGTCCGCCAGCAGCCCCCCCAGAAACGGGGTCATGTAGACCAGCGAAGTGTAGGCGCCGTAGACCGTATACGCCTGTTCGTCGTCGTACTCTAGAAAGCCCCTGATCATGTAGAAAACGAGCAGGGCGCGCATCCCGTAGTAGGAGAATCGCTCCCACATTTCGGCGAAGAACAGGGTGTAAAGACCGGCCGGGTGGCCGAACACTTTGGGAGAGTCGGGTACTTCTTTGCTCATAAAGCGCTCTACCGAGCCGCGACCGGCACGGTCCTGGAATGCGCGAACCTAGCGACGGGCGCTCGATGGAGTAAAGGGAAAGGTGACCTACCGCACCGACCACATCGTCGTGCGTGGGGTATTTGCGGTGGCCACGGCCGGGTCCGGCAGGAACCCAAGGCCGGTTAGGCCTTGGCTCGGGTGCCGGGCAGCCAACCCAGCCAGCTTCCGGCGATGCTCACCAGCAGGGACAGGATGAAGGCGGGGCCGGTGATGCTCGCGAGGAGGGCGTCCATATCGGCGTCGCTCTGCCCGGTAAGCCCGCCCATGAACCCAGCAAAGAACGCGATGCCGAGGAAAAAGCCGAGCGTCCACAGAGTTCCGAAGAAAAATAGGCGTCCGAAGGGGCGGCGCGAGGCGGTCGGACCACTCCCGGGCAGCCATGCCATGAAGCTGCCCACCCCACCGAGGATCAGCGCCAGCAACAGGGTGGGAAGCGCTGCGGTCTCACCCAGCTGCTCCGCGAACATCGGGTCATTGGGGTGGGTGATCGCCGCGAGCATGCCCAAACCAATGAGGATCACGAACCAAATCGGGAACGCCCACACCACGGCCCATCCAAAGTCGTTCCAGATATCGCGGGATTTCTCCCGAGCCTGCTGTTGATAGCCCGGTTGCGGCCCCGGGTAAGGGCCGGGCTGCATCGGAGGCGTGAAGGGTCCGGGCGTCGCTTGCGGCATCGGCTGCGACATAACGGCCGCCTGAAATGGCATCGGCTGCGCCATGCCGGGGGGACCCCGCATCGGCTGCGGGGGACCCGCGGGCACGTTCGGTTGGCTCGGGCCCGCATTGCCGACAAAGTTGAACTCCGGGCCGTGCAGCATCTCGTCGACGTCGCGGTCGACCTGAGCGTACAGGTCGGCGCGAGCCTTCAGCTTGCGCAAGAGAGTCCGGATATCGTTCGCGTCGGCTGGATTGCGAAGCCCACGTCGAAGCTCGATCACGAGCGAGTTCTGTTCGTCGAGCGTAAGTGGTCGGGCCGCTTCGATCTTCGCCGACAGGCTGCCGAGGTACGAAACCGGAACCGGCGGGGCCTCGGGAAGCGGATCGGGGAGCGGGGGCGCGACCGGAAGGTCGGCCAGCGCGCGGCCGAGGGCGAATGCGGTTTGGCGGTCTTGCCCTCGGTAGTCGATGTGCTGGGTCTTCTGCAGGACCGGCGGCAACAGATTGATGGAAATGCCGTCGGCGACCAACACCGGAAGGATGGGCTTGCCGAGGGCGCCCGCGTACTCGTACTCGCGCCGGCAAGCCGTCGATTCGAGCGAAGCCGGGTGCATGACGAACACGAAGATGTCCGTGCCCCGGATCGCGGCGAGGATCTGGTCCCACCAAGCCTGACCGCCGCTGAGCTCAACGTCGTACCAAACCTGGTGACCGAGCGCTTCGATGTCTTGGGCCAATTGGCTGACTTTGGACGCGCTCTGGCGACTGTAACCGATGAATACTCGTCCCATGGTTTGCTCGTCTCGGTTAGACCATTGCAGCAACGGAAAGTCACCAGGCCAAGAGGTCCAACTCTTGCGTAGTTGTGCATCGAGGGGGCCGAGCTGCCGGTTTCCGCTGACCTCAGTTAACGGTGACCGTCATTGAACGCACAACGGAAGGTCTCACCGACGGCTTTCCATGCCGAACATACCCTCAAACTTGAGCGTTGAGTGGCTATCGTGGGCGCAGCTGAGCACTCGATGGGCAGCGTCGACGTTGACGATTCCCATGGTCGCCTCAGGAGCTGCTCCAAGCAGGGGAGGTGTTCGACGAGCGCGAAGAGGCTGGGGTCGGGGCTGGTCAGCGCTCGGGCCCGATGGGCATCTCACGTCCCGGCTGGGACGCCACTGTGTTCATTTAATGAACGCTATTCGGTCGCGAGGAAATCGGCGCTCAGGGCCGCCTCTGCGAGCAGGACGTCCTGGTCGGCGCTGGCCGCGCCGCTCACGCCAACGCCGCCGATCACCTGGCCGGCGTAGGTGATGGGAAGGCCGCCCCGGAGCATGTTGTGACCGACCGTGTTCAGCGAGAATCGCCCATTGAGGATGGCGTCTTCCAAGTTCTTGGAGGGCATCCGGAACATCGCGGCCGTCCGGGCCTTCTCGGTGGCCACCCGAGCGGAGGCGGGAAAGGTACCATCGAGTCGAACGGCGTAGATGACGTGTCCGCCGCCGTCCACGATGACGATCGAGCCGCCGGGCGCTCGGTTCTTCTTTGCGTAGGCTTCCGCTGCATCGACCATCCGCTTGGCCCCGGCCAGGGTGAGCTCGAGGCGCTCGTTGACCTCACGATGGGAGAGGCTCGTCGCGAATGCCTTTTCCAGCTTCGGCCAGTTCTTGTTCGCGCCAGCGATGAAGCGGCGGGGGTTCTTCTTCCACATCGCGACCGCCTTGGCGTTGCGCTGCAGGTACAGCTTTCCATCGACGATCGAGAAGGTGCTCAGGTCCACGGGCTCGAGTTTACCCATCGACGCCGAAACGGCGCAGAAGCCACCGTACTGGGGCAGGAAGCGGTCCGGGTTCTTCTGGAAAGCTTGTTGATGAGCGGCCGTCGCGAAGCGATAAACGGCGCCCGCGTGCTCGACGGAGAGTTCGATTCGGCCGGGCTCTGCCTTTTCGTCCATCACGAACGAGACCGGGTCATAGCCCTCGAGGGCGAGACCGCGGTGGTCGACGTTGACAAGGGTGCGGCCCCAGGCGGGGGCGGACAATAGGGTGGTGCTCGCCACCAGGGCGAGCAAAGCGGTGCGCATCATGCTCTCATGATGGCGCTCGAAGCCGCAAAGTTACGGGCGAGATGTCATCTCTTCGAAAGACCGCGCCCCCAAAACGCGGTGTTGTCTTGGCCAAAATGTAGACCGGCCGAATGGACGAGCATCGATGACCACGCGATGATGCGGCCGATCGCAATGCGCCCGATGAATTACCTGCTCTGTGTCATGGGCGTCTTTAGCGCGCCACTTTCGTTGATCGCCTGCAGCTCGCCCGGCCCGACGGACGACGTCCCGGAAGCCGGGGTGGATTCGAGCATGGATGCGGGCACCGAAGTCGCCATGGATGCGGGCTTCGAAGTCGCCATGGATGCGGGCTTCGAAGTCGCCGTGGATGCGGGTTTCGAAGTCGCCATGGATGCGGGTTTCGAAGTCAGCATGGACGCCAGCCCCCCGGACGCCGATCTTTCCGATGACGTTGGCCTGGTTCCGGACGTCGGCCCGAACGAAGACGCCGGTTCAGATCCGGTCGTCTGGGAATGGGACTCGAGCCATTCCAACCCCCTCTCGATGCAACCGCCCCCCTTCGAGAGCACGACCCACCCGCTGCTTCCGTCTGCTCGCTGGGGGGGGCGAGGCGCACCGCTGCCGACCAACGTCGCCTGGTCGAACGTCTTTGTCGGCTCCGGCGAGCAGCGGATTAACATGCTCCCCTATCACTTGCGTGCGCAGCTGCAGGGCCTCGCGATCGGCCGGCCAGGCCTGACCGTGGCCGAGCGCAGCATCACCACCTCGGCGGAAGTCAGCCTGCGGTTGGGCGCGGTCGAGAGCTTCACGGCTTCGCGCATTGTGAACTACGGGCTGTTCTCGGTGTCCTTGGAGTGGCAGGCCGGAGCGGGCACCTTGCGCGCGCAGCCGATTTACGGGTCGCCCTACGTCACGGCGCGGTACGCGGGCCTGCGGCCTCGGATCACGACGGGCGGTCCGGCCATCCTGAGCGTCAACGGAGCGAGCAGCTCGCCGGTCGCCGGTCGACGCTTCGAGCTGCTGCTGAACAATGGGAAGCGCTGGATCCTCTACGCGGACGCCGAGGTGACCTTGGAGTGGAACACGACCTCGCTCACCGCCACGGGGAGCTTCACCGGCCGACTCCGCGCCGCGCTCGTACCCGGCAACGGTGACGCGTCGGAGCTCGACGCGTACGCCAACGTGGTCGTGACGGGCGTCAGCCTCGCAGCCAACATCACCGGCGACGACGCGAGGCTCACCTTCAACTGGCAGACCGACGGTGCCCAACCTCCCTTGATAATGGCCATGCCTCACCACCAGGATCGTTTGGTTGCCGCTTCCTTCGGGCAGCTCCGCTACGGGACCCTCTTCGGCGAGATGAGAGCCGTGGTGGGTCCGGTCTGGGAGCTGAGCTATCCGCTCTCGGGGATCGAGTGGGAAGCGCCGACGGCGATCGATCCCGCGTCGCGAGGCGAGCTCGAGGCGGCCCTGGCCACGGATTCGAACTATGTCCCCGATCCGCTCGTGGTCGACGGCGACCCCTACTTCGGCGGCAAACAGCTCGCGAAGCTCGCCCGCCTGATCCAGATCGCTCGCGCGCTGGGCCAGGATTCGACGGTCGACACCTTAGTCGAGCGCCTTCGGCCCCTCAGCACCGCCTGGCTCGAGGGCACCAATAGCAACCCGCTGCTCTACGATGCCACCTGGGGGGGGATCATCAGCACGAACGGTCGAGGCGACCCCGGCGCCGACTTCGGTCAAGGCTACTACAACGACCACCATTTCCACTACGGCTACCATATCTACGCGGCGGCGGTGCTGGCCCGTGAGGATCGCGTTTGGGCGGACACCCACCGCGAAGCCATCTTGGCGCTGATCCGTGACATCATGAATCCCAGCCGCGCTGACCCGAGCTTTCCGCGCTATCGCCACATGGACTTCTTCGTCGGCCACAGCTGGACGGCGGGCCTCTTCGAATTCGCCGACGCTCGCAACCAGGAGTCGACCTCCGAGGCGGTCAATGCCTACTACGCGGTGCAGCTGTACGCGCTGGCGACCGGCGAGACCGACCTGGCCTACCTTGCCGAACTGTTGGCCGCGGTCGAGATCGCCTCCGCCCAACGTTACTGGCAGGTCGACTCGACCGACAACATCTACCCCCCTCCCTTCGCCAACTTCGGTTGCGTCGGCGTGCTCTGGGCGACCAAAGTCGACGCGCTCACCTTCTTCGGCGGCCAAACCGAGTTTGTCTACGGCATCCAGATGCTCCCCTACACGCCGATCACCGAGGCCCTTCTTGACCGCAACTGGGTCGACGAGACCTGGCCGCGCCTGAGCACCACCGCCGCCAACGCTGAGGAGCCGTGGGCGGGCCTTCTCTACCTGGCCTACGGCGTCGTAGACGCCGAGGCCGCCCGCCGCGAGATCCGCACTCTGAGCGACTACGACGACGGCAACAGCCTCACCAACTCTCTGTGGTGGTTGGCGACGCGCCCGCGGTAGCCCGGACCGTCTCCCGGCCCGAACCACGCCGCAACATGCGTTCGAACCGAGCGTGCAAGCCAGCCGCGCAACCTCAACCTAACTTGAGGTCAAGGGCCCCAGGTCGTTAAGTCCGGTTGTCCGTCAGAACGGTACGTCTGATTCATCATCAATGGGATTCTTCTGGGCCCGACTCGCCACCGGCTGCCGGGACCGTACACTGGGTTGGATGAATAAGAATGACGAGCTCACCATCGGGGAGGTCGCCCGGCGGGCCGGAGTGAGCACATCGGCGCTCCGGTTCTACGAAGACCGGGGCTTGGTCCGGCCTCTGCGCACCCTAGGCAACCAACGGCGCTACACACGGGCGATGCTCAGGGTGGTTTCGGTCATCAAAGCCGCTCAAGCGGTGGGACTGTCGCTCGAAGAGATCGAGTCGGCGCTCGGGACGCTACCCGAAGGCGCGATGCCTACTAAGGCCGACTGGACTCGCCTGTCGCGACAGTGGCGCCAAGCATTGGACGAGCGCATCCGGCGGCTCCAGCGGCTCCGAGACGATCTCGACGACTGTATCGGCTGTGGCTGCCTGTCGCTGCGAACATGTGCCTTGCTGAACCCGAATGACCGCACCGCGCAGAAAGGCGCCGGCTCCTGGCTCCTTCGTCGCTCGAACGGTCGGCGCCCGGAGCAGACGTAGTCCGGCCGGTGACTGACCGAGACAGACGGCGACTTCGACCGCATGTCACTCGCTCGGTGCGCTGGTCACTGGAGGCGAATGCGGGCACCATGGGGTGTGAACGATCGGATCACTTATGATGTCGCGGGACCCGTAGTAAGGATCGGCCTGAACCGCAGCGAGAAGAAGAACGCTTTCGATCTCGTGATGTTGCACCAGCTCGCGGAGGCGTACACTCGGTACGAAGACGACCCTGCGCTGTGGTGCGCAATCCTGTTTGCGCACGGCACCGACTTCACGGCTGGCCTCGATCTCGCCGAGGTGGGGCCTCACGTCGCCGACGAGGGGGAGTTGTTTCCGACCGGCCTGGTCGACCCGGTGGGTCTTGGTGACCGCCGGCGGTCCAAGCCGGTCATCATTGCTTGCCGGGGCTGGTGCCTGACCATCGGCACGGAGCTCGCCCTGGCGTCCGATATCGTCGTCGCCGCCGACGACACCAAGTTCGGGCAGATCGAGGTCAAGCGGGGCATCGCGCCCTTCGGAGGGGCCACCATCCGGCTGCCTCGAGTCGCCGGCTGGCACAACGCCATGCGATATCTGCTCACCGGTGATATCTTTGACGCCGCCGAAGGATATCGCTTCGGGCTCGTCCAGAAGATCACGCCCCCCGACGCGGTGCTCGAGGCGGCCAGCGAAATGGCGGCGAGCGTGGCCGCGCAGGCGCCCCTGGCGGTGCAGGCATCCTTGCAGTCCGCCCAGGCGTCGATGCTCGAGGGCCTCGAAGTCGAAACCGGTCGTCTGACCCACCGGGCGCGCGCCCTGATGAAGACCGAAGACGCCGCGGAGGGCTTGCGGTCGTTTCTCGAGCGGAGGCAGGGAAAGTTTAAGGGCCGCTGACCTGGGCCCACGCCCACGCGTCGGCCACACGTCAGCGCCAGCGGGTGACGTGCCAGCTCTTCTTGCCGCGACGAAAAATGGCGACCTGGCCGGGCAGCAACTGATCGGCAGTGAGTTTCGACTCGAGGTCGACCTTGTTGCCGTTGAGCGAAACGCCCTTTTGATTGAGGAGCTTTCGAGCTTCGCCTTTACTCGACGCCAGCGAGGTCTGGGCGAGGATATCGAGAACCGGCAACCCGGCGTCGTCGAGCGAGTCGAGGTCATGATCGCTCGACGGCGCGGCCGCGAAGACCTCACCCAGGGTACGTTCGTCGAGGGCCCGCAGATCGCCGCGACCGAACAGAACTCCGGCCGCTTGCTTGGCCCGTTCGGTCTCGTCTTCGCCGTGAACCAGGGTCGTGACCGCGTCGGCGAGCGCCCGCTGCGCGGCCCGCTCGCTCGGCTTTTCGGCCTGCGTCTTTTCGATCGCCAGGATCTCTTCGCGCGGCAGGAAAGTGAACGTTCGAAGCCACCGAACGGCGTCGTCGTCGCTGGTGTTGAGCCAGAACTGATGAAACGAGTACGGACTGCTGCGGTGGGCGCTCAACCAAACCGCACCCTGCTCGGTCTTACCGAACTTCGTTCCGTCGGCTTTGGTGATCAGCGGCGCGGTCAGCCCGAACGCGCGATTGAAGCCCTTCTCGTCGAGGCCATGCATCCGGCGGATAAGGTCGATACCGGACACGATGTTGCCCCACTGGTCGGAACCCGCGGTCTGGATCGTGCAGTCTTCCTTCTCGAAGAGATATTGGAAGTCGTACGCCTGCAGCAGCATGTAGCTGAATTCGGTGTAGCTGATGCCTTGCTCGCGACTCTCGAGACGCTTTTTGACCGAGTCGCGCTGGACCATCTGGTTGACCGAGAAGTGCTTGCCGATGTCGCGGAGGGCTTCGATGAACCCGATGCCGGACATCCAGTCGTAGTTGTCGACCATTCGCGCGGCGGTCGGGCCGTCGAAGTCGAGGAGACGTTCGAAGATCTTTCGCTGGGCCTCGACGTTGGCGCGAACCTCTTCGATCGTTCTCAGGCTGCGCTCGGCGTCCTTGCCGCTGGGATCGCCGATGAGGCCGGTCGCGCCCCCCGTCAGTACGATCGGCCGGTGGCCCGCCGTTTGGAAGTGTCGCAACAGGAGAATGGGGACCAGATTTCCGATGGTTAGGGAGTCGGCGGTCGGGTCGAATCCGCAGTACACGACCCGCGAGCCCGAGGCGAGATGAGCCTCGAGCGCTTCGCGCTCGGTCACTTGGTGCAACAGACCTCGCCATTCGAGTTCTTCGAGCAAGTCGATCGAAGCCATGGACGGGGCGAGTGTCGTGGAACCGGTCTTCCGGGGAAAGAACTTTCGGTCCGGCCTGCCGGTTCAGCACGCGGGCCGGTTCAGCACGCGGGCCGGTTCAGCACGCGGGCCG
>CAZFIV010000002.1:148999-212705 GCA_964519665.1 uncultured Myxococcales bacterium
GCCGGTTCAGCACGCGGGCCGGTTCAGCACGCGGGCCGGTTCAGCACGCGGGCCGATTCAGCACACCCGCAGGTTCGACACCGGGAGTGGATCAGAGCTCGGACAGAATTCGCGCTTTGGTGGCGTCGTATTCGCTCTGCTCGATCAGGCCTTCATCGAGGAGCTTCTTGAGCTTTGCGAGCCGCTCGCTCGGGGTCTCGCGGGCCTCCTCTTTCTGCGCGGCCTCCGCGGCCTTCTTCGCCTCGTCCGACTTCGCCCGCGAGGGGTCGAACGCGCTCTTGGCCTGTTCGGCGGCCTTCTTGTAGACCCGCTTGATGTCTTCGTCGCTGATCTCGCCGTTCGACTCGAAGTACGCGCGAGCGGCGGCACCGATGGCGAACGTAGAGGCAAACACCAACGGCGCGGCGAGAAGGCTGCCGAACACCGGCAACACGATCTTGGCCGCGGTCGCTGCCAGCCGGCTCCCCACCAGCGAAAGGCCGACCGTCGCGCCGATCTTCAGGACGATGTCGGTCGCGGATTCCTTGTTGATCGAGTGGCCATAGATGTGAGCCAGCCCGACGACCATGCCGACGTGAACGGGCATCACCGCGACGATCTCGCTGCCCGGGAGCGGAATCAGCGTGAGCGCGGCGGCGGCGTACCCGCACTTTTCGATGAGCTCGACGGCCGCATCGTCGCGTTCATTCAGGGAGTAGCTTCGTTTGAGTATATCTTGCCAGAACATCGGGACACCGGGCGCGCGGCCGTACCGCGTCAGGCCAGGCGTACCACGTTGGTCCGGTCGCGGATAGCGCAGCTCGAACCCAACAGCGACCTATCCTGTGCAGATGAACAGGTCCTGGATCGATGGAGTCTCGGCGCGGTCGCATGTTCAGCGCCAGCTGTGCAAGGATCCAAACATGACTGAAATCACTCATCCTGGAGTCGCCCGCTGGCATCAGATCTTCGAGCTCGATGGCCCCGAAGCCAAGCTCCAGGGGCTCGAACAGCTTCTGCACGATGAGGTGGTGTTTCACTCCCCGGTGGTTCATCGCCCGATCGAAGGCAAGCTCGCGGCCGCGATGTATCTGCAGGCGGCATCGCGAGTGCTCGTGAATGAGCACTGGCGATACGTGCGGGAGATCGTGATGGGCGACCAAGCGTGTCTGGAGTTCATCACCGAGATCGACGGGATCGTGATCAACGGCGTTGATCTCATCACCTTTCAAGACGGCCAAATCCTGGACTTCAAGGTGATGGTCCGACCCTTCAAGGCGATCGAAAAGCTGTGGGCCATGATGCAGCAGGCGCTTCAAACTGGAGCGGCTTCCGTCTGACGGGGTCGTCTATCGGAGTCCGTGACGGCGAAGCTTATCGAGCAGGGTGGTGCGGGTGATGCCGAGCCGGCGGGCCGCGGCCGAATGGTTGTGACCGGTCTCGCTCAGGGCGTCCTCGAGCAACCGACGTTCGAACGCGGCCATTTGGGCCCGGAGGCCGCGGTCCCGGTCCCCGACCCCCGTCCCGGCCGCCGCGCCGAAGGTCGAAGCCGCCCCCGCGGCGCCATGGGGCTGCCAGTCGTCCGCGTCTACCGCACCGTCCTCCGAGACCGCGAGGAGCCCGGCGACCGCGTTGTCGAGCTCACGGACGTTCCCCGGCCATCCGTAGGCTTCGAATCGCTCGTGCAGTCGATCGGGGAACGGGACGTCGGCGAGACCGAAGCGTCGGGCGTGCCGGCGCCGAAGCGCTTCCGCGAGCGGACGGATGTCTTCGGTCCGGTCTCTCAGCGGCGGCACCACCACCTCGACGACCGCGAGACGAAAGAAGAGATCCTCGCGAAAGTCGCCTTGCCGCACCCGGCGACGAAGGTCCCGATGGGTGCAAGAGACGACCCGGACGTCGACGGGGATCACCGCCGCGGCCCCGACCGGCTGAATCTCACCCGACTGCAAGGCTCGAAGAAGTTTCGGTTGAACGGTCGGATGTAGCTCGCCGACCTCGTCGAGGACCAGGGTGCCGCGGTCGGCGCGCGCGAAATAACCCGGACGGTCGCGGTCGGCGCCGGTGAACGCCCCCCGGACAGCTCCGAACAGCTCTGCCTCGGCCAGGGTGGTGGGCACCGCCGAGCAGTTGAAGGTGATGCGGGGTTGCGCGGCTCGAGGCCCGTACGCGTGCAGCAGCTCCGCGACCAGCTCCTTGCCGGTGCCGGTTTCGCCGGTCACCAACACGGGGATCGGCCGCTTCGCGAGGCGAGCGACGCGGTCGATCAGCTGTCGAAATGCGGGGCTCCGCCCGATGACGGGGCGCCCCAGCATGGCCTCGGCGCTGCGGTCGCGGGCGCCGAGCCGAAGCTCACGGACCTCGGCGGCCCGCCGCACCGCGACCTCGACCGCCTCGATATCGAAGGGCTTTACGAGATAGTCGAAGGCTCCGGCTCGGATCGCCTCGACCGCGACCCGCTCCGAGCCCCGCGCGGTCAGCATGATCACCGGCCGATCGCGGTCTGCGGCCACCAGCTCGCGCACCACGGTCAACCCGTCCCGACGAGGCATCACCAGGTCGGTGATCACGACATCCGCGGCCGCCGCGACCCGCACCCCTTCGTCTCCGTCGTCGGCCTCGTCGACTTGATGCCCCGCCGCTTCGAGGATCGCCCGCAGCGCGAGGCGAAGGGCGGATTCGTCGTCGACGATCAGGACGCGGGCCATCGGTCCTCCTCGCCGCCCGCACCTCCCCCTGGGTATCGGAGCACGCTCAGGCGGGCGGTGGTTCCGCGGCCGGGTTCGGTGTCGTAGGTGAGGTCGCCGCCATGCTGTCGAGCGACGGTGCGAGCGAGCACCACTCCGAGGCCCGTGCCTCCATCGCGGGTCGTGAAGTAGGGCGTTCCGAGTCGGCCCAACGTGGCGGCGTCCATCCCGGGGCCCCGGTCTTCGACCTCGAAACGCACCCGCCCCGGCTCGAGGGCGACCGTCAGCCGGATGGCCGCACCTCGGGGTGACGCGTCGAGGGCGTTGCTCAGGAGGTTGCTGAGGGCGTCCGTCAGGCGGGCCGGATCGAGGAGCGCCTCGCCGTCGTCGGCCCGAACGTCGAGTTCGACGCCCTGCTGGTGAGCGCGTCCGGCCAGCGCTTGGGCGACGTGGGTGGCCAGACTTCGGGGCGCCACCCGCTGCCATCGGAGGTCGTCGAGGGGCCGAGCGAACGACAGATAAGCATCGAGGGTCGCGGCCATCCGATCGAGCTCCCGCAGGATGACCGGGTCGTGGGGGTCCTCCGGGCGCTGTCGCGCGTTCAGCTGGGTCAGGGCTTTGACAGCGGCCAGAGGGTTCTTCAGCTCGTGGGCGACCTTCGCTCCGACCGCCTCCAGGTCGTTGAGACGGGACGACGCTTCTTCGAGCGCCCGGCGTCGCAAGTGGTCGAGGTCGGCCGCGGTCGCGGCGTGGGCGGTGGTCAGGGCCGCGACGCCGAACCAGAGCAACACCGCCGCCAACGCGACCGCCGACAGCGCGATGAAGTCTGCGGCCGGCCGGGGAATGGCCGGCCACGCATCGACCGCACCCCATCCAGCGAGTACGACCAGCCATCCGGCGAGATACACCAACACTCGCAGGCCGACCGGCCGCGCGCCGAAGGCCGCGAACGCGATGCCGACGGGCGCCAACAGCATCGGCAGGAGCGGGCTGCGGCTGGCCCCGGTGAGCCCCGAGGCGATGCCGAGGCCGGTAACGGTGATCACCAACGACCACCCGAGCCGGCGGGGGCTCACGTAGGCGACCCTCCCGGCTCGGGCGAGGCCGACCGCCTCCGTAATGAAGAAGGCAAGCATCGAGACTTGCACGACGGCGACGAGCATCACTCGGGTGAGCGGCGCGCCGCTGGTGGCGAGGGCGGCCATCGTCGCCGCCGCCGGTCCGACCACGACCCACGGCCGCACCCGGAGGAAAGTAGCGCCGACCACGCCGACCTGCGCCAGCTGCACGGGGGTGTCGGAACCCGAGACAGGGGTGTCGGCCGGCTGAACGGTTCCCGGCGCTGGGGCCGCCGGTTCAGACGATTCGGCGTGAGGGAACGACCCTTGCTTATTGAAAGCGGGAGATGAGCTCGACACCGACCAACACTGTGCCTCACAAACCCACGCCGCGTCTTCGGATGACGCTCGTTATCTGGTTGACCGCGGCCGTCGTCTTCGCGGCCGCGGATGTCATGCCCCACCTGCCGCCGGTGGCGATCCCGGCCATGATTTGGGGACTGGTCATCACCGCCGCGGTGGCGGTCATCTCGTGGCCATCCTTGCGCGCGGAGCTGAGGGCCACGAACATCGCATGGCCGGTCGCCTTGCATATTTTGCGGGCTCCGATCGGGGCCGCCTTCATCGTCCTCGGTCAATGGGGCGAGGTCGACCCGACCTTCGTTCGCGTGGCGGGCGTTGGAGACATCGTAGCGGGTCTCGGAGCGCTCGGGACGGCGGTGGCGGTCGCTCGGTTCCCCGCGCGTAGGAGCGTTCGATGGCTGCTGGCGGCCTGGAACCTGCTCGCCCTCGCCGACATCATCGCGGTGTTCATCACCGCGCAGGGGGTTTTGTTCTGGGGAGGTGGTCTTCAGGCGATGAGGGGCTTCTTCCGGTTTCCGCTTCCGATGCTCCCGAGCTTCCTGGTGCCGATGATCCTGCTGACCCACGCCTGGATCTTCATCTGGCTCGGGCGCGAAAAGCGCTCAGCGCTGCGCTAGGCCGCGCTTGGGTTTGGTTCCCCTCAGGAGGGCTTCGCAGGCGTCGGCCGCTTGAAGCGCCGAAAAGTACTCACCTTCGACGCCCAGGCCGGGCAACACCGTTGGGCCGGCGATGAAGATATTCTTGAAGCTGGTTCGGCACGGAAGGCCGGTGATGCCGGTGTCGGGGTCGAGGTCGGGTTCGTACAGGGGGTGGCTGAGCACCGGGCGAGTACTGCGAGCGGCGCCGCGACCGGACAGGGGCCGGATCTCGGGGTGGCCGTCCTGCAGAAACGGGACGACCCGCTCGACCCGGGCCTTCATCATGATCTCGAGGGCGTCGAGGCCCTGGGACTGCGCCCGCGCGGTGGTGATCGGGTGGGCAACGACCAGCTGGGTGCGTCCCGGTCGCTGACCGGGGCGCCGGGTCAGCCAGATGGGCCGGTCGGCGGCGTCGGGCTCGGCGCGGGTCGGATCTTTGCGGCCATTGAGCAACAGCACGTGCCGGCCCATGCCCGGGGGAATGGCCGCGTCGTCGAGCTCGATGCCCAACACGTAGTGACTCGCCCTCGGCCGCGCGGTCTGGAGGGTCTCCGACAGGTCTTTTCGCCGCTTTTGGTGGGGCAGGGCGCTCAGGCCGGACAGCTCGGCGGTCGCGTCGATCATCGCGTCGGCGGTGATGGTTTCGGTCTGGCCCGCCACGCGCAACTGGACCTGCCGGCCCTGGGGGTCGGCCATCTCGAGAGCGCCGGTCTGAATTTCGAAGGCTCGCCGCTGAGCGAGCGAGACGAACAGGCCTCGATGGCTGCGGTCACCGCGAAGGCTCCTCAGCCCCGCCAGGAAGCGGGCCAGCGGACGGGCGAACCGAGCCAGGGTCGCGGTCTCGAGGGTGCGATCTTCGATGTGGGTCAAGAAGGGCAAAGGGGCCGAGAACATCTCGACGAGCAGCGGGTCGGCATCCGAAAACAGATCGCTTTCGCCCACCGTTTGGCCGATGCCTTCGAACCGCTTGGCGTGCGAGCGCGCGCTCCGCCGGTTGAAGTACCCGGAAGCAGGGAGCTCCTTGGCGCTGTCGAGAAACGCGCCCACCTCTTCGTCGGCCGCCTGCAGCCGTTCGAAGAATCCGTCGAGTCCCCGCGCGTTTCGCCCCAACACCCGGCGCAGCTCATCGAGCCGAAGGCGCGGATCGTCGGCGAGGTCGAGCCGTTCGTCGGGCCACACCACCTGCACGATCGGCTCGACGGGGCCACTTCGGTTGCGCAGCTCTTCCAACAGGCCCAGCTCGCGATGCACCAACTGCATCACCGCCGACCCGCCGTCGGCGGGCACGCTGTCGACGAGATTGTACGCATCCTCGGACGCCAGCTCACCTTCATCGATGAGCAGACCCCGAATCCCGCGTTTGGCGAGAAGCGCCGCGGTGACCACCGCTGAGACACGGCCTCCGACGACCACGGCTTCGTAATGTCGCGTCACTGAGCGAACCTCGGGCGGCGCGCCGCCTGCGCCCTGGATAGTTCGGTCAAGAAGTGAACTCCGAAAGGGCCGGGCTTGCCAAAACCGCCGAAAGGTCCGTGGAACCGACCAGATAGGGTCGGTCGCCGTCGGTTCGTAGGCGACCGTCGGCGATCGCCCGCACCACCTGGGGAAGAAGTCGATGTTCGGCCGCGAGAATTCGGCGCTGAAGGTCGACCAGACGGTCATCGGGCAACACCGGGACCGCGGCCTGGGCCAGAATCGGACCGGTGTCGACGCCCGCGTCGACCAGATGCACGGTGCATCCGCTCACCCGGACGCCGGCCTCCAACGCTTGTCGCTGCGCTTCGAGGCCCCCGAACGCGGGCAACAACGACGGATGAATGTTGATGACCCGCTGCGGAAAGGCGTCGAGCACGACCGACGTCACCAGCCGCATGAAGCCGGCGAGTACGACGAGCTCGACCCGGGCCGCGTGCAAGGCGCTGACCACGGCGGCGTCGAACGTCTCCCGGGTCTCGTAGTCTCGGTGGCGGATGAGCTCCGTCGCCACGCCCGCCGTCTGAGCCCGATCGAGTGCTCTGGCGCCTGCGACGTTGCACACCACGAGGACGACCTCCGCCGGCGACAGTTCGGCGTCGAGGAGGGCCTGCAGGTTGGTTCCGGACCCCGATGCCAAGACGCCGACGCGAACCGTCATCGACCGTCCTCCGGTCGGTCGGTGCCCGGTGCCGTCAGCCCGAGCAGCTCGACCTGGGGTTCATCGCCGACCCGAAGCCGAACCTCGCCGATGACCGTCGCGTGCTCTCCGACTTCGGCGACGGCTTCGAGGGCAGCATCGACCTCGTTCGGTTGCACCACGACGGCGAGACCGATACCCATGTTGAAGGTCCGAAACATCTCGTCGTCGGCCACCGCCCCGAGCTTTCGGATATGACCGAAGATCGCGGGCTCGGTCCATCGACCGCGGTGCACGACCGCGGTCACTGACTCAGGAAGGACGCGGGGCAGATTGCCCACGATGCCCCCTCCGGTGATGTGAGCCATCGCTTTGACCCGAACCCGGGTCAACATGGACTGCACCGGTGCCGTGTAGAGCGCCGTGGGGATCAGCAGCTCCGATCCTAGATCGTGGTTCAGCCCGTCGAGTCGTGCGTCGAGCGACAGCGCCGCGTGCTTGAGCAGAACCTTGCGAGCGAGGGAGAAACCGTTGGCGTGAAGGCCGTGGCTGGCGACCCCGATGACCGTGTCGCCGCTCGTGACGTCCGTTCCGTCGACCAGCCGGGGCCGATCGACCAGCCCCACCGCGAAACCGGCCAGGTCGTATTCTCCGTCTGCGTACATCCCGGGGAGCTCGGCGGTTTCACCCCCCACGAGGCTGCATCGACCCCGGCGGCAACCTTCGGCGATCCCGCGAATGACGGCTTCGCCGACCCCGATCTCGAGCTTTCCGGACGCGAAGTAGTCCAGGAAGAACAGCGGCGTGGCGCCGGTGGTCACGATGTCGTTGATGCACATCGCGGCCAGGTCGATGCCCACCGTGTCGTGACGCCCCGACAAGAACGCCACCTTGAGCTTGGTGCCCACCCCGTCGGTCCCCGACACCAGCAAAGGGTCTTCCATACCGCCAGCCGCTTCGAACAGCGGCTTCAGCGCGAACAGCGACGCAAAGCCTCCGATGTCACTCACCACCCCCGGCCCGAAGGTTTGGGCGGCGAGCCCTTTGATCCGGCGGACGAGCTCATCCCCCTTGTCGATGTCGACCCCGGCGTCTCGATATGTCAGCGGCACGTAAGGGTGAAAGCTCGGACGCGAGGCACCGGTCAAGCGCGCCTCCGTCCGGCCCTGCGTGATCGTGCTCGCCCCGGTGAGTTCCTCTCGCCTACGACTGTGCTACGGTCGGGCCACCGTGCACGGGGCCGCAGAAAGCCTCCCGGCTGTCTTTGGGAAGTACCGGTTAGAAAAACGCATCGCCTCTGGCGGCATGGCGGAGGTGTTTCTCGCCCACCGGATCGATTCTCCCCACGAGCCGCTGGTCATCAAACGGATCCTCCCTCACGTCAGTCAAGACCGCGTCTTCGTGCAGATGTTCACCAACGAGGCGCGCATGGCCGCGCTGCTCGACCATCCGAACATCGTCGGTATCCACGACTTCGGAAAGGTCGACGGCGCCTACTTCATGGCGATGGAGTACGTGCACGGCGAAGACATTCGTCGGATCTACAATCGGGCCTACCAGCTGCAGCGCAGTTTGCCCCTTTCGCACTCCATCCGAGTCATCGCCGACGCGGCGCAAGGTCTGGCGTACGCCCATAAGTTCCGGGACCCGCTGACCGAAGACCCACTGAACATTGTGCACCGGGATGTCAGCCCTCAGAACATCCTCGTCACCTATGCGGGCGACGCCAAAGTCGTCGACTTCGGCATCGCCACCGCTGCCCACAAGGTTCAAGACACCCGAGCGGGGCAGGTCAAAGGCAAGTACAGCTACATGTCGCCCGAGCAGGCGTTGGGTGAGGCGCTCGACTTCCGTACCGACATTTTCGCGCTCGGGATCATTCTGTACGAGACCACCACCGGAACCCGCCTGTTCAAGCGGTCGACCGAGTACGCGACGCTGGAAGCGGTTCGCACCTGCGATTTCGTCCGGCCCGGCGATGCCCTCACGAACTACCCGCCGGAGCTCGAGGAGATCCTCCTGCGGGCCCTCCAGAAGAAGCCGGACGATCGTTGGCAGGATGGGGCGGCGTTCTCGGCGGCCCTGTACGATTTCCTGTACGAGACCGACCTGTACGTCGAGCGAGAGGTGGTCGGCGCCTTCATGCGCGATCTCTTTGCTGACCAGGAGGCCGAACCGCCCCCGGTGACGGCGGCGCCGGCCGCCCCATCGCCGAGCCTCGCCGGCCCGGCCTCGGTTGCCCCTGCGCCCTCTCACCTCGACCGCTCCGAGCCGCACGACCCACGGGAGGCAGAGGACGTTCAGCAGACCCTCGAAGAGGAGCTGGACGAGCCGTCTGTGCAGCACGCGCATGGCGCGAGATCGATGGGTCTCGATCCTCAAGAGCCGGCGCCCGACCTCGGCCACCCCGCGGCGCCCCTGTCCGCGTCGACGCAGGATCAGGACCGGCAGCGGAGGCGAGAGACGATCCCCGAGCGCGGACGCACGGTTGCGGATGCCCCCGGCAGCCCGCCGCCGGGGGCCGACGAGTTTGCCCACCTCGAGCGTCTCCTCGACGGCGAGTCCGCGGCCGGCTTCGCCGATCCGGAAGCGGACCCCGATCAGGTCGAAGACCAGACCATGCGTGGGTCACCGCCCTCGACCGACGACGATCCGTCCACTCAACGCGAGGCGACGCCCGGCTTCACGGACGCCCGGGTGGCTTCGGTGATCGGCGAAGCGCACACGCGGGCGGACAGCGAGGTCGAGGACCCCGAGCCGGTGTCCGCCCATCGCGTCAAGGCGCACTCCGAACGCCGCAAGAGCACGCTCTTGGTACGGGACCGAGGCCGCAAAGACGACGCCGCCGGGTCGGAGCCCCTGTTACAACGAGACCCGAGCGATGGTGACGCCATGCCCGCCGCCTGGTCCGACGACGCAGCACCGACGGTCGCCGCGGTGCCCGCGTTTCGAGAGCCTCCGGTGCCCGAGGTCTTGTCGACGGCGGTCGTCCCCGTCGAAGGGGCCTTCCACCCCGCTGTCGAGCGCCCTCGGATCGATGGGGATGGCCAGGCAACGTCCGACGACCGGAACGACCCCGAGGTCGATACCGACGAGGCCCACCGCGCGGCGCCCGTGATGAGTGTCCGGGCCTACAATCCAGCCGCGGCCCGGGGCGTCGACGCACCGAGTACGCGAAGACCGGCCCGCGAGCGAGCCGCCCCGCCGGGGCCTCGACGCGAAGACGTCGTCCCCGAAGACACTTGGCAGCTGGGACGCCGTCGCGACCCGCGGGCGTCATCGCGGTCCCGGACGCTGACCCGGGCCGCGATGGTCGCCGCCGTTGCCCTTACGGTTGCCGTTTTGTTCGCCGGGGTCGTCCTGCTGGGGCGCTGGATCAACGTCGACCCCGACGAAGTGGCCGTGCTTCCCGCGGCCCAGCTCACGATCTCCACTGAACCCGGGGCGACCGTTTACCTCGAGGGTCGACGGCTCGGAGTTGCCGATGCTCAGGGTCAGGCGGGCGCCTTTCGAGTGCCGTCGGGCCTGCGCACGGTGCGGGTCGAGCACGAGGGGCTGGGCTTCAGTCGGGAGCGCGCGTTGCCGCTGCAGGCCGACCAGAACTACTTCTTCGAGATTCCGGGGCGCACGGGGTGGATCCGGATCGACGTCGCGCCGTGGGCGAAGGTCGCCATCGACGGCGAGTCACGCGGGCTGACGCCCCTACCTCGGATCGGCTTGCTCGAGGGCGTCCACCGAATACGCCTCGAGAACACCGATATCGGTCGCTTCTACGAGACATCGGTCAAGGTCATCCCGGGGCGGGAAGTGAAGATCCACGTGGACCTGAGGGTCCTCGGGCGCCGGCTCTAGGGCCCGCGCGTCGATCGACGGCTAGACCGCGGCCCGCCCGATGGCGTACGGTGAGCTGACCGAGTCTGGGAGCACCCATCTTGTTCAGCCCGCTGCTTTACCTCGCTTTTGCGTTTTCGGCGCCGTCGGCCCCTCAAGATGCGCCTGATCGGCTTATCACCGCGCACGGCGTCGAGCTGCGCGCCGACGAAGACGTCTTCTTGCTGTTCGCGGCCCTGAACGCCGCCGGATACACCGAGGAGACTCGACGAAAGGGTCCGCCGCTCCGCGCGCCGATTTTTCACGACATTCGTCGCCGGGTACGCGACGTCATGCGCACCTACCGGGAGCGGTCGGCGGTCAAGAACATCACGCTCCTGTTCGAGCGGAACGCGATGCCGCTCGAGGACTACCTCGCGGCCGCTCTCGCCGACGGCGGCCTCGGCCCTGAGACCGAGGCGCTGCAGGCCAAGCTGGGCCCGGCCCTGAACCGCTTCGGCCAACAGGTGCGCGTCACCGAGGTGTTCGATGACCTCGCGAGCGCCCAGCGTGCGCACGCCCAACAGCTCAAAGACGGGCTCGAAGTCGATTTGACGGCCCTGACCGACAATCTCGCCGACCCGAGCTTTCGGGCGCCCACCGAGGTCGTGGTCGTGCCCAACCCTCTCGATGCCCACGCGACGGTGCGCAGGGTGAAGACCGACCGAGAGGTCGTGCTGGTCGTCGGGCCCGACCACCCGACGGCGCGTCGGGCGATCCTCGAAGAGGTCCTGAAGCCGTACGTGCGCACCGCGGTCGATAAGCATTACCGGCGCGCACCGGCGTTCAAAAGGAGTTGGGGGCGCATCAAGAGCAGCCGCCGCATCGCTCAACGGTATGGGTCTGGCCAGAACTACCTGACCGAAGCCCTGGTGCGGGCGATGGCGTTTCGGGTGCGCGCGAACGTCGACGGACAAGCCGGCCGCGAAGCCGATGAGGCGTTCATCGATGAGCAAGCCCGAAGCGGAATGCGGTGGGCACGGGTCGCCCTGCGGGTCGTCGACCGAGTGCAGGGCAAGAAGCTCGATAAGGCTTTGGGACCCGCGTTAGCCCAATCGACCCCCTGAGGGCCCAGCTCGATGGCCAACGGAGACGATCCTAAAGAAGGGCGCATAGCGTCCGTCAGGCCCGAGGGGGGGGCGGGGCGCGGGGCGAACGGCCCCGATGGCGCGATGGTCGCGTCGCTGATCACCGAGCGGTGGTCGATCGATCCGAGCGAGACAGTGACCATCGACATCGACGGCGCCACCCATCGGATCGGTCTCACCCTGACCGGACCTCGCCATCGATATCAGTGGTGGATCGCGCTCGAGGAGGCGCCGCCTGCGGCCGACCCTTGGGCGCTGCTGGTGGACGCGCTCGATGCGCTGTTCGGCCAGTTTATCGAAAGTGAGCGTGACTACCGCGCGCTTCCGAGCGGACCGGGCGTCGCATTCATGGGTGCGACCTTCGACGTCACCGTCGAGCATCGGGTACCGGAGGTCGAAAAGCTCGCCGACCGCCTCTTGGCCGACTCCGAGGCGTCCGAGGACTGAGCGACCGGCCCGCGGAGCTGGTCATGAACACGAACGGGCCCCGCCCAACGAACCCACCGAGCACGTCGGGTGGCGGCGGCGCTACTGTTCGCTGATCCGGATGGTGGTCTCGTCGATCTGGATGACGTCGCCCGACCTGAGGAAAGCCTGAAGCTTCGGCAGCCCATTGACTCGCGCGGCCGAGGAAGATCCCAGCCGGACCAACAACAGCGAGTCCCGTACGCGAACCAGCAAGCTGTGGCGACCTGCCACGTATCGCCCCGTGAGCTTGATGTCGGCCTCTTCGTCCCGCCCCAAGATGGTGACCGGTGACGTGAGCGGCCCGGCGTAGCTCGTGCGCCCGTGCGCCGAGACTTCGACCATGAAACGACGCTCCTTGGCTCGCACCGCCAGATTGCGGTCGAGCTCGCGCTTGTCGACCATCATCGTGCTGAGCAGCTGAGACATCGAGGACTTCGATCGCTCCAGAAGCACCGACGGCTCTTCATGGTAAACGTCGGATTCGCCTCGCTGGTCGTACCAAGCGTCGAGTCGGCGGTCGGGACGCGATTGGGCTTGAAGGTCGTCGACATCCTCGTGCTCCGGGCTGCGACGCCGCTTGGGGGTCACCATCGGGTCGAGGCGAGCTGGCCGAACCTCGACCTGGCCCCCCGAGAGGTCGCCGTCGAAGGTGGGCGGGTTGGGATGGCTCCGTGGAGACCGATCGCCGTCGCCTCGCCCGTTTCGCTCGACGGCGGGCCGAACCTTTCGATGTTCGCGAACCTCTTTGACCCGGCGCGAGGGGCCAGGGGACGTTTCTTCGGGTCGGCCGCGGCGCTCTCTCGACCTGGCGGGTCGCTCGACGAGCGGCTCGCCGGGGTCTTTTCGCCGCGCGTCGACGGAAGCGGCCGCGCCGGTGGGCCGACTGGGGACGGCGGGGTAGCTGGGCGGAACCACCGCCGGGGAGGGCGGTGCATCCTCGTAGGCTTCGGCGAAGTCCGTCTCTTCTCGCTGGATGTTCGATTCGGCGTCGGGCGCGTGATGGCTGGAACCGCCGTCTCGGTCCGGGCCGTCGTACTCGGAGGCGTCGGCCAAAAAGAGGATGGAGTACTCGGCGAAGTTGAGGATGTCGCCGTGGTGGAGCTCCCGTTGCTGAGGGATGCGACGTCGATTGACGAAAGTGCCGTTCTGGCTGCCCAGGTCTTCGAGCACGACGCGGCCGCCCTCGGCCCGGACCCGGCAGTGGCGTCGGGAGAGCCGACGCTCGGCGATCTGAATATCGCAGTCTTTGCCCCGGCCGATCATGCACTCGGTGAGGCATTCAGCGCCGTCGGCCCCGTTGCCGCTGCCGCCATGGCCTTTGCTGCCGAGCACGTAACGCTGCAGCTCCACGTCGTTGTACTTGAGAACCAGGAGCGGTTGAGGGTCATCGCTGGCCTCGGCGGCGGCGCCCGCCGAAGGGGCCGGTACCGGCTCGGCCACGCTTTCGAGCTGGGTGACCTCCTGGGTGCGCCGAGCCCGTCCTCCGCGCACTTCGGGGTCCCGGTTCGGTTCGTCCGAAAAGACGAACTGATACGTGCCCAACGTGATCTTGTCGTCGGGATCCAACGGACGGGCCCCTCGGATCCGCTCCGCGTTGATGTACACGCCGTTCTGGCTGCCGACGTCTTCCACCTGATACCGCCCCTCGCGAAAGTGCACTTCTGCATGCCGCCGAGACAGCGCGAGGTTGTTGATCACGATGTCGTTGTCTTGAGCGCGTCCGATGGTCGTTACCGTGGGGTTCAGAACAAACCTGCGGACCTCCCGGCCCTGCACCATCAGTGTAAGGTGCGCCACCGTAGCACGTTCTAGCACGGTCCGAACGACTCGCCCATATCGACGTGCCGCGGGCGCCGGAGCCGGCATGGGTGGCTAGAGAAAGAAGCCCAGCGACAGTCCGATCTCGAGGCCGATAATCTCGCCGCCTTGGCTCGCCGACCCGACCCGCAGCCCGGCGCTGGCGCGGGCGAACCCAACTTCCGACCATCGCCACAAAGCGTCAGCGTTCACCAGGGCGCCCCCGCGGTCGACCGTGCTCGTCGGAATGACCGTGTCGGGGCTCGCGTCGAAGCTCCAACGCTCGTAGAAGCCACCGACCGTCGGCCACAGAAACAAGTCCGCGCCCAGCGGAAGCAGGCGCCCGAACCGGAAGTCCAGGCCTATCGTGGTGCCCCCCGAAACCCGGACCGTCGCGCCACGATCAGCGTTGGCGCTGTCGCGAAAGTAGCTGCGCTCATTGTCGGCGGGGATGGTCCCGAACTGGCCTCCTATCCCGGCCGTCCAGCCGCCGGCGACCACGAAGCTGATCCGCGGTTCGAGGCGAAAGCCGCCGTTGGGCGCGACGAATCCGGTCTCCAGATCGGGAAAGTTTTCGTTGTCGTTGAGGGTGCCTTCGAGGCCGACCCGTTGATAAGTCCAGTTACCCCCCACCTCCAACGCGAAATGGTTCTGGTCGAGGAAGCGCTCCCGCCGCGTCTCCTGCCGAAGATCGATCGCATCCAGCTCGGCGCGAACGTCCGCTCCGGCCGGGCCACCGTCGTTGGGTGAGGGAAAGTCGCCGAACATCTTTCGGACGAAGGCTGCGCTCGACTTCTCGGCGCGGTCGGTGCCGCTCGGGTCGCCCGCGTCCGCGGCCGCGACGAACCCGTACTCGAGGAACGGGTCGTTCAGGTGGATGCGCCCGTCTTCAGGCAAGTCGGGGAGCTGCCGCGTCCATAGGCGGGCGCCGGTCCTTCGATCGAAGAGAAACGCTTGGCCGACCAGGAGCCGTCCCGCGCGGACCTCGGGCCGGTCGCGGTTCACCGCCCGGGGGAGCGTCCCTCCGCCCAGGTCGATGATCCGGGTCTGGTCGCTCTCGACAAAGATGTAGAACGCGTCGACCGGCACGACCCGTACGACCAGCACGGCGTCGGCCACGCTTGTCGACAAGATGTCTTGCAACGTCTGCCCGGTCTCCAGCCGCGGCTGCGCTTCGGAGGCGTCGGCCCCCGAGAGCAGCATGCGAACCTCGAACCCAGCGTCGGCCAGGCGGCGCCGAAGACTGGATACAAGCACCGCTTGGGTAGCTTCCTCTTCGACCGGCGGGCGGATGACCGAAGTCAGCCGCGGAGGCTCGAAGCTCGGCACGTCGAAGCGGGGGCCGCTGGTCGCCGGCGGCCCGGCGACGGTCACCGCGACGTCGATGGTCTGAAGGGGCAGTTGCTCGAGGCCGTCGCGCTGATACCGGCGAGCGGCCGAGCCCTCGAGCGACCCGGCGCAGGCGCCACCAAGGCCCAGGACCGCGCTGAGCACCAACGAAAGGCGGCGAGACGAACAACCGGCGCTGCGCGGGGCGGATGGTCTGCGACCGCTCATGGCACGCTCACGCAGATGTCGGCCGTGGTGACCGACACCCCGTAGATCAGGTCTCGGGTCGCGCAGTCAAAACCGGGGCCGAGGTCTGCGCTGCAGGCGTCGGCGCCGCGCCGGCAGATGCGCGTGCATACCCCGCCGAAGCACAGCCCGTGCTGGCACTCGCTGTCGCCCACTAGATCGTTGCCGGAGCAGGTCGCCCCGAGGGGCTTTCGGTCGAGGTCGGGGCGCGCGCACACGAAGAATCGGGTGTCGCTTTGCACCACCGCCCGCCAGGCGCAGATCTCGTCGTCAGTGCAGACCGACCCCGAGAGCGCGCAGAACTTTCCGCAGGTGTTGTGGCGGGGCCGGTCGCCTGGTCCGATGCCCTCGGTGCACAGGGTCGGGACATCGGTGCCGTCGGGCGCGACCACCGTCGGACAGGCATCCGCCCGGTCGAACCGGCACAACGGCGCGCAGAGGCCCGATTCACATAGTCCATTGACGCACTGGTCGTCCCGGTCGCAAGCCTCGAAGTCGGCGACGGTGGCGTTGGGATGGGCCGGAACGCACACCGTCTCCGGCTGCTGATCGGGCGCCGAGCAGACGAACGCACCGCAGGCCAGATTGTCGTTGCAGCGGGTGACCGGCGCGCAGTCCGGACCATCGATGACCCCGTCGCAATCGTCGTCGAGGCCATTGCAGAGCTCGGGGTTGAGATTTCCGTCTTCGTCGGTACACCCCCGAACGCGGTCGACACAGAATCGAACCCGAGCGCTGGCGGTCAACGGGCCATCCGTGCCGGTCCGGCAAACCTGAGAGCTCGGACAGTCGTCGTCGCGGGTACAGTCGGCCAACGTGCAGTACGACGTGTTGCGGGTGAGGTCGAACAGGCAGCGGGTCTCGCCGCTACAGTCCGCGTCGGTCTCGCACTGGCCGCTTTCCAACGCGCTCGAACAGGCGCTCGCGACGAGGCCGAGCGCGCACCAGTTCATGAGCGCTCTCATCCCGGGGAGCGAATCGCATCGGCCTCGGCGGGTCTACTCCGTTCGTCCATCGTTGGCGCACGAGCGGTAAAAGCAGCGCCCAGGGCGGCGAGCGGCTGTCGTGCTGAAAACGCGGCGCTCCATTCGTGGCCGTCAGCCCATGTGACAATTGGGCGACCATTCGCTAGGTTGGGGGAGCATGGACTTTGATCGCCTCGAGAGGCTGGGCCGCGACGCCGACCAGCAGCCCGATCATCCCGAAGCCTGGCTGGCCCTCGCCGAAGCGCTGCTCGATCACCGCGCTCCCGAGCTCGCCCGGCCGATACTCGCGCGGGCCCGCGCTTCCGAGCTCGACCATACCGGGCAATGGAAACATCTGGCGGAGCTCGCTTTGCGGCTGGGCGACCGATCGACGGCCCGGCAGGCGCTTCGCACCACGGTGGGGCTCGACGAAGACGACGTCGACGCCGTCTCGTTGTTCGCCCGCCTGGCGCTCGAAGACGGAGAGGCCGACGAAGCGGTGCCGGTGCTCAAGAAGAGCCTTGCCCGGCAAGACCATCCCGACTTGCGGCGCTGGCTGGTGCAGGCGGTCGGGGCCGCCCGGTCGAGCTCGTCGAGCGATCTGCGTCCGCCGTCGAGCAGCCCGAATCGCAAGCGGGGCTTGGCCATGCTCACCCCCGGCAGCAGCAGCTTCACCGGCGACCTGACCGTCTCTTCACTCCCCGAGATGTTGGAGTTCCTTGCCCAGCAGCGGTCGAGCGGAACGCTGCAGGTGCTCTCGAAGCAGCACTCGGCGAACATGCACCTGTCCGACGGTCGGATCACCGAGGTCGACCATCCGCGCCGGCCGTCCTTGGTCGCGCTCTTGAGCGACCGGGGGCGCTCCTTCGCAGCTCGCCTGCGAGAGCTGCCCATCGAGGTCACCATCGATGAGCGCGCCCTGCGCGAGGCCGTGGTCCGAGAAGGCCTGGTCGACCCCGAGACCCTCCGCGACGTTCTGCGCAAGCGCATCGAAGACGGGATCTTCGAGATCCTGCAGTGGGATCAGAGTTACGCGCAATTCAGGGCCGGTCCGACCATCACCGAAGAAGAGGGCTTCGATACCCACTGGCTCATGCTGACGGTGCTGCAGCGGCTCGATGAGCATGCCGCGAAGGCGTCATCGGCTCCTCAACCGTCCGACGAAGGATCCTGACGAAGGAGCCTGACGACACTCTGACGAAGCGCCTGACATCGGTGGTGATGTCGTACGTGTTCAACTGTCGGGCTGAAATCGGAGCCCGAAACTTACGGTTTTCGGCCCCGCCGAGGGCTTGGGAAACTCCATCCCCTTCGCTTTTCGGGTGATACAGCGCTTGAGCCGGAAGCTCGGCAGGTCGGAGCTCGCGATGCGGGCGTCGCTGACCTGTCCGTCGGTATCGACGTCGACCCTGACGACGACCCGGCCCGACGCGTTTTGGCGGTCCCGATGTCGCAAGTAGCAGCTCTGGAACGCGTCGCGGAAGCGAGCGGCGACCTGGCGGACCTGTTGCCGGGTGGGGCTCGGCTCTACCCTGGGCGGTGGCGCTCGCCGGACCTCGGGAGGTGGTTCGCTCCGCACCTCGGAGGGTGGTGCCTCGGCTGGCGGCAGGCGCGCTGCTCGCGCGGCTTCGGAAGGCGAGGGGCTACCGGGAGCCGCCAGCGACCCGTCGGCAACGGACTCCTCGCTGCTGCCGCCATCCGTCACCGACGCGTCGTCGACCTCAACCTCGACGCCGGCGTCGAGCGGCGGGTCGTCGGTCGCATCGGGGTCTTCTTCGGACTCGGGAACCACCAGGCCCGTAAGGTCAGCGTCAATGAGCGAAACCTGGCCTGCGCCGACGTCGATCCGGCGTTCAAAGATTCGTTTGTCACCCTGGAGGATCCCCACCGTATGTTGACCGGGCTTGACCTCGATCTTGGCCGGCGAAAGGTCGCGCACCCGGCCGTCGACTTCGACCGGCAGGCTGTCGGGGCGGGTAGTGATCAGAAGCAGGGTAGGGCGGACGACCTGGGGACGCTCGCGCTCACGGTTGCGAGCGGACGGCTCTTCATCCTCACGAGCCGCGGCCGCCTCGGCGAGCGCCTGCTCGCGGGCTTGCTCTTCCTCGCGCTCCTTCATGTTCTGGGCGATAGAGAGTAGCTGCGGCAGATCGGGCGCCGGACTGGGGGCCCTAAGCGCGGCGCTGAACTCTCGAATGGCGGCATCGTGGTCGCCGCGCTCGATCGCGTCGAGGCCAGCGAGACGGTGCGCCCGAGACTGACTATCGGGCAGTGTCGTGGTCGGCTCGGGCGGCGGCGGCGGCTCTTCGGGCTCCGGCGTGACCAGGAGAAAGTAGAGCGCAAGCCCAATGGCGTTGCCGCCGATGATCCCTAACAGAATGCCCGCCCACATTCGTTGGCCTGAACGGCCTTGCTTTGCGTTCTTTGCATTCGCCACGAGTGTTTCCGCTTAGCGACCCAACAGGTAGATCCACAAAAAGATGGTGACGATGGTCGCCGCGGTGACCGCAGCGACCAAGGCGATGGTGGTCGAAGAGCTCCCGTCGGCTTCGCCGTCATCCGAGGGCGACTCGGCGATCGATGCGGCCGGCGGCATCGCCGCCGGGTCGACGGGGTCGGTCTGCCCCGACGCGGACTCGCCCAGCCCATCGGCGGCCGCACCGCTCGACGCCGGTCCACCGGGAGAGGTCAGGGCCTCGGGGGGAGGATTCAAGCCGCGCGCGAGGCCACCCAGCAGACTGGGCGCCGAAGCGAGGTCGACCTCGGCGGCGACCGCCTCGATATCGGCGTACATGGCCGCCGTCGAAGCAAACCGGGCTTCGGGCCTTCGCGCGAGCGCCCGCCGGACGATGCCGGCGATATCGGCGGGCAGAGTCGGGGCTCCGCGTCGAACGTCGGGCGGTTCGCCCCCCAGGACGGCGGCGACCGTCGAGGCGACGTCGGCCCGTTCGTACGGCGTTCGACCGGTGACCAGCTCGAACATCGCCGCGCCGAGCGCGTACTGGTCGGAGCGATGGTCGGCGCGGTCGAGCAGCTGTTCGATGCACAGCCGACCGTAGTCTCGGACTGTTCGGTGCTGATCCCGCTCGCTCCGATAGGCCTCCCGCGAAGTGGCCCGGACGGCCAGCTCGATCGAAAAATCCTCGAGCTTGACATCGCCGGCCGTCGAAATGCGGATGCGGTCGAGCGACAGGTCGCCATGAACGACCTCCCGGCCCGCGGACGGCGGAAAGGGCGTGACCCGCTCGTCCATGCTCAAGCGATGCAGGGCCCGAGCGACCCCCAGAGCCACCCACAGGACGCAGGCGAGGGGGAGCGTTTCGCCTTCTTCCGTCAGGCGGGTCTGGATGGCTCGCAGCGTCGTTCCCGGCACGTGCTCGCTGACGACATAGTATTGGCCATCGATCCGGCCGCGCTCGAGGACCCTCATGAGGTGGGGATGCTCGGCGGGGATGAAAGTATCGACCGCATCGAAGAAGGTGGATTCGAATTTGTCGCGACGGGTGAACGAGGGCCGGACGATCTTGAGCTCGCAGTAACGTTGCGGCCCCCCGTCATCCATGACCGCAAGGTAGTCCGAAGAGACCTCCGAGGTGCTGATGGGCCGGACCAAGGAGTACACGCCGAGCCTGGTATTGGCTCGCTCTAGTCGCCTCAGCGCCGTCATCGAAGGGCCCTCCAACCTCGGTAGGTTGCCTTGCTCCGCCGAAGTTGTAAATCGCCCGTGCGGATTGTTTCCTGATTCATGGACGTCCGCCCGGGGATCGATGCCGCGCCGCGGGGTCCCAAGGTACCGCCCGGACGAGGCAGTCGGGCTCGGCCGGCGTTCCCGATTCTAAGGTATGGCCGAGTATTCCGGCACCGCCTGGCCTTTTTCCGCGTTGCCGGCGGGGCGGACGGGCGTTTACCAATGCGTGGGATGCCAGGCCAGCCTCGCCGGCTTGGCAAGAAAACGCATGCCGTCCGCCTTGTCCAAGGTGCTTCCGATCGTTTGTCTGGGGATCCTGGGGGCGATCCTGGCCAATGCGGTTCACCACCAGCTGACCGCGATTCCCGAGTTCGTGTACGTCCTGGGCGAATGGGGCTTCCAGACCGTCAAGGCGCGCCGGATGGTGGCACGCGGAGTCATCGTCTTCGAATTGATCAACGTGGCCCTGTTGGTCTTCGCGGTCGGAACGGGCATCACGTATAGCCGACGCTTCGGCTACCACGGGTGGCGGGCCGGACGCCTGAGCGCCCTCCTGCTCCTGCTGTACCTGCAGCTGATCATCATTCTGTACGCCGTCAATGACCCGCTGCTGTGTGGGTGTGGACCCCTCACTCTCCGGCTCGATGGTTGGATCGAAGAACTGTGGGGCGTCTTCAACCTCAGCGCTCCCAAGTTCAAGAGCGCGGTGCCCATCGTCCGGAACGTGCTCTTGAGCTTCGTCGCGCTGGTCGCGATGAGCCGGGAGCGGATCAAGAAGCGGGAAGAAGAGTAGGATCCCTGCGGTCCAGGATCCTGGACGAGCAAGAACCATATCGCTTTCGGCGCTCGGGTCCGCGTTATTCGCTGCGCTTTCTCATCTGCTCGAGTTCTTCGAAGAGCCGGTCGGCCTTGAGCTTCATCCGGCCTCGAGTCTCGTCATCGATGAAGTGCGCGCCTCGACGGACCCGCCACCGCTTGTTGAGGCGCTCCTCGAGCACCCGCATACGACCGGACTCGAGATCGATCTCCATCTCTTCTTCGGCCTTTCCGGTCCCCTCGGTGATCAAGAGTTCGTGCCCGTTGTTGCCCGTCCAGCCCAGCGCCCTTCGAAAGCGCTTCTTCAGGCGCAGGCGAAGCTCCTTGTTCTGACTCGTAAAGGCCCGTAGGCAGCTGTCATCCTCGTTGCCGGGCTCGCACATACCCTCTTCGATCGCCTCGCGGGGCGTCATGTAGTAGTATTTGCCGTCCGGCGAGAAGTGCAGGCCCTTCCAATCGGTACCGCGGGCCCGACGCTGCTTCACCAGGTACTTCCAGATCTTCTGCTTGCCCAATGGCTTCTTGGCCATCAACGTCAACCCTTCGCCCGGAAGGGTGGTCCAGTCGACCTCGGTGGCGTCCTTGAGTTCCGGAATCTCCCAGCTTCGGTATCTTCGCAATCGACGCGAGCTGAGGTCGATGACCCGGGTCGCCTCGGGCACGAATCCCGAGGCGCCTTCGAACGGTTGCCCGGTGGTGACCGCTACATAGCGTTCATCGGGAGAAAAGGCGAAGCCCTGGGCGTTCTTGACCGTCGTCAGGGTCCGGCCTTTTTGATTCAGAACGTGAAGGGTGAAGGTCCACAGGCCGTCCTGGTCGGAGTCGGGGTCCGAAACGAGCGCCCCGATGTATTTCCCGTTCGGAGAAGGCATCGAGTCCACGACCTTGCCGTCGAATCGACGCAACAGGTGAGGCTCGAGGTTCTCGGCGTCGTCGATCACCAGGAGTCGATGCCGGTCCTCGTCATCGACCTTGCAGCCAATGACGTCCTGGGCGTGGGCGCTCGAAACGTCGCCCAGCTGAATCGAAGCGATCGTCAGCGCCGGCAGCACGGCGGCGGCCATCGGGTGGCGGCGAGCATTCATCGGGAACCTCCGTTGACACGCACGTGGTAGTGGTTGGCGTGGCCCGACACGTGAACCAGGCGGTCTTCCTGTCCGGACACGACGAAGCCGATCCGGTCGATGTCGACGAAGATGACCTGGACGTCACACAGCCGGAAGAAGGTCTCGAACACGGCCTGGGTGGCTTCTAAATCGTACTCGTCGGGCTGGAACCGCAGGTCGAGCGGGCGGTGCTGGCGGTCTCTTCGAACGTAGCGAAGGTCGGCGTCGAGTCCGTTTTGGTGGGACACATGCGGGGGAAAGGCGCCGCCCTCCCGCAAGCTGAGGTCGCCCACGCCAATATCGACACCTTGGCGCGCCATCTCGCGGCCGACCGCCTCCACGCACCCCAGGATCGTCAGAGTGCCCCAATCGTCGGTATCGACGCGGTCGGTGCCCAGGTAGTGACGATAGCCCGAGCCGCTATCCGGCAGGTTGAGCGCGCCTTCGATCCGGCCGTTGTTGGGCGGCCCGACCGGCCGCGACGGGTCACGGTCGCAGCGGCCGGTGGCAAGATCGGCGTAGCTATTCTCGCCGTTGTTCCTCTCGACGGGATCACTGATGCCATCACCGTCGCTGTCGAATGAAGTCCGCGGGCCTCCGCAGTCGACCACCCGGGGCGGCGGCGGCGGCCGCTCGGTGCGGCTCGGGGGTGGTGGCGCTCTCCGGGGGGGCGGCGGCTCGGTGGAGTCGGTGGAGTCGGACGAAGACCGCGTCGGGGGCGGCGGCGGCGGCGAATTCCTCTTCTTGGTCGAAGACTTACATCCGAAGCCGACCGCGGCCGCAAACACGACGACCACAGCGGTAAAAATGAGACTTCTCAAGGCAAGTCCGCTTGTGACTCAACCGCGACGGGAGAACAAGAGGCGTCCACTCAGACGCAGCGCAGCAAAGCAAGCATGGCTTGTCATACCCACCGAACCGCAGAGCGAGTGTTGATCACAACGTTAACGGCGTCTGGCGACGCCTTCGCAGGCTCACTGGACCGCGTCCAGCCCGGGCCACGGCAATCCCGAATTTGACATAACCTCTATTATCGGAACCCATGCGCCACGACATTCGAAGGAGACCATCGACCCCAAGATGTCAGCACTGCCCGCGTCGGCTCGGTCGCGTAAGGCTTCTGTTTCCGATTCGGACTTCAGCGCTCGTCGTCGACGGGAGCGATGCTGAGCCCCACCAGCCGGGCGACGAGGACGGCCAGATAGAACTGGCCCACGACGGCCGCCAAAGCGCTCACCATCTTTGCCCACGGCGTCTGGGGGGTGATGTCGCCGTAGCCCAGCGTCGTAATGGTCACGAGACTGAAATACATGGCCTCGAACACCCGCCCGGAGCGAGGGCTTAGTTCGCGATTGAAGGCGCCGTCATCGTGATAGCTCATGATCGAGAAGACCAACGCGAAGAGGATGGCCAAGATCAGATACGCGCACAAGGAGCTGGCGATGACGTCGATATCAACCCGGACGCGCTTGAATAGATACCTGAGCGTGAGCACCACGACCTGAGCGAGCAGGACCACGGCGACATAGTTCGATAGAACCCTGAGCTGCTCCCCCGCCGTCGGGAACGCGCCACTGATCGCGGCGACCTGTAAGATCATAATCGCAGCGATGAGGCCGCCCGCCGCGACGATGTTCCGCCGGCGCTCGCTGACGGCGTATACGGCACACATGAGCAGCACGAAGAAGCCCCCCATCCGCACGAGATCGCGCCAGGTGGTCGCCTCGGCGGCTCCGACCGTCGTGCCCCGGACATAGGCCGAGACGAGGAGAAAGAGCACGATGGCGTGAAAGAGGAGTACGAATCGGTATCGGAACCTTGGGTTCGGCATGGTGAAAGCCCACTGGCTGCGGGGCGGGTCTTATCGGCTCGGCCCGGACGGTGCAAGCGGCGAGCGCTCACGGGTGTCATAAGGGCGTGGCCAAGACGACAATGACGCGTTTGGATGCGATCGGGAGCGCATCGAGCGACGAAACGGCATCGAGTAGCGGAGGATGAACACCTCGCCGAGTGAGCCCAACGCGCCGATCCTTCGGCCGACCGTCGGCTCTGGCGGGCCGGTCAGGCGGTGCTCTCGAGGCGAGCTCGGGCGCGTATCAGGGGCTGCTCGAGGGCGTCTTCGTCGTCGTCCGTCGCGATGTCCTCGAGGATCACCTGGTCCTCTCGTCGCGCGTACTGAGCGACGGCGCGATTCAGGAAGAAGGGCAGCATCTTTTCCCGCAGGTCGTCGGGTAACACGTTCTCCAGGTACTCTAGTCCGGTTCCCCTTCGGGTGGGATCATCTTCACCCAGCGCGTCGAGCGCGTTGAAGAGGGGAACGTGAGGAAGAATGACGGAGAGTAAGCGAACGCAATAGCCGATGCTCCGGCCGGCGTCGGACCCCGCGTGCGAGAGCTCGCCGCGAGTGTCGACACCTGAGCCGTAGAAGTTACTTTGCGTCTTTTCGACTTCCTTGCCACACGCTTCGAGGACCACCGCCTTGTCGATCGACAGCGATGGGTTGCGTTGCGTGACCGCACTGAGCGCAACCGCTGCGCGGTATCGAATCTCGAAGGGCTCGGTCCTAAGCGCGGCGAGTAGACCCTGCGAACTCCGCGCCGTCGCGACCTGAGCGAGAAGCTCCACGCAGCGCCGACGCACTTCGAGGGAGAAGCGTCGACTCAGAATCGTGTCGGTCAACAGGCCGACATGGGCCGGCGAGGCTTGCTTGAGATGCGTGGTGACCAGCGCGGACAGGCGTGGGTCGTCGAGCAGGCGAACCAATGCGGGCACCCACAGCGCGGGAATCGGATTCGCCCGTCTCAAGGCCCACTCCACCCCTTTCGGCTCACGTTGCAGGATCGCCGACAGGGCCCTCAAGTCTCCGCTCGGGTCATCGACCGGCCACTCGGGCGCCGACAAATTAGGTCGGGGTGGGAGGCGCCGGTAAGAAGCGGTCCTCGATCGAAAACGGGCCGCGGCCACACTCTCATGGTCGAGTTGCACCATGGTCTTCTGAACCACCGCCCGGGTCTCCGGGTCGTCTTGAAGCACCTCCGCAGCGTCGACTCGACCGGCGGCGAGGCTCTCGGCGAGCTCACTTACGTACCCTGCGGCGAGCCGTTTGGTCAGCCAAAGGCAGACGAGTGCCGAGGCCAGGCTGATCACGAGCAGGACTCGGTTCGCGCTGCCGGGAACGAGGCCGACGACAAAAACCGCCAATGCGCCGCCGAGCGCGGCGCCGACCTTGTCGGCGCCGACGTCGATGACCGTTTTGGCCGACCGTTTTTTGCGGGGAGGAAGCGGCGAGTACATCAGCTCATACCCGGACCGGTACAGCGAACTCTCCGCCGCCGCCGCGCCCCCGCGCAGGAGGGACAACGGCCCTACGCCCGGATAGAAGAGCGCCACGCCTCCAAGGGCCACGATCGTGGTGGGCAGCGCCGCCACTGCGGTCTTGAGGCCGGCCCGCCGAACCACCCGGTTGCCGATCACGTTTTGCAACACGAACGTCGCGATGCCCAAGAACAGATAGAATTGGGCGAAGAACGACACGAGGTCATCCTGTTTGGAGTAAGCCGCGGCGGCCGAAGCTTTGAATAGATAGTCGATGCCGGCGGTTCCCAGCGCCAAAATACCCACCAGAAACGCCAACCGAACCAAGTACGGAGTTTCTTCAAAGACTTCCCACATCGGCCCTGACGGAGCAGCCAGAGGGGCCGAGGCGCGTTCGGTCGGGCTCCCGACCACGATGAGCATCGCTCCGCAGAACACATTGACCCCGGCCAGCGCGAGCAACATCGTCTCGACGGACAGGACGCCCGCGCCTTGCCATGCGGCCAGACCTCCGAGCACCCCGCCGAGGGTGGCGCCGCCGGCGATCCAGCCGATCACTCGTTTGGCGGTATAGGGATCGAAGCGCTCGCTGAGTACGCTCCAGAAGCCAGAGATGACCACTGCCCCTACCCCGGTCGTGTGCAGGTAGAGGATCGCCGCCGACGCCGAGGGGGCGTCGGCGCTCAAGAGCCACTCGACCACGAACAGCGCCGCGTTGACCAAGAAGAAGGCCGGCACCAGGCGCGCGGGCGAAGAGTGTCGGTACAGCCGGGTCACGCCGATCACGGACACCACCGACAGCATGGACCCCAGTGTCATGACCTTCGGGAGGTCTTCGGCGTCAAAAACGCTCAGGAAGTACGCGTCGCGCACCGCCTTGCCCGCCAATTGTTGAGCGATCATCGCCACCGCCCCGACAAAGGCGGCGCCCACGGCCCAGCGGGTTCTCGCCGTCGCTTCGGTCATCCATCGCTCCGTTGCGCAACTTCGAGTGCGCTACGTAGCCCCTCGGCCTGCAACTTCGACGTCCGGTCCGCGCTCGCAGGTTCTCTAGCCATCGCTCTGGCGGCTTCGCCATACTCATCCCACCACGCTTCGGCCTCCGAAACGGTCCACTCCGGCACCGACAATCGCTCCAACATTCGAATCAATTCGCCCGCGCTGCGGGGACGGTCGGTCGGGTCTTTCGCTAGGCAGGCGAGGATCACCAGCTCCAGGTCTTTCGGAAGTTCCGCCCCCAACCGGGAAGAGAGCCCCTCGGGCGGCTCGTGCAATTGCGCTTCAAGAAGATCCGTGACGTTGTCTCGCTCGAAGACCGGCGTCCCGGTTAGCAAGAAGTAGCCCACGGCTCCGATTCCGTACAAATCGGCCCGGGGCCCGACATCATCGGGGGTCGCGATCATCTCCGGCGGCAAGTATGCGGGGGTGCCAACCACGACACCCTTCCTCGACCCACCGGAGCCTCCACCGACCCGCACCGCCAAGCCGAAGTCGAGCACCTTGACCCAATCGGGGACGCCTCCGACCATCGCGATCATCACGTTGCTGGGTTTGATATCTCGGTGCAGCAGCCCCCGATCGTGAGCCTCACGCAGCGAGGACGCGACCTGCCGCAAAATGTGAACCACTCGAGCCGGCGGTTGCGGCCCCGAAACGGACACCATCGTGTCGAGGCCGATGCCGTCGAGAAGCTCCATCGCGTAGTAGAAGAGGCCTTCCGGCGTTCGTCCGTAGTCGAAGATCGCGATCGTGTTGGGATGCGTGAGCTGACTCGTCAGACGAACCTCGTTTTGAAACCTTTCTTGCGCGTCGGTGTCGAACGCCCGGTCGAGGCGTAACACCTTGACCGCCGATGGTCGCCGAAGCAGCGCGTGCCGAGCACGATAGACCTCACCCATGCCCCCGCCGCCGATGTGTTCTTCGATGACGTACCGACCGACGTTGCTGGCCTTCGCCAGCGCGGCCTGTAGTCGAAACTCTAGTCGGTAATTCAGATATAGGGAGGCGACCGAGAGCGCGCCGAGCAACAAGGCCAGTGCGAGCACCACGAAACTCCATCGCATGAGCCTGGCGGCTTGACGCCTGACGAAGACAAACTGCTCCTCGGACACCTTCCGAGTGAGAGCCTCGATTTCATCGTGTAAAGACGAAATCTCGGTGCGGTACAGGGTCTCGCTGACGTTCCAATCCGACCGCGTTCGTAAGTCCACGACGGCCGGGACTCGGCGGGCGTAGGCCTGCGCTTCCGTCGCCGCATTGAGCAAAGCGCTCAGCTCCAGGCTGCGCCGGGGCTCCGACCACCGCTCGTCGACCTCGACCGAGAGCGCCTCCAACCCAGCGGCCCGACGGCGAACATCGGCGGCCAGGTCGGCCGTGCCGGCGTCTAGGAGCTCGAGAATCGCTCGGTCGGTCGCGAGATACGCAATCATGAGACGGCGCGCATCGTCGGCCGAGATGGGCTCTTCGGCGCCAACCGAATCAGCCGCGGCAGACAGATACGTCTCGATCTGCCGTCCGATCGGTCTCAAGGTCGTACTGTGCAGCGCCCTCGCCGGCTGGTTGTCGTCGGAGCGAGCAATGTCTTCTACGGACCACTGAAGATACCGAAGTCTACGCAGTTTATCCTGGATGGCTTCGACGTCGCGAATGACGCTCTCGGCTCGTAGGGTGCGAGCCGCGTCTTCTATTCGAACGAGGTTCGCAGCGACGCCTTCGTCCCAGATTTGGCGCCGGGTCTGCTTGGATGACTCGTCGCCGTAGGCGGTCCAGCCGCGCAGCTTGACGAAGGTCCGTTCGAGCTCGAGCTCGAGCATCAGGGATGCGCGGACCAGTGGTTCGCCCACGTCGCGCTGTCGTACCATCAGGTACTGAAGAAACAGGGTGAAGGCGATCGTGGCGGCGGACGCTAGCATGCCGACGACGGCCATTCGGCCCCCCGAGTTGAGCAGATTGCCGATTCGACGCCGTCCGATTCCTCGCGTCGTACTGGTGGGCCCTTCGCTCACGGTGCCTCCCTATGTTTCGCGAGAACGTCTTCGAGGATGGCTCGCAGGAGCTTCGTCCGGGGGAGGACATCGGAAGGATACTTACGACCGGGCGCCAGTCGCTGGACCTGCTTTCGTGGTAAGTCGAGCACACGAAGCAGGCGGTCCAGTTCGGCCACCATCATGATGCCCACGTCGATCAGGTCGTTGACGGTGGCCAACCGGTCGGCCTCCGTCCCGCCTTTCAGCTTGACCACCGACAACGAGTGGGCCCGCAAGAGCTCGGTCAGGAGGTCAAAGCAGGCCATCATCTCCTCAAAGACGTCCTGAGGGGTTTGGTTGGGTATCCAAGCGGGCTCGTTGGGCATCGGACGTCGGGTTTGGCTCAGATGGATGCTCATCGTGTCGTGAATGAGCTTGGTGGTAATGGTATAGGCGTCTCGACTGTTGGCCCCGGTCTCCAACAGGTTATTGATCTCTCCGGCGAGCGCGAGCAGAACGTTGAACAGCACCGTCGGTGCGACATCATCCGACTGAGGCGCTCGGGCGGGTTCGACGGCGATGCCCAGCTTGCTTTTGGCGGACAGAATCTGTGCGAGCGCCCGGTCTAGCTGACGCAGAACGTCCGCGGGTGTCACGTCCGCTTTCGGAATGGGCGGGCGTTTGAGCTGAGGGGTGCGCAGCAACTCGAACGAGAGCGCGCTGACGCGAACGCGGACACTGAGGGCGTTGAAGTACACCTCGGCCATCGATGCGCCTTCGCCATGGATCAGCGGCTTGTTGGGCTTCGGCCGACCCATATGTCGTCGAATGAGGTCCACGTTCTCCCGTAGCAGCAGAGCCCTGGCCAGGACGTCACCAGTCGTGATCTGTGACGGCGTGCTGAGCGACCGACCGCTCGCCAGAGGCGGCGTCTGGACCGCCGAGGGGACTTCAGCGCGGCTTACACCGGGAACCAGCAACAGCGTCGTCGCGACCAAGACAGCGTCGAGCTTCATGCCTCGATGCCCTACCAGATATTCGGTGACTACGACGAGGCCGGCCTGCGAAGTTCTGAAGGGTCTGCCAGTATCAGACGCCCGTCAACACCAGGTCGAGCGCACCCAACAAGTCGGTTCGGCGGTGGGCTACGGATCCGACCTTCGCGCCCCGGACCCGCCGACTGACGGCGGCCAGCTCGGACATGGAAACGAAGCGGGTCGGCGGATCCGAAGCCGCCGATGGGTCGATGAAGGTTTCGGAGATCGACCTGCCGCGCGGTGGGTGGGGTCAGCTTTCTGGGTAGCGCTCTTGCGCGGCGTTCAACACGTTCCCGAGGTGACCTAGCTTTCGGCAGACCTCCTCGATGTCCGAGTCGCGCTCCACGCTCATCAGCAGCCCCCACATGAAGTCACGAGAGGAGACGATACCGACCGGCTTCTGCTCTTCGTCGCGGATCGGCAGGTGCCTGAACCCCTGCTCGCGAAGGATCTTGAAGCATCCTTCCACGCTCTCGCTGGCGAGGACGGTGACCGGGTTCGTGGTGCACACATCAGCGACCTTGGTCGCCGCCGGATCGAGTCCTTCGGCGACCACCCGGAACAGGACGTCGCGCTCCGAAAGCACCCCATGAATCCGACCGTCTGCCACGACGACCAGCGCGCCGAGCTTATTGTTGCGCATGAGCGTCGCGGCCTCCTTGACCGTATCGTCGCCGCCAACGGTGACCACTTCGCGGTTCATGATTGATTCGATTCCGGGCATCTTTCTTCCCTTTCTTCGGCCGAGTGGGGCCGCCCCCGCAGGCCGACTCGATGTACCGACGAATCATGCGCTACGAAGCGGCGGGAGCCAATCGATTCAGCACCATCGAGCGAAGATCGAGCGAAGTCTGAAGCGAGACTTGCAGCGCGTTGTGGTCGCTGGTCGGCGGGCCCGAGCTAGCCGAACAAGAGCCCATCGAGGTCGGCCGCGGGCGCGGGCCGAGCATACAGATATCCCTGCAACTCATGGACGCCCAGACGGGCTAGATAATCGCGGTCTTCGGTCGTCTCGACGCCCTCGGCAACGATGCGCATCCCCAGATCGAGGGCCATCTTCACGACGCTCTCGAGCATACAGGCGGTCTCGGGGTCGTGGGCCACATTGGTCACGAATGAGCGATCGATCTTCAACGTGTCAGGCTTCAGCATCTTCAGATAGCCGAGGGAAGAATAGCCCGTCCCGAAGTCATCGAGGGCGACCTTGATGCCCGCCTCCCGCAGCTCGTTGCGAACCGCCACCGCCTCCCGGGGATTTTGGATGACCACGCTCTCCGTGATCTCGAGTTGAAGCCGCTCGGGATTCATCCCCGCGTTGTTCACCTCTCGCGCGATGCGCGCCACCATCCGCCCCTGGGCGAACTCCGTCGCGGAGACATTGACCGACATCTTGAGGTCGCAACCACGCCTGCTCCAAGCGACCTGCTGAAGACAGGCCCGCCGAAGGGTCTGCATCGTCAAGCGATTGATCAGGCCTCGCTCTTCCGCGACCTTCACGACCTTTTCGGGGCTGATCCACCCGATGGTGGGATGTCGCCACCGAAGGAGTGCCTCGGCCGCGATGGCTTCATCGCCTTGCGGGGCGAAGATCGGTTGGTAGTAGACCTCGAATGCGTTGGCCTCGAGGGCTTCGTGGAGGTCCGCCTCGAAGCTGGTCTGCGAGATCAGCTTTGCGCTCAAGGCGGGGTGGTAGACCCGGGCCGGCCGGCGAGCATCCGAACTGCGCGTGGTCTCGCTCAGGGCGGTGCGCGCCGCGGCGAGCGCCGCTTCACCCGAGGGGTGGTCGGCCACATCGCCGACGACACCGCATCGGGCCGAGAGAAAGACCGACCTCTCTTGCACGATCACGGCGTGCTCCAACGCTCGGGTGAGCGCTTCGGCCATGAGCTGGGCGTCGCCGTCGGTCGACGGCTGAAGCACGAGCGCGAATTCATCGGCGCCGCAACGGGCCACGAAAGCGCTCTTACTCTTAAGGGAGAGTCCGTCGTCGGGCGCCCCAAAGTCGATCGTCATCGTGCTCGGAAGAAGGTCGATCGTCTGCTCCGAAGCTTCCAGCAGTCTCTGTCCGATCTCGTGGCAAACCTTGCGCTGTCCGGCCTCGTCGAGCACCGCCGACAATAGATCCTGCAGGCGCTCGAAGCCGTACAACAACAAGACGTGCCGATAGGCTGGCGCCGGGCCCGACCGCAGACGATCGACATACTCGATCAGGGCGCGTTCGTTAGGGAGGCCCGACACGGGGTCGGTGAGCCTTCGGGCGAGCTGCAGGTCGCGCATGGCGAGCCCCTCGAAGATCGTCTCGGCTAACGCTCTGGCCTCGACCGGCTTGGTCAAATACCGAAAGACCTGGCCTTCATTGATGCTCCGCTGCGCGGCCTCGATCGAAGCCTGGCCGGTGAGGGAGATGCGAATGGTATCCGGATGCAAGCGTGCGACCTGGGCCAGAAACGCTGAGCCTGGCATCTGCGGCATGCTCTCATCGCTGATGACGACGGACACTTCGGAGGTTTTCAGGATGTCCAGCCCCTCTTCGGCCGACGATGCCAGCTCCAGCGAGAACGGTTGATGCCTGAATAATCGCCGAAGCGTCTTCAGGTAGGTCTCGTCGTCATCCACCAACAAAACGGTCGGATCCATTGTCTTAGGCCTCTTCGGACAGCGGCGGGCAGATAGGCACCTCGATGATGAAGGCCGTTCCCTCGTCAGTTGCGGTCTCGAATCGAATACGCCCTCGATGGGCGGCGACGATGTTGTGGGCCATCGAGAGCCCCTGTCCGGTGCCCTGCCCCGCCGGCTTGGTCGTGAAGAACGGGTCGAAGACGCGGTCCCGAATGCTGTTTGGAATCCCGGTGCCGTTGTCGCTGATCGTCACGACCACGTGGTCGCCGCTCGTCCCGCTCGTGACCCGAATCTGTCCTCGGCCCCGGTCGGCAGCCCGGATTGCGTGGGCGGCGTTGACGATCAGGTTGAGAAAGACGGTGTTGAGGTCATCGGCCCAACACTTGACCCGCGGAATGTCGCCAAGGTCGAGTTCCAGATCCGCGACCGGCTCGTATTCACCGCGGGCGATGGTCAGTGCGTCACGAAGCCCTTGATTGAGATCGTGGTACGCCATGTCGGCGTGATGGGGGTGAGAAAACGACCGCATCGCAACAACGACCTTCGCCATGCGTGCGGCCCCGAGCCGCAGGCTGGCGAGCGCTTCGGGGAGCTCGGCCCGCAGATAGGGGAGATCGAGGCGCTCACAGTCGGCGTCGAACGCTGACCGCGCCACTGGGTTGCCGGATGTCTCGAGACGAGTCCGCGCACAATCGATCACCGAGAGCAGACTCTCGAACGCCTCCTCGATGAAGCCGACGTTGTCCTGAATATACTGCACGGGGGTGTTCAGTTCGTGGGTCATGCCCGCGACGAGCGCACCGAGCGACCGCAGCTTTCGCGACTGACGAAGCTCGGCCTCGGGCCGCTTCCGCTCGGCCGGCCCCTGGGAAGTCTTGCCCAGGGCCAATCGTTCGGTAGGGTCCGCTCGCAGCTGTGGGAGGTGATGATCGGGTGTCACAGCCCTGGACCTCGCGCATCGGTAGCCATCTTGGGCGCCGTCGAGACGGCCGGAGCGTCTAGCACCGCCATTCATGAGCTTCTTCGGCGTCGATGAGCGCGAGATAAGCGCGACGTGGAATCCGGAGCGTCCGGAGAGTCGGCCACCGCCGACCGATCGATCACCGGCGCTCCTGAATACGGGCTGGGCACTCGCTTAACACCCGATCGTTGCCGCAGCGAAGGCTACGACAGCGATGGTGGCGTCTACGTCTGGCACAGTCGTCGTCGATTCGACCCTGCCCCTTCCCTTGACGCGCGGACGCAAATACCGACAGGCGGAATCATGCGACGGTTCATTTATCTCGTCCCCGGGTTCTTTGGGTATAGCCGCCTCGGCGGGCTGAATTACTTTTTCCGGGTGCGCGAAGTACTCGAGGCGGCGCTCCGGGCCCGTGGGATCGAGGCCACGGTGATGGAGTGCCAGACGCAACCCACCGGCTCCATTCCCCGTCGAACGGATCGTTTGATCCAAGAGATCGAGGCCATGGGTGGTCTGTCGGCCGACGAAATCCACCTCGTGGGGCACTCGACCGGAGGCCTCGACATCCGGCTCCTCGCGACTCCCGGAGTGCGCGTCCGCAAAGACGACCTCGGTCGCCGTCTCGCCGACCGCGTTGCGTCGGTCATCACCGTCGCCACCCCCCATTTCGGCTCGCCGCTGGCCACGATCTTCACGACGCTCCCGGGCCGCAATCTTCTCGAGCTCCTGTCGACCATGGCGCTATCGCGACCGGGCCGGCTCGGGATCTTCTTTGGCTCGAAGCTGGCGATGAGTGTCGCCCGGTTGGATGATCTTCTCGGATTGAAAGATACGGCCCTCGACTACGCGGTCGCCAAGCTTCTTCAGTACATCACCCGCAATCCGGACGACCCCATCTGGACGTTCATGCGGGAGATATCCGACGACCAAGGGGCGCTCATTCAGCTGACGCCCGAAGGCACCGACCTCTTCAACGCGGCAGTCATCGACCGGCCCGGGATCGCTTACCGATGCATCGTGGTCGGAGCGCCGCCCTACGATGCCAAAATGCTGCTCGAGTTGATGGCCCGCGACCGCTCCCCCAGCGCTGCCCTCTTCCGAATCTTGTATGCGTTGGTTGCGCAAGAACACTCCGCCTATCCGTACCCCGATCCGCCCGAATCGGTCGCCCGGCTCGTGCGAGAGTCCCTGCCCTTTGCACTCGACAGCGAAACCAACGACGGAGTCGTCCCGACGTTGAGCCAGATCTATGGTCACCCAATTCTGACTGTGGTGGGCGATCACCTCGACGTGGTGGGGAAGTTCAGGAACGCGGGGGGTGACCCGATGGCCGGATGGCTTACATCCGGCGCGAGCTTCACGGAAGAGGACTTCCAACGGATCTACGGAGCCGTCGCCGATGAGGTCGCCAACACGGCGCGTTCCTGACAGCCTCAGACAGAGACTCGCTCGACTGAATAGACCCCACTCAGGCCCTCGATATCCTTCATGACGCGCCGAAGCTGCTCGGCGTCCTTCACGGTGACCAAGAACATGTTCGTGGCTCGATTGTCTTTGCGAGTCTTGCAGTTCGCGCTCAAAATGTTGACCCCCGCCCCGCTGAACGCTTGGGACATGGTCGCCAGGATGCCCGTCTTATCGTCGGTGACGACTTTCAGCTGCACCGATCGCGGTACCGAGCTGCGGGTGTCCCAGTACACCTCGACCTTGCGCTCGGGGTCGAGCTGAAGCGCCTTGTCGCAGTCGAGCGCATGAACGGTGATGCCTCGCCCCCGGGTCACGAAGCCGACGATGGCATCGCCGGGTACCGGGTTACAGCATTTGGCAAACCGCACCAGTAAGTCGTCGATGCCCTGCACGCTGACGCCGGTCTGGCTCTTCTTGGCGACGGCGCTAAACAGTCGCTCGAGCCGCGACTTCGGCTTGTCGTCTTGCGGGCCCCGGTTGAGGACGTCTTCCGGGAGCGCTCTCTGCAAGATTTCTTGCGGCCGAGCCTTGCCGTATCCGACCGCCGCCAGGAGGTCTTCGGCTTTTTGGTACCGGCCCCCGTCGACGGCGCGGTTGATCGAGCCGTCTTTGAGGAGTTTTTGCAACGAGCGTCCGTAGCGTTTGGCTTCCTTGTCGAGCAGCTCCCGCCCCATCTCGACCGCTCGGCGACGCTGCTCGCGCCGCAGGTAGGCGCTGATGCGGGTGCGGGCGCGGCCCGTCTTGACGAACCCGAGCCAGTCCTTGTTCGGCCGCTGGTTCGACGAGGTCATGATCTCGACGGTATCGCCGTTCTTGAGGCGATACCGTAGCGGCACGATGCGCCCATTGACCCGGGCTCCGGTGCAGTGGTCGCCGACCTCGCTGTGAATCATGTACGCGAAGTCGACCGGCGTAGCGCCGCGCTTCAACTCCTTGACCTCGCCCCGAGGCGTGAACACGAAAACCTCGTCGCTGAACAAGTCGACCTTCACCGTCGACAGGAAGTCGGTCGGGTCTTTCAGGTCGCGCTGCCACTCCATCAGCTGGCGCAACCATGCGAATTGGTCGTCGCCTTTCTTCGCAGCCGGCTTGCCCTCTTTGTAGGCCCAGTGCGCCGCGATGCCGAGCTCGGCCACCGCATCCATCTCTTCGGTTCGGATCTGAATCTCGACCCGCTGAACCTCGGGCCCGATCACGGTGGTGTGAAGCGACTGGTACCCGTTCGGCTTGGGCATCGCGATGAAGTCTTTGAACCGGCCCGGTACCGGTCGCCACGTCGCGTGACAGATCCCCAACGCCTGATAGCAGTGGGCGACGTCGTCGGTGATCAAGCGAAACGCGATGATGTCGTTGACCTGTTCGAACTCGATATTCTGCGACTTCAGTTTGCGCCAAATGGAATAGATGTGTTTGACGCGCCCCTTGACTCGGCGCGGAACCCCGCCTTCGGCCATCTTGGCCTCGAGAACCCCCTGTACGTCTTCGATGTAGCCCTCGCGAGACTTGGCGGTGCGTTCGAGCTTCTCTGCAATATCGTCGTACTCTTTGGGGTGCAGGTACTTGATGCAGAGATCTTCGAGGGCCGCCTTCACCCAGTAGATGCCGAGACGGTTGGCCAGCGGCGCGTAGATCTCGAGGGTCTCCTTGGCGATCCGTTCCTGCTTCGGGGCCGCCATATGCTCCAGCGTCCGCATGTTGTGGAGGCGGTCGGCGAGCTTCACCAGGATGACCCGGATGTCTTTGGCCATCGCGACCAGCATCCGGCGGAAGTTCTCGGCCTGTTTTTCGAACGCGGTATTGAAGGGAATGTTGAGCTTGGTCACTCCGTCGACGATCTCGGCCACTTCCGTGCCGAACAGCGTTTCCAGCTCTTCCTTGGTTGCTTTTGTGTCTTCGACCGTGTCGTGGAGAATACCGGCGCATATCGCGTATTCATCCAACTTCATGTCGGCGAGCAGGCAGCTCACCTCGAGGGGGTGCGTGAGATACGGCTCACCGGATTTGCGGACTTGTCCACGGTGAGCCTCGTAGGAGTAGACGTAGGCCTTCTTGATGAGGTCCGCATCCGCGTTGGGATGGTACGCCTGGACCCGCTCAATGATGTCGTTCAGCCGAAGCAAGGTCGTCCCTCTTGGGTATCTAAGCACCGTAACACCTCGCGTCATCCGCCTCAACGACGCGCGGCGTTTCATTGATGTTAGGTCATATTGGTTCTCGTTGTCTGCAACGCCCCCGATCGATAGTGTGTCACTATGTCCAGGCAGTCGTCGCTCACATCGGGGGCGTATCCCGACGAGCCGGCCGTGCGGCCAGGTGGCCACGACCCATTAGGGGAGGCCAACGGTGTTGGCGCGGCCGACCCGGTGAGCCACCTCGATGGCCGTGGCGGCCGGCCTGATCCCTCGGTGGCGGAACCTCTTTCGGCCGATGCCTTCGGGGCCGAGTTGCTTCCGACCGACGGCGCGGAACCGCTATCGGCCGACGCCTTCCGCCCACCACCGGGTCGCGCGAAGCCTCGAACGTTGAGCCCTGCGTCGAACGCTGGCTCAGATACGCGCTCGCACGCCGGTTCGACCCCAGGGTCGCGCCCCGCCTCGAGCACCACTGGATCGAGCGGGCTGGGCTCGAGCGGGCTGGGCTCGAGCGGGCTGGGCTCGAGCGGCATGGGCTCGAGCGGCATGGGCTCGAGCGGCATGGGCTCGAGCGGGCTGGGCTCGAGCGGGCTGGGCTCGAGCGGGCTGGGCTCGAGCGGCATGGGCTCGAGCGGCATGGGCTCGAGCGGCATGGGCTCGAGCGGGCTGGGCTCGAGCGGCATGGGCTCGAGCGGGCTGGGGCCCGACGTCGGGTTTCGGCCCTCCCCGACCGTCCCCACCGCGCCGGTGCGAATCGAGTCGCGAGGCTCGGCGGCCCCGCCCTCGCAGCCTGCCGAGGGAATGCGCCGACCCTCGGCGCAAGCCCCGAGGACGCCGTCGCGACTTCACATACCGACTCGAGTTGGCCCCTACGAGGTCATGGGCGAGATCGGCTCCGGCGGAATGGCCTTCGTGTACAAAGCGCGCCAGCCCGCACTCGACCGCATGGTGGCCATCAAGATGCTGCGGCCGGAGTTCGTTCACGAGCCGCAGATTTCCACCCGATTCGAGCGAGAAGCGACCGCCCTGGCGACGCTTCGGCACGGGAACATCGTGCACGTGTACGACTTCGTTCAGGAGGGTGACCGAGCGTACATTGTGATGGAGTATGTCGACGGGATCGACTTGTTCGAACTCATCGCGGACAGGCAGCGGGTTCCGCCAGAAGTGGCCGCCCTGATCGCCCGCGGGATCGCCGAAGGGCTCGAGCATGCCCACAATCGCGGCCTTGTGCATCGCGACATCAAGCCCTCGAATGTTCTTCTGTCCAAGAAGGGCGAAGTCAAGGTCATGGATTTCGGGATTGCTCGGGATCCTGACAAACATGAAATCACCAGGGTTGGTCTGGCCGTCGGCACGCCCGCTTACATGGCACCTGAACAAATTCGGGTCGAAAGCGTCGACGCTCGAACCGACGTGTTCGCCTTGGGGATCGTGCTGTACGAATTGTTGGCCGGCGACAAGCCGTGGGCCGACGATGGCGGTCGCTCGGTCACGTCGGCCATTCTCGACTTGCCCATGCGGCCCCTGAGCATCATGGCGCCCGATGTCCCCGGCACCCTCGCCGCGATCGTTCGAAAGTGCCTGAAGAAAGACCCGTCGGATCGCTATCCGTCGATGTTCGAGCTGATGACGGACCTGGATGCGTACATTCGTAAGAACACCACCGCCGATCCTCGGAGCCGATTGCTCCTCTATCTGTGGAACCGAAAGAAGATCAGCCAGGAAGAGCTCGAGAACACGTTGCCGAAAGACCTTCTCGAGCGAGGCGGCGTTCGTCGTCGCGACGCGGGTCTGTCCCCTTTACCGACCCAAGACCTGCTCCGACCGGTCGTCTGGGCACACGCGGCCACGCTCGGAGCGGTCGTCTTGGCCGCCGCGCTCGCGGCGCCCGAGTCGTTCACCGCCCGTCAGCTTCGGCGTCAGCGAGTGGTCCTGGCGCCCGGATCAGCGGTCGCAGAGACGATGGTCGCCGCGGCCCCACGGCCGTCGCTCGAACCCGACTCGGTTCTGCAAGCCGACCGCGCGACCGAACGTCGGGTCGGTCCTCCCGCCGATTCTCGAGTGGAGCCGATCGGCACTGCCATCGGCGCTCCAGTCGAAACCCAGGTCGAGGGCTCCGGAAGCGAGACGCCCGCCTCCCAGGAGCCACCGCCCGCATCCGAACCGGTGGCCGCTGATCCGGCCGTCGAGGCGGCGCAAGAGCCCTCGCCGAGCTCGAGCGAGTCGATGGTCGTCGGTACCGGCTACCTACAAGTCGTGGTCAAGCCCTGGGCGGACGTGTCCGTCGACCATGAATTCGTCGATACGACACCGTTCGGTCGCAAGGTTCCGCTCAAGCCCGGACGCCACGTGGTGAGCTTGCGCAATCCGAACTACAAGCCCCAGGACCGGTTGATCGAGGTCAAGCCGGGCGAGGTGGTAAGGCTCCAGGTGGAGCTGGAAGCGCTTTGATGCTGGCCATGCGACTGCGAAGGGCGGCGGTGCTCACGGCGGCGGTGGTCATGAGTGCGGCGAACCTCGGAAGGTCGGCGCCCGCGCAGGCCTCTCCGCCGGATCCGATCATTCACCGGGCCTCCGGCGGCGAGACTTACAAAGGGTTGGCCGAACAATACTACGGACGCGAGCACGACTTTTTCGCCCTCCATCTTCGCAAGCTCAACGACCAGCCGGAACCGCTTCGAGCGGGCACCCCGGTCTTGATTCCGACGGTGCACCGGATCGAAGTCCAGCGGAACCAGACCATCTCGGAGTTCGCCGAGAGCTACCTGTATTACCCGGAACGGGGGGCCTACGTGAAGGAGCTCAATCGGTTGTCTTCCGACGAGCTTCGCGCCGGGCAGCGCGTTTGGGTCGGCTTCGCGTCTTTGCATCATGCCGTCGACCGCGAAGACACGTTCGAATCCGTCGCAGAGTCGTACTATCGCGACCGAAGCCCCCGCCGGGTGCGCCTCCTCCGCCTGTACAACATGATGCCGGCCGAACGGGTCACCTCGGTCGAGGCGATCCGAATCCCGCTCGACGCGAAGGCCCTTTCGGCGCGCCGGGTCGCTCGAAACCGCCGCAGCGATACGTCGACGCCGCGCAAGGCCCGCCTGGCCAGTACCTCCGCCCGTCGGCGCCGAGCCGCCAAACAGAGCCCACCCCCTCGAGCCCGAGCCGATAGCCGCGCGCCCGAACGCTCCCCGCGCGCTCGAGCCGCTGGTGGAGCAGGCGATCGCCGATGGCCGGCAGCGGCTGCTCGAAGGCCAGTTCAGAGGGGCCTTGGCGGTCGCGGACGAGGCGCTCGAGCGTTCGCCCCGGGCGAACGTGAGTCAGCGAGTAGAACTGCTCCGAATCAAGGCCGTGTCTCTCATTGCGCTCGATCGCACCGACGACGCGCGCCAGACCTTCATCGTTCTTCGGCGTCTGGATCCGACCTATCGGCTGGACCCAAAGCGAACTTCACCCAAGATCCTGGAGGTCTTTCACTCGGTGGGCGATCTGGTCGACTGACCCCTGTTCGACTGATCTCCGGCCGTTCGTCCTTGGTCTTGACCCGCCGGCGGTCCGCTGCCGTCCACGGGGGCCGACGGCGGCCGATACCAAGCTCGAATGAGCGCGCCGGCCGGTTTGTTGCGAGGCGTGTAGTTCGAATCGTCGAGGCCGCCAAAGCCGAACCAGTTCCACCAGTACACGCCCTGCAACCACGGTTGGCCCGAGAACCGTCGAATGAAGGCCAAATACGCGCGGCGCTGTTCTTCGAGATCGATCGGCGCGTCGCGGGTCTCATCCCAGGGCCAGGCCGCGCCGCCATCGAGGCTCGGATAACCGACCTCGGTGATGACCAGCGGCTGCCCGATCTGGCGACTCCAGCCTTCGAGGTCCTGGACCACCGGCGTCCACGCCTCGGTCAGGGTCGCCGTCGACGCTTGAAGGTCCTTGGTGAGCTCCCAGTAGCCGGTCAATCCGATGACATCGAGCGCGTCCCAGAAGCGGACCGGTCGAAAGTGGTCCCAGTTGGCGCTGTACATGAGCTCCAACTCGGGGGCCGCGATGCGGATCCGTTCGATGAGCCCCAGCCAGCGGTCCCGCATCCGCTCCCGCGTCAACAGCTCGCTGCCGACCGAGAGTCGTTGGGCGCCCTCGTCCTTCGCGATCGTCGCCGCCAACATGATGAACGCCTGATAGGAGCGCCACCACTCGTCTTCGTCGACGGGCTGGATCTTTCCTCGCCACTCGTCGCGAGAGCTGTTCTTGAGACGGACAATCGGAAAGATCGTGACGTGCAGGCCGAGTTGCCGCCCGTAGCGAACGCTGTCTCGCACCTGTTCTTCCGTCGCGCTCCACCCCTCGACCGGACCGATATCCACCGCTTGCAGGTTCTCCTGCCACCAAACCCACGTCAGACTTACGTGCGTGGCGCCGGTCGCTGCGATCTCATCGAGCAGCATTCGGTACCGGTACTCCGGGTCACCGGAGAATAAACCGAGGGCGATGCCTCGCTCGACCGGGGGCGGACCGAGATCGGTTGGAGGTGGAGGCACCGCGGCGGCGCCGGTCGCACACCCGGCCACGGCCACCAGCGTCAGCGCGGAACCGATGATCCGCTGCTTCACGGCGCCATCAGAAAGGTATCGGATACGCTCTTGAGCCATGCGTGGGTCGGCTTATTCCGCCGGGAGACCCGAAACGACAACAGGGTTGCGTCCAACTCGTACACCGCGAGGTCGTCGAGCTCCGCATCCAGGTCTCGGCCGACGAGCAGAGTCGTCCCGTAGGGCTTCAGGGGCTCGAGTCGCCGCACCGTCGCTTCGTCGAGCGGACAGGATTTGGGAACGACCCGTTGGTCGACAATGGCACTGATGCAGGCCACGGCCAGCGGCTGACGCCCCACTCGAATCACCTCCACCGGACTTACACCGGCCAGCGCCACCAGTCGGTCGACCAGCGCGCTGGCCCGAGGCTCCCGCGCCCGATCGACGACGACGAGCCGAAGGTCCGGCCGAACGAGAGCCTTCAGTAGGCGGGCAGCCGGACGCGTCCATTCCAGGATTTCGGCCTCGTCGCCCCGGACGATCAAGAGGACGACGGCGCGCTTTGGAAGGGCTTTCCACCGCTCGCGCGCCTGTCGAATGCGGGCCCGCCGCTCTTCGTCGAATCGATCCGGATCCGGCGCGAGGCCGGCGACCGCCGCCGCCCCGAGAATTTGCATCTTTTCGGCGGCCCGATGACAAGGCTCGGGGTCGCCGCCGGTCACCACCGCGTCGAAGCACAGATTGTCGAGCGCCCGCATGCGCATCTGCACGAGAAAAGGAGGAACCGAAAGGCGCTCGAAGACCGCGTCGGCCTCTGCGATCGTCGCCCGGGCGGTCTTCGGGTCTTCCCAGGTCGCCCGCTCCCACAGCAGTCGGGCGCGGGTCGAGAGGATCGCGGCGACATCGATGGCCCGCCAGTTGGCCTTCGGCTCGACGGACACCGTCTGAATCGCCTCGTCGAGCATTCCAACCCTGTAGCCGGGCGGCGCCTGGCTGCGCGCGATGCGGGCCTGAATGTTCGCGGTGAGCGCCAGGGCTTGAATGGACCCGAGCTTGGAAGCCCGCTGCGCAGCCGCCAGCGCTTCTTCGAGTTTGCCGTCGGTCGCCAACAGTCGCGCGCGTACGGCAGCAACCTGATGCTGCTCGGGAATGGCGTGGTCCGCCCGGTCGAGCAGGTCGTACGCCGCCTCCCGCTCGGAGCGAAAGCAGGTCAGGACCACGTACTCGATCGTATCGAGCGCCAGGGTGACGGTCAGCTGGTTGAGCTCGTCGGAGAACGAGGCCGACCACTTCACGGTTTCCATGAACGTGTCCCGCTCCGAGGGGTCGACGCAGATGGGATGCACCAAAGAATAGAGCTGGGTGGACCGCCGGGGGTCATCGGAGCCCTTGGCGAGCAGCTCGCGGATCTGAACGAATCGAGTGTCGCTCCGATCGTCGTCCAGCACGGCCCCCGAGGTTTGCTGGGTCTCGCGGGGTGCTTTCAAGCGATCCCCGACCGGATCCGGGCATCCGAGCGAACCAAGACCGGTTGCGCCGATGAGGCCGAGGACGACAACGACCCGCAGGATCGGCCTCCGTCTTCGGGGGGCATCGACGGCGGGGCCCGCGGTCGTCGACCTGCGGGGCGCGCTATCGCGGCCCCCCTTCCCCCGCCGCGCGAGGGCGTGAATCGGCTCCCAAGCTCCCATCACCGATCGAAGTGGAACGTGCGGACGACGCGTACGCAAGACGCATCGGTCGCCCCTTCAGAGACACCACCACGGGCGGCGTAACCTATCGTCCAGGTTCAACGCTCATGGGGTTGGGCTTGCTCGGCCTCCCCTTCAGCGTCTCACTGCCCGTCGCCGGTAGAGCCCGTGGGATCGGTATCGCCGATCCAGCTCTACTCCGCCTCTCATGGGGTTTTTCGCGCCGTCGACGGCGTGACGACCGTCTGTCCGATGGGTGGGCTGAGCCTCCACCGCTACCTCCGCCCCTTTCGCCGGACGGACCCCGCCGTGCGTGCTGTGAAAGGAGGTTTGGCAACCAACGCAGCGCCCTCTCAGCCGAAGGCAACCCATCGTCCACTGACTGTCGACGCGCCACCGCCCGCTTGGGCTGTTGGGCGCGCGAGGCTCCTCGTCGGGTCACATCCATACCGGGTCGCTGGTTGTCGAACTGAGACCAAAGGTGTTGCATGTGTCTTCCCGCGAGGCTTGCGGAGTGTCGCCACTGCGGGATTACACCGTAGGACCCCGGTGCATTCCCGCGAATGACGCACTCCCGACGCGTCCTCGCCGCGTCGTCCGCACGTGGGCCGCTTGTCGGTCGGCCCAGAAATGGCGTCAACGAATTTCGCAAACATGAAAACCGAGCTCGGCGTAACATCCCCGAATTGCTCGGATATTGATTCGAAAAATATTGTTGGCGCGGAAATGCCCCCCCGGCGGGGCGAATTGCTCCACACGCTATCCAGAAAGCGACCCAATGGTTTCCTATCTGGTGATCGACAAAGCCGCTGCCCCGCAATGCTTCTAGCCGTTGAAAGCCCATAACACAAAGAGGCCCAACAGTTTCAAGACTTTGCCACTCGCAACTCGTTGGGGCTCTAGTCGATAACGCTTAGATTGGCCAAAACCCATTGCGCGACAAGCCAATGCAGAGCCTGATGGGCGCAAATCGTTGCGCCCCTGTGTTACGGGAGCTATCGAGACCCAAAGGTATTGCGGCGGAACAGTGTCGTCCCGATGACGGACGTCGAGGAGGCGTTCTGGTTTCTCGGTTTGTTTTCTTCAGCTAGATTCCCGGCATGGAGGCGGTCCAGTCCAAAACCCCCGTTCAGGTCTGCGCCCACTGTGAGACTCCGAATGAGGAGTCGGCGCGGTTCTGTAAGTCGTGCGGCGCGGCCCTTCGCCCGCCCGCCCATTGTCCGCACTGCAACACGGTGCCCGCGGCCGACGACGAGGTCTGCCGCACGTGCGGAACCCAGCTCGTCGGTGCACGGCCGGGTAGCTCAGACCTGGCCGCCCGCGGTCGCCGTTCAGCCGCGGCCCCGGCTTCGAGTAAGGACCAGGAGCGTCTAGATCGAGAGGCCGCCTCGCTGAAAGCGCCCGCGCGGCCCAACAACAACATCATCGGCAACGCATTGCTGTTCGTAGCCTTTCTCATGGTCTTCGTCGTCTTCATGCAGGTCTGGACGAAGGACGCGCCGAAGGAGTTCAACCCGTTCGAAGGCGGCCCCCCGCCGAGCGCCCAAGGCGGCCCCCCGCCGAGCGATGGATCGGGAGCCTCGGTGGGATCGAACCCCGACCCGGCAGCGGCGGCCACCGACCCCACGGCGGTCATTTCGGGCCGAGTCGAGCTCCGTTCAGGCCTGCCGAGCGGCTTCGGAACCCTGTTCGTCATCGTGCGGTCGCCGGGCGCGACCCGAGGGGCGCCGATCGCGGTCAAGAAGATCAGCAACCCCGCTTTCCCACAGGCCTTCTCGATCTCGTCGGCCAACACGATGTTCAAGGGCGTCCCGTTTACCGGCCCCTATGACGTTCACGTCCGGCTCGACCAGGACGGTGACCCGATCACGAAGAGTGCCGGCGACCTGGTGGCAAGCCAGCCATCCGCGAATATCAAGCCGGGCGGTCCCGAGATCGTGCTCACGTTGGATACGAGGCTCTGAGGTAGACTTCAATGTCGTCCAATGGGGCCGATGGACTGGACGGGGCAACGGGCATGAGCGTTCCGCTGCACACCGAAGACTTGGAGGCGCTCGCCGAGCCGGAGGGCCGGCTCGAGGTCGAGCTACTGCCCGACGGCCGCATGCGGGCTCCGCAGGCGGCTACTCGTCGCATCCTTAGAGACCGCCTGCGACACGCCGAGGTGCTGCCCACCGGCCCTGGCTGGTCCGTCCTGCGTAGCTTGACGCCCACCGCCGCCGTCCCCCTCGGCGAAGACGGGTCGCGGCGAGTCGTCGCCGCCGGCACCCTCGACCCCGAAGGCATATCCTTGGTAGACCTGATCGGTTTCTTCGCCAATGGATACCAGACGGGTGTCCTGTCCGTGGCCAATGGAACGACGGAGCGGTCCGTCTACTTCTACAAAGGCGACGTAGTCTGGACCGCTTCCAACATTCACGAGGATCGGTTTGGGCAATTTCTCTTGCGCCTGGGCAAGATCACGACCCAGCAACTCAATGCGGTGACCCAATTGGCCGGCGGAAACACCCGTATCGGTCGCCTGTTCGTCGAGCGAGGGTTCCTGTCCGCCAGCGAACTGTGGTCGCTGGTGCAGGCACAGTTGCGGGAGATCTTCGATCGGCTGTTGTTGACCGAACAGGGCACCTGGTCGTTCGCACGGGTACCGTCCGAAGTCCTCGCCGAGAGCCAGATCCACTTTTCGACCCAAGGTCTGCTGGTCGATGCGCTCCGCCAGCTCGATGAGCTCAAGGTCTACCGGCAGCGCTTGCCCAACGCCGACGTGTTGATCGAACGGGTCGGTGGCGAGGCCACCGCGGACCTCGCCAGTCGGCTCGAAGACGAGCAGCGCGCCGACGCCGAGGCCCTGCTCAAGCACGTCAACACTCCGGTTAGCATTCGAGACCTCATGCGAGTCGTGCATAGCGGTGAGTTCGAGGTGACCCGCGCCGCCTATCACTTGATTCGGTCGAACCTGGTGCGGGTCGTTCAAGTTCCACACCTCGAGCGCCAGCCGGAGCCCACGGTCGACCCCACCGAGGCCAAGGAGATGATCGGAACATACTCCATGGCCATCCGGGAGATGTTCGACGAGCTCGGTCAGGTGGGGAGGGTCGCCGACCTCCGAGGCGCGTCGCAGGGGTTCCTTCAGGACGAGGCCGGCGATGGGGCCTTCGGCCGCCTTCTTCAGAACGTCGCGCTTCAACCCGACGGAAGTATCGAGGAAGCCAAGCTGCTCAAGGCGGCCGAGCTCTTCAAGGTCAGCACCCGTGAGCTCAACGACGCGCTGAGCGAGCTGCTGTTTTTCGTGCTCTTTCGGAGCACCGAGCTCCTAGGACGTCGTCGGGGCGACGATCTGGCCCGGCGAGTGAAGATGATCCACAGCATGCTGTCGCCGTCGACTGAGGGCTCCGGGAGCGCTTGATGGGGCGGGCCGGGGCGTGCGGGCCGGCCCTTCTGGGGGGCGCGCTGTTGCTCGTAGCATGCCCAGTTTCGGATCCGTCTCCCCGTTCCGTCGACGCGGGGCCCCGGGCCCCCGCCCTCGAGTCGACTCGGCACGGCTTTCGGTTGCCGCTCGTGGAGGGCTGGAAGGCCGTACCGCCGGAGGCGCTCGGTTCGCTGGTTCCGGTGGCCGAAGCACGTCGGGTCGTCGAGACCGCCGACATCGGGGTGGTTCCGAAGATTCGAGTCACCCTCGAGGAGTCGGTCGCCTCTTCGGCCGAAGATGCCTACCAGGCGGTCAAAGCGGAGCTCGAGAGCAAAGACGCGATGACCGGCATCGATGTGATCCGGACGAGCTTGGGACTGCGTCCGGTCGGCTCCGAAACGGTGGGCGACGTGAGCTTCGAGTTTCGCGTCGGAGGACCCAACGGTCGAGTCGTTCACCAGCGGACGCTGTTGGTTTGGCGGCGAACCGACCCCGCGACCGTAGCCGGCCCCCAGCCGCCGACCGCGAACCTTCTTTCGATTAGCGCAACCTATCTTGCTAGGGAATCGAGCCGAGTCGGGCCCGAAATTCAGCAGATGTTCTCTCGCCTCGAGCTCATCGCTGGGGCCTCCAAAGGAACGTCCCGATGACCACGAACATGCCCGTTGAATCACTGCGCTCTCCCGAGCGAACGCCCGTGCCCGGCCTGCCGGATCGCCTCATCGAGCTTCACCTGCACCTCGGCGGTGGCGTCGCTCCGCATATTCTGTGGTCGATGGCCCACGAGCAGGGCTTCAAGCTGCCCGTGCGCGACTACTTCGAGTTCGTCGACCTCGTCTCATCGAACCCTGATAAAGTCCGCAGTCTCGAGGACTATCTCAAGATCCTGCACGAGTGGACGGAGAAGATTCAATCGAGTCCGCACGCCATCGAGCGGGCCGTTTATGAGGTCTTGGCGAAGGAGTATCGCGGCTCGCTGGTCGATACGATGGAGCTCCGCTTCAATCCAATGAAGCGAAACCTGGGCGGTCAGCGCGACCTCGACCACATCATTCATGCGGCCCTGAGAGGCTTGGATCGCGTGTGCCTCGAGTATCGGATTCGTGGCGGTCTCATCTTCTGCTTGGCGCGAGAGTTTCCCGCCGAGCTCAACGAGATCATCGTTTCGAAGGCTATCAAGTACCAAAGCCGGGGCGTAGTCGGCATCGATCTGGCCGGCACGGAGACCAACAACCTCGAGCTGCAGGCCGATGCCGTCGCCCGGTTCGCCGACATGTTCGCCCGGGCCCGAGCGGGCGGTTTGAAGACAACCGTCCATACCGGCGAGACGCCCAACACGGATGGTGCCGGGGTCATCGCGGCCGTCCGCCACCTGAAGGTCGACCGGATTGGACACGGCATTCGGGCCGCCTACAGCCCCGAAGCCATGCAAGTCTTGAAGGACGAGAACGTGACCCTCGAGATCTGCCCCACCTCGAACCTCCACACGCGGGCGGTCGCCGACCTGGAGGAGCTGAGACACGTGCTCCGAACGTTTCTCGACAACGGTGTCAAGTTCACCGTCAACACCGACGCGACTTATATGCTGGGCACCGACCTGCGGCGGGAGGTCGAGCTCCTAGTGACAGCTGGCATTTTGACGGGCGAAGATGTCGCACGGTGCTTTCGACACGCCCGAGAGGCATCATTTTTGCCCTGAGCCCCTCTTCTGGAGATGGATCTGCACGATGAGCGGACTATCTTCGGGGATCTGGATCTCCCGTTCCACCGGGTCATAGCCGCTGCGTTCGAGCCTGATCTGGTACTTCACGCCCGGGCGCAGTCCGCTGATCCGCAGCGGCGTCTTGCCTTGCTGAAGCGTGCCGTCCACCAGCACGCTGGCCCCCACCGGGGCGGTCTTGATCGTGAGATGGGGTCCCGGCAGCCCGACCACGTACGGAAGCGCGATGTAGACCGCGACCGCGAGGAACAGCACCGTCATCGCAGCCAGTACCGGCGCCAACCACCGACGAGCATCATTGGCAGGGGCGATCTGGATCTGGGGATCGTACGTCGGCGGCATTTCGAGGGCGCCGTGCAGGTCGAGGCGGGGCCCCGTCTCACCGGGGGCCAGCGGCATCCCCGGAAGGCTGGTCGCAGGGCCCCGGGGCGGCTCGCGGCTGGGGCTCTGCCGCCCCCGCTCGACCGGCGCGTTGGAGGAGACCCCCGGTGGTTCAGCGGAGCGGACGACCTCGCGAATCTGCCGGCCCACCATGGAGGCCGACCGGATCGACGCCGTCCTCGCGCTCGCCGAATTGACTGTGCCGCCCCGGGGCGTGGCCATCAGCCGAGCGCGGGGCGCTTGGGCCGGGTGGGCCAGGACCTGTGACAGACTGAGGCTCGCCGGCGGAACGTTCGTGCTCCCGATGGGGGAAAAGCCAGAGGCGGCATTCGAAGTCGGCGGCGGCGCGTTCAAGGGCTTGGGCTGCACGACCAGCGCCGAATACTCGTCTTGATAGGAGATCTGGTCTTCTTCGCCCGGCGGCGCCTCCAACGGGCTGGGTTGGACCGGATGGCCGGAGTGGTCGAAGAACGAATCGATCTCGTCTTGCGGAATGTCGGTGGGCGCCGCGACGGCCGGTAGAGGGTCTCCAACGGTGACTTCTTCGGTGCTCGGCCCCTCGAGCTCCGTCATCGGTTCGTTCACCGTCGAGTTCTGGATGACTGCCCGCCGATCGAGCCGGATGGCACCAATGGGCTGGCCAACACCGCTGCTGCGTCTCGACGGGGCCGGCATGCCATCGAAGCCGTCGCTGGCGTCCATGCGGTCGTGCGCAGGCTGAGTTTCGGTCGGTGGCAGGGCTTCGCCTCCGATCACCGGTGACCCTTCGTCCTCCCGGTCGTCGTTCGAGGTGGTCACCCCCGCGATGGTGCGATCATCCAGTTCGGGCCGGCGGCCTTGGCCAGGGTTCGGGAGGACCGGCTCGTCGAGGGCGCGAACCGTGGAGAACTCACGACCGACGCCGACGGGCGCTGGATCGGCATCGTCCCCGTAGCCGACGGTGGCCTCCTCGTCGGGCGCAGGGGCGACACCCCAGGTCTGATCGGCCGCTCCGAAGTCATTCTGGCTCAGTCGTTCCGGGGCGAATTCGTCGTTGTAGGCCACCGTTCGCTCGTCGCTGAACGAGGTCGTTCGGTCGGCGACCGCGCCTCGGTCCTCCGCGAAACTCGGCGTCTCCGCCGGCTCTGCGAGCGACGCGGCCAGCGCCGCCTGGTCGATGGTCGCGTCTTCTTGCTGACGCTCGAAGCTGACTTGGTCGATCGTCGCGTCGTCGAAGCTCGCCTGGCCGATGGTCGGGTCGGCCGGTGGCTCGTCGAAGGCGGGTTCCAGCCCGAGTTCGAAGCGTCTCAGCGAATCTTCGTCTTCGAAGGAAGGCTCGAACCCGACGCCTCCTGATTCGTCGAACAAGCCGGGGTCAGCCGAGGTGCGTTCGCCCCACGGGTCGTCGAGATTGAACGATGAACTCTCGTCGGCCTCATCCATCCAGGCGGTGTCTTCATCGACGAGGCCGGTCGACCTCTCGACGGCGGCCCAGATGTCTTGAGAGGCGTCGGAAGCCTCGTCGTGGATGTGACCGGAGGCTATCGCTGCTGCCGCCGCATCCATCGCCTGCTTTGCGGATGCGTCGTTCGTCGCGAGGCGAGAGCGGTTCGAAGGCCGCGCCGATTCGCCACTCTCCGATGCCTTGGAACGCTTGCTTGACCGCGGCCGAGTGGGCGGTTCGTCCGGAGGGGCCGTCTCTTCTTCATCGTTGTGTCCGGACGGGATCGGCCCGCCCGGCGCCATCGATCGACGACGGGAAACCGAACGAAGTCTGGGCGCCCGGCCTTTCGAGGGGTCGGACGCCGGCGGAGAAGCCATCTCGGGCTCTTCATGGCCGCTGGCCTCGGGTCCGGTTGGCTCCATGGTGACCTCGCCGACAGCTTCGTGCGGGTGCTCGGACTCGCCCGGTAGACCCAGGGTGGCTTCGTCCCACGGGTCTTCCGCGCCGAACTCGCCTTCGTCGCCGCCGAGCGGCGCCATGAGGTCGTGCTCGGAGTAAGCGTCCGGCTCGGCGCGGGCTCCGAGCACGTCTCGCGCGCCTTCATCGGCGTCGCGGCCGGCTGGATCGTCGGCGACGCGGGCCTGGTACTCGGTTTGCTCGCCGTCGGTGCCGAGATGAACGGTCGCCGCCTCGTCCCAGGATTCGCCGACCGAGCCGCGGGGCTGGATCACCTGCTCCTCGATCAGATCGTACCGAACGTCTTCGTCGACATCGTCGTCGGGGTCTCGAACCTCATCCAGGGCGTTGGAGGGCGCGACGGGAGCGGGGGGCGCGCTCGCCCCGCGAACCGAGATGCTCCCCCCACCCCGTCCTCTCGAAAGTGAAAGCTCGGGCAAGGGCGGCGCTGGTGTATCGTCGTCGTCGGCGTTGCTACCCGCCTCTTCGGCCCCAGCATCGGCCACCACGATCTCCCGGTTTCCCTTTGGCGCGGGAGCGCCCTCGGTCGGCGGAAGACCGGGGATCCCGAGCGGGCCGCCTCGAGTCTGGGCGAGCTCTTCCGCGAACAGGTGGCTCATCCAGTTACTGATGACCAGGTTGTTGATGCGCTCGGACCCTTCGGCGACGAAGTCTTCGAGGTCGAGCTGGATTTCCTGGGCCGTCTGGTAGCGCGCGCCGGGGTTCTTGCGCAGGCACCGCTGGATGATGGCCGCCAAACGGTCAGCAATGGTGTCGTTCAGCGCCTGACAGGGGACCGGTTCTTCCTGGACGATGGCCTTTAAAGTCTGGATCGAGTTTTCTTTCTCGAACGGACGCTGCCCGCACAGCAGCTCGTACAACACGATTCCGACCGCGAACAGGTCGGAACGGGCGTCGGTCGTTTCTCCTCGGATCTGCTCCGGCGACATGTAGGCGTACTTGCCCTTGAGGACGCCGGCACGAGTGTGTGCAATCTTGGTGGCCGCTTTCGCGATACCGAAGTCGACCAGCTTCACCGACCCGGAGAACGAAACGATGATATTCTGAGGAGAAACGTCTCGATGAACGATGTGCAGCGGCTCTCCGCTCGCATCATGCCGAGTGTGGGCGTAGTACAGACCCTCGCACGCCTGCGAAATGCATCGCGCGATGTACCGCGGGTCGAGCCGCTCTCCTTTGCCCCGAGCGTGCTTGGCCACCGAAGAGAGGTTGCGCCCCGGGATATACTCCATCGCAATGAAGTAGGTGTCGTCGGCTTTTCCCAGGTCGAAAATCTGAACGATGTGCGGGTGGTGGAGCTTGGCGACGATCCTGGCTTCGTCCTGGAACATCTGCACGAAGTCTTGGTCGTGCGCGAGATGCGACAGGATGCGCTTGATGGCGACGACCTTCTCGAAGCCGTCGAGCCCTACCTGCTTGGCGAGATACAGCTCGGCCATACCTCCCGTCGCGATCTTCCTAAGAACTTGGTAGCGCCCGATGCGCTCACGACCCGCGGTGGATGGTTGCGACGGAAGCAATGTTACCTCGCGCCCTGCCCCAGTGGGCAACATCACCCTACGTAAGCCCCATCGCCCCGTCAAACGAGCGTTTGCGGGTGGTTCATCTTCCTAAGGTTCTCAAGCTGGGGCTTTCCTGGCGGCCTCTTCGTATGGCAGCGCGTTGACTTCTTCGAACAGTGTCGAACGACCTCGGGAAACTCCAACGCGTTCGCGAAGTACCGGCGCCAACATGGCGCACGGTGCTCGCGCATGGCCGTTACCGGCGGTTCTTTTTTCGCGCTTTGCGAGCCTGTTTTTGCTTGTTCTTCTGTTTGGCTCGGTTCGCTTTCTTAGGAGGCGGCGGCCGAGCCATATCGGCGAAGTACTCTTTTTTGCCGGCCTGCTTCGGCTTGCTGAGAGGAATGTCGTCGGGGTCTTCCTCTTCGGCCGCCGGCGCGAAGGCGTCGCCAAACAGTTCACCGAGGTCGAGGCCTCGCAGCTTCCGAACTTGGGCCAGCTGGTTGAATCCCGGAATCTTGCTCAGCAACGAAGGCTCGTCACCGAGCGCGATCATCATGCGGCGCATGGTGTCGAACTTGGTCAACACTTCAGTGACTTGCTGTTCGGAGCGGCCGCAACCGCGGCTGATGCGAACCATACGGCTGGGATCTCGAACCAGCGCTGGTCGACGTCGTTCGAGCGGGGTCATCGAGTCGTGGACTGCGATGATCTTGGTGAACTCCTGTTCGTCGGGCCGAAACCCCTCGGGCATTCCGTCCTGGAACATCGGCATGCGGTCGAAGAGATCCTTGAGCGACCCCATTTTCCGGAGCACGCCGATCTGTTCGACGAAGTCGGACATGTCGAACTGCCCGCGGAACATCCGCTCCGCGTCTTCTTCGGCCTTGTCATGGTCGACGTGACGCTCGAACTCCTTGACCAAGCCGACCACGTCGCCCATCCCCAGGATCCGCGACGCCAGACCTTCGGCGCGGAAGGTCTCGATCGCCTCGATGCCTTCGCCCGTACCGAGGAACTTGATCGGTTTGCCGGTGATCGCCTTGATCGACAGGGCCGCCCCGCCCCGGGCGTCACCGTCGAGCTTGGTCATCACGAACCCGGTGAGGCCGAGCGCTTCGTCGAAGGCCTGGGCGGTTCGTACCGCATCCTGGCCGACCATCGCATCGACGACGAGCAAGATCTCTTGCGGCTGGGTCCGATCTTTGATGAGACGCAACTCGTCCATCAAGACTTCGTCGACCGCCAGGCGACCGGCGGTATCGAAAATGACCACGTCCCTCTTTTTGTGCCGAGCTCCTGCGAGCGCGTCACCGCAGAGCTTCAAGGGGTCGACACCGCGCTCGGCGTGCACTGGCACATCGACCCTGCGACCGAGAGTCTCGAGTTGATCGATCGCGGCCGGGCGGCGGACGTCGGCCGCGACCAAGAGGGGCTTGCGGTCGTATTCAAGCTTGAGGTGACGAGCAAGCTTGGCGGTCGTGGTGGTCTTACCGGCCCCCTGAAGGCCGACCACCATGATCGCCGTGACGCCCATCGGCGCAAAAGCGATCGTAGACCCTTCGTCGGCGCTCGAGCCCCCGGGAGTGCCCCCCATGAGAGCCTCGAGTTCCTCCTGACAGATGGCCACGAACCGGTGGTAGGCGGTGATTTCCTCGACCTTACCGTCGCGTTCGAACTTCGCCGTCCCCTGAACGACCTCTTCCTGAGCTCTCGCTTTAACCTTCTTCAGAAAGCCCTTGGCGACGTCGAGGGCCACGTCGGCCTCGAGCAGCGCGAGCCGAATGTCGCGCAATGCCTCGTCGAGCGCCTGAGCGCTGACCCCAGCGTTACCCGTCAGTCTGTCTTTGGCGGCTTTGAAGCCTCTGGCGACGGTCTCGAGCATGACCGGAAGGCGTTGCCTACCACGGTCGTCGTACCGGTGTAAGTGGATTGTCGCATCCGCACGATCGGACCGGCAGATTCTCGTTTACACGCTGCAGGGGGGCGCATAGACCGAAGTCTGTGAGCCGAAAGGCAAAGCGGGCCCGCAAGGGCAAGAAGAGCACCCCGTCCGCTCGGTCGACCCCCGCCCGGCCGGCATCGCCGGCGTCCACCTCCCCGGCGTCGCGCACCCGTTCGGTGCCTCCCGTCACGGCGGCTCCAGGGGCTTCGCCGCTTGCACCCGGTCGCAAGGAGTCTCGCAGGGCGGCACCGGCTGACACCTCTCGCGCCACCGCGACCGCCGACGCCGCCGAGGCCGCCGACGAACCGATCGTCTCACGAGTGGCGGATGGGGTGTGGCTGATCGGCGCCGCGTTGATCGTTGCCGGCGTGGGGATTTACTTCCGGATGGACGTCAACCGCGTGTTCGACGTACCGAAGGCCGTCGTTCTCAAAGTCGGGGGCTGCCTGCTCTTTGCGGCGTGGCTGGTTTACGCGACCTTGGGCCCCGGCGTCCGCTGGCGGAGCGCCCGGATGTTCGCACTCCCGGTGGCTGCTCTGAGCGTCGCGGTCATGATCTCGACGCTGCTGTCGTTCGACGTCACCACCAGCTTCAACGGCGTCTATGAGCGTCAATTTGGGCTGCAAGGCTTTCTCGCCTGTGTTGGGTTGTTCTTCCTCGTGGCCACGAGCCTGCACGGCAAGCGGGGCGCCTTTCTCGGCCTCGTATTCCTCGGCTGGATGGGCAGCTGCATTGGTATCTACGCCTTCTTTCAGGCCCTCGGCATGGATCCGTGGCGGTTCTTTTGGAATCATCCGCACAACAAGGTTTACGCCTTCTTGGGCAACGCGACCTTCGCCGGCAACGCCCTGGCCTTGATCTTTCCGGTGGTTGCTCTCACCGCGGGCGCCTGCGCCGCGGTGACGATCAGCAACGGCTTTCAGCAAGCGAGGTCCTTCGAGAATCGGTTGCTAGGGACCCTTGAGAACGGGTTCTTCTGGGTGCTCGGAATTATCGCGACCCTCGCCATCCAGATCCTCCCGGCGACACTTCTCGCGTTACACTTTTTGTCGTTGAAGCCCGTCCCCGCGGAGCCGCCCCGGCAGCTGACCGTGGCGTTCGTGTTTTGCGTGTTCGTTCTCGTACCGCTTTTGCTGGCGTCGGCGGGGTTGTTCGGCTCCTGGGGACCGAAGTCGGTTCGCCTGCCCAACGCTAGCGTCCGGCGCCGCATCGACGCCTTCGGCGCTGGGTCGATCGCCGCACTGGCGGTCGGGATCATCGCGGGTATCGTGTTCACCCGGACCCGCGGCGCGTGGGTAGGAACCACGGTCGCGATGTTTGCGACCCTTATGTTAGTTCCGTTCCTCTGGAACGGTACCCGCTACGTCCAGGCCGCCCGCCTGGCGTGTTGGGGGCTCGCCGGCGCATCGGTGCTGATGGTGGCTCTGTTCGTGTCGACCCCGTCGACGTTCTGTGGCCCCGACTACCGGCAGGCCGATGCGTTCGACGCCTACCATCAGGGCCGGTTTGGAGAAAAGGAAGTCAAGCGCGTCGCGAGGGCCTGCTGGACGGGGGCGATCACCCTGCGGTCGATTCCGGCGGCCTTCGATTCCGAACGGACCGATTTCGGCAAGGGCCAAGGTACGCGATGGTATCTGTGGACCGAGAGCCCGCGCGTGCTCACCCATCACGGCGCGACCCTCGATCGGTATTACGAAGACCGGGCCGACTACGCGAACCACATCGACGACCAGATCGCCAAGGGGCTCGGAATCCGACGACTCAAGCCGCCCAGCGAACAGACCGAGGCAGCCGACCGAGCTTGGCGACAGGCCACCGTCTGGCTCTTCGGGATCGGTATCGAGACATATCGCTACGCCTTCATGAGCCATAAGTCGAAACGCTTGGAGGCGCTCGACCCGATGACCAATCACGACAATCCGCACAACAACTACCTGTATGTGTTGGCGTCGTTTGGGATCCTCGGCCTGCTCACGTACCTGTGGCTGCTGGCGGCGCTCTTGTGGCAGTCATTCAAGCGGTTCATCGTCTTCCCGCGGGCCCTGCTGACCAAGACGTCGGCGGGCCATCGGGGCGCGTTGGTGCGCTCGTGGCGCTTCGAAGAGCTCGACGCCCAACCGCAACGAAGGTTGCGTCTATGGACGCGGTCACCCGACAGGGTCGGAAAGGCCATCAATGCCGCGCAACCCCAGTGGCGGGTCGAGCTCACCCCCGACGAGGTCTGGGTGTCGGGTTTCGACCCGCAGCGGGTTCTCGATGAGCTCACGGAGATTCAAACCATCGACGGGGGCAACCGCTTCGACCGAGCGCTGGCCCTCGGTATCGTGGCGTCGTTCTTCAGCTACGCGGTCTATTCGATCGCGGGGTTCGATTCGGTCGCGTGCTCGGTCTTTCTGTACTTTCTCCTGGGCTGTGCGGCCGTTCTCCTTCGCCCTTCGTCCGACGAGAAGCCCGATAACCTGATGTCCAAAATCCATCGTCATTGGGCCGAGGTGCGGGGCAAGAAACACCAGCCCGCTCCCGCAACGACCTATCGAACGGCTGGAATCGTGCTTTTGGTCGTCCTGGTCCCTCTGCTTCTCGTGAGCGCCGTGCGCGCGATCGTGGTCCTGCGGGCCGACCAGGCCTTCGTGCACGTCGAAGACCCTACGGAGCCTCGGTCCCCGCTTCTCCGCCTGTTGGAGAAAATCGAGCAAATCAAGATCGCGGTGAGCATCAACCCGTCGGAGAGCTTCTACAAACAGAGCCTCGGGGGGCAGTACACCACGCTCTCGAATTATCACCGCCGGCGGTCGATAGCGGCTCGGCAGCAGGATTTGGTCGCCCTGAGCGAATCCGAAGCCGAGAAGGCGAACGCCTACCGCAAGCTGGCCGAAAATGCTCTGTACGCGGCCCTCGACCACGCTTGGGCCCCCGAGAACATCTATATCTCGCTTTTTCAGCTCTACTACCCGCACGACTCGGCGCGGGCCGAGCGGGCCCTCGAGCGGGCGCTGGCCCACAGTCCTCATCTGGGGGCTGTTCGGGCGTACCTAGCCTCCGTCCAACTCGACCGGGGGGCCCTCGATGAAGCGCTGGCCAACGCCCGCTGGGTGGTTGAAGTCGACCGAAGGAACCCCTTGGCGTGGCAGGTGAGCGGTCGGGTGTACTTCGAACAAGGGCGGCTCGATAAAGCGGAAGAACACCTGAAGGTGGCCGTCTTGAGGTCGAAGGGGGGCGACGACAAAGCGGCACGGTATCTCGAAAGAATCCGACGGCTGCGCGAGGGGTCCGATGAACCGGCACCACCGCCCGCTCGGTCCGCAACGTCCTCCGCGAGCCCACCAAGGCAATGACGCTCTGCTATGGCTCGCCGATCGGGCTTACCAAAAAGCCCAACACGAGCAGGACGAAGGCTGCCAGCACGAACAGGCCGAGCGCAATCTTGAGGCCCAAAGACATCGAAGGACCATCGTCCGTCGGCTTTTGAGCCTTCTGGAAGGCGAAGAACCCGACGATGGTGCCCACCTGGTGCAGGTATTTATCGATGCGCTCGATGCGCTCGTCGTCCGAACAGTGCTCCTTGAGGCTTCGGTAGCAGCGAATGGCGTACTCGATCTGACGCTGCTTCAGACAGGCCTGGATGAACGCTTGTTGGACCGAGTCGTCGTCGATGCGTTCCTGCGCGGCCATCCACATTTCTTCGAGCCCCGGGGGCGACCCAGCGGCGCCGCCGACTTCCCCTGCGGGGCGTTCCAGGGCGCGGAGGGCGGGGGTCGGGGGCAGAGCTGGGTCCCGGGCTTCGTCGAGAAACCGACCGAAATGGACGACATCGCCAGCGTCGAGTTCAAGTGCGATGTCGACCCCGTCGGGTCGAGACACCATCTTGCCGGGGATGTCGGAGCGTTGTCCCTCGAGGAGAATGACCTCGACCTCGACCGAGGCGCCAAGGGGAGGACTCTCCGGGACTTCGAGCTCCAGGATACCGCCGTATGAGGCGCCCCGAACCGAGCCCCGAATGATCCGGCCATCCAACCGGGCGATCGTGATTCGGACGCGGCCCGCGACCGGATGGCGGGTATCGTCGGGATGGGTCTGCTCCGGGGCGAAGGCGTTCATCGGGCCCAGGTCGTCGAGGCCGGCGGCATAGTCCGGCGAGGCGCCGTCGTGATCGTCGATCGCGGGTACTTCCACCGAAATATGAAAGCTGTCCTCCGACTCAAGTTCGTCCGTGACCGCCGGCCCGGCCCCGAATTCCGTCGGCTCGGCCCCTTGCCTACGGTCGTGCTCGTCGCCGTAGAGCTCGTCGTCCCGCGACGACTCGATCGTCCGCACCAACTCGGTCGGGAGCACCGGCTTCGAGAGGATCGCGCGAACCTGAGGGTGCATCGGCACCTGGGTAGCCGTCATGACCGCGTCGGCGGTCAGCACCACCGGCCCGCTCCAAGGCGCCATCGCGGCGACCCGCGCGTATCCCTGGTCGCGGCGCATCTCGTCATCGGGCACATCGACCACCGCGAGGTCGAACGGCTCCTGGTGGAGTACGCCCATGACGCCCGCCAGGTCGGACACTCGGCAGGTGTAACCGACCTCCACGAGTCGGGCCGCGACCTGAGCACCGGCTCGGCGGTCTTCGTCGACGACCAACACGGAGCAAGGTAGATTGACGATGGCCTCCCTCGACGAAGACTCGGGAATCAACGAAGGGGCGATGTCTTTGGTCGACACGCCTACCGGAAGCGGGGCGTCGAGCGGTAGGCCGATGATCGACGACCCAGACGCGGAGATCGGTGGCGGTGGCGTCGCCCGTGGAAGCGGTCGCTGAAAATGGACGCTGCTCGCTCGAATCGGCATCACCGGGGTCGCCTCGGAGTCGTCGAGGTCTTCCCGCAGATCGCTGAACCCGGGATTCTCGCTCCCTACGATGCGAGCGTCCCGGTCGAGGATGACATCGGGCACCGACTTGGCATCCGGCTGGGTGGTCGGGGTCCGAGGCGAAGTTCGAGGGGAGGTCTGCGTCGACGTGGGCGTGGCTTCCGCCAATCCCTGCGCATGAATGGGACGGGCCGGCTTGGTCTTGGGGAGCGGCGGGGGCCGCGATGGTTCCAAACGGGGTAAGCCAGCGGGGGCCGCAAGCTCGACCCGCAACGTGCGGTCGATCGCCGCGATGTCCAGAGCCTCGGGATCGAACGCGCTCGGGTCGAGCGGACTCGAGCCGGCGTCTCGTTCGGACGCCAACTCCGTGTCGCCCTCGAATCCCTGGAGAAGGTCGAGGCTCGGGAGCGTGGGGGGTACGTGTCGATCGTGCTGGACGTGTCGATCGTGCCGGACGTGTCGATCGTGCCGGTCCCGTCGATCGCGTCGAGCTTGGTGGTCGTGGTGATCACCGGTCTCTGCCGAGCGCGGCGAAGAGCGGCCATCCGTCCGCGGGGAGGGCCTGGGACCCTCGGGATTCTTTCTATGGGGCGGCCCCTGAGGGCCGTCCGGCGGATCCGATTGTCCCATGAGAAGCGCGCCGCAGCTCCTTGAATTACTCCACATCCTATCCGTTCGCGCTAGAGACGCGAACCGCTAAACCCCTGCCCGGCCGGCCCTTTGGCGCGAAAGCATTGATACACGATAAAGGCGTGCAGTTCGTATTCACTTGGCCGCGTGAGCAGGCTATGAGCCTTTCAGTGTCTGACCGGCCGATAACCTGATGAAGTTCCTTCCCTATCTCATTATCATTCCCTTGGTTCCGGCGATCGCCGGAACCTGCGCATCGACGGCCGCCGCAGCGCCCGACGAGGTCCCGTTTGCCGGCGGATTCCCGGTTACGCAACGCACCCGTATCTACGAGTTGTCGGAGGTCCAACGAGGAGACCGGGGCGTCGGCTACACCGTTTTCGCGGGGGCCAAAGCGGAGCCCTTCCAGGTCGAGGTTCTCGGGGTCATGGAGTCGATGGTCGGCCCCGGGCAAGACGTCATCCTCGTCCGATTGTCGGGGCCTCAGATCGAGTACACGGGCGTGATCAGCGGCATGAGTGGCAGCCCGGTCTTCATCGATGGACGTCTGCTGGGCGCCGTGGCCTACCGGTTTGGCATCTTCACGCGGGAGCCGATCGCAGGCATCACGCCGATCCGGAATATGCTGGCCGTCGATAGTTCCGCCGTGGGGCCTCCCCGCCGGCCCGAATTCGCTCTCCGATCGACGCCGACCGGGGCTTTGCGCCTCGAGGATTTTCGAGCCCGGGCGGGTTCGCCTCGTCCTTGGCCAGCGCCCCAGCGACCGATAGACGGCCCATTTCGACCTATCGACACGCCGATCGCGGTGTCCGGCCTCGAACCGACCAGCGTACAGGCACTCCGCACCCACTTGGCACCGGCGGGCTTTCAAGTCGTGGCCGGTGGTGGCCGCGCCGCCATGGCCATCCATTGGGCGGAGGCCGGGGCCGGCGAACGAAGCGTCCAGCCGAACGGCCCCGACCGGGCGGGCACGGTGGCCGCCGCGCCGATCGCGCCCGCCTCGCCGGTGGCGATCGTCCTCATGCGCGGTGCCGTCAACGCGTCCGCGCTCTGCACGGTCACCATGGTCGAGGGCGACCGGGTATACGGTTGTGGCCACCCCTTCCTCGGCTTCGGTCACGTCGAGCTCCCGATGGCCACCGCCGCCGTGGTCAACACTCTGTCCAGCGAGATAGGGTCATGGAAGCAATCGGTCGCCGCTCGAGAAGTGGGCGTCATCAACCAAGACCGTCTGACCGCGATCGCCGGTGACCTCGGCAAAGCCGCGCCGATGGTTCCGGTCCGGGTCGTCGTCCGGCGCCTCGACCAGAAAGCGGAGGCCGCGAAGGTCACCGAGGTCGAGATCGTCAACGATGGCACCTGGTTGCCCATCATGCTCGATGCGATCGTGGGCAGCGCGATCAACCGGCGGCTCGGCCAGGAGAGCGGGGGCACGATCGACTTTACGGCTCGGTATCGTGTCGGCGGCCGGGTTTTGACCGTGTCCGAGACGTTCAGCGCCCCCGCGCCGACCCCGGTCGGTATCTTCGCGGCTCGGGAAGCCGCAACGACCGCCGGCATCCTCAAGGGCAATCTCTTCGAGCCCGCCGATATCCAGAGCATCGAAGTCGTGGTCGACGTCGGCCCTAACGTTTCGGTCGCCGAAGTCGTGCGGGTGACGGCGAACCGCGCGAGCGTCCGTCCCGGGGAGACGGTCGAGATCACCGTCGACCTCAAACCCTATCGTCAGAAGATGCGACGTGTCCGGCTTCCGCTCGAGATTCCCAAGACCGCCGCGAAAGAAGTTACGGTGGTCGTCGGCGGCAGCCTCGAGCTGGACCGGCGAGACGCGTCCATCAAGGGCGGGCGAGTGCCCTACGGTCTCGGCGACCTCATCGAGATCATCGGCGACCGACGGCCCGCCCGCGCGCTCTACGCCCGCGCATACCTGTCGCGGCCCGGCTTTCGGGTGCAGAACACGGTACTTCCGGACCTGCCCCCGACCGCTCAGGCGACGCTGCAGAGTTACACGCCCCAAACCACGTCGGTGCTCAAAGAGGCACCCGGCCCGGAAGTACGGCGGCCCGATCCGGATGTGGTCGTAGGCTCGGCCGAGTTGAAGATCGAGATCCGTCAGTGAATCGAAACAAAGTACGCGAGTCTTCTGTTTGCGCTCCCCTCACCGGCGCGGTGATTCTGGGGGCCCTGCTGGTGGCCATCCCGACTGGGGTCCGGGGCGAGCCGACCCGAGAGCTGTACATCTCGGACCCCGAAGAGGTGATGCAAGGCGACCCGGTCACCACCAGCATCGATGCCTTGGGAGGCGTCACGCCTGGTCCGAAGATCGTGGGGCGCGGCCCCGCCCTGGGGCGGCCGATCTCTGCGATGGCGTCGAGCCGAGATGGTCTTTGGGTCGGGACCGCCGGCGGCGGTCTGCACCTCATCGAAGAGGGGCAAGCGGCGACCGAGCTCATGAAGGGCGACGAGAAGCTGATCAGCGCCGTCCTGCCCACGGGCTCGAGGGCATGGGTCGCGCTCGCCCCCGACGCCGAGCTGTATCGGGTCGAACCGGGCCGAGCGGCCCAATCGGTCGTCAAGCTGAAGTCGAAATATGTGTGGGCCATTCGGAAGGGCAAGAACCGGACGCTGCTGGCGACCGGCGAACCCGGCCAGGTCGTGGCCGTGGACGACGACAACCGAACGGAGATTTGGTTCGATTCAGACGAAACTCACCTGCGGGCGTTGATCCGCCATCCCCAGCGAGGCTGGATCGTGGGGGGCGGGCAGAAAGGCATCGTCTATCAACTGGTCGGCAACCGTACGGCCCGCGCCCTGTACGATTCCAAATTCGAGGAGGTCAGCGCCTTCGCGATCGACCGCCGTCGCGGCGACCTGTACGCCGCCTTCGTCAGCGCGGAGACCGCCGGCGCGCCCCTGCCTGGCCGATGGATCGGCCCGACCAACGGCGAAAAGCCGAAGAAGGATCGCTCGCCGTTCAAAGGCAGCGAAGTCGTTCGAATTCGACCTTCAGGGCAGGTGGAGGTCTTGTGGTCGAGCAACACCGAGGGGGCGATGGCGCTCGCGTTTCACGCCGACCGTCTCTATTTCGCGACCGGCACCGCCGCGGAGAATCGGGCTCGGGTCTACGCCATCGACGTGAAGGACCGTGACCGCCTGTCCCTTTGGGCTCGCCTCGAACCAGCTCTCGCCCCGGTGATGGTCCTCGACGACCGCGATGGGTTGCTCGTCGGCACGGCGCCCAACGGCCAGGTCTATAAGATAGGACCCGGCTTCGAAACGCCGGCCACCTACCTGTCGGTGGAACAAGATCTCTCGCGGACTGGGAAGGTCGGTCAGCTGTGGTTCGATGCCGACGTGCCCCAGGGGGGCCAAGTCGCCATCTCGGTCCGCAGCGGCAACACCGAAAAGCCCGACGAGACCTGGTCGGCCTGGAGCGGGGCGGTCACCCGCCCCGAAGGTGGCCCGGTCGCGGTCCCCGATGCTCGGTACTTGCAGTTGCGAGCGGTGCTCACGAGCGGAAAGGGCGGCCGCCGCCCGCGTCTGAAGTCCATGCACGCCTCGGTGCTCCGCCACAACGTGGCTCCCACCATCCAGGATATCTTCCCTTTGTGGCGCGGAGTCTCGCTGTCCCCACTCCCGAACGAGGCCGCGACCACCAAGACCGTGACGCTCAATGAGCGCACGCTCAATCAGCTTCGCAGGCCACCGGTCGAGAAGAAGACGGTGCGGGCGCGGCAGGTCGTCGAGCCAGGGATGATGACCGTGCTCTGGCAGGCCAACGACGCGGACGGCGACGACCTCCTCTACAAGGTCGAAATGCGTTCAGTCGAGCCCACCGAAGGTCGCTGGCGAGAACTGGCCCGCGGTCAACAGGCGCCGTTCTTGGCTTTCGACAGCCGTGCCTACCCTGACGGTCGATACCAGTTTCGAGTGACCGCGACCGACCGGCCGAGCAATCCCCCCCGCGAAGCCTTGACCGACCAACACGCGTCGGACCCCATCCTGATCGACAACACCGCACCCCGGCTCACCAAAGCGAGGGCGAAGAGCCCGGGCCCCGGCCGGCTGAGGGTCTCCGCGACGGTCACCGATGCGCTGTCGCGAATCGAGAGCGCCGAGCTGTCGGTCAACGGCGGCCCGTGGTTGATGTTCCCGGCCGCCGACGGGCTCCTCGATAGCCGTTCCGAAAACCTCTCCGTGGAGCTGTCCGACGCGGACATGACCGAGACGCCGGTCGGTCCGACAACCGTCCGGATCCGGGTCCTCGACGAGGCCGGCAACGGCGCCTCGGGGTCGGCCAAGACCGACGTCGCCCGCCCCTAGGCGCCGCCGGCTCTAACCCGCGATTCGCCTCGGCCCCTCGTGGACCGAGCTTACGACCGCGGGCCGGTCGCTCCATACGGTCTAGGAGACTTGCTCCGAGCGAAGCGTGACAAAGAAGCGGACTTTGGGCGC
>CAZFIV010000003.1:0-176080 GCA_964519665.1 uncultured Myxococcales bacterium
GGAGCCCGGGTTCACCCCTCACCCGTTCGAATCTGCGTACGCCTGCGACCGGGATGCGCTCGCTCACAGCAGCGCTGTATGAAATCGCGGACCGGCGACAGCGGTCGCGGGCCCCAAGTCGATGTGCTCGACCTAGTGAGCCAATCGACGGCGGATTTCGGTCTGAACGGCTTCAGGTAGCGCCTCAACGAAGGCGTCGGGTAGCTTGCGAAGGTCGTCGTCGCTCATGCGTAGAAGGCCTCGATACTGAAGCTCGGGCGGCAGCGACTCGGCGACAGCCTCCTGTTGTTCGGGCGACAGCGCCCTTGCAACTTCGTCCGAGCTGACGTCGCGCAGACGTTCGACCAGCGGCGTCTCTGCCATCATCTTCTTGAACAGCTCCGATTTGCGGAACTCCGCCTGCAGCTCATCGAAGCCTTCTAGGTTCTTGGCGTGCTCTTGGTTGGCCATCACGAAATGCGCGAGCCATCGTTGGCTTGCAACATCCTCCTCCTTCAGTGTGCGACTTCCGAGCTGGCCGATCAAGGGTTCTCCTTCTTCGTCGGCTAGGTGGTCGAGCGCGACGATCCACGTCGGAAACAACGTTCCCACTAGCGGAGCGTAAGACCCCTCACTCGGCCCCAGCTTCAAACCCAGCCAGCGCAGGTCCTCGTGCAGCGCGGGCGTCAGATCGTGAACCATGAGGAATAGCGATAGGTTACGTACATCGCCGATCTCCTCACGCCGGAGGCAGGCGTACTGATGACCGTAACCGAGCAGCTGGCTCATGACCCCCGATCGCGCCGGACGGCTCCGGCTCTTGTATTCGACGATGGCTACCGGGCCCATCAGCCGCCAAAGACGGAAGAATGCGCCTGCGTCGTCGATGGGGCCGCCGCCCTTGCGAATGAGGAGCAGGTCGGCCCGCTGAGGCTCTCGTGTCAGCTCGAAGTTGCTGTCAAGCTGCACCGACTTTGCCTCATCCATCCGTCGATGAGCTTCGGCAGGTGCAACTCGCCTTTCAGCTTGGGCGCGCTTCAAGCCTCCTCCTCATCTCGAAGGGCCATCGTCGTTGCTCGCGGGGCCGCGCAGCTCACGAGTGTGGGTCGGTCGGACCTACGACGACCGGCGGCAGACGACCGAACTGCGAGTGAGTGGCGATCCGTTCGCCGTCGCCATCGCGGTGGCCATCGCGGTCGCCATCGCTCAGCCTCCCGACAGGGCTTCCGCGACAGAATGGACCAGCCCCGACCACGTGTTCAGCGCGTTTCTTCGGATGCGCCCTTCGAGCATGTGCGTCGTTCATTTCGGCGTTTGTCGACCATCGACCGCGCTGACGCCTGGAGCGTGCGTCGGGGGTCACATCGACCGATGTGTTAACCCCAGGAAGCGTGTCGGCAGAGCCCTTGGAGGCCAGTCCTACGACCCGGCGCCGCTCGATGAAACGTGAATGTCTCAACTCGCAAGTGGCACTCCGGGCACGACTGTTCTAACTCTTTGCCCGGTCAAGGAGGAGCTGATGAAACTTACCGTCAATGGGGGCGTGTACGACGTCGATGTCGAGAATGAAATGCCACTTCTATGGGTGCTGCGCGACGAGCTCGGGATTACCGGGCCGAAGTATGGGTGCGGTATCGCGCAGTGCGGCGCCTGCACCGTGCACGTCAACGGCGTCGCGGTCCGGTCCTGCCAGCTCGCGGTTGGCGAGGTGAGCGGCGAGGTCGTCACCATCGAGGGCATCGGAACCCCCGATGCGATGCACTACGTGCAAGAGGCTTGGCTCGAAGAACAAGTGGCGCAGTGCGGTTACTGCCAGGGTGGCCAGATGATGCAAGCTGCGTCCTTCCTCGACATAAACCCGGAACCGTCCGATGAGCAGATCGATCGCGCGATGTCGGCGAATCTGTGCCGCTGCGGAACCTATCCGCGCATCAGGTTAGCAGTGAAGAGGGCCGCAGCGAAGCTGCAGACCAAGGTGTGACAGATGACTGAGACCGAAGGAAAGACAAAGAAGAAGAAGGGCATCGTCCGCCGCGTGTTCCTCATCGGCTCTGGTGTCGTGGCCGGCGGTGTGGCGTTTGGCATCTACCGCGTTCGCCTGCCGCACCCGAACCCGCTGCTGCCGACCCTCGGCGAAGGCGAGGCGGCCATCACACCGTTCGTGAAGATCACCAAAGACGGTGTAACACTGATTACTCCTCGGGCCGACAAGGGGCAAGGCGCCTACTCGACGCAAGCCTACTTGCTAGCAGAAGAACTCGACGTAGACCCACAGAAAGTGAAGCTAGACCCCGGCCGGCCGGCCGCGGCGTACTTCAACAGTGCGTTCGCCGACGCTGCTGCACCGTATGCGGCGTTCGACATGAGCTGGACCGCCGAGACGATGCGGGCGTTGATGTACCATCCCCTGCGGCAGGTTGGCATCCAGATGACCGGTGGTTCGACGACCATCCCGGATATGTACGTCCGCATGCGAGAGGCGGGCGCCGTCGCCCGAGAAACGCTCAAGAAGGCGGCGGCCGAGCAGTACAAGACTCCGGTCGAGAACCTGAAGACCGAAGATGGTGCCGTGATCTTGCCGAGTGGAGAGCGCGTGCCCTACGAGCAGCTCGCCGAGACCGCCGCCAAGATCTCGCCCGTTTCGAGCGTGGAACTGCGGGAGCCCAGCGAGTGGCGCTACCTTGGTAAGAGGGTTCGCCGAACCGATATGCTCGCTAAGTCGACAGGCGCGCAGTCCTACGGGATCGACCTTCGATTCGAAAACATGCTGTACGCCACGGTCCGCACCAACCCTGGCATCGGCGGCGAGATGCTGAGCTACGACGCTTCCGCCGCGGAGAAGATGCGCGGGGTGAAAAAGATCGCCCCGATCAAGAACGGGGTAGCGGTCATTGCGGATAATACGTGGCGCGCGTTCCAAGCCGCGAATGCGATCAAGTTCGAGTGGGGCCCGGCGCCCTATCCGGCCACTTCCGCTGAGATGTGGGAGAAGCTCACCGAGGCGGTCGACAACGAGCGATTTCAAGACAGCCAGCTGCGCAACGACGGCGACATCGAGGCCGCACATAGAGACGCCGACGTATTCGAGGCTGAGTATCGGACGCCGTTTGTGTCGCACGCACCGATGGAGCCGATGAATGCGACGGTGCTGGTCAGAGATGACCAGGTGTACGTCTGGACGGGGACCCAGATCCCCGGGTGGGTTCAGGAACACGTCGCGAAACTTACCGGCATGCCGCTCGAGTCGGTCTTCGTCTACAACCAGCCGATGGGCGGCAGCTTCGGGCGGCGACTCGAAGACACCTACGTGCTTCAAGCCGTCGAGACGGCCATGCTTATGAAGGGCACGCCGGTGAAGATGATTCGAACCCGTGAAGAGGACATGACCCACGACTACCCGCGGCCAATGCAGCTCGGGCGTCTCCGGGGCACCGTCAAGGACGGCAGAATCGAGAGCATCGATTTTTCGGTGTCGTCGACCTCGATGACGCGCTCATGGTTCGGACGGGTCTGGCAGGCGCCCCCCGGGCCGGACGTCGCGGTCGTGTTGGGGGCTTGGGATCAGCCCTACGGCATTCCCAACTATCGAGTGACCGGGTACACCGCCGAGGAAATGGTCCCCACGAGCTCCTGGCGGGCTCCGGGCGCGAACAGCAACGGCTTCTTCCACGAGTCCTTTATCGACGAGCTGATCGAGAAAGCGGGTGCGGACCCTCTCGAGGCGCGAATCGCCATGTGCATCGATGATACCTCGCGGAAGGTTCTTGAAAAGCTCGGTGAGATCGCAAACTGGAAGGGCGCGAGACCCGGGCCCGGCCGCGGCCGTGGGCTAGCCTTCGTGCACTCCCATGGTGTGCCTGCAGCCGAGGTTGTCGACGTCCGGGTGGTCGACGGCGCGATCAAGATCGAGGAGGCCTTCCTGGTGGTCGATGCCGGTCGGGTCCTGGATCCGGTCAACTTCGAAGCACAGATGACCGGCGGATTCATCTTCGGCATCGGGCACGCCATGAACTGCGAGCTTACCTACGTTGACTACGCACCGCAGCAGACCAACTACCACGCTCATGAGGCGATGCGCCTGTACCAGACACCCAAGCTGACCACCGCCGTTCTCGAGAATAACCCCAAGATCCGTGGCATTGGGGAGCCGTGTTTGCCGCCGGCAGCGCCGGCCCTCGCCAACGCGATCTATGCAGCGACCGGCAAACGCATCCGCGAGCTGCCCTTCAATAAGAGTGTGAGATTCGTATGAGAGCTTTCATGCTGACAACGATGGTGATGGTGATGGGACTGGTGGCGGTCGCGGCGGCGGAAGAGTCCTACAAGGTCGAGCCGCCCCCGAAGGGTTCAGTCTCGAAGGCGCAAGGTCTCGAGGCGTGGGCCCGAATCTACGAGGTCGCGTCGCACCCTCGGTGCGCCAACTGTCACGTAGGCCCGAGCGAGCGTCCGATGTGGTCAGGGCCGAGCTACGGCGAGGCGAGGCCCCACGGTATGAATGTCTATGCTGGCCAGAGCAGGATCGGCGGGGAAACCGGTCTGCTCTGCATCACGTGCCACGTAAACTCGACGCTTACCGAGCGTGACAATGCGACTCCGCACGCGGCGCCGCACATCGCCGGTGTCTGGCGCCTCGCTCCGGTGGAGGCGGATTGGTACGGCAAGGATAGCAACTTCATTTGCGAGCAGCTCCGCGATCCGGAACGCAATGGTAATCGCAACTATCTGCAGCTCGCCGAGCACCTTGGGCACGACCGCATCTTGCACTGGGCGTGGACCCCGGGTGGCAATCGCGAACCGGCGCCGCGAACGCTTCAGGAACACATCGACGATGTGCTCCGCTGGGGCGTCGCCGGCATGCCATGCCCGGAAGACTGACGAATCATCGAGGGGCCGCCACGGAGTCGGTGCGTTCGCCTCGGACGCCTCCGGACGCCTCCGTTCCCCTCCGTTCGCCCTCGATCGCTTTCCGGTCGACCCGGGATTGGGGCGCAGCAAATCAAGACCAACCTTGACTACGCTCGCGCCATCGCTACGCCTTCTTCGGCGGTCGGGGCGTATCCATCCGCGCTCAGGCGTTGCCCAAGATCGGGCACGAAGTCGAATGCCTGCCCTCCCACAAGAATCCGGGTGCGTTCTCCATTGGGTGTCTGGCGCACTCCGTTGACCAGGTCGCGAGCTTTCAGCAGATTGAAGGGCATCGTCACGGAGATAAGCACTAGGTCTGGGGGCTCTTCTCGACAGAAAGCTAGGAAATCTTCGGTCGGCGTATCGCATCCCAACTGACGTACCCGCCATCCATCGACGGCGAGAGCGTCCGCGAGCATCGACGCGCCGATTCCGTGGTGCTCGTCTGGAACCGTGGCAACAATGGCTCGACCACGAGTTCGCGCCTGTTCGAGAACCAAGCGGTACCAGTACGTCAACACGCGGTGAGCCACACCCGTGGCGAGACGCTCGCGGGCGACCGAAAGGATTCCCGACTCCCATCGACGTCCAACCTCGTGCAGAGCGGGCGTGAGTGCACCAAAGTAGAAATCGAGAAGTGCGGGTGCGGATTCAATGTGCAAATCGACCAGTCGGATCACGTCATCGGCATCGCCACGCAGCATCAGTTCTAAGAATTCATCGAAATATGGCTCCCATCTCTTCGAGATACCCAAAGGAGGCGGACCCCATATTCGCGCCTTCGCCAGGTGCGCGTCGTGGCGCGCTTCGAACCACTCGTAGATTTCGGCGAGCGGCGTCGAGAAGCGAACAGGAAGACACTGCGCCAACGCATACTTCCAAGCCGCGAACTCGGCGAGGAAGTATTCTTCACGAAAGCCGCGGGCGAGATAAGAGCGGTATACCCAAGGAACGACGCCTTCAAGAAGCGACGGTTCGCCCAGACGCATGACCACGACCATCATCTTGTGATGATTTAAGTGGTTTTCGGCCATCACAGAGGTTGTATTCTTTCCGACGAGCTGTTCGCGATCGCGTCGACCGGCCAGGCGAAGCGTCACCTCGGCAACGAGTCGCGCGCCGTTGGCCTCATATGAGTCCACCGCGGCGTCGGGGATAGGAAGCTTCATCATACGCGAACGATACGACGCGCATCAGAGAATGCCTACTGGGCCTCCTGCGTTTCGGGTGCACTTGTATACGTATCGTCGAGCCTGAGGTATGCAAGCGCTTCTTCGAAGACTTGCTCGAGGATGAGGGCTTAGGACCAACGTCGCACCGCCTGGTCCGAGTCGTGAGGGCCGCTATTGAAGCAGATTCGGGCCTGCGGCGCGCATTGGTGGACAACGTTCACAAGTTGTTCGAACACGAGAAAATGGTCGTCATCGGTGCGCACACCGGCGCCGATCAGAATGATGTCGTAGGCCGTCTCATGAAGGGCCGCGGTCACGTCGGCCGCGGCGGTCTCCGCGCTGTGGATGAATCCAATCGAGGCTTGGTAGCCGAGCTGGTTCAACTTGTTTTCGTCGGCCCGGAGCGCGGCCTCGAGCTTCTCAGGCGTTAGACCAGGCCACTTGTCATAGTTGACCGAGCTCGGATGCCAACCGATCATGAGAACACTTTTTGCCATTTAGCTATCATAGATGAGCACCGCTTCGGCGACAACCACGCTGGTTTGCAGTCGGGACCCGTGTACATGTCGTCCAAAAGTATCCTGCTTGCCTTTGTTGTCTCAGTGACGTTGTCCGAAACATTCTTGCCCAAACCTGATTTGTAGGTGGGCCTTCAAGGTATCCGCTTTGCTGTTATTGAAAGGCGTCGACCGACCATGCGAGGACTCGTGCACACTCGCTACGCCGATTTGGGCCCCGCTTCCGACGATCGCTACCTAGAGTGTCCCGGTTGGGAAGTACGGGTCATTTTCGCCGGCCCTCTCCGCCGACGTTCGTCGCGCGGCCTTCGGCCGCCCTCAAGGGCTAGCAACAAGCGATTGGGTCGAGCGACAAGCGACGCTCGAGAGCAGCTGCTACATGCGAAAGGCGACGCGATCAGCAAGCGGCGCTCGCTTCGCGAGCGAGAGCTGGCGATGGTGAGCAGTCGGCTTACATGCGCCCATAGGGACACCGGACGCATGTGCGGGAAGGTAGGTTTCATGGGGGTTGCGGGGCGTGTCGCCGAGGTCGAAGCCTCGTCTCCGGCGGGCGAAGGCTTAGCGTCGCTGGGTGAAGGACTTCCTGCGCTCGGTTCCTATCGGCTCGAGCCGGCACGACGGCCGAAGGTATCCTCTCCGTACTTTCTCATATTAGTTCAATAGAGGCTCCGTAGTCGGCGCCCGTCTTGCTCGCCCCACCGTATGCTGGTCAACCGCCGAAAACCGGCTTAAGCTCGAGGAGTGGATGGCAACTTGCTCCCATGCCCACCCACTGGCTTGTCGGGTGGGGAGCATCGCGAGCAGCAGCAGACGATCGAGCAACTGCAGGCCGAGAATTGCATGTTCAGAGCGATGGTTGCCAAGCGTGGGATTCGTTCACTGACGCCGCTCGGCATAAGCTCGACCGAACCTCGACCAACGCGCCTTTGAACGACCCGTCGTCTAAACTCATTCGGTCCGAATGTAGAGAGGTATTTATGCACTGTCCACGAACAGGAAAACCGATGCTGGAGGTCGATATCAACGGGATCAAGATTGATATCTCGACTGGCTGCGGCGGTATTTGGTTCGATAATTTTGAACTTCAAAAATTTGATGAACCGTTCGAGTCTGCTGGTGAGGCGCTGATCGAAGCCAGTGCAAAGTATGCTGATAGCAGCATTGATACGGCGGCGCGTTTACAAAGTCCGCGCCATCCGGACGTTACCATGATGCGCCACTCCTTCAGTGTGAAGCAGCAAGTACAGATCGATGAATGCCCCCAGTGCGGCGGTATTTGGCTTGATCCTGGCGAACTGGAGACGATTCGAGGTCTGTTTCCCAGTGAAGAGGCTAAGAACGCGGCCGCCGATGCGCATTTTGAAGCACTCTTTCAGACTCCAGAGATCCAGGCGATCAAAGAAAAGAGTGAAGCCGATTTGCGGAAAGCACGACGGTTTGCTAAGATGTTTAGATTCATCTGCCCCACGTATTATATTCCGGGGAAACAAGACTGGGGCGCCTTCTAAATACGAGTATCATCAAAGGGCGAGCTTCATGCGGCACGATGCCGCGCTCAAGGCGGTTGTTCGTCGGGCACTCTTACGCTGACGAGGATTCCGCCCAGCGCCTCATCGCGCATCCCGTCGATGATGCCCACGCGCTCCCCGGTCGACACCGGGCCGGGTGGCGCGCCTTTGTGCTCATCGCAACCTTTCAGGCCTGCCCGTCACTCGGTACGAACAAGGGGCGTACTCCATCAGGTCATGCCTAAGGTGGCTCAAAGCACCCGCCATTCGACGTTTACGTATTGTCAAGGGTTCGTAGCGGTCCGCAGTTGTTGCAAGGCGATTGCATATAGGTCACAGGCATGCGTATAGAGCCTTCATGCGGTCTACCGGTCCCTTTGCGCCGCTGCTCGAGGCTGGAACGAACGTACTGTGGCGCAAGCGTTCCCTTCCCCCGACAGTCGCCAAGGCGCTCGAAGAAGTCGCTGGAGGCAAAATCTTCGACCATCGAGCCCATCTCGATATGGCCGAGGTCGACCTTTCCGAGCTGCTCCAATCGGTGTCGCACCCTATCGCCCGCCGGTTCCTAGAAGACGATATGACTTCGATTCTAGAGGATTACGCCGCCGCTATGGGACGTCGTTATCTTCGTGGGCAGCTCGCGGTGGTGACGCACGATGGGTGCCGCAAGTTTCACACGGACAACGTCGCCGTGCGTTTACTCTGCACTTATGCAGGGCCGGGCACCGAGTGGGTCAGAAACGAAGACGTCGTTCGCGCTCACCTCGCCCGGACCGATGTGGACATAGATACGGCGAATCGTTCTGTGCTCCGCGACCACGATGCGGTGCGTCGCAGTTCGGCTGGGGATTTACTGCTTCTGAAAGGCGAGGCTTTCGAAGGCAATCGTGGATCCGGTGCGGTTCACCGCTCGCCACCGCTCGCGAGGTGCTCGAGCCGCCGCTTGCTCTTCAAGGTTGACTGACGGCCGAAAGCCGCGGCCAAGCAGGCATGTCGAGCGCCGTCGGGCGGCCGATGGTCTTGCGGTGGTGCTCCGCGGACCCGGCAAGAGGGGTCAGCTTAACGGTCGTCGTCCTATTTCCCGTGTTGCGCTAGGGGCGCGGTACCGTACCGAAACCAGACGTCGAAGACGGGCGTCGATGTGCCGTCGGCCCGGGTGGCGTCGGATCGAAGCGGTACGAGGTTGCCGGCAGCGTCGACCGACGAGGGGCGAATGGGGCGGGCGGTCAGTCCGATCGACTCGACGCCATGCGCCTCGAGTCTGGTCAGTTCGTCGGGTTCCGATTCACCATTCACATTCGCATCCGACCACAGGCGCAGCGTCGTAAAGATCGCGTCCGCGGCCGTGATGCGTCCGTCGCCGTTTCCGCCGAGGTGGGGATCGTCGTACTGAGCCAAGGCCTCGAACCCGTTGGCCGCAAAGTGGCCGGTGGTCAGCCGCGTCGCCTCTCCAAAGAGCTCTCGACCGCTATCGATGCGGCCATTGAAATTGCGGTCGAGCGCCAGGAGGGCCCCATGTTGCACCCAGCCCGTGCGGACGCGGTGCCCGGTGCCCATAATGTCGAACTCGACGCCGTCCGACTGAGAGGTGAGCGCGACCGGCTCGGTGTCGACGGACATCACGAGCGGCGAGCCGACACACTCCGGCCCAGGCGAGGGGGTACAGTCGGGGTTCTCGAAGCCACATTCGTTGGCGTCGGCTCGCTGGGCGTAATCCCAGTTGCGACCATCGCCGACCCAAGCGTTGTGGGCGGCGAGGACACCGAGCTCGAAGTCGTACCGTTCGGGGCCGGTGCAGCTCGGGGTCGCTTGGGCGCATCCGCTGACCAGCGCGTCGTTGGCCAGGAAGCCGCACCGCACGGTGTTTCCTTCCCAGCGGTAATCGTCACGAAGCGGAGTCGACCCGTCGATCTTGAGGCTTCCCGCGCCGTACTGCTCGCAGATGTTGTCTACGGGCTGCATGGATCGAGGGACGCCCGCGGTGACCACGACCACCCTTTCGCCCTCGGCCTCGGCTTCAAGCCCGTCGACAGGCTCCGCCAACTCGTCGGCTCGGACCGGCCACTGGGGCATGTCGATGTCGGCTAACGCCTGGTTCGCGAAGTCGATGAAGGCTTGGGCGCCTTGGGTGAAGCAGGTCTCGGACACGTTGCCTTCCAAGTTGCCGGGGGTCATCGTGCTGCTCGCCGTACCGTCGGCGAGGCCGCAGGGGTCGGTCTCGATCGTACCGAGCTCGCCGGAGCAAAGGTTGCACTGGCTGTCTGCAAAGATGCACGCGTTTTGGACGGGGCCCGCGGTTCGTACCGCGTTGCCGAAGATGTCCATGACGCGCAGATGAAGCTCCGCATCGATGACGGTGGGAACGACGAAGTACGGCAGACCTTCGGCCGGCCCCCCGCACGCGTCGAGGGTGGTCCGGCCGCCCCGACGAAACTCGCCGCAGAGCAATGCGTCGGTGTGCAAAGAGATGATGACCTCGTCGAATTCACCGGCGTTCGGATAGCCGCTGTGGGGAACAGCGGGATCAGTGAGGGCTTGGTCGGCTCGGCTGACGAGGAGCCAGCTCGTCACGACTGCCGACCGCTCCTCAACCGGTATGAACCGGTCGCCGATACTGCCGGCGGTGCAGGCGGAGACGCCCAGGCTGATCGTGAGCAAGGACAGAGACGTTTGAAATCTTAGTTTTCGCAAGGTTTCCTCTTGGCGTTGTGCCGCGGAATCGAAGAGCAGATTCCGTGCCGGGGCTGACGGCGCGGGTCGGGAGGGCTCCAGAAGAGGTGGATGGAGTATTTTGTATCCCGCTCGGCGGCGGATACAGCATATTGAAACAAGCCCGCGTCTTAGTCCGCGATCAGGATGGGTTCGGCGCTGAAGTCTCCGCGGAGGCTCTGGCCGGTCACGAACTCGACGGCAAAGTTGCCGCGGACTTCGTCGCCGAACGCTAAATCAAGGTCGAACAGCTGCAGCAGCCCTGCTTGCACGTCGGGGAACCGAGTGTCGTCATCGACGACGCGAGTGAGATTGACGTGGGCCGCGAAGTCGGCGTCCGCGATGAAGTTCGAGCCGGGCGCCAAGACGCCCCGGTCGATGCTCAGCTTGCATACCTTGAAGAGAACGTCGCCGATGGTTCGTATGTACTCGACGCGGACCGCGTCTGACTGCACGACAACCCGCACGGATTCGAATTCCAGCGAGAGGTCCTCGCTGATCGATCCCTCGAGCGTGTTGCCGGGGCCGCATCCCTCGAGCAACAGGAACATCAGCCCCACCCCGATGAGGCTCTTCCATGGATTTCGCGGACTCATGGGCCCCCTCGCGGGTCGGCTTCGGTCATGGGCCCGAAGTCGACCGGTTGGAACTCGAGAACGCCTCGACCCGGGCTCAGATAGTCGAGTTGGCCCTGTTGCCAGTACCGCGCGTTTTTGCACGCCACAGTGACTTCGGGCTGGGCGTCGGGGTCGTCGAGGGTCGTCTGCACGACGTGAACGCAGATGCGGTTGCTGCCCCGGGGCGCGACGGCGGTCGTCGCGGTCTCGGCGAGCCGCACGTTGTCGACCCGAAAGTCGAAGCAGCTCACCCCTTCGGTCAGGCCCGAGGCCTGAGAGAGCTCGCGATACCGGTAGGCGTACGTCCGGCGCGCGCTGTCGCTTTCCGGCCACCGTGGGTTGGTACCGACCCGGATCTCTTCCCCATCGCTGATGCCGTCGCCGTCGCCGTCACTCAAGAACACGTTCGCGTCGAGAGGATTGGTCCGGAAGCGAAGCTCGACGTTGTCCGCGAATCCGTCGAGATCCGAGTCGATCCGAGTGCGAAAGTAGCCGAGGACCCGCTCGGCGCAGTCGGGGATCGTATCGCCGTCGGTGTCAGTCAATGGAGTCCCGAGGCTCGATGTTCGACACGAATCCGAGCAAAGCCCGACGTTGGGGAGAATCTCTTCTTCGATCCGATCCGAGCAGCCGTCGCCGTTGGTATCGGATCGGAGAGCGTCGGGCTCATGGTCTGGGTCGTCGTCCCGCACCCCGTCGTTGTCGCTGTCCGGCTTGATCTCGTCGTCCCAGATCTGCCGGCTCTGATTGACCACGAAGAAGCTCCGCGACTCCCATCGCCGACGGATTTCGTCGAAGCCAATGGTGAAGGCCAGGCTGCCGCCGTCGAGCTGTCGAAAGGTCCCCGTGCCGATCTCGGCCATCGGGGCCAAGTAGTCGAGTCCGGGTTCGACTCCCGGGCAGCCGTTCCCGGGAGGAACGGTGCCATCCGGGAAGGTGAGCTGAGTCGTATTGATGACCAGGTCGAACAGGCCGTATTGATCGCGCAGCCTCATTAAACGACGGGTGAGCTCCCCTACGGGCTCGGGGCCCTGACAGGGGTCGGGGACGCCGTCGCTCAGCCATTGGATGTCGTAGCGAGTGCGGGCCCGGTCACCCTCCGAAGAGGCGAGGATGTCCTGCTCGATGAACCCGTAGACAAGATTGAGGGTGTCGAGGTAGTTCGTGCCGCTTTCTTTGATCCGGGTCGCGTCGACGACATCGGGTACCAGCAGCTCATAGTTGCGGGTGAAGCCGGGCGTCTGGGCTTCAGCCTGGTCGTTGAATGTAATGACGCCGAACGACACCGAGCGATTCTCGATGTATGCCTCGATCACTTCCTGGACGGCCCGAGCGCGGTCGTCGGCGGGGTCGCTACCCTGGTTGCTGCCGGAGATGTCGATGACGAAAAGGACTTTGTAGGGATACACGACCGCGGTTGGGTCGAGCGTACAGAACTGCCCCGCCACCGTGATGGCTTGGTCGCGAGGTATCGGCCGGTCGCTCCCGCACGGATAGCGGCACAGCGCTGCGTCCGTACACGCCGTCGACGACCCGGTGAGCGCGAGGGCAGTCACCATTGAAACGAAGAGCGTCCTCATGCTCGCCACCTCCCTCGCAGCAGGATGGCACCGATCAGCAGGAGGAACACGAGCGCATCCAGGCTAGGTCCCGATCCCGTTGATGAGCAACCTGACCCGGGCGGCCGCCGTCGGTCCGGCAACCCCTCGTCATCACCATCAGCGGCCGTACCTAGGGAACCACGGGGGGTTCCGACCACCCGTACGTCGTCCAGGTGCCAGCCCCCGAGCTCGAAGGTGTCGGGAAACTCGTCGTCGATCACGAACGCGATCTCGACGTCGTCGTCCCCGCCTGCCCACGGGCTGATGTCGAGGTCCTCGAAGGTCCAGACGGGGTCGCGCCAGAAGAAGGCGCCGGCTCGGTTGTCATAGACGCGGCGTCCATTGACCTCTACCGCAGCTACATCGGAGTTGATCAGGAAGCGCCAAAACTGCAACCGAACCTCCGAGTACTCAGAAGCGTCGAGGGTCGGAAACGTCAGGCGCGATCGACGGCTTCGGGTATAGGTTCCATCCGGGTTGGTCACCCACATCCCTACGCCGGAATGCGCGCGAGAGGGGCCACCGGCGGTCGCCGTTGAACCGTTCCACCACGTCCAGTCGGGACGTGCGCCCGGGTTGCATCGTCCGCCGGCCCCCGTTCGGTCGCACGCCTCGACATCGAGCTGCTCTTCCTCCTCGAAGTCGAGCGCGAGCAGCAGCGTGCGGTCCCCGATGAAGAGTTTCTGGCGGTACGGCGGAAACCGGAGACCCTCGACCCGGCGCAAGACGTCGGCGCGGGCCTGATTCGGATAGTAGAACGAGTCGCCGCCGAGCTCGGCCTCGATGTAATAAGTGTAGGTACCTTCCGGGAGGTCGGAGAGGTCCACTGTGTACTCGTCGGCTCCGGCCGGCGAGGGGCGTCGCTCGAACGCCTGCCCGGATGCGTCGGTGAGCACGACCCGGAGTACGAAGTCCTCTTCGGTCGATGAGCAGCCTGCTTGCACGGCCGTATGAAAGGTGAGCGCGGCCGGACCGCTCGCGCTGATCACGCCGGGGGCCTGGTGCCGAATGCTGACCGACGGCGCGTCCGGGATGCGACCCGCCAGGGCCGGGAAGTGGTTGGCGAAGGCTCGGTTGATTTCACAACTATGGCGAGTACCGTTGGAGGGGTCGCCGTCCTCGTCTTCGTCAACCGCGATCGTTGCCTCGTACGCGCTGTTCATGGAGGTCACCGCGGTCAGGAAGTCCAAGAAGAGCTTGTCGGTGACGTTGACCCCTTCATCGTAGCCGTAGCGGTCGACGAGCGAGGTACGAAGCTCCCACCAAACCGCGCAGATGACCTGTCCCGACGCGTGCACTTGGCTTCCCGGTCCGTAGTCACAGCTACCGCCCGAGCAGTAGGTGAAGTCATTGTCGCAAGTTCGAAATGGAACGTTACAGCCCCGAATTCCCGTGATGCTGGGGCTGTTGCGGATGGTCGCGGCCGTGAAGTCAGCGATGCCTTCACTGACCTGGCCGTCGAAAGTGTTCGATGAATTGTCATGAATTCCGTGGCCGTACTCGTGGTAGACGATGGTCGCGACTCGGCCGGTGTTCGTGCAGCCGTTGCCCGCCTGAAAGAAGTTGATCTGGCCGTTGTACGTGGCGTTGCAGGTCTGCGGAATGTTGACATTGAGGGTGACCTGCTGCTCGCTCCAGCGCTTTTGGGTCCCGCCGTCCACGTCGAGGCGGCTGCGCATCCAATCGCGAACGACGTGTGCGTGGTAAAAGGGCGTGGCCTGGTCGAGCGGGGGCGAGAGCTCGAGCTCGTTGAGGGTGGGCGCGGGCGTCAGGTCGAAGCGCCAGGGGCCGGCGACCTCGCCGGCCCGGTTCTGCAGCCGGAAAAACGGAGAGTGAAGAGATACGACCGCTTGCTCGACCGGTCCGGTCCCGCGGAACGCGCCCTCTGCATCGGCATAACGGCCGGGAGCCCACTCGATGTGCGGAACCGGACGGAGGGCGGCGCCTTGATCCTGGCAATCCGCGTCGACGGTCATGTTGATGGTTCCTTCGACGTCTTCGGCGCTTCGCCGCTCGCGTCGAACCACGCGGCGGGTGTGGGCATCGATCCAGACCCACCATCGGTCCGGCGGATCTCGCCGCACCACTTCGGTTCGCCACGCTCGGTGCAGCGTTCCGTCATGGACGTCCATCACCAACTCGAGGTCGAGCACCCGACTGGTGAGGTCGGGCGTCGAACGTGCGGCAAAGCTCCGGCGCGCGTGGTCGGCCGCCTCCCGAGCTTCGACGCGCGCCGAACGATCCGCGGAGCGGGGCGCGAGTGAAGGGGAATGAAAGTGGAACCGGGCATGGTTGATCGCGCCCTTGCGGACCGTGGCCCGCATGAAGCCTCCGCGCACCGGAAGGCCGGTGATCGTTTGGCGAAGCTCGAAGACGGCGCCGTCGCGCAGGGGTTCCGTCCGGACGAGCTCGAGGTCGACGGGGGGCGCGCCGACCGAGTCGAGAAACGCGCGGGCCCACGTCGAGGCCGGTCGGCCCATCGAGATGGGATAGCGACCAAGAAAGCTGGAAGTGCCGTCGGGATGACTGACTGTTCGCCCGGACCACGACACGACGTCCGGCAGCCCCTGCGCTCGCGCGGGGGCAACGGTCAGAATGCCGCCGAGAAAGGCGAGCAGACTCGGTCTCAGCAATGGACACGAATGCATGCCGGGGCCGTCAAGCACGCGGCTTGCCAAGGCCCACCACTGCCTGGATGCATCCTGACGATACTGCTGATACAGCGGGCTGCGCTGGATCTACAATATACTGTACCGGGGCATGGCCTCCGCGGGCAGCACGATATGTTGTGAATCGGGCGACCTCTTCGTAGAAGGAGCCGATGCCTGGCTCATCGAAGCTTGGTCCCAGCTCGATAGGACCTGAATTCGAGGTGCTCGAGCTCGTCGCGGTGGGTGGAATGGCATCGGTCTATCGGGCCCGTCAAACCAGCCTCGACCGGGTCGTGGCCCTCAAGGTCATCGATTCTCGACGGGTCGATCAGAGCGCGATAGACCGATTCTTACGAGAAGCCCGGCTTGCGAGCCGGGTACAGCATCCCCACGTGGTGAGCATATTTGGCCATGGGGTCACCACCAGCGGCTCGATATGGATTTCGATGGAGCTTCTCGAAGGGCGCACCCTGGCCACCGCTCTTCAGCACGAGGGCGCATTTTCGGCCTTTCGCGCGCTCCAGATCGCTCGGCAGATCTTGAGCGGTCTCGCAGCCGCCCACGACGTCGGCGTTCTGCATCGGGACCTGAAACCGTCGAATGTATTCTTGAGTCGACCGCGCGGCTACCGCGATGAGTTCGCCAAGCTGCTCGACTTCGGTCTGGCGCGGCACGAGACGAATCCCGCGCCCATCACCGCGGTCGACCACGTCGTGGGGACGCTCGGGTATATGTCTCCGGAGCAGAGCGCCGGTCACCCTATCGACGCACGCTCGGACCTGTACTCGGTGGGGGTCTTGCTCCACGAGATGATGTTCGGTCGTGCGTTGGCGGGTCATTCCAGAAACCGAACCACTTCCGCGACGCCGGCTGGGATGCCCCCCGTGCCGACGGCGCTGATCGACCTCATCGACCACCTTGTTGCCTTTCGGCCGGACGAGCGGCCGGCGTCCGCCCATCAGGTGCTCGATGCGCTCGACCGGGTCGAGGTGACGCCGGCGGTTGACCGAACGACTCCGGGAGCTACGGTGGCCGTCCGAAACGCCGCCGAGCGGTCGTGGCGACGGATCGGGACTCAACTGTCTGCATTGGCGGTGGTCGGTGCGGCCTCGTTCGTGGCCGGTATATCCTTCCCGGCCGGACTTGCCCTATTCGGTCGAGAGAGCTTCCCGGCCCCGGCGGAGCGGGCGGCGGCGGCCGAAGCGTCGCCGGCCCCGCAATCGGCCGAGCCGACCCGACCCGAAGGTGAGGTCGTGACCACTGGCGGGACAGTGCCGCCGTCGGGCATCGACCCGGCGGATGCCGGTAGACCGCTGGCGTCCGTTGACCGAGAACGAACGAAGCGCGGGCCCCAGTTCGAACCGTTGGCGCCCCCCCCGCCAGCGCCGGTGCGGCCCCGGCGGACTCGCCGCGAGAGTGGAAGGCCGGGGCAAGCGCGATCGAGCGATTGCCCGAACGGCTTGGTCGTCGAATCCGGGCCCCCGAACGCCGTGGTGACCGTCGAGGGGCAACGAGTCGGGCGTACTCCGTGGCGCGCTCCGTCCTCTTCGCGTCGGCCCATCGAAGCGAAGGTGTCGACGCCCGGCTTTCACCCGGTGTCCGTAAAGTTGACGAAAGACTCTCCCTGTGTGGTTCGCGTTCGGCTCGAGGTCCGAGACCCGACCATCCCCAAGGCCGGACCTAGGAGAGGGCCATGAAACTCTTCTTGCGTACCACGCTGGTCGTCTTGTGGGTGGCGACCGCCGTTGGGCCGGGATGCACTCGGCCGGGGTGGGCGGCGCCGGTAGACGAGCGGCAGGCTGCCTTGCGCATCGCCGAAGCCCAACGGGCGTACGAGCAGGACCGCTTCGGCGATGCCATTCGGCACTACCAGCGGGCTTACGGGCTCACTGCCGACCCCGACTTGCTGTTGATCATCGCGCATATATATGACCGGGCGTTGGGCGACGCGACCCGGGCGCAGCCCTACTATCAACTCTATCTCGCGACCGAGCCGATGGCGTCAGATCAGGTGCGCGCCGAGCTAGAGCGAGTGACCGAGTTGACGGGCGTCGCGCGCCTGAGAATCGTCGCGCCCCCCGGCCTCGAAATCCGTATCGACGACGACATCAAGGGCCGGACGCCTCTCACTACGCGAATCGACTTGGTGCCGGGGCGTCATCGCATCTCGCTGTTTCGAGCGTCGGAGCTGCGGTATCGAAGCCGTTTCGATCTCTCGGCCGGCCCCCAGATTCTCGACGTCGAGCTGCCGACCGAAGCGCCGGACCGCCGACTGCTATGGGGCGTGTCCGGACTCGCGGCGGGCTCGAGCGTCGCTTGGGGGACCACGGCGAGCATCGCGCTCATTCAGGACGATCGCCAGACCGCGGTGGCCGCGGATGTCTTGCTCGGGGTCACGGTGGGGCTGGTGGTGACGGGGTTGATCTTGTGGATAGCGGAATGAAGACCAAGTGGCTCGCCACGCTCGTCCTCGCGCTCGGGAGCGGTTGTTCGCTCCTGGTCGGGGGGCAAGACTCGGCCGACGACGACCCGTCGGCCTGCGGACGCATCGAGGTGCTTGCGCAAGTCGACCTGTCGAGCGCCGTTCCGTTCGGCGCCGGCTTTCGGAACCTCGTCGGCCACCGGAGGTTTACCACCGCTGGCGGGGTAGCCTTCCTGGCCTCGAGCGACGGTCGCTTGCTCGCCGTTGACCTGCGGGATCCGGCCCGGCCGGTCACCGACCAGGCCCTGCGGCTTCCGGCCGAGCTCGCCGTCCGGCTGCTTGCCGCCCATGAGGACCGTCTCTTTGCCGTCGCTGACCGATCGACCGATGATTCGGCCGTGCTGGTCGAGCTCGGCCTCACAATGGGTACCGACCCCACGATCTGGCCGTTGAGTGGGGCGGGTAGCCTCGACCTCGAGCTCTCGGTCGGGGGCGGATGCCTGTTCGTGGCCGGTACGTTTGCCGACGTCCGCGCGCTGGCCGTCGAACAGGAAGGGGCACCCCCGGTGTCCGCCGAGCTCGGGGGAAGCCTCGTCGTGGGGCGCGACGGTCTAGGAAGATCGTCGCTGCAGATCGTCCGGGCGGAAGTGACCGGCGAAACCTGCACCGTGGAGCCGCTGAGCATCCTCGGCTCTTCGGCCCCGCTGGGCGCGTCGGAGAGGGACCGGCTGTGGCTCGTCGAGGCACAGACGTTCTCGGCCCGAACCGTTGACGAGAACGAGTACACCGTCTCCGTCGACCGAGCGATTCGGGATCTTCGGGTCGTCGGAGACCTCATCGTCGTCGCGGCCGATCGAGACGTGCTCATCTATCGGCGGCGGGCGCCGACCAGTCGCCCGGTCGCGGTCAAGACCATCGCGCTCGCCGGCCGCGCGCTAGCGACGGCCCCGGTCTTCGAGGACGATCCGCGGTGGCTCGCGGTGCTCGTGGCGAACGAGGCCATCGAGAACGAGACATCATTCATGTCGGTTCTGACATTCGACCTGGAGGCGCTATGCCCGTGATTCGCCTGCGGCTCGAAGAGCCCGGTCGGCCCCCGCGTACGACTGAGGTTCGCGCTCTGCCGGCATCGGTGGGGCGGGCGCCGAGCAACCACGTCGTGGTCGATCGCCCGTTCGTCAGCGCTCGCCATGGCGAGCTGTGCGTCGCCGGCGACCAAGTGTCCTACGCCGACCTGGGGAGCACTAACGGCTCGTGGCTTCAACGGGGTGGTGAGTCGCTCGCCATTCGAGCGGGCACGTCGCGCGCAAGTCCGATTGTCGAAGGAGATCGCATCGTACTCGGCGACGGTGCGCAATCGTTGGTCATGTTCGTCGAATCGATCTCCCGAGCGCCGGTGTCGAGCAGCTCGATCGTGCCGCCCACGGTAGTGGCGGTCCGAGTGCCGGCGTCGGTCGCCTCGATGCCGGAGCTGGGGGCCGAGGCCAACCTCCTGCGGGTGTTATCGGGCTTTGCCGGGCGAGCTGCGCTCGTCCGGACCCGCGACGAGCTGCACCGCCTGGTCGCGACGACGTGCTTCGCGGTGTTCCAGCGGGCAACGCATATCATGCTCGCCGACGAGGCGAAGCCTGGTGGATCCGAATGGGCGCCGGGCCGAGTCCTCGCTCGGGACGCCCATAGCTTCGAGGCGGGCCCTCCGCCGAGCCCGACCGCCAGGGAAGCGATGGCCCGCCACGAGGCGGTGTTGGTCGCTGACACAAGCATAACTTCGGCCGACGCGCTGCCCCTTCGGGTCGCGGCGGTCCGGTCGATGATCGCTGTTCCAGTCTTCCATGCTCGGGTGGGGCTGCTCCAGGTCGAAAGCAGAGATGAGGCGCACGCCTTCAGCGAGGCGGATCTCGACCTATTGATGTTGCTCGCCGGTCAGTATTCGGCGGTCAGAGTGCGCCTGGAGACCGAGTTTCAGCTGCGCGGTCGGTGCGCCGACCTTTCGGAAGCGAACCGCCACCTCGATGCCGCGCGGCACGACCCGTTGTTCGTCGGACCGGACCTTCAAACGTTCCTCGAGACGTTGGAGCCGGTGGTCAGTAGTGACGTTACGGTTCTGATAACCGGGGAGACTGGCGTCGGAAAGGAGCTCGTTGCGCGGTACCTTCACGATCGCGGGTTGCGCCGAAGGGGCACATTCTGGGCGATCAACTGCGCCGCTCTGTCCGACGCCTTGCTTCAAGACGAGCTCTTCGGGCATGTCAAGGGCGCTTTCACGGGGGCCGAGGGGGCGCGAAAAGGGATCTTCGAGCTGGCGCACGACGGGACTTTGTTTCTCGACGAAATCGGGGAACTCAACGAAGGACTGCAGGCGAAGCTGCTGCGGGTGATCGAGACCGGCGAGGTATGGCGGCTCGGGGCTGAACGCCCCATACGGGTGCGCCCGCGCATCGTCGCGGCCACCAATCGAGACCTCCGGACCGAAGTCGAGCGAGGGCGTTTCCGGGCTGATCTGTACTACCGGCTGGCAGTGTTCTTGGCTCCGGTGCCCGCTCTGCGGGATCGACCGCGGGACATCATCCCCCTCGCCGAGCACCTGCTGGCGAAACTTGCCGAAAAAGGGGGGGCGCAGCCGCTCATGTTGGGCGAAGAGAGCGCGGCCGCGCTCGTTCGGCATTCCTGGCCCGGAAACGTGCGGGAGCTTCGCAACGAGTTGGAGCGGGTCGCCCTCCGCGTCGGAACTTCTCGGCGCCGGGTAGAGGTATCGGACCTTTCGATTCAAGCGAACCGACGAGGTGAGCCTGCATCAGCCGGATCCGACGTTGCCGCGATGATTACCATCCCCAAGGACGGCGCTCCCCTCGAGGAGCTCGAACGCCAAATCTACGAACATACACTTCGGATCTTCGATGGCCAGCAAACCAAGGCCGCTCGTGCGTTGGGGCTGAAGTACACGACGTTTCGATTTCGGGCTAAGAAGGTCGGCGTGCTGTAGCTGGCAAGTCTTCGGGGAGGCAGGGCATCGTCCGCGACCGAGCGCCAAGCCTCCGGTATGAGGAGGTCACGACGCGGTGACAACGTCATGCACCTTTTCCGCATCGGTTGTCCTTCGGTGGGACTCCGGTTTACGCGGAAAGCATGCGGATCGTTCGGCCGATGGTGCTCGGTCTTGCCCTCGGAGTCGTGGAGGGCGCCACCAGCCCCCTTGTCGCTGCGATGCCGGTGTCGACTTCGTCTTCCGGCGCGAGCATTCCGCGAGGCGACGTGGCGTTCGTGATCAGCGGTGGAGTCTCGCTCGGGGTCTACCAAGCTGGCTTTTTGTACCTGACGACGGAAGCGATGAAGCGACAAGACAATCTGCGGATGCCGCTCGTGACCGGCGCCTCGGCGGGGAGTGCCAACGCGCTGATCGCAGCGATCAACTCCTGTCTGCCGCCCAACGACCGGCCCTCGACCGACCTCGGGTGGTTGACCTGGATACCGGTGGGGTACCGGGAGCTGTTTGTCGAAGAGCAAGTGAGCCATCTGTCGACGTTTTCTCGAGATTCGCTTACCGCGTCCATGGACACCATCTACGCGCGGTGGGCGAAAGGTCTGCCCGACGACTGTGACGTCGTCTTAGGCGTGACCACGACTCGAGTCCAGGCCTACGCGGTAGAGGTTCAGCCGGGTTTCAAGGTCCCTCGGCAGGAAGAGAAATTCAGATTCCGCATTCGAGGCCGGGGCTACGGCCGCCCCCCATCCATCACCAACTATATCGACCCCCACCGTCCGGTCGAGCAGGTCATGCTGCCTTTCGAAGACGACGCTTCGAATCCGCGAGCGGCCCGCCGGAACTTCGAGCGACTGCGTGATGTGATTTACGCGTCGGGCGCCTTTCCGGCGGCCTTCGGTCCGCAGACGGTCGTGAACTGCTTTAGTCGAACGAACGCAGACGTCGTCGAGTGTAAGGGACGCCCGCGGGCCGATCAGTTCGTCGATGGTGGGGTGTTCGACAACAACCCGCTCCGCCTCGCCAACCAGATCGTGGTCAGCGGCTTACGACGAGACGCCCAGGGGCACGGAAGGTGGCGCGACCTTCGCGAGCGCTACGACCCGGGCGCACCGCCCGAGGGACTGACCTTCGTGTACCTCGATCCATCCACCAAGGCCTATCCGCCGTGGGAACAGGAGCGTCCGAGCATAAGACACCCTACCCTGTTGAGATTTGCCGAGACGCTCGCCGCGGAGTGGGTCGCGTCGGCGCGAGCCAAGGAACTCTTCGCGGCTACTCAAGAGCAGCCCGACCTGGGCTCGCGCATGCGGCTCACCGAGAGCCACTATCCGATGGCTTCGGACCATATCTACGCATTCCTAGGGTTCTTCGAGCGGGCGTTTCGGCACTTCGACTTCTACCTTGGCATGTATGACGCCTATGTGGCCCTCGACCGTCCGGCCTCGTTCTTGCCGGCGTCGGGTACCAACATGAGGGGCCTGTCGAAGGAGTGGTCGGCCTTCGCGTGTATGGTGGGGGCCTTCGAATCTGGTCAAGAGGAATTGCGGTCGGCGTGCGACTCGCCCGAACTGACGCAGTTCCGCATCCTGGTTCAAGTCAGTCTCGATCGCATGTTCGATCATTGCCGCAGGATCCCATCATCACGCTTGGAGCGCTTCGGTCGCCACGTTCGCTGCGCCGAGGCGGCCGCCGGTGCGGCCCGGGTTCGCGTTTTGCCGATTCCCGAGGATGCCGATCTGCGGCAATCCGAAGACGAAGATCGTTTCGATTACTTCATGCGCCTTCTGGCTTTGTACGGCTTCCATTTTAAGGACCTTGGACTTGCCGAGGACGAAGCAGAGTACGGCAAGATCAAGGTTCGTCGAAAACTCTTGAAGATGCTCAAGTATTTGGCCAATGCGCAGGACGATGACCAGGAACGGCTGTTGTTGCTGACCGCAGGACGCAACTTGGTGAACTCCATCGCCTACGAGCCCCCACGGGAGTGGTGGTACGCCGAAATCGGGAGCATAGTCGAAGTAGGCTCGAGTTTCCTGCCTTTCGACTGGCTCGAGAGTTGGGCTCGAGTGCACGTGGCGACACAACTCAAGGGCTTGGGCACTCTGTTGACGCCCGACCAGGATAAGCTGGCCCTGGTGTTCGCGGTCGGTCCCGAACTCGAGCCGATCTTCATGACTACGCGATACGTCCAGCCGATCCTCGGGGTTCGGGCCGCTTATCAGCTCTCCAATCGCGATCGGTTTGGTGTTCGCGAATGCACCGCGAGCCGAGCGCTGGACGACCAACGACTGTGTTCGCAATTTTTACTGCAGGGATATGTGGCGGTCGCCGTTCTAGAGCGAGTTCGGGTCCAGCTGACCCTGGAGGGCTATCCGATTTCGAGAGACTTCGATGACCGGAGCTTCGACGTCCAGTTCGGCTTCGGCGTGCACTTCTTCTGAGGCTCACGGGCCTCGCCATCCACTCTGCAAGCCTGGACCCCAGGGGCGCCCCCTTCGCCGGGCTGACTTCGTCGGCGCCCGGCTAAGGGCACGATGGGCGATGGCCGAGCTTGCAGGCCCGAGTGACGAATGCTCGGGCCGTCCGACCGTTGGCCGAGCCGCCGATACCCTCGCGATACAGTCTGGCGAGTTCGGCGCAGGCCACGGCTTGGCGGTCGTCGCACAGCATCTCGTACTGACGTCTTGCGGCGCGGCCTTGACCGCTCTTCAACAACGACTCCGCAGCCGCGAAACACGAAGCCCGATGGCCCTCGCGACACGCTCGCTGTCGGACCACCGCGGCCGCTCGCCACTGCCGATTGCGCTCGTGTCGTTGGGACACCGCAAGGCATGCGCGTATCACGCCGCGATTGCAGTCCCTTCGGGCCGTCGCCAGTGGGTCCGGCGTATCCCGCCTGGGCGGGGGAGGTGGATCGGCGACCTCGCCGCGGGAGCGAGGCGAATCCTCCGCGCTCGGTCGGCCCGGGCCGGTATCAGGGCTCGTTCGAGGCGGCAAGGCCGAGATGGGTGGGGGGGCCTCGACGCGCGGTTCAACGACCACCAGGGCTTCGGGCGGGGCACTCACCGCCGACCAGACGGTGACCCCGACCGCCACCACGGCGGCGATCAGGACGACGATCGCGATCGGCAAGCCGACCCTCGGCGGATCGTAAGAGACCGGGGCCGTCGGGTCCGCCGGAGCGACGACCGGCCGCACCAAGCCCGAGGGCGGGCCGGAATCGGCGGATGGATCGATCCGGTCGACGCTGACCGGGCTGGTCGGGTCGGGGTTTTGAATCTCGGCGATCGCAACCATCCGAGGCCGGTTGGCGCTCGCCTTGAGCTTTGCCGGGTCGGCGTCGGACAGCGTCGGGGCGGTCGGAGCGTCGATGATCCCAGGCGCGGTGGTCGGGCTGATGGGGGCGGTCGGGGGCGCGGCCTCGGGGCTCGAACCGGACGGACGATGGTCGGCTGGCACCACCATGGGGTCGGCCGGGCGGGTGATGTCCACGGAGTCGGACCCTCGGGGCGTCCGCACCCCCGAGCCTCCGCGAGGTTCGAGCGGAACGGTGGGCGCGGGCAACCGATCCGCGGGCGAAGGCGCTTTCGAGCCCGAAGAAGCGAGCGCTCCTTGCGCCGAAACGAGGGCGTCAACAAGCTGAGCGACCCGTTCGAAACGTTGGGCGGGATTTTCGGCCGAGCTCCGCTCGACGGCGACGCGAAGATCGACCGGCAACCGAGCCCACGCGCTGACGGGTTCGGGCGCCCGGCGGGCCACCAAGACCCGCAACATTCGGCCGACCGCCCACTGGTCGGACGCCTCGGTGGGCTCGCCCCGTCGGAATTCCGGGGGCTCGAATCGGGTCCCCTCCAGTCGACATAGACCCGCTCGCGACCAGCAGAAATCCAACAGTCGGATCGCCGGTCCGTCGGCGCTGGGGGTGGCGAGCACGTTGCCCGGTTTAATCGCTCCGTGCACCTGCCCTTGCTCGTGCAGCCACATCACCGTCTGGCCGAGCTGAATGATCAGCTCCAAAGCATCGTGAAGCGCGTCGGGGTCGCTCAGATCCCCCGCATCGAAGAGCGGGCCCCCTTCGAGGTAGGGCGCCGCCAGGCCGAAGAGGCCGTCGCTGGGCCGTCGCACCGTGCCCAGCGGGGCCGGTAGATGAGGGTGCTGCAGCCGGCCAACGATGCTAAGCTGATGGACGAGGCGGTCGAAGGCCTCCCGCATGGCCGACGGAGATAGAACTCCCGGGCGGAGGAGCTTCAGCGCAGCCGGCTGTACCCGCCCCGCTTTTGTGGCTTTCCAGACTTCGGCGAGGGGGCCTTGTCCGAGTTTTCGCTGGAGTGTGTACTCGCCAACGAGCGCGCCTTCCGCGTACACCCACCAGAACTTCGCAGGTTTTCAGCCCCGGCGCGAGGTCCTCCGACCGGGCAATGTCGTTCCTCCGAGTTCTTCGCTGGCGAGCGTACTCCGAAGGATCTTGACGGTCAGCGACGGAAGGCCGAGGTCGGATAGATCCCGCAAACGGATCCATCGGAATGGTTCGCGGACCCTGGGTCGCCGACCCGAAAGGCGGATCAACGTCAGCCGTAAGTCTCGGTGGGTCAGCACGTGTTTGATTTCGCCGCTGGCGCGGGCATCTTCGATTCGCCACCGAAATCGCTCCCCAATCAGGTCCGAAGCTTCGGTTGGAGTCAGCTTCTGGTCGAGGATCGGCGGTGTCCACAGGCCGGCGAACAGCCCCCGATCCGACTGCTTTTCTAAGAGGACGTGATCGCTTTGTATCCAGACGAAGCAGGTCCATTCGAGCGACCTTCGGATCGGCTTTTTGCGCGGCGCAGGAATCTCATCGACCCTCCCCGACGCTCGTGCCGAGCACCGGTCGTTGACCGGGCACAAGAGGCATTTGGGTCGACGCGGTCCGCAGATCAGCGCACCGAGCTCGATCACCGACTGCGTATATTCGCCCGGACTCGGGCCGGGCGCGAGTTGCTCTGCGAAGCGCCATACGGCCCTCTGCGGCTCCCCGCGCGAAACGTCACCCTCGATTCCCCCGATTCTGGCGAGGACCCGGGCAACGTTTCCGTCCACCGCTGGTGTGGGCCGATCGAAGGCTATCGAAGCGACGGCCCCGGCGGTGTACCGCCCGAACCCGGGAAGGTCCAGGAGCACCTCCGGATCGTCGGGAAAGCTTCCTTCGTGGTCGCTCGCGATGACTTGCGCGGCCTCCACCATCAGACGGGCGCGCCGATAGTACCCCAGCCCCGACCAGGCGGCGCGCACGTCATCGGGGTCGGCGCAAGCGAGGTCGATGACGCTCGGCCAGCGCTCGAGGAACGCTTCGTAGTAAGGGACAACCGTATCGACGCGAGTTTGCTGGAGCATGACCTCGGATATCCAAATGGCATATGGGTCGCCGGTTCGCCGCCACGGTAGGTCCCGCCGGTTCTCGCGATACCAGCGCAGCAAACGGGCTCGCAGGGCTCGCAGGTCAGGGGGCGGGATCGGCATCTGGGGGGCATAGGAGCCCTTTGGAGCCTGGTCAACCGCTCGACCGGCACCCTTGGGAAGACGACGACCGGCTCTCGCATCGTTTTGCCGCAGTCGAGGTGTCGTCGCGGACCCAATGTCAGGTATGTGGCGGTCGCCCCGATCGATCTGCTACAGCAATCCTGTGCGACGTCGAGCTTGGGGCTGGCTCGGGGCGGGGGCCATCCTGGTCGGATGTGCCGGATCCCCGCCGCCGACGGTGGAACGTCTCTATGTGGACGGGGTTCGTCAGCGCCCGCTGACCGAAGAAGAGGCCGAGCGCCTGCTTCGCAAGAACGCGCCCATGTATGAGACGTGCTACCGCCGAGAGATGATGAATCTGACCCAGAATCTGTCGGATTACATTTTTCGGGTGTGGATTCCGACCGACGGAACGGGTGCCGATGTCGAGATGGTCAAGGCGAGTATCGAGGGGCAGGTGACCCTGCAGGAATGTCTCGAAGAGGCACTGGCCCGGGTTCGCTTTCCAGCCCACACGGGCGAGCCGATCGCGCTTCACGTGCCGCTGAAGGGGCCAGCGTGAGTCGGGTGAGGGTCGCGGTCTCAACGCCAGCTTGCGCCGAGGTTCGGCCATGCTACGATGCCTTTCCGGGCCAACGGCGACCCTTCGTCGCTTACCCGGTGGAAACGCAGGAGGTTCGCCGATGACGTCGCAGATGGTGATGTACGACGAGGAGTATCGTCGAATCACGCAGGTCTGTGACCGGTTAGGTCGCGAAGCCAACGCGCGAATGGTCTACGTGATCGACAAGAACGGTCAGCTGATCACCGCGAGTGGCGAAACCGACAAACTCGACAGTACATCGCTGGCATCCCTGGTTGCGAGCGAGATTGCGGCCACCGGGGGGCTCGCGAAGCTCATGGGCGAAAAAGAGTTCAGCACTCTTTTCCACGAGGGCAGTCGCGACAATCTCCATATCTCGGTCGTCGGCAGTCGAGTGATTCTCGTCGTGATCTTCGACAGTCGCTCGAGCCTTGGATTGGTCCGACTTCGCGTCAAAAAATGCAGTGAGGAACTCGTTCAAATCATTGAAGCGATGATCCAGCGTGCGGCTGAGCCTGCACATCAGTCGCCCTTCGCCGAGATTACGGACGAAGACATCGACAAGCTTTTCGGCTGAGGGACCCGGCTGTGTCGTTCATCAATTACTCATCGAGGGAGATCAACTGCAAGATCGTCTACTACGGACCCGGCCTGTGCGGGAAAACGACGAATCTTCAGTATATCTACAACAAGACCAATCCGTCTGCGAAAGGGAAGATGATCTCCCTGGCGACCGAGACGGAGCGGACCCTATTCTTCGATTTCTTGCCCCTGTCCCTCGGTGAGATTCGAGGGTTCAAGACCCGGTTTCATCTCTACACAGTGCCCGGTCAGGTCTTTTATGACGCCAGCCGCAAGCTGATCCTCAAGGGTGTCGATGGGGTCGTGTTCGTCGCCGACAGCCAGATCGAGCGGATGGAAGCCAACCAGGAGTCGATCGAGAACCTTCGCGACAACCTGCGGGAACAAGCCTACGACATCGAGAAGATCCCGCTGGTGATGCAGTGGAACAAGCGTGACCTTCCGAACGCCGCTCCGGTTGAAGACCTTTCGCGCCTCCTCAACGGCTACGTGAGCCCCGAGTTCAGCGCGACCGCCACCCAAGGGGTCGGGGTCTTCGATACCCTGAAAGAAATCGCTAAGCTGGTTCTGCAAGAGCTCAAGCGCGGCACGCGCTGACGAGCCACACCCCGATGATCACGGTTCTCGGGCAGGCGCCGGGTTGCTGGTGATGCGCCGAAGATCGAGAACACAAGGCTGGTTGGGTTTCGGTCGGTAGATCTGGGCGGCGACCAACGCGGGCTGTGAATTCGTAAACGTCGTACCGTCTCCGTCGACGAGCTGGAATTCGCCCCCTGGTGTGCTGGCCCGACGAGCGACGCGATGAGCGGAGGTTCCCTCTTTCAGGTTGAGGATCGCGGCGGCTCGACCATCGGTGAAATAGGTCCGGCAACCGACGACGTCTGAGCACTGGCTGTCGGTGCGCCACTCGAAGTGGCCTCGCATCGCGAAAATCTTGCCCGAGTTGGAGGGCTCGCACGCCTCGGCGATGGTGCGCTCTTCGGGGGGCGTCATCTCTCTCGCCAGGATGCCGATGCCCGCAGCGGTGATCGCGGCGCCGACGAGAAAGAAGAGAATCCGAGTGGCCGTTCGCCCGATGGTTCGGGTGAACAGACGGACCCGAGGCCCTTCCAGGAAGAAAGAGAGGTTGAACAGGCAGCACAAGGCGGTGATCAACCCCAAGCCCAGTGCGACCCAGCCAAAAATCGTACTCATGTCGTGGTCTCCAAGTTTGCCGGCCCCGCAGTGGGACTCAATGGGAATCGTAACACGACGAACCGCGTAATCCCACGCGGTCTCGTCCTTGCTCACCCGAACGGCTGATGAGCGGCGTTGGATGGGCGGATGTTCAGCGGGTGATCGCCGAAGGTCGGGGCCCCCCGGCCGGGGTCCGGCGAAGGCCTTGTCGATGTGGTCAGCGTTCGGTCACGCTTCCGTCGGGTCGAGTCGCTGGCGTCGGCGAGCGGTTCGCTCCGCGATCGTTCGTTCGATCTGGCGCCGGATGTCGATGTTCTTGGAGAGCATCGCGTTCAGCTCGGCCGCCTCGAGTCTCAGCAGTTCGCACTCGGTTTTGGCCCGCACCGTCGCCGTCCTCCGTGACCCCTCGATGGCCGCGATTTCGCCGAAGATCTCACCGGGACCCAGCTCGGCCAGAACGACCGGATTCTCGCGGCCCACGTACACGAGAACCGACCCGGACTTGATCGCGTAAAAGGCGTCAGAAAGGTCTCCCTCGCGCAGCACGAGGTCGCCTTGATGATAGGTCTCGAAGATGAAGCGTTCGGCGAGCTCGCGGCGAGCGCGAATATGTAGGTGCCCGAACAGGGGCGACTTCGCCAACAGACTCTCGGCGATTCGTTCTTTGTAGAATCGTCGCAACGACTCCCGAACGGTCGGAAACTCCTGGCTGACCCTGGACAAGACGTCCTTCGAGACTTCGAGCACCAGGGCGTCGCCGAGCGTCTCGACGGTGGCATTTCGAGGGTCGCCGGTGAAGTAACTCTGCTCGCCGAAGCAGTCGCCATCGGTCAACGAAGTGATGTAGACCTTGCGCCCTTGGAAGTTGTTGGTCGACACCACGACCCGGCCGCGCGCCAATAAGTAGAACGAATCGCCGTGGTCGCCCTCGGAGATGATCTGAGTGCCTCCAGGATACTTTTCGACGGAGACTGCCTCGACGAAGCTCAAGAATTGCTCGGCGTTCAGAGAGGTCAGGATGGGGCTCTCGTGAAAGACCTCGACCGACCCATCGTCCCGAGCGAGCACGTTTTGGTACTCGGAAAAGTCCGTCCGGGGGTCATCAGGGTCGACGATCGCGGTCAGGAGGTCGGCGGTCGACATGCCTTGGAGGCTGGGGAGCCGGCGGATCTCTTCCCGCAGCCGCTCGCTGGTCCCGAATTGGTCGATGATCCGTCGGTAGATGCTGGCGGCCTGCACGAGCATTCCGCCTTGTGCGAACTTCGCGGCCGCGAGCTTGTAGGCCCCGAGGGCTCGGGCGGTTTGCTGCTTGCTCGCGTAGGCCTGTCCGATATCGATGAGCACCCACAGATTAGGGTCGGCAATGAACAGTCGCTTCAGGCGATTGATGGCGGTCTCATGGGCGGCTTCGGGAATCGGGGGCGAAGGCATGCGAAGAGCCTCGAGATCGTGCTCGGTGGTCACGGTGTCCGGCTCGTCGGGGTCGACCCGAGGGGGGCGGGAGGCCACGGTGGCCTCGATCGGCTGCTTGAACCAGTCGTTGTTGGTGCTGACGAGTCGGTACTGGCGGGCCGCCGCTTGCGCCAGCGCCACTGCAGTGTCGTCAAATACGTTGGAAGGCTTGGGGCTCGAGCCCAGCGGGTTCGAGCCCTGGCGTGGGGCTCGAGTCTTGTCGATCGGTTCGAGATCTGGCTCGGGCAGCAGCCGGGGCGGCTGCCCGTCCCACAGCTCTTTGATGACCTCGGCCAGGTGATAGCCGGTTTGGCCGGGGAAGTGGCGACCTTGAATCATCGCGAGCTGCATAGCGACGTCTTTGGCCGACCGCAGGCGTCGTTGCGGGTCGCGTTGCAGACAAGCCATGACCAGCTCGTCGAGGGCCGTGGGCACGTTGCGATTGAGACTCGACGGGCGAGGGACCTTCAGCGTTTCGACCGCTGACATCGTGCCGGTGTCCGTGCTCTTCGCGAACAGCCGGCGGTTGACGAGGAGCTCGTGCAACACGACTCCGGCCGACCACAAGTCGCTCGCTTCATCGGCCGGCTCGCCTCGGCATTGTTCGGGCGAGACGTAAGCCAGCTTGCCGAAGATCTCGTCGTTGTCGGTCTCGATCTCGTCAGCGGCCTTGGCGATCCCAAAGTCGTTGACCTTCACGTGGCCGTCAAACGAGACGAGAATATTCTGCGGGCTGATGTCGCGGTGAATGATGGGGCCAGCCTGACCGCGGCTCGGCGACAGCGAATGAGCGTGCGCCAGGCCGTCCATGGCCTGGTGCAGGATGTATACGCACGCGCCCACGGGCAGGGGGGTCCCCCGCTGTCGGGCCCGCTCGGCGATCCGAGACAAGTCGGCGCCTTCGACGTACTCCATCGCCATGTAGTAGTCGTCGTCGACCTGCCCGAAGTCGAAGACCTGCACGATGTTCGGGTGGGATAGGCGGACCGTCAGCTTTGCCTCGGCGATGAACATGCTGACGAAAGCTTGGTTGTCGCACAGGCTGCTACGGATTCGTTTGATGGCCACCAGCTTCTCGAAGCCGCCGATCGAAGATGACCGAGCGAGCCAGACCTCCGCCATCCCTCCGGAGGCGATTCGGGTAAGGAGCTGGTATTTTCCAAAGACGTCGGGACGCCGCATTCCTGGCCAGTGAGATCACGCTAGCAGCGTCCCGGTTGGATTGACAGCCCGGCCGCCATGTTTGACCCGACGCGGTCGAGCGGCGAGGAAAACGGCGTGAACTCGGAGCTCGGACCGTTTTTCGAGGGGCGACATCTCGACGTCCAGAAACTCCTGCGCGCGCTATACGACGTCGGACACAGCCCTGGGCCTGGCGTGAAGGCGTGGGTCGACGGACGGGAACTCGTGTTCAGCCGGGCAGAGGGAGGGCGCGGGTTCATGCGCTTGATCCCGCTCGAAGCCCAAGTCTTGGTCGCCTTTCCCCGGGGCGGGGATCTCTTCGACCCTCTGGCTCGACTGAGAGGCCCGCCCCAAGCGCAGAAGAGCGTCACCCTCGGCCATTACTCTGACATCGATCCTTACTTGAGGCGCATAGTTGAACAGGCCTACCACCTGGACTGACACCGGCCGGGGTGGGCGATCATTCCGCCCAGTACTTGCGCACCAGAAGCTTGCGGGGGCGTTCGTTCGCGATCAGGCCGTCGACGACATAGGTCTTGCCAGGCTCGAAAGGGCGGCACTGCACTTCATTGAGTTTCCCCTCACAGCGGACGGCCCTTAGGTCGTAAGCCCCCACGACCACCAGCGGGTTCTTCTGGGCGGCCTCGGACCGCGCGTCCACGACCATCGGCCCCCGGCAGTACTGGCAATCTCCGCAATAGGTCATCCATTCACCATCGGGGGTCACCAGGCTACATTCCGCTGCCGACTGGAACTGTGCGCGGACCAAGACGTATTCACCCACGTGGTCCTCTAGGTTGGCGATCAGGGCCTCGGCTTCCATCGGCTGGCGGGTACAGGCGACCAGCGCCAAGCCTAGGGTCACGGCGAACCGGACGAACAACTTCATGGGCGTCTCCTCGGGAGCAAACGGGCCGATGCGCGCGTCTGACCCCAATCTGGGTTTGCGAAGGGCCCCTCAACATCACATTCAAGAAAGAGGTGCCGCGAATTTTCAAATGTGTGCCGCCCTATGCGGTAGCGGCCGGATCGTCGGAAGCGTGCGGGCAGCACCCACTCGGCAACCCGATCGGGCAACCCGGCATTCCCCGGAACATCGAGCCGATACAGGGCCCAGAACCCCATCGTGGGGCTAATGAACAGGTCCTCGAGGTATGGCTCGGGCATCGCGCCGTCGAAGGCGACCCCTCCTGCTGCGCGCCGGACCGCCAGCCGGGCCTTTACTTTGGCCCGCAAGAAGCCTTCCGCAGGGTGACGGTGATCGGTGGAGCGGCCCACCCCCATCACAGATACGGTGCCGGAGCGGGTGTACACGCCCGGCAACCGGTCGTGCCACCAAGGTCTGGTTTCCCGCAAACCGGGCGATGAGCGTGGACCGACGTCGGGAACCCGATTGATCGGCGCGTTCGAGACCGCGGGACCGGAAGAAGGAGCGGACGACTCGGATGGATGGGGCGCCGGCGCCGTCTCGAATAAGATGGGAGGACTGAGGGCGCAGCCGATGAGCGCGACCCCCGCCGCGCCGATGGCGACCTTCGGGCGTCGAAGGCCCGTCATGGGGACTCGATCTCGCCGAACCGCATCCGGCCGAACCGTGCGACATGGTGAAAATCGCCGACGCCAGGAGGAGACCATGCGGAGTACTCGGCTCGCCAGTCGCCGCGAGCCCGGTACTTTTCGATGCGAAAGGCGTTCATGCGCCACTCGGCCCCCGGACGGGGCGCCTCGCGAACCCCGCGCAGGTTGGAGAACGGGACCTTCCATTCGCTGACCCACCCGCGATCCGGCGTCGGGTCATTGAGGGAGCCCTCGATACTCGTCCCGACCGTCTGCCCGGCCTGAAAGGATCGATCCATGCCTCTGCGCGGTCCCGTGAAGGCAGCGTCGAAGATGACGCCCCTTGGCGACGCCTGCAGCTCCACGTAGGGCCCTGTTTCGGGGGCCGAAACGTGGGGCATGATGAACAGCTCGACACACTCGTGGTCGTAGATCGGGTCATCGCGCTGGCGGAAGCGATCGGTGACATCGCGGTCGTCGGCCTCGAAGCCGACGTACAGGTTTCGGTCGTCGTACAGCAGGCGCAGCCGGGTCGCGTATTGGATGGCCCCTTTCCGCCCCAGCGAGTCGTCGAACGTGAGCACCGGGGCGTCGGCCCAGTCCGCCTCGTCGAGCCGGCCGTCGGCCACGATCGGTCCGGTCGCTCGAGCAACCACAGCCATCGGCAAGCCGTCGTCCTCGGCCGCAGGCGAACGGAGACGCAGCTCCGCCACCCGGAGATGGTCGGCTCCGTCTTGCTGGCCGGGAAGGGCCTCCACAGTCCACCTCATCGGTCCGGAGTGCAGACCGACGAACACGCTGAGAGTTCCGCCGATTCGAAACGAGGGTATCGCGACCACGTGCCGATCGATCCAGATATCGCCCTGCTTCCAACTGGATGTGGTGAGTCGGCCGTACATCGGCGGATGCGCATCACGGAATATCGTCCGTGACCCGACGGTGCCCCGGACCCGAATCTCCGCGTCGCTCAGCGGCGCCCGTTCGACCTTCCAGTAGTGGCTGATGACCATCGAGGCCCCCGGCTCGGCCATCGGTGGATCGACATCCATGCCCAAGTAAACCAGAAGGCCATCGCCGCGCGGCTCCCGAAACTTCGCACCCGAGCGATGTTTCGGGTTAGGTGCGTCGGCCGCGAGGTCAGCCGCGCGACGGCGTGCCTCGTCGACGTCAGTGGTGCAAGTGACGCCCAAGCACAGGGCGCCTCCGGCGATCATCCAGCGCACGCGGCCCTGTAGCACGAAATGCCACCGCATCATGACCCCAGGCTACTTATCCGACGCTCCGTTACAAAAATAACGGGCCCACGGTCGACCGATCGCTCGCCGGCCCGTTTGGCCGTAGCCACGGCCCATCACGCGACGTGTGAGCTTGATCCCCACGGGTACGGATGTTGCTTTCTCGTATTCGGCCGACACCCCGGTGACGTCTTCCGCGGGAACGGGGCTAAACTCATCGAGCGACTTCAGGCCGGACTATCGACAGAGGAATCACCAAAGCCATGTCGTGTACTCAGCCGCGTCCTCCCTGTCTTTGGGGAGAGCCGACGATTTTCCTGGACCCCAACCTCGCGGGTCTTCGACAACGACTACCGATCTCTCGTTCCCTCCCTTGTCAGGCGCCACCTGCATGCTCGGAGTTCGCGGAGGCGGTTTCAAGGTGATCAGCATGAACAGAGGACTCGGAATGAAGGTGAAGAAGGCCGACGGATGTTTTCTGGCGACCCTCGGTGCCTTGACCACTGTTGCCCGGGGCGCCGTCGCCCTGGCCGTGTTGCTCGGGCTGATGTCATGTGTGCCCCGCGCCGGAGACATCAACCTGGTGCAGCCCGGATACGTTCGGAAGGCCATCTTCCAAGCCGACAGTGAATGGTACTACCGGCGTACGATCGTGAAGTCCGAGACGACCAACGCCTACGCGGTGGAGGGCATGGGTGACTGGGCGATCGATAGGGTCAAGTTCGAGATTCAAGAGAACGTCCTGATCGCCTACCGGCCCTACGACAGCATACCTGGAACGGGAACCGGGGCGTTCGAAGGCAGCACGGGCACCAAAGGGACGGTCCTTGCCGCTTGGCCGATCGATTCGCACTTCGACATTCAGCGGGGCTATGACAGCCTGAGCAACCGGGTCACCAACGTCATCGACGAGAACACCGAAGACCTGCCTTGGTACGATCGCCAGTACATGCGGGTCGATTTTTCGACCAATCTCATCGAAGACCAGACCGTCTACGGTGGGAACTCGTCGATCTGGTTTCCGCTTCGATTTATTTCCACCGGCAGCTACTGGACGAACCTCGATACCCGCCCCACTGACCAATACGCGTCGCGCTTCAGCGACGACTACGTCGAGGTCACCGACCACGTCATGCTAGGGATGGACTATTTCACCTGCGCCGCCTTCGCAGGATACAACTTCTTTGGGACCGACTTGTGCGGTTTCGGCGAAGCGAAGGTCCGTCACAGCTTTATGCGGGTCGACCAACCGACCGACTACGTTCCGCGTTACTACCCCGATTCGGTCATCCGCAAAGACGAAGAGGGTTACACGGTCTTCGACCCGGAGACCGGCGAGGTCGTCCGCGAGAATATCTACAGCCGATTCGGCGTGTTTCGAATTCAGCTCCCGACCTACGACCGCGGTTATGGCTACACCGAAAGTGGAAGGCTTTGGCGCGCTCGCCTCTTCAATCTATGGCAACGGTTGACCGATGATAACGGCAACGTCCTGCCGTACTCTCAGCGGACGCCGAAGCCGATTATCTACTACTTGAACGCCGAGTTTCCGATGCGTTGGAAGCGGGCCGCCGACGTCACGGCCGAGCAATACAACCGGGTCTACACCTCGATGGTCGCCGACATGATGGGCACGACTGCCGCCGGCCTCGAACAAGCCCACGGCATCTCGGCGATGTTCGAAATCCGGGTCAACGATTGCAACGAGCAGAACATCATCGACTTTGTCAGCAACGAACCCGACCTGTTTTACGCGGTCGAGCGGGCGGTCTGCGTCGACGGCGGCGAATGCGGCGCCGAGCTTTCGAATATGGGTGAACACATCGGCGTCGGAAATCTCAAGACGGTCTGTACTTCGCTCGAAGCCGCGACCACCGACCCCGAGACCGGCACTCCGCGGTTCACCTGGCAGCGCATTGGCGATGTGCGGAACAACATGCTGGTCTACTTCAACAATCCTCAACAGTCCGGCTGGGGTGGCTTGGGCACCGCCCACTCCGACTCGCGTACCGGCGAGACCATCTCGGCGACCGCTTACATTCGAGGCTTCTACTACGAGGTCGGCGCCGCGACGGTGAACGATTACGTCGAGTTCATCAATGACGAGCAGTCGATCACCGACGCTATCTACGGCCAGCAGATTCGGCAGCACATCGCAACCACGCTCGAGCGCCGACAGACGGAGGGCTTTCGCACGTCATCACGGGCGCTCGCGGACCGCCTCGACCAGAGAATCTCGACGCTCGGCGTCAGCCGGGAAGACAAGCTCTTCACCCTGCCGAACCCTGACCATCTCTTGAACCGAATGAAGCGGGTGAAGGGAACTCGGCTCACCGAACGCCTGGTCAACGACCAAGATATCGCGCTCGCCGGTTACGGCACCTGGCGCCCCGGTGAAGCGGTCGACGAAGACTTGTTCGACCGCGCCACACCCTGGGGGCGGATCTCCGGAGACAAGACGTTCGGCACCTTCAGCCATCGGGCCCGGTTGGCCCTCGCGGAATCCGGCTTCTGCTTTCTCGAGGCCGAGTTCGACCCGCACTGGGCCGGCTTGGCCCTCAACCTGCGCGACCTCGACCGGGAGCAGCGCTACGAAGAGATCGCCATCCGCCTCTTGTCGCACCTGTTCCTGCACGAGATTGGGCACAACGTGGGGCTGACCCACAACTTCGAAGGCACCTACGACGCCCTCAACTACGACCCGGCGTTCTGGGACAACGCCTGTGTTGACGGCGTCGACGCCGACTGCGACGACCCGGCCGTCGCGGCTGCGTACGCCGAAAATCAACGAGCGGCCCAGTTCGAGGAGTACCGCCACTCGACGGTCATGGAGTACATGTCGAACAAAGGACTGTTCGCAGACTTCCTGGGCAAGTATGACGAAGCAGCGATCCGCTTCGCGTACGCCGAACAGGTAGAAGTCTTTACACATTCCGCGGTTCAGGCGCCGGGCGGCGACGACCTTCGGCAGTGGCGCTACCTGAACGATTACCGCGCTCTTCCGAATTACCTGTGCGGGGGGCGGTGCTCCTCTTCGCAGGAGGCCCGCTCGGTGTTGAGCTCGCGTCAATGGGTGACCTTCGACCCGCAAGATCCTCCCGACAACGAAGTGCCGTACCTGTTCTGCGACGACCGCTTCGACAGAATGACCCCGTTCTGCTCGACGTTCGACTACGGATCCTCGCTCACCGAGGTGTTCATGAACTACAAGTCGATGTGGCAGGACTACTTTTTCTTCAACAACTTTATCCGCGACCGGCTGACTCCGCTCGCGTGGGACCCCAATCAGGCCCTCCGGCCTGCCACCTACGTCTTCGACTTCAGTGACGTCGTGTCCCAGTATTTCTACATCATGAGCGTCAACGCACAGGCCGACCCGAGCGACCCGTTCGCGCAGTCGTACTTGCGCGACGATATGGCGTCGGTACTCGGTCACACCCTGAACTTCGCGACCGAGGTCATGGCTACGCCGGAGCCGGGCCGGATGTGCGTGTGGACTTCGAATCCGACCGTCTATCTGCCGTACTACAATCTGTCGAACTGCGATCAGTACGCTCCACTCGAAAGCGACTATGCGGTCAGCGTGGGCGCGATACAAACGCCGCTCGGCGACGGGCGGCCGTCCTCGATCTCGTTTACCGAGGACTACGAAGACTGGGACTGGGCCTATGTGGGCTCGTTCTTCGACAAGACCAACACGCTGCTGCTGCTCGGGTGGACGCAGCCCCGCCTGTTTCGGTTCAACTACGATCTCGACGCCCGAAATTTCTACATCAGCCACTACCGTTTGTTCGAGCCGGAGCTTACCGAGTTCTACAACCGCATCATGACCTCCGATGGCGGTCAGCAATCGGCGGTGGAGCTGGGCTCGTATTGGTGTCGGTCGGAAGATGCGCCCGACCTGGCCTACCTCGGCCACTTCGAGCCCCGACGGATGATCGACCTGGAGACCCTCGAGGTGTTCCCAGGCCCGAGCGAAGACTGTATCCAGCCTGGCTTCCTGTACCCGACGCTGCTGACCGACATTCCCTTCAACGCGATGTTCTATGCTCACGCGCTGTTCTCGTCCGACTTCGACGCTCAGCTCGATATGGGTAAAGAGCTCAAGATCTTCGTTCGCGGGGCGGAAGACGACTTTGACGACTGGGCCGGATTGCCCAACTGCGACGTCGCGGAGCCGAGCGAACACTGCCTCTGCACGATGACTGATACTCTGACTGGCCTCGAGTACCGAGGGCTTCGGCGGGCCAACGTTTCTCAGAGCATTTCCTGTCGGCTCATCGAGGCTGCTCAGGACGCTCAATTCTCGTACGAGGCTTCCGGCCGCGACCCGTTCAACAAAGATCTCTGGCGCCTTCGGATCGAACAGCTGGAGTACGCTCGCGACCTCTACCGGGTCTACCATAACCGATGAGCGCGCAGGTGAGAGAAATGGACAAACCTAAGTTTCTCGCTTTCAGCACCGGGGTGCTGGTGGCCGCGATGGCCAGCTGCGCCCCAGAGGTGAACAGCATCGACCGCACCCAGCCGAACGCGCTTTCGAAGACGATGTTCTCAGGCCTGTGGTATCACCGGGCCACGGTCGTCGAGGCCGACCCGGATGCGTCGATCGTCGAGGGCATCGTCTCCAACCTGGAGAAAATTCGATGGGAGATCACTGAAGACCTCCTGATCGCTTACCGCTCATACGAGTTCGTGCCCTACGCAGAGGGGCTGACCGATGAGGGGCGCGACTTCTTCGGTTCGCCGGTGGCCGCCTTTCCGATCGAGAGCCACTTCGACATTCAGCGGGAGTACAATCGAACGACCGGTGTTGAGACCAACGTCATCTCCGAGAACACCACCGACCGTCCCTGGAATGAGCGCCAGTACATTCGAGTCGACTGGTCGGAGAATCTGGTGGGTCAGAGTACCGAGTTCGCGATCGGTTTCAGTAACTATCCATCGGGCACACTGAGTGGTGAGGCAGCGGTCAAGTACTACGTGCAGGGTCAGGAAGAGACGAGCCCCGATCGCCCGGTGTTTACGGAAGACTATTTCGACATCACCAATGTCTACAACATCGAGCCGTCGACCTATTTTTGCCTGCTTCTTCAGCTCTACCAAGGCGTTGATCGCTGCGGCGCGGCCAACGCAAAGGTCCGCCTGGCTTTCCGCCGCGTCGACCCGCAGGACGACTACGAGTCGCTATACTATCCCGATGTCTTCGAGCTCACAGACGACGCGGGCAACGCCATCCTTCTCGACTTGAGCGGACGGCCTTGCAGCGACGCCCACGACCCGCGGGAGTGTACGGTTCAGACCTGGGACTACGACGCCGCATATGGTAACTTCAGGACGCTTCGAGTCGCCTTCGACCGGGAGCGCTTTTTGACCCGCAGTGGCCGCATCTATCTGGTCGGTCGATTCGATATCTGGCAGGACTCGTTCGCTGTCGACGGCTCGCTCATTCCCTATGAGCAGCGGCAGCCGAAGCCGGTCGTCTTCTACGCCAACACGACATTCCCTCGACATCTTCTGGAGGCGAACCAGGCGATGGAAGACTCGTGGTCGAAGCCATTCGACGAGACGGTCGCGCTGCTCAAGTACCATCGCAACGATCTCGAAAGCGGCGCGGGCGTGCGACCGGCCCAATTGGCTGAGAGCGTGGCGCAGGTTCGGCAGGAGGCTGGCGGGGGTATGTTTCAGCTGCGAGAGAACGACTGCAATCCCGAGAATATCGTCGCTTACGCGGAGCTGAACGATCTGACCGAAGTCGTCGATCGGGTCGCCGGTTCTACGACGAGGGTGGCCAAGGGCAACGTGGATAGCGTCTGCGCCGCTGTCCAGTTTGCGGAGCTGCAGCAAGGAAAGACGCTCGACCCGAAGGTCGCACAGCGCGATGGGGTGCCGCTCGCGTTCACCTGGCAGCGCCTTGGCGATCTCCGCTACAACTTCAGCAACTACGTCGAGGAAGAGGTGCCGGGTCCGCTGGGCGTCGCCCAGTTCGCTCAAGACCCGGAAACGGGCGAATACGTCGGGGGCAACATCGCCAATTTCTTCGGCAACGGGGGCGATCGCCTGGCTCAGCAAGAGGTCGACGTCCTGCAGTGGCTCAATGGCGACCTCGACGAAGAAGCGCTCTTCCGAGGTGATCTGACTCGTAGTGAAATCGTTTCCCGGCGCGCGGTCCGAGACAACACGATTCATTCGGGCGCCAAGCAGTTTCTCATGGCGCACGAAGGCCGTTTGCTCGAGCAGAGCGGGGGGCGGCTCTTCGAAGAGACGACCCCGGGCACCGAAGAGGCGCGCTTTGCCGACATGTGGCGGGGCACCGACATCGAGCGCGACTTTCTTGTCGACGATGAGATGTTGCGGGGCTTCGCAGGCCCGCAAATGTTCCAGCCGTTCGGTAACCTGGCTCCGCCGTCAGGAACTGGTCTTCCCGATCTCGACGCTGGCGAGGTCTCCGACAGTGCCCTCGCCGCGGCTTCAGTCGTCAACTGGGGGGCAACGCCGCAGAGCAATGAGTTCATGCGGGTGGTTCGCGAGCTCGGCCAAAATGGCGTCGATATGGTCGACTTCTTCGATCCGGACTCGTCGGGGTTGGCGGAGTACGTGAAGGGCTGGGAGCGGCAACGGATCTTCGACTACGTGCAGACGAACATCTACACCCGCATCCAGGCGCACGAGATCGGCCATACGCTCGGCCTCCGCCACAACTTCGAGGGTTCGATGGATCCGGTTAACTACCGGCCGGGTTTCTGGTGGGAGTGTCCCGAGGGTGAGGACGACTGTGATGAGAGCACGGCGCTTCAGCGCTGGGCTTCACCGCCGACCGAGCAGAATCGCACCCGGGGCAACGAGTACAAGTACGCGTCGGTGATGGATTACAGCTTTCCGCTGTGGGTGTGGGATGGCATCGGGACGTACGATGAGGGGGCCATCCGCTTCCAGTACGGACAGATTCAGGAAGTCTGGGATAATCAGCGGGTTTCTATCCCCGATCCTCGAAAATACAAGAGCTTCGCCCGTCGGTGTGGCCACAACAATGATTTTTACGGACTGCCCCAGCTCCTGGATTTCCTGGGGCCCGAGAACTTGCCCCGCATCTTGTCGCAGAGCCCACTCGATCAATCCGCGTGCGCTGGGGATTATGACGGGAACGACGCCTGCGACTCCGCGGTTGATGCGCTCTTCCGCGACTACGTCGATAGGATGGAGTCGTATGCCGACGGTCAAGGCTTCATTTCGGACTGTCCGGTGTTCTTCACCGGGGCGATCAGCGAGCTCAATATCCTACATCGGCAGATCAAGAACCTCGAGCCGCGAGCCGAGAACATCTACGAAGCTCGGAAGTTTGTTTCGACCGGCTTCCTGATCAACCAGCGGAAGGACGTCTTGGCCAACCCGCCCGAGTACGACAATCCCGCGACCACGACCATCGACGAGTCCGACGACAACGTTGATTCGGACGGTGATGGTGTAACGGACGACAAGGGGTTCGACTGGTCACAGTACCAATATCCGGTCAAGCACGCCTACTGTTCGGATTTCTACGCCGGCCGCTCGGTGCCGTCGTGCCAACCGTGGGACGCGGGTTGGGATTTCGAAGAAGCCGTCCAGCACCAGATCACCCAGTTCGACCGAGAATACATCTTCACCCACTTCCGTCGGGACCGGCTGGGCGAAACGTTCGGCAACCCCCGTACCTATATCGCACGACTGCAGGCGCGGCGTCTTTTCCACATGACGAACGTGTTCCGGTACTACCTCTACACCCGGAGCTCGGCGTTCCAGGCCGATCTGTACGAAGACTGGGCCGAGGCGGCGTACCGCGGCGTCAACTTCCTGGACCGGGTGCTGCAAGCTCCGGAACCGGGGCGGTACTGCCTGGACGTGGCCGACGATATTTATCGACCGTACCCCGGGTTTGGCGAATGCAACCGGCCCCTCGATGTGCCCTTAGGGTACGGCGGTGGGTATTATCTCCAAAGCTTTTGGAGTGACGACTACAACTACGAGACGAACGTCATCGGCTTCTACTACGACAAGTTGGCCGTCATTCAGCAGCTGACCACGTCATCGGGATTCTTCGCCCGAGATTTCAGCGACCTGTTCGACCGCCGCGCGTTTTCGCTCGGTTACCTGCGGGTGTATCTCGACCCCATGATGCAGCGATTTGCGTCGCTCATCGAAGGGGACCATACGGGGTATCGCTCGCACGTGGTGACCGACCCCGAAACCCAGGAGCGCTACGTCCGGTATATGCCCCTGTTCGATGAAGAGCTGGAAGACGGTTCATCGGTTCGGTCCTGGCTAACTCAATATCCAGAGATCGAGCCGTCGTGGAGCTGGACACTCCAGTACATGTCGCTGGCCTACAGCCTCGGCAACTGGTCTTCGGTCAACGACTACGCACCGGAGATGTATCGTTTCACCAAGATATCGATCCCGGGCACCCCTGAGGATGTGGAATATCCTGAGGATATGACGGTGATCGAATTCACCGACCCTGAGACGTTCATTACATATCGGGCTCCGGTCATCGAACCGCTCACCGAAGGTGGTCTCGTACAGGAGTTCCCGACCTACTTTGGTGACCGCTGGCACCGGGATCGGAATCCGCCGCGATTCCGGTACTGGGGCATCGGCGCCAACATCCTCCGGGAAGCGAACCGCTTCCTGGTCGAGGAGTACAATCCGGCCAAAGAGGGGTGTGAACAGGGCGTCGGCGTGGGCCCTCTGGCGGAAGGTAACCGCTGGTTGACCGCCGACGAAGCGTGCACTGCCTTCAGCCTAGCCCGCTCGGGCATGAACGAACGCACCGGGTTTATCGACCAAGTTCGTAAGTTCAATCGGGTGGCCGAAGTGCCCAATCCGCAGTAGAGCCCACAGAAGAACCCGCGTAGACCCTGCGTGGAACTCGCCGTAGTGCGAAATTGCTCCGACCGGAGGCGGGGCTCGATCTTCTATCCGTGTTGAGTCCCCGAGAATGCCTAGCCCGAGCCGTGCAGCGGCGCCTATCCACGTCGGCTCCGGTCGCCCCGCTCGATGCCTTTCGATGGGTCAACGGCACCGGTGACGGGGCGCCCCCGGGTCTGGTGCTCGACCGGTATGGAGACACCTTGATCTTATCGGTGCGACCCGAGGTACCGCCCCCGGTCATCGACGCCTGGCTCGCCGCGTGCGTCGAGCACCTGATGCCGATGGGCATCGTTCATAAGACAGTGACTCGCCAGGCTTCCGATCGTCAGAGCCGGGTCGTCTACGGACGGGTGCCCGCCGGTCCGGTTCGAGTGCGGGAAGGCGACGCGACCTTCGAATGCTTGATGAATGATGGGCTTCAGACCGGCCTGTTCTTGGACCACCGCGATACCCGTCTGCTGATTCGAAAGTGGTCAAAGGATATCGAGGTTCTCAATCTGTTCGCGTACACTGGGGCATTTTCCGTTCATGCCGCCCTGGCGGGGGCTTCGCGGGTCACCAGTGTGGACTCCGCTCGTCGGGCCTTGAGATGGGGTCGAGACAACATGCGCGCCACTGGCCTCGATCCGGACCGGCACCGATGGTTTCCGGACGACGTCGTGGCGCACCTGCGGAGGGGGCCGATCGGGCAATACGGCTTGGTGGTGCTCGATCCGCCGGTGCTCGGCCGGGCCGGTGGCAAGACATTCAGCCTCGACCAGCAGATCGATGCCCTGTTGGAGGGAGCGATCCGGAAGCTCGCGGTCGATGGCGTCTTGGTCTTTTCGACCCACGCTCGACGCTGGTCGGTCGAGGCGTTGCGACCGAGGGTCGAGTCCGCCGCGCTCGCTGCGGGGCGGCGCGTCGAGTGGCGAGCCGAGCTCGGATTGCCTGACTGGGACCACCCGACGGGTGATGAATCGCAAGGACAGGATCGCGGAGACTATCTGAAGACGCTTGTGCTCCAGTTTGGATGATTGTACCTGCTAGAGACCGTGGACAAGCAGGCGGTTCTCGAGCAGCGCGCACTGGAGCAGCTCCGTCGCGGGGACCTTCGAGCCGCCCACCAAACCCTGTCGACGCTGTGTCGGTTGCGACCTGATGACTCGCAGCTCCGCAATCGCATCCTCCAGGTCGAGCAGCTGGTGCGTCAGCGCGAAGAGGCCCAGGTACGTATTCAGGCGGAGCCGCTGCGATACGCGCATGCGTATATTCAGGCGGGCCGCTTGGTGGAGGGGTTGAAGCTGCTGAGGGCGGCCTTGGCGAAAGACCCGGCGAACCAACGGCTCCGCGAGCTGGCCCTCGAAGTGGCGGCCCGGCTTCGGAAGCAGGTCGAAGAGCCCGGCCGGTTGAGGTCCGCCGAGCTACCCTACGGGGCGCCGATGCCCCCGCCGTCGCCGGTCCCATCACCTCCGCCGCCCCCGATCCTACCCCCCTCGGCCCGGTCGCCGATTCCGGCCGCGCCCTCGACGCTGCCGTATCCGGTGGCCGGCGGAAGGTCTGGCTCGCCCGCGACCGAGCCGCCTTCCGACCGGGCGAGGCAGGAAGCCATTCGTAGGGCTCGGCGGGAAGCCGAACTGCGGGCCAGGTCCGGGACCACTCCTCCCAGCTCCGCGGATCCCGCTCGACAAGAAGCGGTCGCGCGGGCGCGCGCGCAGGCCGAGGCGCGAGCGCGGTCGCTGTCCGGTCACTCCTCCTCGCTGCCCTCACCCAGGTCTGGCTTCGGGCCTGAGCCCGGTATCCCTGCGCGAACGCCGACCCGATCGGCCCCGTGGACGTACGACCTGCGCGACGACGCCGATGAGTACGAGCTGACCGAAGTAGGACTTCCTCCTCGATCGGCCAATGGTGGTCGTCCTGCGGACGACCTGAGGGGCGCGCAAGAATTGCCGACCCCCGATCCGGATGGCGAGATCACGACCGCGTGGGCTTTGCAGGAGCCGGCCGCGTCCGTCCTGGCCCCGTCCGGGCCGGCCGAAGGGGGCGTATCGACGGACCCTCTCGACGACATCGCCATGCTCGACCCGATCGACGCGGTCGACCCGATCGATGGGCCGCTCCTGGTGGTCGCCGACGACGAAGTGACGCCCGCCGGCGCGATGCTCGACCGGGGCAGAGAAGAAGAACACCACCCGCTCTTCAGCAAGCAGAGCGAGTCTGGCTTGGCATCCGGTGCTACTTGGGAAGGTCCCGTCTCCACGAATGACCTGCCGCCGTTCGAGCCGATGCCCACCGATGTGCCGGCCCGGTTCGAGGCCCCCCTGGCGGAGCGGTCGGCGGTGGGCGCCCACTCCGACGAAAAAATCGCCGCTCGACTCGCCGCGCTGCACAGCCTGCTTGACCGGGTACGTTCGCGCGCGCGAGGCACTCAGGCTCACTCTCACTAAAGGCGAACGAGACGAAATGGCTTCGAAGAGCAAACACAAACGGGTCAAGATGATTCGGCGGATCAAACACCGCCAAGCCAAGAAGGCACTCAAGGCGCGGGTCGCCGAAATCAGGGCGCAGAAAGCCGCTAGCTGAGCTCGCCGCGTCGGCTTTGGCGGGTAGGTAGGGGCTCAGGCCTGGAGGGCTCGTCAGGGTGCGCCTGTCCGTCTGCACCCTTCATGCTGCACCCTTCAGGCTGGACCCTCGGGCAGGGCTGACGTCGTATCCCCGCCGCTTTTCTTGCGGCGAGGGCGTCGTCGCCGTCGTTTGTTGCCGCTGCGAGTGCCTCCACTCTCCCCGTCGTGTCCGTTGGCGGCCGCCGTGGGTGGGATGCCTTCCTCGAGATGAAGGTCCGGAAAGCCCGGGCCGTCCACACCCCGAATGGCTGGATGCTCGCCGTTCAGAGAGGTCAGTGGCTTCTTTGCGGCGTCTGGTTCCATGGGCGGCCGGGTGTCCGCCGACCTTGGGGGAGCGGCCGCCGGCCGGGCTGGGGCGGAGCTGGCTCCCTCGGTCGAGAGTTCGCGCACCGGGCGCCCGGCGGCGACGGCGTCGGCGCGTTCTCGCCACGCTTCAATAATGTCGAGCGGACGGTCGGTGGCCCTCAGATGGATTTCGAGCAGGTCCAGGGCATCCTGGAAGAAGGGCTTTTGGACCATCTGGGCGACGTTGACCCGGCGCCGACGTCGTCGCCGGGGCCCGGCGGTGCTGGTGGGCACGAGTGCCCGCTGGGCCAGAAAAATTTGCCGGAGGTGTTCGTACAGGCGCCGAGTCAGATGGATGCGCGTCCCGATGCCCGCGAGGAAGTCGCTGATGGCTCGGTTGCGGTCGCGCTCACCGCTGTCGTCACGTTCCAGGGCCTGATTGAGGGGAGCGTACAAGAGGGCGCCGAGGACGACTTCGTCGGCGACCGGACGATGGGCGATCAGGCTGTCCAGCTCGACCAGGTGTCGCCGGAGCTGCTCGGCGTTCGCGGGGAGTTCTTCGTCCGCAACGGGCACGGCAACGCCAGGGATGTGACCATCGAGGTAGGCGCGAATCTCCGGAAGCAGAACCGGTAGCACCCCCAGCTCGTCCATCAGCTCGACGGTTCGCGCCGCGTGGCCGATGCGGAGCAATCGCAAGGTCTCTTCCATGACCCGGGCGGGGGCACACCGCGCGATCTCGTCCCGGTTGTTTCGGATGGCCGCATTCAGGTCCGGATCCATCCGGACGTCGAGCTTGGCGGTGAAACGGATCGCACGCAGAATTCGAACCGGATCTTCCCGCAGTCGTATCTCCGGGTCTCCGATCATGCGTAGGTAGCGCTGCCGAACGTCGGCCAGACCGCCGACGTGATCAATGATGCGGCCGGTAGTGACATCGTAGAACAGGCCGTTGATCGTGAAGTCGCGTCGGCGAGCGTCTTCCTCTTCGGTCCCGAAGACGTTGTCGCGCCGAATCAGCAGGTCGGCGTCGTCGTCGTCACTGGTGACGTTGGCTCGGAAGGTCGCGACCTCGATGATCTTGCCGCCCCGAAAATAAACGTGAACCAGCCGGAAGCGGCGTCCGATGACGCGGCTGTTCCGGAACAGCGACTTCACTTCTTCGGGCCGAGCGTCGGTGGTGACGTCGAAGTCTTTGGGCGTGATACCGAGGAGCAGGTCGCGAACACATCCTCCGACGAGGTAGGCGCGAAACCCGTGGCGCTGAAGTCGACGAATCGCGGAAAGCGCGTGGCCGTCGATCTGGTCTAAGGGAATGGCCTGCTGAGCGGCCGGCCGATGGGTAGCCTTACGCGCGAGGCGCGGTCGGTCGGATGGTGGGCGCCGCTCCGAGCGGGCGGGACCCAAGGGTGCAACGACGGGAGGCTTGTTCTGCTCGAGGGTCGCTTCTGCGGTGGCGACCGCCCGCAGGACCGCCCTCTTCGTGCGCAGACGACGCTTGCGGTCCGGCGAGCGCGTGCTGGTCCAGTCCCGAACTTCTCGGAGAACGCGGAGGGTTTCGATGAGCCATTCCATGCCGGTGACGGCGCCCCATGGAGAGGTGAGGGGGTTTCCCAGCGGTCTGCAAAGTGCAAGCCGCGAACGGGGAAGCTATAGCAGTCCCGCCGGATCCGGACAAACGCAAACATCTCGATAACGCCGCCTCGCGGCGCCTCGAGAAATTTACCGGACCGTGGGTTCGATCACGCCATTGGGAAGCACAGACTCGAAGAGGGTCTCGATCGACGCGCGATCTTCCAGATACGTGTAGCCACCAAGGCCGGCTTCGAAGTTTCGGACCAGGACTGCGCTCTGTTCGAGGCTCATGGTGCCTCGGCTCAGCGCGGCTTCGATCGACTGGCGCAGCCGGTCCATCAGCTGACGGTGGCTGTACGAGACATAGCTGAGGACGTCCCGAACCGTGTCGCCTTCGATGACCGTCTTCACCCGGTATCCGGTAGGGCTGGACGCGAGGTGAACCGCGTGAACGTCACCGAAGAGATTGTGAAGGTCGCCCAGTATTTCCTGATACGCGCCAACGAGGAAGATACCTAGCAAGTAGGTCTCGCCTGGGTTGTACGAGTGCAGCTCCAAGCAGTCCTTGACGTCGTGAAGGCCGATGAACTGGTCCATCTTGCCGTCGCTGTCGCAAGTGAGGTCGGCGAGGATACCCCGGCGGGTCGGTTTTTGTTTGAGGCGATGAATAGGAATGACCGGGAACAACGCCTTGACCGCCCACGAATCGGGGACGCTCTGGAACAACGAGAAATTGCAGTAGTACGTGTTGGCGAGCTGCCGTTCGAGCGGCTCGACGTCTTCCGGTACGTATTCGAGGTCTTTCACGATGCGCCAGATCTTGCGGCAGGTCGACCAGAACAAGCCTTCGACCGTCGCGCGCCCCCGCAAGTCCAGAATGCCGTGGCGGTACAGCGACAGCGCGTCTTCCTTGAGTTGAATCGCGTCGTGATAGGCCTCGTGATAATTTTTGCGAGTCACCGTCGACTCGACCTCTCGGAGCTCCTCGATCAGCGGATGTTCCGATGCCTCGTCGGGCGTCGACGCACCGTCCGTCGTTCCGGTGCCGTTGGCGACGGGGGTGCCGTTGGTCGATACTCCGCCCGGTTCGCCCCCGTTGACGGCTTCGTGAAACGCTCCGTGGTCCGCGCCGTTGTTTCCGTTGGCGGCGCGTGGACGTCCCGGGCGAGGTACCGGGCTCGACTCCTCGTTGTGGCCCACGACGTTGAAGATCAGGGCGGAGTGATAAGCGACCAGGGCGCGACCCGATTCCGAGATGATCATGGGGTGCGGCACCCCGGCCTCGTCGAGGGCGCTGCCGATCGAATACACGATGTCGGCGGCGTACTCGGTCAAGGAGTAGTTCTTGGACGCATGAAAGTTGGTCTTGGATCCGTCGTAGTCGACCGCCAAGCCCCCGCCGGCGTCGAAGTACGCCATTGGCGCCCCCATCCGGTAAAGGTCGGCAAAGATGCGCACGGCCTCGCCCATCGCGTCCTTGATGGCTCGAATCGCGGTGATCTGGGAGCCAATATGGAAGTGTAGGCACTGCAGACGATCGAGCATCCCGGCCTGCGACAGCACGTCGACGGTCCGCACGAGCTCCATGGCGGTCAGGCCGAACTTGGAGCGGTCGCCCCCCGATTCGGCCCACTTACCGCTGCCCTTCGCCGACAGTTTGACCCGTACGCCGATGGTGGGGTCGATGCCGAGGCGTTTGGTCGCATCGATGATCAGCTGGAGCTCGTCGAACCGGTCGACGATCAGGAGGGTCTTGTGTCCGAGTCGCTGAGCGAGCAGCGCCGCTTCGATGTATGCCCGGTCTTTGTATCCATTGCACACAATGAGCCCGTTGGTTTCGGGAAGCATAGCGATCGCCACGAGCAGCTCCGGCTTGCTGCCCGCCTCGAGACCGATATTGAAATCCCTCCCCTGCTCGAGCAGCTCTTCGACCACGTGTCGTTGCTGGTTCACCTTGATGGGCATGACCGCCCGGTATTGCCCCTGGTAACCGTACTCCTCGATCTTGTCGGCGAAGGCGCCGTAGATCTGTTCGATGCGCCGCCGGAGGACGTCGGTGAATCGGATCAACAGTGGAAGTGACAGCCCTCGCCGTACGAGGTCGTCTACGGCTTTCTTGAGGTCTATCGGGGCACTTCCGGTCGCCGCGCTGGTCAGGATGACGTGACCCTCGTCGTTGATGTCGAAGTAGCCGTTGCCCCAACCCGCGATGCCGTAGAGCTCAGCCGAGTCCCGGGTCGTCCAAGTGGTCGTCACCCGAACCGTGTACTCCTGTCGAGTGGCCAACGCCAGAAACAACTGCTCGGCTCGACGGCCTGGCCGGTGTTCCGATACGCCGAAGGTCTTGAGGTTGCTTCCGACATCCGTCGGTGCCCAAAGTAAATAGGCATGACCGATCCCAAACGGTCGATTTCTGCGGTCTCCAAGAGCTCCTGGCGCTGGGTGCGGCCGGGGCGGTTTCTTCGTGATCTCAACATCGTGGCCGTGCTCGCGCTGCTCGCGGCGGCCGCCGGCCTGTTCATGTCTCCGCAGGCCGACGACGTGTTGCTGGGACTGCCCGACTTTCGGCTGGGCGAGGTTAGCCCTCGGACGATTCGGAGTCCGCGCGCCCTGACCATCGGCGATCCGGAGAAGACCCAGGAGCTGCGAGACGAAGTGGCGGCGCGGGTTCCGCCGGTCTTCGACCAAGAAGTGTCGTTGGTCGACAACGCGGCCGATAGGGTTGAAGCAGCTTTTCAGGTGCTGCTGGCGCATGAACCGGCCGAGGACGAGCCAACGATCGACGGGCCGCCCCCCGACGCGGGCGAGCGGGCGGCGGAAGTCGACCCGGACGACCTTCGCCTCGATTTCGCTGAGAGGCTGCAGGTGGTCCTCAGCAAGAAGACGCTCGACGCACTCATCGCGGGACCGCCCGACGAGCTGCGGGACGCCATCCTGTTTTTGCTGACCACCGTGGGCGAGCGGCCGATCGTGGGGCGCAGTCGCGATCTCCCACCGGGACGGGGTCGGCTTACCGTCCTCGAGGTTTCCGAGGACGCAAGGCAGGTGCGGGAGATCAAGGTCGACGAGACTTCGCGCATCCTCACCCTCGATCAAGCGAGGGCGGAGGTCGACGCCCTCGCCGCCGAGCGGCTCAAGCATCTGCCGTCGTCTCAGCGGCGGGCGGCCGCGCTCCTCGTAAAGGAGTTGCTCGAAGTCAACCTGGTCCGGAACCTGTTCGAGACGAATCGTCGGCGCGGTGCGGCGCGGGACTCCGTCAAAGAGATGGTGATCGCGATCCGGCCGGGCGAGGTCGTCGTCAAAGCCGGCGATATCGTCGACGAACAGAAGCTGCGCATTCTCGAGGGGATGGAGAAAGACCTGCGGGCGACCAGCCGAGTGCAAGTCGCGGCCGGCAGCGCGCTCTTGGTCCTGTTATTGGTCGGATTCGCGCATCGCGTGGCGTCGCGGTCTTGCCGGCCCGACCGGCCCGCGTCGCGCGACCTGGCGTTCCTTTCGGCGGCGGTGCTGCTGACGTTGTTGACGCTGTGGGCCGGGTTTCACGGGGTCGCATCGGTGATCGATTACACCCCCTGGGTTGCCGTGGAGACGCTGCGGATGGGCCTGCCGGTCGCCTTCGGAGTCCTCCTGGTCCGATTGATCGCGGGGGTAGAGGCGGCCGCGGTCTTTGCGCCGGTCGTGGCGATCATCGCGGGCTGGATGATGGACGCGAGTCTGGCCGTGACCGTCTACGCCTTCGCCGGGGGGCTGGCCGCCGCTTCCATCGAGGATGGGCATCGGCTCACGAGGTCGCTGTTCAGCGCGACCACCCGTATCATCTTCGCGCAGGCCACGGTCGCCACGGCCTTCGACCTGCTCGATTCGAACCTCGACCTGCGGATCGCCACCGAACACCTCGCAGCGGCCACCGTGTCAGCGGTGAGCGCTGCGCTGCTGGCCGCCGCTTGGCTGGCGGTCTTCGAAGCGGTCTTCGGGTACGCGACGAGCCTCCGGCTCGGTCAACTCGCAAACCTCAATCATCCGCTCCTCAAGCAGATGGTGGTCGAGGCACCCGGGACCTATCGCCATAGCATCATGGTGGGCACGATGGCCGAAGCAGCCGCCCGCGCGATCGGTGCCCATCGGCTCCTCGCGCGGGTCGGGGGCTACTATCACGACATCGGTAAACTCAAAAACCCGCGAGCTTTCGACGAGAATCTGCCTCGTGATGTCGGTCCGATCGCGACCGCCGCGCAAGCGACCGAGCTGCGGGCGCACGTCGAAGACGGAATCGAGCTCGCTCATCAGCATCGCTTGGGCTCTTCGGTCATCGACATTATCCGTCAACACCACGGCACGGGGAAGGTCCGGCAGCGGTCTAGGCTCGGACCGACCACTGCGCCGGGCGCGGCCGAGGGGCCGGTGACTTATCCCGGCCCTCGACCCCGCGGACGGGAGGCGGCCCTGGTGATGCTGGCCGACGCCGTCGAAGCCTCCACTCGGCACCTCGATCAGGAGCTGGTTGTCGAGCGAGCCGACATCGAGCGCGCGGTGACCGAGTCGGTGCAGGTCATCCTGCGCGATGGCCAGCTTGACGATGCGGAGCTGACGCTGCGGGATCTCGAGCAGACTCGGTCGACGTTCGTCGATGTGCTCGAGGTTCGACTCGCGCGGTCGAGCCGTCCTTTGAGCACCCTCCCCGAAGTCACGGGAGCGCCGATCGTTCGCGCGCCCACGGGGGAGCCCAGCTGACGTGCCAACGATCTCTCTCGTTCGTCGGCGTCGACCCGGAGCCCGCGGGGGGAACGCCCGAAGGGTCAAGCGAGCGGCCTTGACAACCCTGACCCTCGAGGGCGCCGACGCGCGGGAGGTATCGATTCTGTTGACGGACGACCACGAGATTCAGGATCTGAACCGGGCCTACCGGGGTTTTGATAAGCCGACCGACGTACTGGCCTTCGCCCTCGACGAAGCCGAGGATGGCGCGGTCGATCCTTCGCTCGGAGATGTCGTGGTTTCGGTCGAGCGCGCCCAGCAGCAGGCGGTGAGCCGACGCGTCGATCTCGATGCCGAGCTAGAGCTGCTCGTGGTGCATGGTACCTTGCATCTGCTCGGCTACGACCACGACGACCCCGATGAGGCTCGGGTCATGCGAAATCGCACCCGGGCGATTCGTCGCTATCTGGCGCACCTCCGTCGTTGACTCCCGGCCCTTGCCGCAACACAGTCCGTCCATGGACGTGCGCGCTGAGCGAGGCCTCGAGGTGCCCAAGATCTCCGATGCGGAGCGCAAACCCTTGCCGCAGCAAGGCCCGATCGGTGACCCACCCCCCCACTCCAGCCAGATGCGCATCGAGATGGGGCCGTCGCACCCCGCCATGCACGGGACCATCAAGATGACGGTGCTGCTCGACGGCGAGACCGTCGAACGGGTCGACGTCGAGCCGGGATACTTGCATCGGGCCTTCGAGAAGAGCTGCGAGAACTCCACCTGGACCATGGTGTTCCCGTACACCGATCGTCTCAACTACGTCTCGCCCCTGATCAATAACAATTGTTACGCGGCAGCGGTCGAAAAGCTCTTCGACATCGAGATCCCCGAGCGGGCCAAGTATTGCCGAACGATCGCGGCCGAGCTCTCCCGCATTTCTGATCATCTGACCAGCATCGGTGCGTCGACGATGGAGCTCGGGGCGTTCACCGGGATGCTGTACCTGATCGAAGCTCGCGACACCATTTGGGATGCAGTCGAGGAGCTGTGCGGGGCCCGGTTGACGGTGTCCTATGCACGCATTGGAGGGGTCGTCAACGACCTGCCGGATGACTTCGCCAAGAGCCTCGCGCCCAAGATCGACCGAACCAAACTGCTGATCGACGATACCGAGACGCTGCTGACCACCAACAAGATCTTCATCGATCGGATGAAGGGGGTCGGCGCCATCTCGGCCGCCGAAGCGATCGACTGGGGCTGGACGGGCCCCTGCCTGCGCTCGACGGGCATCGGCTACGACGTTCGCCGCGCCGAGCCGTACGATGTCTACGATCGGCTCGACTTCGAGGTGCCCGTCGGTACCAACGGCGACAACTACGACCGCTATCTGGTTCGGATGCACGAGCTCCGGCAGTCGATCTCGATGATCGAGCAATGTCTCGAGCAGATCGGTGACACGCCGCCTCCGGTCATGGTCGACGACCCACGCATCGCGCTTCCTGACAAAGACAAGGTGCACAACGCCATCGAGGAGCTGATGAATCACTTCAAGATCATCATCGACGGTATTCAGGTTCCCGCCGGCGAGGCGTACGTGGCTCAGGAGGGCGCCAACGGGGAGCTGGGCTTCTACTTGGTGTCCGACGGTTCCGGCAAGCCATGGAAGATCCGGGTCCGGCCGCCGAGTTTTCTCCTGACCGCATCGCTGCCAGCGATCATCGAAGGCTCGATGCTCGCCGACGTGGTGCCTACCTTCGGGTCGATCAATATGATCGGCGGCGAATGCGACCGCTGAGGAAAGACTGATGACGCAGGGAACACTCACGATTCGAGGCGGGCACCTCGTACTTCCGAGCGGCAACGTGGACGGCGATCTGCAGATCGTCGACGGTCGCATAACCGCGGTCGGTCACGTCACCGACGACCGGGGTGACGTCATCGATGCCAAGGGGCTCTGGGTTCTGCCCGGGGTCATCGATCCGCAGGTTCACTTTCGCGACCCGGGATTGGTCCACAAAGAAGACCTCGGTTCAGGCTCCCACGCTTGCGCGGCGGGAGGGATAACGTCTTTCCTCGAGATGCCGAACACCAAGCCGCCGACCATCGACGCGGCGGCCATGGCGGCCAAGAAGGCGCGAGCGGCCGCGGTCAGCGTGGTCAACTATAACTTTTTCATCGGAGCCACCGCCGACAACCTCGACCAGCTCAACTCGGTCGAGAACGTGTGCGGAATCAAGATCTTCATGGGCTCGAGCACCGGCAATCTCTTGGTCGCTGACCGCTCGGACCTCGAGAAGATCTTCGCCACGGGCCGGCGGCTGATCGCGGTGCACGCTGAAGACGATGCCCGGCTCAAGGCCCGCAAGGCCGAGTTCGCGGGCCGGACCGATCCCGCCGCTCACCCCGAAATTCGCGATGTCACGTCGGCGCTGATGGCCAGTCAGCTCGCGGTCGAGTTGTCGGAGGCTCACAACCGTCGGCTGCACATCCTGCACTTGAGCTCCGGCGATGAAGTAACTCTCTTGCGCACGCGCGGAAAGGGCGGTGGTCGGATTTCGACCGAGACCCTGCCGCAGTACCTCCTGCTGTCGGCGCCGGACTGCTATGAATCCATCGGTACCCTGGCCCAAATGAATCCGCCCATTCGAGATCGGAGCCACCAGGAGGCCCTTTGGAAGGGCCTTCACGACGGAACGATCGACTGCATCGCCACGGACCACGCCCCTCACACCCTTGAAGAGAAGGCCCAGCCTTTCGGTCGGGCGCCGTCCGGGATGCCGGGGGTCGAGACTTCGCTGGCTCTGATGCTCGATGCGGCGCACCGGGGCCTGTGCTCGGTCGAACAGGTCGTCGAGTGGATGTGTCGAGCTCCTGCCCGCATCTACGGAATGCAGCGAAAGGGTGACCTCACGGTCGGCATGGACGGTGATGTGGCCCTGGTCGACCTTAGGAAGACCCAAAAGGTCGGCGAGCGGGGCTATTTCACGAAGGTGGGGTGGAGTCCCTTCGAAGGGCGTTCGGTGACCGGGTGGCCGGTCATGACCATCGTCCGTGGGCAGGTCGCTTTTCGCGACAACGAGATTCAGGCCGACGTTCGCGGCGCCGAGATCGAATTCGATATCGCGGCGGGGTGGGGCGGTTGAGGCGTTTGATCCTTGGGAAGACGGTGATCGACCGGCCCTTTTTGGTCCCCGAGATCCGGCTTCATCTGGTGACCGACGCTTGCGCTCTGTGGAAGGCGACCGACGCCGACCTCGAAGCGCTCGGGCTCCCAGCACCGTATTGGGCCTTCGCGTGGTCCGGCGGGCAGGCCCTGGCCCGACATCTTCTCGATCATCCGGAAGAGGTCGCGAACAAGACCGTCCTCGCGTTTGGGGCCGGCGGGGGTGTCGAAGCGATCGCCGCCGCGCTGGCCGGGGCTCGAAGGGTGGTCGCGTCGGACCTCGACCCCTTCGCGGTCGAGGCGATCGCCCTCAACGCGGCGCTCAACGGAGTCCATATCGACGCGACCACCGAGGACTTCATCGGTCAAGACGATCCGGCGTGGGAGGTCGTGCTGGCCGCCGACGTGACGTATGAAACTGAGCTTGCGAACAGGGTGACCGACTGGCTGACGTCGCTCCAGGTCCGGGGAGCGACGGTTCGGATGGCCGACCCACGGCGCGGCTTTCTGGCGGCCGAGCGGCTCGAGGTCGTGGCGGAATATCAGGCTCCGTCCGACGTCGACATCGACGGCTCCGACCTTCGACCGACCCCGATTTATCGACTACGCCACGCCACGGCGGGTGTTTAAACTACCGCCGTGCTCAACCGTCTTCGTCGCATCCTCGAGCTCGCCGCCCCCGAGTGGCGGGCGCTCGTCCTCGGGACCGGCCTTCTGCTCATTTCAACCGGAGCGGGTCTCGCGTATCCGCGGGCCATTCAAGTGATTATGGACGAGGCGATCGTCCGAGGACAAACCGACGCGATCGATCGGGCGGCGTTCATCATGCTCGGTCTCTTCGTCGTTCAGGGGCTGGCCAGTGGTCTTCGCTACTACGTGTTTACGGCGGCGGGCGAGCGCATCGTGGCTCGGCTTCGCCGACATCTGTACGAGCGGATCATGGCGCAGGAGGTCGGGTTCTTCGATGGACGCCGCACCGGCGAGCTGATGTCTCGCTTGTCGGCCGACGCTGGGGTCCTTCAGAATGCAGTGAGCGTCAACATTTCGATGGCTCTTCGGAGCGCCGCGGGCGCACTCGGTGGCATCGGTCTCCTGTTCTGGATCAGCGCCAAACTGACCCTTCTCATGATGGCGGTCGTGCCCCCGGTCGCCCTGGCGGCAGGGCTGTTCGGTCAGCGAATCCAGCGTCTCTCCAGAGCCGCGCAAGACGCGTTGGCCGAAGCGAGCCGGGTCGCCGAAGAGACGATCGGCGGCATCCGAATGGTCCGCAGCTTTGGGCAAGAGCCAGCCGAGGTGCGGCGTTATGCGGAGGCCGTCGACCACTCGTACGAGGTTAGCCGGGGCCGGATCGCGACCGTCGCCTGGTTCTCGGGTGGGGCGTCGATAGTGGGTTTCGGGGCGATAGCGGCGGTTCTGTGGTACGGCGGGCGCCTGGTGGTCAGCGAGAAGATGTCCGCCGGGTCGCTCACCTCGTTCATTCTCTACACGCTGATCGTCGCGTTTTCGCTCGGCGCCCTCGCCAGCTTGTGGTCGGACTTCATGCGGGCGGTGGGGGCCGCCCAGCGGGTGTTCGAGCTGATCGACCGCGAGGCATCGATTCCGTTGACCGGCGGAACGACCCTCGATCGGGTTGAGGGGAAGGTCGAGCTCAAGGCCGTGTCGTTCGCCTACCCTTCACGTCCCGACGTGATGGTCCTCAAGGACATTGAGTTGGCCCTGGCGCCCGGCGAGGTCGTTGCGTTGGTCGGGCCGTCAGGAGGCGGCAAGAGTACCATCGCGGCCCTTCTCAATCGCCTGTACGACCCAGGAAAGGGCGAGATTCGGCTCGACGGGCATCGGCTGCCCGACCTCGATCCGACCTGGCTTCGCCGGCAGATCGGGGTCGTCGCCCAGGATCCGGTTCTGCTTTCGACGACCGTCGCCGAGAACATTCGGTATGGGCGGTCCGATGCGGATGACACGGCGGTCGTCGCCGCGGCCGAGGCGGCCAACGCACACTCCTTCATCGTCGGCTTTCCGGACCGCTATGAGACCTTGGTCGGAGAGCGGGGCGTGCAGCTATCAGGCGGGCAGCGGCAGCGGGTCGCGATTGCGCGGGCCGTCTTGAAAGACCCCCGGGTCCTCATTCTCGATGAAGCGACCAGCGCGCTCGACGCTGAGAGCGAACACCTGGTTCAAGCCGCGCTCGAAAAGCTGCAGCGAGGTCGAACCACGCTGGTGATCGCCCATCGGTTGTCGACCGTTCGTGACGCCGATCGCGTTGTTGTCATTAACGAAGGCCGCGTCGAGCAGCTCGGCCGTCATGAGGCTCTGATGGCCGAGGCCGATGGTCTATACCGCCGCCTGGTCGAACGTCAGTATTTCACCCAGTAGCGTTCCGCCGGCGGGACGCGAAGGTCCGAAAGCGAGTGGTCGCGATTCATTCGGGCCCGGGCTCCGGTTTCCCAGTGACTACTTCTTTGGACCGTACTGGTAGGGGCCCCCTTTGGCGAGGGCGCGCTGGTACGCCGGCCGAGCATGCACGCGGTCCACGAAGGCCGCGACATTGGGGTACGGCGAAAAGTCTAGGCGCGTACGGCCCGCCTCGAGCGGGAAGCTCATTTGGATGTCTGCGCCCGTCAGGTGATCTCCAGTCAGCCACTCCGCTTTGCCGAGCTCGGTGTTGATGAAGGTCAAGTGGAGCTTCAGCTGCGGGCCGAGGAAGGCTCCGTCGACTTTATTGACGATCAATTTGGTCAGGGGCTTGACGAAGAAGGGCACGGGGCCGTCCTTGATTCGGTTGAGCATAAGACGGAGCAGCAACAAGGGCATCAGAGAGCCTTCCGCGTAGTGCATCCAGTACTCGTACTGGTCGCGGGCGTCGGTGCCGGGATCGGGCCGAAACCGTCCTTCACCGTACTTATCGATCAGGTAGGTGATGATCGCGCCGGATTCGGCGATCACTCTTTCGCCGTCGGTCAGAAGCGGAGACTTGCCGAGGGGATGGATGGCCCGAAGCTCTTCGGGGGCCAGCATGGTCTTCTTGTTTCGGTTGTACCGTTTGATGTCGTACGGCACTTCTAGCTCTTCCAGGAGCCACAGAATCCGCTGGGAACGAGAGTTTTCCAGATGGTGTACGGTCAGCACGCGAGGAGTGTGGGCTCTAGCGAGCCCTGCGTCACGTTCGTATTCACTCCGACGATCGGGGGAAGCCATCCGCAAAAAGCGACCCGCCGCCGCCGACATCGAAGCCTGATGATCGCGTCGCTGTATTCATGCGTCTCTGAAACCGCTACAATATCCCCGATGAATCAGAAACGCTCTCATGCGGTGTCAGGCCCGTCACATCCTGGGCCGGCGGCCGAGTTCCGGGCGAGCGGGGCTCTCGCCCGAATCAGGACTCCGACCAGCGGGCTTGCTGCGATGGCCATCGTCGCCGTCGGCTCGGTGTCCGGATGTACCTCTGGCGGCGCGCCGGGCGGGTTGTCCGGCAGCATGCCGGCGAGTATGCCGGATGCGAGTGCGGCACCGGGGTCCACCCCGGCGCTGGCGGCGGGCGACAAGCGCGACGTTCCGACCCGGCTCACGTGGGAGAGCTACGCCGAGGTGAAGCGCCACGTCGTGATGAGGCCCAAAGACTTTACCTACCAGTCGATTCCCTGGCGGAGCACCGTGCTCGAGGGCCTCCGAGACGCCCAGGTCGCCGACAAGCCCATGCTGCTGTGGCTGTACTTCGGCGGGCCTCGGGGCGCCTGCTGACAGAACGGCGTCAAAAGCAGGCAGGTGGTCTGCAACGACCCGCAAATCGCGGCTTACATCAAATCGAACTTCATTCCGGTCGCCAACGACGACGTCGAGTATCACCACTCGTCTGAAGACGACAAACTTTCGGTTCGCTGGATGAAGCGAGTCTTCGACCAGCACAGCGTTGGGCACAAGCAGGGGATCTATGCCGTGACGTCGAGCGGCAAGCTGCTGTTCTTCTTCGCGGGATACTATCCCGAGCCGGAGGAGATCCTGAGCGAGCTGAAGAACGCGGTGGCTGAGTATCGCTCCATGACGAAGGCCGAGCGAGTCATCGCCGACCGCCCCGCTACGAGCGACGGCCTGGCGATGGTGCACCGTCCGGATGTCCCGTTCGTTGATATCAGGGTCACCAAACGGTCTTTGCCCAACGACGCCATCCCCATGTCCGACGTACGCCACGAGAACTATTTTCACTTCAGCTACCTTTGGCTGAAGCCGTCGGAGGTCGCTCGGCTGGTGCCGGAAGCACCCAAGCAGGGCGATCGGCAGGCCTGGCCAGCCGACATTGTCGAGCGATTCGTGACCAACCATCTGCTGGTCCTCGAGGCCCGGGTCTGGTGGGGCAAGCACATCGAGCGCGCCGAGGTGGCGAGCATCGTCGATTCGGTCGACGGTGACCTCGTGCGTCTACGGCTCGAAGGCCGCTTCCTGATGCAGGCCAGCAACTTCGAGTATAACGAAGGTAAATACGAGGGGCGCCTGCTCGGCAAGGCGACCTTCTCGCGAGAAAAGGGGACCTTCGTAGACTTCGAAGCGGTCGCCCTGGGCGAGGATGTGGTGGTCACCGGTTTGGTGGGGCATGAAAGAGGGCCTCCGGAAAACGTGGTGGGCGCGGTCTTCGAATTCAACCAGACCATCGCCAATGCGCTGGCCTTTCCCAGCGACTATCCCAAGGGCTACGAAACCTGGTGACCGTCGGCTGACGGTAGCGCAACGGGACGCTTTCCACGGGCAAGCAAGAAGACCTCGCGGCTGCCCTCCCGGGTCGCCTCGGGCTTCAAGAGCTTCGCTTCTTTGTAGCGCGCCTTGACGTGGCGAACGAACTCGTCCGTATCCCGGCCTTGAAAGAGCTTGGCCACGAAAAACCCCCCCGGTTTGACCAACGCGTCGGCCAGGCGGAGTGCTTCGCTTTGAATGGCGACAGACTTCGCCTGATCGGCGTCGCGGATCCCGGTGAGTTTCGGAGCCATGTCCGAGACGACCGCGTCGATTCGCATAGGTGGTGGTTGCTCTGGGTCCGGCGGCGGCTCGCCGTGTCGAAGCGTGTAGAGTTCGACCAACACCTGGGCCGGCGTCAGCTCGAACACATCAGCCACCTGCCAGACAGCGGGAGGTGAAAGTGCCACCTTGGAAGGAACAATATCGTACCCCAGTACGACGCCCTTCTTGCCAACCTTGTCGGCCAAGAACTGCAGCCAGGACCCCGGTGCACATCCGAGGTCGACGATCTGCTGCCCCTTTTTGAACAATCCGTAGCGCCGATCGAGCTCCTCGAGCTTGTAGACCGAGCGCGCCGCGTATTGGTCGGTCTTGGCCTGCTTGTAGAAGCGATCCTTGGCGTTGTAGTGGCTCACCGGGGGAGGGCTATTCTCCTCGTTTGCCGGTTCGGCCGAGGTTCTTGATGGCCTGATGGACCATAACGTAGCTGTGACGCGAACCGGGCACCGAGCCGTTCACCATGACCAGATTCTTGTCGGTGTCGTACTTCACAATGCGGAGGTTCTGAATACAGACCCGCCGACTGCCCATATGCCCCGGGAGTCGCTTGCCCTTGTGAACCTCACCCGGCGTCGTCCGGCAGCCGATGGAGCCCACATGTCGGAATTGCTCGTGGGTGCCGTGGGTGGCCTGCTTCGCGCCCTTCATATTGTAGCGCTTGATGACTCCAGCGAAGCCCTTGCCCTTCGAAGTGCCCGTGACGTCGACCCATTCGCCTTCCTGAAAGGAATCGGCGATGTTCAGCTCTTTGCCTACTTCGAAGTCGCCGATCTTATCGTCGGTGACCCGAAGCTCGCGCAAGATCCAAACGGGCTTCACATCGGCGCGCTTGAAGTGTCCGGCCATCGGCTTGTTGACCTTTCGGTGCGCCTTTTCGCCGAAGCCGATCTGAATCGCGTTGTACCCGTCTTTCGAGTCTTTGGTCTTCTTTTGAACGACGGTGTTAGGGCCCAGCTCGATCACCGTGACGGGTACGCGTTCGCCGTCGATGAACAGCTGCGTCATCCCGATCTTGCGACCGATGAGGCCCATGCGGAACTTTGGTTCTGCCATTTCCATCCTCCCGCCTCACGCCGGGTAGGCTCACCCAGCTCCATGGCTCGGCGAGCGCCGCGACGTACGTCTGAGGCGCAATGAGGCGGGGACGCTACCACCTAGGGTTCCGCAGTCAACCGCAAAGACCTCCGCGGGCGCTCTGGCTCGTTACGACCGCCGAAAGGACCAAGTTGGCACCCTGCGAGCTCTCGTCGGAAGGTTTCGAGGCTGCGCGGCCAGCATCGGGGCCACCAGTATCGGGGAAACTCGACAAATCCGCGGCTCGGACACGATCTCGAAACCGAATCCCCGGCCGGTAAACGGTGGCTCGAACGGGCCGAAGGTCGGTGCGCTTTGAGGGCCAATAACGTTCCCTCGCGGTGGAACAAATCGCCCGGAAGCCGACGTTCATCGCGTACAGTCGACACCGTCACCGCTCGACCGAATGCGTTGTCGCCGTGGGGCGTTGGGGCGTTCGGCGTTGTCCCGGTTTGGCCGACTGTGTAACGTCGAGGATTGGTAACTCCATGCGCCGGAGGAAGAAAAAACTTAGCGGCAAGGTCTTCTGGCTGGCGCTGTTGGCCTCGGTGTTCCTGCACGTCGTGATCGGGCTCCCGGCGGGCGCATGGATGGTCAAGTACCTCTCTTGGAGACCCAAAGAGGGACCGCGGGCCGTCCGGGTCGTGACGGTATCGCCGGACCAGTGGTCCAGGAATCGGCAGCTCCGCCGCCCCCGAAAGGCGACCCGGGCCGTCTCGCCTGCCCGGAAGCCTCCCGACAAGCCAAAGCCCAAGGAAGCCGAGAAGCCGAAGCCCAAGGAAGAGAAGCTGAGTGGGCAGGTCGTGGAGATCGCGCCGACCGAGGACGACTCGCCGAATCCCGAGGCTCGATTCCTGTCCAAGCAGAACACCCGGGTCGAGCGGGAGTCGGTGGCCCGCTACGAAGAACGTGACCGCACCAAAAAGCGGGTCACCAGCCGGTTGCAAGAGCGCGCGGCGGAACCTCGACGCGACAAAACCATCAAGAACCCCGTTCTCGACGTCAAAGGCGACGAGCTCGAGGGCAAGCGCGGAGGGGGGGACGGCAAGGGCACCGACAAGGGCGAGTTCGTTCTCGAGCTTCCGAGCCTGAGGCGGCGCGAGAAGGTGAAACTTCGCCTCACCGACCTGCCTGGTGCTCGCCAGTCCGAACGCCGAGGTCAGGAGGAGCTCCTCGGGAAGGGCAAGCGGTTTCGCCTCGAGATGGGCGGCCCGGGTGAGGGTGACGAAACCGGTGGTTCAAAGGGAAAGACGGACGGCGCAGAGAAGCGGGCGCTGCCCAGCCTGGAGCAGCTGCGTCCGACCATCGGCACGATCGCTCGGATCAGCGGCTCCCCGTCCAACGACTACATCGAGAACGTGCCCGAGGGTGATGCCACCTTCTTGAACTCGAAGGAGTTCAAGTACGCGACGTTCTTCTACCGAGTGAAGGATTCGGTAGGGAGTCTCTGGTACGACATGGTTTCGCGCGAACTGCGCCGTCGCGATCCGACCGGCAACATTTACGGACCCCGCGATCGAGCAACCTTGCTCACGGTGCGTATCGACATGGACGGTCGGTTGGCCGACGTAGTCGTCGCCAACTCGAGCGGCGTCCAGTTTCTGGATGAAGTCGCCGTCCAGGCGTTCAAGCGGGCCGAGCCGTTTCCCAACCCGCCGTCGGCGATGGCCGACGAAGACGGCTACATCAAATTCAACTTCCAGTTCGTGATGCTCCGCTCTCGCGGGCCGCTCAACCTCTTCAACTTCCGCTAACCCACGGACGCTGACTTCGTCAGCACTCAGCTAGTCGTCGAGTTCTTCCAGGAACTTCTGGTACTCGTCGCGGCTCATCAAGGAGGTCAGCTCTCCGTGGTCGGAGAGCTTGATTTTGATGAGCCAACCGTCGTCGTACATGTCGTCGTTGAGGTTTTCCGGTGCTTCGATGATGTCGTCGTTGCGCTCGACCACCTCGCCACTGAGTGGCGCATAGAGGTCGGATACGGCTTTGGTCGATTCGACCACCCCGAACGGTTCGCCGGCGTTCACGGTCTCACCCGGATTGGGCAGCTCGCAATGGACGATGTCGCCGAGTGCATCCTGCGCATGCCAAGTGATGCCGACGGTCGCGACGTCGCCATCGAGGCGACACCACTCGTGTTCTTTGGTGTACTTCAGATCTTCCGGGAAGTGCTTATCCATGGTTTCGCTGCCTCGTAGATACTACTTCTTCTTGATGAAAGGACGGGTCGTGACCACCGCATCGACCCGTCGGCCTCGAATTTCTACCTGAAACGGTGTGCCCGCCGCTGCACGGTTGGCCGGCAGGTACGCCAGGCCGATCGCTTTTCCGACGGTGGGGGTCTTGGTTCCGCTGGTCACGGTGCCCGCGGACTCTCCGTCGACGACGACTGGATAGCCCTGGCGTGCAATGCCGGAACCGACCATCTCGAAGGGAACCAGCTTTCGACGTGGGCCCTCGGCCTTGATGCGCGCCAGGGTGCCCTTGGCGATGAAATCGGCGGGTTTTTGCAGCTTCACCACCCAGCCCAGGCCGGCCTCGTACGGGTTCGTCTGTTGATCGATGTCGTTGCCGTACAACGCAAAGCAATACTCGAGCCGAAGGGAGTCGCGAGCGGCGAGCCCGGCGGGCTTGACGCCCAGATCGACCCCTTTTTCGAGGAGGGCCTCCCACACCGGGCCCCCATCATCGACCGAGCAGTACAGCTCGAAGCCATCTTCGCCGGTGTAGCCGGTGCGCGCGATGATCATCTCGCGGCCGTCGACCGGCCCCTCGATGAACCGATAGGTTCCGACAGTCGCCAGATCGACCGGGGTCAATCGGGCCAGCAGGGCCTCGGCCTTCGGGCCTTGAACGGCGATCTGCACATAGTCGTCAGACCGATCGGAGATCGAGCAGTCGCCGGCCGCCTTGCTTCGCATCCACTCGAAATCTTCGGCCCGATTGGCGGCGTTGACGCAAACCATCAGCTTTTCGTCACCGAACTTGTAGACGACCAGGTCGTCGATGATCCCACCGTCGGGACGGCACATCACCGTATAGGCGGCTTGCCCGGGGGCGAGCTTGGCGAGATTGTTGGTGACGATACGGTCGGCAACCTCGAGGGCCCGGGGGCCCTCGAAGAAGACCTCGCCCATGTGCGAGACGTCGAACAGACCGACCGCGTTGCGCACGGTCGTGTGTTCGTCGGTGGCTCCAGAATACTGTACGGGCATCGAATATCCGGCGAAGGGCACCATCTTGGCGTCGCTCGCGCGGTGGAGGTCGAACAGCGGGGTCTTCTTGAGTGTAGGTTCGGTCATCCGTTGGTTCCGTCGTTCGGTCACCTTAGGTCCACTGCCGGCCCGCGTCCATGCCTGGAGGGCCCGAAACCGGCGCTGGAGCGGTGTTGGGGCTCTACGGAAGCGGCCGGCGGCGCTCGGCCGCCCGAACCGTATTGCCGAGCAGAAAGGTGATCGTCATGGGGCCGACTCCGCGGGGGACCGGCGTTATGGCCGCTGCGACTTCGCAAACCCCTGCGAAATCCACGTCGCCCACGAGCTTGCCCTCGGGGTTGCGGTTGATGCCGACGTCGATGACCGTAGCGCCGGGCTTGACCCAGTCAGCCTTCACGAAAAGGGGCCGCCCGACCGCCGCGACCAGGATATCGGCGTCTCTACACGCGCCGGGGAGGTCGGCGGTGCGCGAGTGGCAGACGGTCACCGTCGCGTGGCGGTTCAACAGCAGGTCGGCGACCGGTCGGCCGACGAGGCGGGAGCGACCGATGATCGTCGCCTTGGCTCCGCGGATGGTCGTGCCGGCTTCTTCGATCAGCCGGATACAGCCGAGCGGGGTGCACGGCATGAGGCAATCCTCGTCGCCTCGAGCCAAACGGCCGGCGTTAACGGGGTGCAGGCCGTCGACGTCTTTGGCTGGGTCGATCCGGCGGATCACGGTCTCCTCGTCGTGTTGCGCAGGCAGGGGCAATTGCACGAGGATGCCGTCGATGTCGGGGTCGGCGTTGAGCTGGTCGACGAGCGCCAACAGGTCGGCGGCGCTGGTGTCGGACGGCAGCGTATGTTGCGTGCTGCGAATGCCCACCTTGTCGGCGGCTTTGCCCTTGTTGCGGACGTACACGGCGCTCGCTGGGTCATCGCTGGCCAGCACCACGGCCAGATGAGGCGCCGGACGCCCCGAAGCGACGAACGCGTCGACTTCGGCTCTGACCTCCGAGCGAACTTTTTCGGCGAGAGCTTTCCCGTCGATGACCTGGCTGTCCGGCATGGCTCGGCCCTCTTCGCGCGCCCGCCTACGTCCGTCAAGGTGGACGCAACCTCGGGCCGAGGAAAGGGCCGAGGCGAGTCACGCTCGGCCGCACTGCCCATGGTCAACCTGGTCTCTTCGGCCGGCGTCGATCCCCAAGCGATGGGACGATGCCGATAAGGCAGCCCTGCAACGACGGGCGGGATTCACGACCAAAGTCGGGTTCGGCGGTGCCGGCGGTGACATGCGAGCTTCGAGCGCCGCCCACCGTACGGCGAGGGTTCGACGGGCGAGGGTTCGACGGGCGAGGGTTCGACGGGCGAGGGTTCGACGACAATGGGACTTGCGAATGACGGAGCTCCAAAGCCCGCGGTCCGCACGGCGGACGGCGGCCAACGGTGGAGCGGGCTTTCGAAGGACCCTCGCGGAGGCTTCGATCACGATGGAGCTAAGAGAGGCCGGCGCTGGCGTTCCCTCCGGACGGAAGTTTTTTGGCGGCCTGACTCTGCAGAAAACGTTCGTGCACCGGCCCAAGCCGGCTTGGAGGGATTCAGGGTCGAGACGTGGTACGACCGGGCGCGATGGCAGTGAGAACCGGACTCGACCAGCTCGTCGCCGAAGACTTTCGGCGCCTTCACGGCCTGCGGGTGGGGCTGTTGACGCATCAGCCCTCCGTCGACGGCCAGATTCGGCCCATCTGGACCACGATGCGGGCCGCCGGGGTCAATCTGTGCGCGCTCTTCGGTCCCGAACACGGCTTCGGAGGGGCGGCCCAAGATATGGAACACGTCGGGGAGGGTGAGTCGGTCGAGGGGCTCGAGGGCGTTCCTCTGTACTCGCTGTACGGAACCGACGAAGCGTCGCTGAGGCCAAAGCCGGAGCAGTTCGAGGGGCTCGACGTGCTGGTGGTCGATCTCCAGGACATCGGCGCTCGGTACTACACCTACGCGGCGACGATGGGGTACGCGCTCGATACGGCGGCTCGGGTCGGGCTGCGGGTCATGGTGCTCGACCGACCGAATCCCCTCGGAGGCCGCGACGAAGATGTCGAGGGCCCCGCGCTTCATCCCGACTTCCATTCCTTCGTCGGCGCCTATCCGATGGTGGTTCGGCACGGTCTGACCCTGGCCGAGTACGCTCGTTATTTGGTCGGCTTGCTAAAGCTCGACGTCGAGCTCGACATCGTTCCGATGCTCGGGTGGGCCCGGACGATGGCCTTCGACGACACGGGTCTGCCCTGGGTGATGCCTTCGCCCAACATGCCGACTCTAGAGGCGGCCTGGATCTACCCCGGGCAGTGCCTGCTCGAGGGCACGAACCTGAGCGAGGGCCGGGGCACGACCCGCCCGTTCGAGCTGTGCGGAGCGCCGTACCTTACCGGTGAGGCGTGGGCCCGGGCAGCGTCTCCTCACATCGGCCCGGGGCTGGTTCTGCGGCCGACGACGATCAAACCCATGTTCCAAAAGCACGCTCACGTGAACTGCGGGGCCGTGCAGGTGCACACCACCGATCGCTGGTCGGTGCGGTCGATGCGGCTGACCACAGCCTTGATGTGGGCCGCCCGCCAGGTCGCGCCCGACGGATTCGGCTGGAGGATCGAACCCTATGAGTTCATCTCGGACCGGCTGGCCATCGACCTACTGTACGGAAGTGATCGCCCACGGTTGGCACTCGAAGCGGGGGCCGCCGTCGACGACGTCGTCGGACCCTTTGCGACGGATGAGGCGGCCTTTCGGGAGCTGCGCCGGCCCTACCTGCTGTACTGAGGGCGGCTGATCTACGGAGTCAGCTCGCCGCTTTTATCGTCGACCGGCGCCGCATGGGGTCGAGGCGGTCCTTGAGCGGGGTTGGGCGGTCGAGGATCCAGGCGGCGGCGTCGCGGGCCGCCGCAGCGCCCAGAACGTTGCCGGTACCCGAGTACCCGCCGACCGCTACGACGTTCGGCCGCACCTCTTCGAGGATCGGCAGCTTGTCATCGCAATAACCCACGATGCCCGCCCAACGATGGGTGACCGCGGCCTGGGTACCGACGTCCTGTCGCAAGATGGTGGTCAGGTAGTCTTGAACGAACTCGGTCACCGCGGCTTCGTGGCTGAGCTCCGCCCATCCGCCGAGGTCGCGACCGCCACCGAGCAGGATCTGGCCATCGGGTCGCTGCTGCCAATAGTCGTTCCCAAACCGGGAGTAGATGGGGCCGGCGAGCTTCAGGTCTGGATCAGGGGCCGTGGCCAGCATCTGGAGACGGACATCGTGAACCCGACCGGTCAGCTCCGGAAAGAGTCTGATCAAGCCCCCGTCGACGGCCGCGATCACCGCCATGCATCGCACGACCCCTTCCGGGGTCCGAACCTCGTCGCCGGCGACGTCGATCGCGGGCGAGTGGAGATAGAGCTCCGCGCCTCGTTGGAGGGCCTGTCGGGCCCGGATGAGTGCTCTGCGTTGAGGGTGGAAGACCCCGTCGCCGTGGATCTTGATGCCGACGCCTTCGGGGCCTTCGTACCACTCGGCCTCGATGCCGTCAGCTTCGAAGGCGGTCAGCTCGGCTCGGCAGTCTTCAATTTCCTCCGCGTTCGCAGCTCGACGAATGCTGAAGCTCAGGTCGACCGCGCGGGGGGTCTCTTCGGCCATCCGTTCGAGTTGCCGCTGGGTCAGGCGATACAGCTCGAGCGCACAGTCGTGACCGTAATTCTCGCAGGCCTCGTGGTAAAAGGCGGCCAGACCGGCCAGTAAGAACCCCCCGTTTCGGCCCGCCGCACCTTGAGCAAGACCCCCGGCGTCGATGCCGACCACGGATAACCCGGCGTCGAGGAGCGCGTGAACGGCGGACAGCCCGCTACCGCCCAGACCAATGATACAAACATCGGCGTGTCGTTCACCGTTGAGAATGGGCGCCCCCAATGCGGGTTGTTGCCAGTAGGGTGGAGTCGTCGTCGCGATGGGGATCATGCGCCGCAGCTCGGCTGCGTGCGCCGATCCGAGCACGAGCGCTTCGAGTGGGCAAGCTGCCTGTCGCCGGGCGTCAGCGCACCTTCTCGGACCGCGAGGGGCTGTCGACTGTCCGGATACGGGGCGGTGAGCGCCGCCACTTTGCGCTGCCCGGATGAATCCAGGCCTTTTCGGCCGTCTCTAGACTGCATGAGCGCCTCCAGGACGTTGGCCTTCGCGCTTTCGATATCCGTGGCTTCGGCGTGTGCTACGGCACCGCCACCGCCCAACGACGATGTGGCGCCCACTGCCGCGGTGGCCCTCGGTCGACTCCTGGCACCGCTCGCGACGCCCGAGGTGTCGAACGATCTCGTGGGCTCGTCCGCGTGGCCGGGGGCGCAGGTGAGGGAAGAGCGGGGGGTCGTGCAGGTCGATTTCGGTCGGCCCGCCGAGCTGAAGTGCGGTTTTAGAGGGCGTTTCACCCTGACCCGTCATCGCGATGCCGGCTGGCGGGTCAATATCGACGAGCTGAACGACGGTCGCCTCCGATATTGGGGCAAAGCAGAGGTCCGCCCGGAGAGCCACGGCCTGATGCTGCGGCTCGACCTGGTCGTTCTAGAAGGAACCAGAGGCGCCGAGCTGGTCGTGTCCGGTCGGATTCGACGGGTTGAAGGGCGGTGGCATCTGGAGGCCGAAGGTACGTGGAACGACGGGACCCAACAGGTGCCCGTCCGCGTGGCCAAGGGCCTGCAGCCAAGCCCTCGGTTGACCAGACCTCGAAGCCCACCCCCGAGGACCGACAGGTCGTTCTTGTAGGGCTCGGCGCGTCCGTTGGTCGCCGCCGGAGGGGCCGGCAACGCGACCCCGCGGAGGTGCGTCTTCACCTGTGAAGCGCCGTATCTCTATGGCTACGACCGACCCGTCGTGGTCGGATGGGCTATGGCGTACGAAGGACTCGAACGGATCGAGCTGGTTCAGGGCGACATCACGAAGCTGAGCGTCGATGCGATCGTCAACGCGGCCAACCGCACCCTGTTGGGTGGCGGGGGCGTCGACGGCGCGATCCACCGCGCCGCCGGTCCGCGCCTGCTCGAGCTGACTCGTACGCTCAATGGATGCGAGACCGGGCAGGCGAAGATCACGCCGTCCTTCGACCTCGAACGGGCGGGTATCAAATACATCATCCATACCGTGGGGCCCGTTTGGAACACCGACCCTCACGCCGACGGCACTGAACGGCTCGGATATCGGCTGGAAGACAACCTCCTCGCACAGTGCTACGTGAATTCGCTGGAGATCGCGGCCGAGCACCAATGTCGGACGGTCGCGTTTCCTGGTATCAGCACCGGGGTTTTCGGTTTTCCGATCGAGCGCGCAGCCCGGATTGCAACCGGCCATGTCAGAGGGTTTTTGGCCCGCAGCCCGCTTCCGGAGCGCGTGGCTCTGGTCTGTTTTTCGGCATCCGACCTGGCCGTTTACCGAGAGGTGCTCGAGCCTCTCGACTACGAGTCGAGCCAGCTCATCGGGCTGCCTTCCGTACCGCGGAAAGAGTCCCCGGAAGAGCTCCCGAATCGACCCGCAAAAAGGCTCGTGGATGGGCTCGTGGATGGGCCCCCGAAAGGGTCTCCGGACTGATCAGGCCGATCCGACCCGCCGGACCAACAAGGTCGAGGGAAAGCGATCAACCAGGTCGGCTGGCCACTTTGCTTGCCCGTTCTTCAAACTCGCGACGCCAGCTCGGACGGACTTGATGACGAGGCCATCGCTCGAGCTCGCGTCGAGCGGCGGCCACCGTCGCTCGGGCTTCCGCCCAGCGTTCGTCCGCGATCAACAGGTCGAGCTTGGTCGAGTACAGCCGGATCTTTCGACCCCCGTATCCGTGCTCGAGCGCTCGTTCGACCGCGGCCAACCCTTGCCGAATGTTCTGCTGGGCGAGATAGACCTTCGCCAATCGCCACGGATGATTGAAGTCTTCCGGCTGCGCAGCTTCGGACGCTTCCAGCATGCGAACTGCCCGCGGGAGCTCTTTGAGCTGCATGTAGACCTCCATCCGGTGGTCGTCGTAGGTGGCGCGGGACGCCGCCGTCGTCGCTGCCGCGGCGGCTTCTTCGAGGACCACCCGCCGGCGAAGCAGATAGGTGCGTTTAGCTTTCAAGTCTCCCCGGCTCGCCGAGACGTCGACCAGGAGCCCCAACAGGGTCGAGCGGTCATCGGTGCTCACCGGAAGGTTAGGGTCGTTCGCCCACGCCTCGAGGCGAGCCTGCATGGCGGTCTCGAGGGCTCGGCGTCGACGGAGCGGAAGAGCGGCAATGCAGCTTTCCAAGATGCCGAACGCCTCGATACTGCCCCCGCTCGGGGGGATCGCGTCGAGGGCGCGTCGACCCAGTCGAGCGCATTCCGCCTTATCGTACCCCCACAACGACTCGATCAGGCCGGCCCACAGTCGAACGCGGCGAGCGTCGGTCGTCTTCGCGCTGCGAGGCAGCAGCCGCGCGAAGGCTCGATAGGCGGCGCGGTGTTTGCCGCTGGCGAGGAGGGCTTCCGCTTGGGCAAGAGGGTCGGTCGCTCGGCCCGGGGCCAGAAACTCGAGGATCTCTTCGAGGCGGCCGGCACCGATTCGACGACGGAGGACGGCGCCCTCTCCGTCGATGATGAACAAGGTCGGAACCGCGTTGACTGGGAACTTCTCGAAAAACGCCGTATTGACGGGTTGGTCGAAATCGAGAGCAAGCCAGGTATAGGAAGTGCGGACCGACTGCAGGTTGTCGTCCACGAGGACGAAGTTCTGCATCGAGATGCAGGTGTGGCACCAAGAAGCCCACACGTCGACGAATACCGGACGCCGATTTCGACGGGCGTCGGCCAGAGCGGCCGGGAAATCGTCGCGTATCCAATCGATCCGGTGCTCAGGGCGACCGTCAAGCCCGGCCGCGGACGGCTGAGAGCCCGGTGGCATCGCGACGGCGAGCAAGAGCAAGACATCGAGCGGCATCACTCAAAAATACCACGCAGCAGGTCGGTCGGGCGGTCCGGGATACCCCAGGCCAATTCGCTGATTAAGACGCTCAATCCGAATACGGTTCGTATCGAGAGGCGCCGATCTCCTTGACCTGTTGCCGGGCGAGGTCGGACAAAGGGTTGGGACCTGGTCGATTCCGGGTTTACTCGAGTTCGGCATGGAGACAGCGCGGCCGGTCAGATTTCTATTTGGGGGTATGCCAGCATGCGAAGAAGACTGGCAGCGGGTCGAAGCTGCGCCCAGGCTGGCCGTCGACACCGAATCGGACCCGTTTCATCGCTATTTTGAGAAGGTCTGTCTCATTCAGATATCCACTGTTGAAGTCGATTTCATCTACGATCCTCTCGAAGTGGGGCTCATCGGCCGCCTTCGTACCGTGCTGGCCGACGAACAGAGATGTCTCGTGCTCCATGGTGCCGATTACGACGTTCGCACGCTGAAGCAGTCCTTCGACCTTCAGTTGGGCTCCATTTTTGACACTTCGGTCGCGGCTCAGTTTCTGGGCATGCGGAGCACGGGGCTGAAGTCCTTGCTCGAGGCCGAGCTGGGCATCGCGATCGACAAAGGAGAGCAGCGTTCCGACTGGGGCCAGCGTCCGCTGACCGAGGCCCAGCTCGCCTACGCCCGGCAAGACACCATGCATCTGTTGCCGCTGGCGCATCGACTCGAGGCTCGATTGCGCGAAATCGACCGCTTCGATTGGTTTCGAGAGGAATGCGAGCTTCTTCGAGAGCGGCCGCCGGTCGAGAAGACCTTCGATTCCGAGGGCTGGCGTCGTCTCAGAGGGGCGGCCGAACTCGGCGGACGCGGTCGCCGAGTCCTTCGGGCGGGTTTCATCTGGCGCGAGAATGCCGCCCGAACCGCTGACAAGCCGCCTTTCAGGATCATTCGCAACGACCAACTGATTCGGCTCGCCCGGGCGGTCGATGCCCAGGGACCTCGGACCCTCGGTCGTCTCAAGCGATTGGATTATCTGCCGAAAGGAATCGACCGAGCAGCCTTGGGACACGCATTGGCCGACGGACTCGAGGGCCCCGACCCCGGAGAACGACGCCGACCGTCGCCTTCTGGAACGCCTCGAACTCCGCATTCGGCGACATCGAAGGAGCGTCTCGCGAAGTTGAGGGCCGAGCGCGAAAATTGGGCCCGCGACCTCGGTCTCGACGCCGGTTTCTTAGTGTCGTCTTCGTTGCTGGACCAAGTCGCGAGGGCGGCGCCCGAGAGTCTAGACCAGCTCGCCAATGTGACGGGGATGACATCATGGCGCATCGCTGCGGTGGGTTCGCGAATCATGGAGACGCTTCGGTTATGATGATCACGGTTTGGTGCTACGTTTTGGCCGCTGTTCGGGACGACGGCGGTCCGACGCCCAACCTAGGGCCCTGCATCCTCGAGGTGCGTCCCGAAGAAGAAAGTCGGTGTACCTGAAATGTCAGTTGAATCGGTGAAAAGGATCGTGGCCCTCGTTGCCGTTATGGGCGCGGTGAGCGCGTACAGCGGGGCGGTTGGGGCACAAGACGAGGCGCAGAGCGGAAGTGAAGCGTCGCCCGAAGCGAGCGATACGACCATGACCGAATCGGACGGCGTGACGGATCCCGAAGCGCCGACCGCCGGTTCGAACGAGGACCCTGCGAGCGCCGTTCCGCCGGCGTCTCCCATCGATGACTCCGACTACGCCGTGAAATTGAGGTCGCTCGAAGAGCAGGTTAACGACCTGAAGGAACGAGTGTTTCGAAGCAAGGCACGGTTAATTCTTCTCAGGGAGACCGTTCTCAAAGGCGCAATCTCTGGAGCGAAGGCGGTCATCGTTCATCGGAACGAGATGGGCTCTTCGTTCACCCTCGAACAGGCTGGCTATGCGCTCGACGGTGCCCCGCTCTTCAACAAGACCGACGTCGATGGGAGCCTCGATGAACGGGAAGAGATCGAGCTGTTCAATCAGTCGATCGTGCCGGGCAATCACAACCTATCGGTCTTTCTTCTGTACCGAGGCAATGGCTACGGACTCTTCAGCTATCTGAAGGGTTATACCTTCCGAATTCAATCGAGCCACGCATTTACCGCGGAGGAAGGCAAAATCACCACTGTAAAGGTGGTGGCCTACGAAAAGGGTGGTTTCACGACCGACCTCAAGGACCGGCCCGCCATTCGCTACGATGTCGAAGTCAAGCAAGACATCGAGGCACCGAATGCCCCGCCCCAGGCGGACTAATCGAAGCAGGATTCCTCGCCATGATTGTCAAACGTGCATGGGCGATGTTCGCGTCGGCAGCGTTCGTTGCGGCGGCCGGTGCCGCCAGTGCTCAACCGAGCGTCAGTCGATCGAACGACATCGCCAGCGACAATGACCGCGACCTCGCCACCATCCGCAAAAATCTCGGCGAACTGCAGGAGCGCTACGGTCTGGCCACGGCACCTCCGGTCACCAAAGTCGAGCGGCGGTTGCGTCAGGGCGAGGTGCATTTCCTGCTGAAGGACTATCTGCGTGCCTCGATCTTGCTTCTCGACGTGGTTGACGACCCGACTCAGCGAGGGCACCCGCAGTACGACGACTGCGTGTTCCTGCTAGCGGAGTCATTGCGGATGTCCCGCAACTTTACGGGTGCTCGTCGCTACTATGAAGAGATTCTAGAGCGCAGCGATGGGGAGCGGCTAAAAGACGTCGTTCTCGGGCTGCTGGAAGTCGCCGGCGAGACCCAGCACTTCGAACGTATCGACAAGTACATCGCGCGCCTCAAGCAGGCGAAGGCGTTGTCCCGCCCCGATGTCGACTACATCTACGGCAAGATGCTGTATCGAACCGGTGAGCCCGAGAACATGGATCGAGCCTACAACGTCTTCCGACAGGTACCTGCGGGCAATTCGGTCTCGGCGCGCGCGTCTTATTACGCGGGCGTTTCGTTGGTGAGCCTCGGCCGATACCAGGAGGCCATCGAGCAGTTCAAAGCGACGCTCGGTCGAATTCCGGAGGGCGAGGCGGGAGCCGAGCTGCGCGACCTTACGCACCTGTCGCTAGGTCGGCTCTACCAAGAACTCAAGCAAGTCACCCAAAGCATCGATACCTACCAAGAGATCTCTCAAGAATCTCCCTATTTTGCGGATATGCTGTACGAGGTGGCATGGGTACAGGTCACCGCCGCCAACCAGGCCGAGGACCCCGAAGTCCGGCAGAAGGCCTTCGGTCGGGCGCTGAGGGCCACCGAGTTGCTCATGGCGACCGCTCCCGATTCTCGCCTCTATCCCCAGGCCCGCATTTTGCTCGGCAATCTGATGATTCGCCTGGGCGCCAACCGAGACGCCTATGAGACCTTCCAGACGATCGTGGATGACTATGGGGAAGCCCGAGACGAGCTGATCGGTCTCGTTCGGACCAGCGACCCCCGTGCTTTCTTCGATGAGCTTCTCGCCGCCGACATCGCCAAGGTCGGCTCGGAACCGATCCTGCCCCCCCTCGCGGTCAACTGGGCCTTGGAAGACGACCAGGTCGAACGGGCGGTCGGCATGCAGAGAGACCTCTCCGAGAGCGAGGAGTTCCTGAAAGAAAGCCGCGAGCTGATCGATACCTTGGAGCTCGCATTGGCCGGAGAGCACCGATACAACATGTTCCCGGGTCTACGGGAGGCTCGTTCGCAGACCATCGGCACCGAGAACCGGATGCTCAACGTTCATCGTCGGCTGCTCAACCTGGAGCGGGCGCTGGTCTATCCGGTACTGACGGAACCGGAGCGGGCAAAACTCGACCTCATTCACGCTCGGGTTCAAGACATCGAGCGGGAGGTCGCCGAACTGCCGGTGAGCACCGCTCAGGTGGAGTCGAAGCGGTCGGTGCTGCGTAACGAGTTCCTCGAAGCGGGCCGTCAGGCCCATCGCCTGCGATATCGCGTGTACGGAATGCAGGCCCAGGTCGTCGCCGTTGAAAAGTGGTACCGCGAGAACATCGGAACGCTGAGCGAAAAAGAGCAGCGGCTGCTCGAACAGCGACTTCAAAAAGCGAAGGCCGCGTTGACGGCGGTCGAAGAAGAACAACGGACGCTCGAGCGCGATATCGGCAACGCTGCGTATTTGGTCGACGGGGATGCTGGTCGGACCCGGTCGCTTCGGCTCCGCGCACAGTTCGACAGCGTGCTGGAAGAAGAGCGCGGCATTCTCCGCGCGTACCGCCCGCGAGTGCGGGCCGACTACCAAGCGGTGCTGGCCCGCATCGATTCCCAGCGGTTGGCACTGACGGAGTACCGGTCACAGCTGCAGGAGCTGCAGGCGAATCTCGACCGACGGGTCAAACAGAAGATCGAAGAGATGCGCACCGCTGTCGTATCGGAGGTCAAGAAACTCGCCGAGTACGACCGCGAGCGTTCGAGGCTTGCCGCCGACACGCGGGCCATGTTGGGGCCAGTCGCCGCGCAGACCCTCGACAGCGTGGGCAAACAGTTCAACACGCTGGTTCTCAAAGCCGACGTCGGCATCATCGATGTCGCCTGGGCCCGCAAACAAGCCCAGACCGACAAGGTCAACACGATCATCCAGGAGCAGCAGCGAGCGGTTCAGGAGCTCCAAAATGAGTTCGCTGACGCGCTTAGAGAGTGACGCCATGAGCCGACCTGACCGCCACAGCATCAAGGTAGTCGTGACCCTGCTCGCGCTGGGCCTCGCCGGTCCGGTACGGCTGGTCTCGGCTCAGCCGGCGTCGCCGCCCGCGAACGAGGAGGCGGCGGCTCCGGTCGCGCGGACGGCCACGGTCGCACGACCGGCCACCGACGAAGACCGCCCGACCGAGGGGCCGGGGTCCGTGATTCCGCCCGAAGAGTACGAACCGTCTCCGCCGATGACGGCGGCGGAGGTCGACGCGCCCGAGAACATCGACGCGCAGCTTCGAAACCTCCTTCGCGAGCTCGAGTACTTCTCGGCCGGGGCCAAGAGCTTCGCCACCGACATGCGCGACCTGATTCGGGTCAAGTACAACGAACAGAAAGAGACCCTCGCTGCTCAGTACGATCGGGCCGTCGATGAGCTCGAACAGGGCGAGCGAGACCGACGGTGGGAGGCGATCGCCCGGTTCGAGGCTTTCCTTCGGAAGTATCCGGACGACCCGGTTTACACCCCCGACGCCATGTTCCGGCTTGCGGAGCTCCACTACGAAAAGAGCAGCGACGAGTACCTGCAGCGAAGCCAAAGCTACGAGCGTGAGCTCGTGGCGTACGACAACGGCGAACGAGCGACCATGCCAACTCAACCCCGTCCGTCGTTCGAAGCGACCATCGGTCTACACCGACAGCTTCTGACCCGCTTCCCCGGCTATCGTCTCGCCGATGCGGCGCGGTACCTGCTGGGGTACTGCTATGGTGAACAGGAACAGACCGAGGAGGCGTTGGCTGCCTACCTCGAACTCGTCGAGGACAACCCAGATAGCCGCTTCGTCGCCGAGGCCTGGACCCGCATCGGTGAGATCTACTTCGACGGTAACGACACCGAGAGCCTCGAGAGGGCCATCGCTGCGTACGGCAAGGTCCGCGAGTATCCCGACAGCCCATACTACGACAAGGCGCTCTACAAAGTCGCCTGGACATACTTTCGCCTCGACCGCTTCGACGAAGCCGTCGCCTCGTTCGTCGAGCTGATCGACTACGCTGACGAGCAGGAGCGCACCACCGGCATTACCGGGTCGGAGCTTCGCTCCGAAGCCGTGCAGTACGTCGCCATCTCGCTGGCGGACGACGCCTGGGGAGGCATCGGCCGGGCCCGGCAGGTCCTCGGCCGCCTGCAGGACAAGCAGTATACCGCGGAGATCTGGCTGCGTTACGGCGAGGTCCTGTTCGACCAGACTCGGTACCCCGACGCGATCGAGGTCCTGCGGACGACGATCGCCAAGTATCCGGACGCTCGATACAACCCCGAGGCCCAGGAGCGTATCGTCCGTGCCTACGACCAGCTCCGAGACTTCGACGGTGCCGCTGGGGCGCGCGAAAAGCTGGTAGCGGACTACTCCAAAGGCTCCCGCTGGTACGAGAAAAACAAGGAAGACCGAGAGGCGATCGCCAAGGCGGAATCGCTGACCGAAAGGTCTCTCTACACGGCCGCCATCTTCAGGCACCAGCAAGCTCAGGCCCACAAGGGCTCGGGTCGGTTGCAAGACGCTCTTACTTCGTACCAGCAGGCCGCGAGCGCTTACGAGAGTTATCTGACCCGCTTTCCGAAGTCGAACAACGCTTACGATTTCGAGTTCTATCTCGCGGAGTGCTTATTCTACTCCGGCAACTACCCGAAGGCAGCCGAACAGTACAACAAGGTTCGGGACAGCCAGGTCGACAATAGGCACCTTGCAGCGGCCGCGCTTTCGTCCGTCATCACCTACGAGAAGAACCTCGAGACTTTGATCAAGGGGGGCAAGGTCCCGAAAATCGAGCTTCTGACCGCGGCCCAGCGCAAGGATCAACGCGTGTCGCCGAAGCCGCTGGACCAGGCGCGGGCGGAATTCGTCGCGGCCTCCGACCGTTTCGTGGCGCTGCTCCCGAAGAGCGATCGCGTGCCGTCGATCCGATATCGCGCCGCCGAGGTCTTCTACAAGCACGACCAGTTCGAAGAAGCGCGCCGCCGGTTTTTACGGATCGTAGAGGACCACCCTGATTCGGAGGTCGCTCAGTTCGCCTCCAACCTGTTGATCGAGTCGTACCTGGCCACTGAAGACTGGGCGAACGTCGAGAAGTGGTCGGCGAAGCTGATGCAGTTGGCGAAGGGGCAGAGCGACGGAAAAGACAAGGCCGAGGCCGCTCAGCGCGATAAATTCCTGGCTGGTCTCCGTGGCTTCAAGGTCGGAGCACAGTTCAAGCAGGCCGAACAATACGATTCGGCGGGGCAGTTCGAGAAGGCGGCCGAGACATACGTCAAGCTCGTCGATGAGAACGACGAGCACGAGTTTGCCGACAAGGCCCTGTTCAACGCGGCGGTCGCCTACGAAAAGGTTCGGCGGTACGACAGCGCGTCGAAGACCTACAAGCGCATCTATGAGAAGTATCCGAAGTCCGCGCTCGCTCCCCGGGCGTTGTTTCGCGTGGGCATTAACGCCGAAAAGGGCTTCGACTTCCCAGAGGCGGTCGCTGCCTACAAACGCCTAACCGATCGCTATCCAGAGTCCGAGAATCGGGCCGACGCCATGTACAACCTAGCCATCGTGCTCGAGAACCAGCAGGCTTATCGCGACGCGGCCGGCGCGTTTCAAACCTACGCGCGCACGTTCCGCGACCGTGACGACGCACCGGAAGTCTACTACCGGTCGGCCTTGGTCTACGAGAAGATGAAAGACTACCGGTCGATGATCACTGCTTTGCGCCGCTTCATCGCCAGCTACGGCAAGCAGCCGAAGCAGCGAGAGCGGGTCGTAGAGGCGTATCGAAAGATCGGGGACGCCTACAAAAAGCAGGGGCGCGAAGCGCTGGCGCTTCGGCAATACCGCTCGTGCGAGGAGACTTTCCAGAAGCAGCGCTTGCCGGTCCGGGGGCCGGCAGGGGCGGCCGCCGCGCAGTGCACGCTGGAACTCGCCGAGGCCCAGTTCGCCGAGTACGACGACATCAAGATTACGGGTTCGAGTCGTCGGCAGGTTCGGGCTCTGACCAGGAAAGCAAGATCGCAGCAAAACGTCGAAAAGGCTTACCGACAGGTTTTCAAGTACAAGCGAGTCGAACCGACCCTCGCGGCGCTGTACCGCATCGGTCATAGCTATGAGCGGTTTGCCGAAGCTCTGTTTGCGGCCCCGATTCCCCGGGAGCTGCGCCGGAATGAGGAGTACGCCAACGAGTATCGGTCTCAGCTCGAAGAGCGAGCTGGGGTCCTCGAGCGTAAGGCCGAAGCTGCGTACCGAGCTGCCTACGAAGAAGCCAAGAAAACGCGCGTGACGAACGAGTGGACCGACCGGATCCTGGAAGGTCTCAACAAGTACGTACCGAACGAGTTCCCGATTCAGAAGCGCGGCAAGTTCCGCCTGCAGCGGACGACCATATCCGGCAACGGCCTCGATCCGCTAGGCGAGACCCCACCCCCGGCCCCGCAACCGCAGTCGAGCCGAACTCCTTCGCCGGGCGAGCTTCGTACGGCGAGCGCGGAGGACTGACCCATGCCATCCCACGATCTCAACCCCCGGTCCTCGCTGAGCCTCAAGTACGTCGTGATCCTCGCCGCGGTTCCGGGGGCGATGATTGCCGTGGCTTGTTCCAGCTCGCCATCCAAACCGCCAGACGCGGCGGTCGGGGCTCTGCCGTCGGTCGCGACCAGCACGGTCGGGGGCGGCTCGTCTGCGGTCCCGAACGACGGAGCGCCCGAGATTGCGAGCTCCGACGACGCGACGGTGTTCGCGTCGTCATCGTCGTTCTCCGGCCGAAGAGGTGTTCGCCGAGGGCTCGAACTGATCGATCGGGATCCGGAGCGGGCCCTCGAATTGTTCCGAGCGGCCGCGGCTGACGAGCCGAGCTTCGCCGCCGCTCATTACAATGCGGGCGTCGCGGCGGAGCGCTTGGGGCGTTATGACGAAGCGGCCGACAGCTACCGGCAGGCGCTCGAGTCGAATCCGAAATACTTCGCGGCGGTCGAGAATCTCGCCACCCTCGAGCTTCGGCAGGGGAGGCCCCAGGCGGCTGAAAAGCTCCTGTTGGAGACGATCAATGACTACCCTGGCGACCTTGGACTTCGCAACCGCCTGATCGCGGTGTGGATGGCGAGCGGGAACGCGAAGCAAGCCGAGGTCGAAGCGAAGAAGATCCTCAAGGTCGATGAGCGGAACGTGGGGGCCCTGCTCAATCTGGCCCGGATCTACTACGGTCGGGGCCAGTACGAGCTCGCTACTTCAGTGCTGACCCGCGCTCGGGAGATCGACGACCAGGAGGCTGGCGTCTGGAGTAGCCTAGGATTGGTGTACGTCGCGCAAGAAAAGACGGCGGAGGCCGCCACGGCTTTCGCCAAAGCCGCCGAGCTTCGCGACGACCTGCCGGAGGTTCAGAACAACCTGGGCGTTCTGTTCGTCGAGGCGCGGGATTACGACGCCGCGATCCGGTCCCTCGAGCGGGCCGTCGCCCTGTACCCGGACTTCGCCAATGCGTATCTAAACCTGGGCAACGCGTACAAAGGCAATAAGCAGTACGCCGAGGCGGCGAAGGCTTACAAGCGCGCTATGGAGCTCGACCCATCGATCTCCGAGGGGCTTTTCAACCTGGGGGTGCTTCATCTCGACAACGAGCTCCCGGATGCCGGTCGTCTCAAGCGCTTCGACATCGCCAAGGACTACCTGGAACAGTACCTGAAGCGCTCTGAAGTCAAGGGCGCCGAACGCAAGCGGGTCGCGGCCTACATTTCCGAGGCCGAGCGCTCCAAGAAACTCGAGGAGCGTCGTATCAAAGCGGAAGAGCGCCGACGGGCTCGGGAAGAGCGAAGAAAGCAGAAGCAGCGGGAAGAGGAGGACAAGGCGGCCTCCGAAAAGGCCAAAGCCGACGAAGCCTCCCCTAGACCGGGAGACGCACCGCGGGGTAGTCGTTCGACGACGCAACGGAAGCCGGGCGGCGCCCGATGATCTGAAGGAGAACGAGCATGATGAACCGACGAATGAACGGGGTTCGGGGTGCACTGTGCCTCGCTGTTGTTCTGCTAGGTTTCAGCGCGGCGGCCCAGCCTGCGGACGCCCAGCGGCGCCGTCCCAACAACCGTCGCGTCTATGTGGTCCCCGTGACGAGGATCGAAGGACGGATCCAGAAGCCGCAGGCGTTCTATATCCTGCAGCGATCCAACCTAAACTTCGAAGGGCTCGAGCTCAAGAACAGCTTCGTCCCGAAGATCATTAAGTCGGTCGATAAGGCGCCGTTCTGACAGGTGCCGATAGCCGGCAGGGATAGTCGGGTGGGCAACGAAGTGCGGACGGCATGATACCTGAGGGCGAAGCCGGCCTACCCGGCTTGGCATTTTGCGGGAACTCCGAGTAGGCAACGGGTGACGGGGAGAGCATGAGCGCGTCGAACAGCAGGTCGGACACGGGTCCCAAGGTGCTGCGCATTGGCATCGTGCAGCGTGGCAAAATCATCGATGAGCGAGAGCTCAAGCGACGAGAAACGGTGTCCGTCGGGACCGACGAGTCGGCAACGTTCACCGCCGTTTCCGATGCGATGCCCCAGAAGTTCGACCTGTTCGAATACGACGGCAAGAACTACTATCTTCGGTTCGAGCCCAAGATGGAGGGCCGCATCCAGCTCGACGGTCAGAAGGTCGCCGACTTCAATCGGTTGCGGCAGATGGGTCGGGTGGTCAATCGCAGTGGGGCCGAAGCGGTCGCGCTCAGCGATTCGAGCCGGGGCAAGGTCGTCGTTGGCGACGTCACGGTGCTGTTTCAGTTCAAGGCGCCGGCGGCGGCTCCGGTACGCCCGGTCCTGCCCGCTGACATTCGGGGGACCTTGCTGCAGAACATCGACCTGCAGTTCGCGATCATCTTCATGATCGTGGCCAGCGTCCATGTGTCGGTGGTCGCCTACGCGCGAACCCTCCCCTACACGGAGCGGCTGGACTCCATCGAAAAGGTCTCGGAGCGCTTCCAAAAAATCATTGCGCCGAAGCTCCGAACCCGGAAGCAGCCCAGGAAGCCCAAGCCGGTGCTAGACGACGCGGCGACCGAGAAAGAGGCGAAGAAGGCGACCAAGAAGAAGACCACCAAGAAGAAGAAGACCAAGTCGCGTGCAGAGAAAGAGGCCTCGGCGAAAGCCCGCCGCGACAAGGTGAAAGAGCAGGTCGCCGGCAAAGGCCTGCTCAAGGTTCTCGGAGCTAAAGGCGGCAAGCGCAGCGGTGGAGCGCTCGACGACGTTTTCAGCGAGGGCACCGGTGCCATCGGCAACCTCGGAGAAGCCTTCGACGGCATTCAAGCCATCGACGTGGCTGGTTCGGGTACGGCCCAGGGCACCCGAGGTGGTGGTTCGGGCCAAGGCGTGGGCATTGGCGACCTCGAGACCCAAGGCGGAGGCCGAAACGTCCAGGCCGGGGTCAAGCAGGAGGCGCGGGTGTCTGGCGACGCGCGGGTGGAAGCGCCCCAGGTCGACGGAGAGCTGAGCGAAAGAGCCATCAGCCGAGTGCTCCAGCGAAGCAAGCGTGCCCTCCAAGCGTGCTACGAGCGAGCTCTGAAGCGGGACCCCGGTCTCCGGGGCAAAGTGGTGATCCACCTCGAGGTCATGGAGACAGGTCGAGTGACCAACATCGATATCGAAGACGAGATGGGCAGCCCCGAGGTCGTCAGCTGCATCCGTAAGCGGATTCGCACCTTGCGCTTCCCAAGGCCAGCCGGGGGAAGCGTCTTCGTCGACTTCCCGGTGGTGTTTCAGCCTTCGAACTAAGTCTCAGGCGCTCGGGAAGCGGCGGTCCGCCGACCGGGTTCTTTTAGGCAGTGAGCTCTCACTTGTTGACCCGGCGTAGCCTCCTGGCTGACCTAGCCGGCTTGCCGATCTGGGCGGTCTCCCCGTGGCTATTGGGTGCCTCTCGAGGCGCGGGCCCATCAGACCTCAGGATTGGGCAGCTGAAGCTAGGCACCGAGTGGAACCCGAGGCCGAACGCTCTTCGGCGGCTTCTCTGGGAAGTCACCCAACGGACCAGCATCGAGGTCCATCTCGAACCGGCGGCGGTCGATCCCAACGACGCGGCTCTCTTCGACTACCCGTTTCTCTACTGGAGTGGGTCGGGGAGCGTCCCTCCGGTCAGCGATGGCGTCGTCACGCGCTTGCGCCGCCATCTCACGTACGGGGGCATGCTCCTGATCGACAGTACCGACGCCGACCCCGGAGGTCCGTTCGACGTGAGCGTTCGTCGGATCATGGGCCGCGTTTTGCCGCGTTCACCCTTGGCTCGGGTCGACCCTAACCACGTGATCTACAAATCGTTTTACTTGGTGAACACGCAAAGCGGCCGCAACCTTCGGCTTCCCTACATCGAGGGCGCGAGCGTCGAGGGCCGTTACGCGGTGGTGTACAGCCAGAACGACCTCGCGGGGGCCTGGGAGCGCGACGCGTTCGGTCGTTGGGAATACGAGGTCACGCCGGGAGGTCAGCGCCAGCGCGAGATGACGTTCCGACTGGGCATCAACATCATCATGTATGCCCTCTGTCTCGATTACAAAGACGACTTGGTGCACGCACCGTTCATCATGAAAAGGCGGCGGTGAGCCCCGTGGAGTGGCTGATCGCTTCCCTGGCGCCCGACGCGGCGCCCGGCGTCTACAACGACTGGCGAATCGTATCGACCACCATCTTGCCGGTATGGGGATGGCTGCTGGTCGCGGTCGTGGCGCTGCTGGCGCTGCTGGCCAGCCTGACGAGCGTATGGCGGTTGCCGTGGCGCAAACGGGCGCCGATCCTGGTGCTGCGACTGCTCGTGGCCCTGTGGGTGGTCATGTTGATCGCTCGACCGGCGGTGGAGCTGCGGGCGGTGTCGCAGGTTCGGACGCGGGTCGCCCTGCTCGTCGACCGGTCTCGCTCGATGGGGCTGGCGACGCCCCAGGGTACGCGCGCCGAAGTCGTGGCCCAGCATCTCACGAGGCACCGGTCGGCGTTCGACGCGCTGTCCAAGCGGGCGATGCTCGAACCGATGACCTTCGGGCTTCGAACGCTGCCGGCCGAACCCATGCCGGACCCGCTCCCGACCGACGAGCCAGGAACGGATCTACTCCGGGCCTTGACCGAGGTTTCTTGGCAGTCCTCGGGCCGTGACTTGGGCGCGGTCATCATTTACTCCGATGGTACCGACACTGAAGGTCTGACGATCGAAGCCGCCCGCCGAAAAGCCGCCCAGCTAGGCGCACCCATCTATGCGATCGGCTTCTCGGACGACGACAGCGCTCCCGACCTCGCGATTCAGCGCGTGCTCGCCGACGACTTCGCCTTCGTCCACAATACCGTCAGCCTTCAGGTCATGCTGGAGCAGCAAGGGCTGGACCTGACCGACGTCGCGGTCACCCTCAAGCAAGACGGACAGGTTCTTCAGTCCAAGATGGTCGAGTTTTCGGAGGGCCACGCTCAAGTCACCTTCGAGTTCAAGCCGCGCCGTATCGGCAAGCAGGTGTACGAGGTCTCGGTGCCGGTGCAGGCCGGCGAGGCTGTAGACAGCAACAACACCCGTAGCCTGGTGTTGAAGGTCATCCGTGACCGTATTCGGGTGCTGCAGGTGGCCGGTCGACCGTCGTGGGACGAACGCTTCCTTCGTGAGCTGCTGAAGCGGAATCCGAATGTCGACCTGATCTCCTTCTTCATTTTGCGGTCGACGACCGACATGCAAAAGGCGCCGCAAGATGAGTTGGCCCTGATCCCGTTTCCGGTCAACGAGCTGTTCACGTCGCCAGAGATCGATACTTTCGACGTCGTCATTTATCAGAACTTCTCGTTTCTTCCCTATAAGATGCGGAGATTTCTCAGGTTCGTGCGGGACTACGTGCGCAACGGGGGTTCGTTCTTGATGGTCGGCGGCGACTTCTCCTTTCAAGATGGTCAGTACGCGACCACCGAGATCGCAGACATTCTCCCTGTTCGGCTCGGCGGCGCGCTACCTTGGGACGAGGCGGCCTTTCGGCCTCGGCTCACCGAGGACGGCCGTCAACATCCGATCACTCGAATCGGTCGACCTGGAGAGCCTCCGGATGCGGTGTACCGGCGGCTGCCGCTGCTCGCTGGTTTCAACAGTTCGGTCGGCCTGATGCCGAATGCGCAGGCGCTCATGCGGCATCCGAACCTGCCAGGGAATCCTCCGCTGGTGGCCATACGAGAGGTCGGTAAAGGGCGGACCATGTCGGTCGCGACCGACAGCCTTTGGAAGTGGCGCTTCACCGCGGTCGGAGAAGGCGGTGCCGGTCGAGAGTTCGATCGTTTGTGGAACAACGCGCTTCGGTGGCTGATCCGGGACCCCGACTTGGCGCGGGTTCGCCTAACCGCTCGCCGATCGGTGGTCCTGCTGGGCGAACCGGTCGGGGTCGAGGTCAAGGTATTGGGGCCTGACTATCAGGGTTTGGGCGAGGCTTCGGTCGAGACGCGCCTGGTGGCGCTCGACGACGACCTGCGGACGCCGATCGCGAGCAAAGCGGTGACGACCGGGGCCGACGGTCAGGCCGTCGTGGTGTTCGAAGATGTTCCCGCCGGCACCTACAACGTCGAAGTCAGGGCCTTCAAGGAGTCGCAGCATATCGGTCGGGCGGCCGAACCGGTGATCGTCGAAGCCGCGGAAGTTGAGCTGCAGTCGCCTTTTCCCCGTCCCGACATGCTGCGAGCCCTCGCCGAAGCGTCGGGTGGCCGCTTCGTCGATGTCGGCGGGGGCTTACCGAGCATCGAAATCAAAGATGCGCGGCGCGTCGAGGTCGACCGAACGCGCCGAATTACGGTTTGGGACTCATGGCCGATGTTCTTGGGCCTCCTGGTATTCGCAGCCGCGGAGTGGTGGCTGCGGCGCCGAGCCGGTCTGCTGTGAAAGGATCGTGTGAGAGGCTTGACGAGACGGAGGCCGCTCACCAGCCTGATGAAATGCTGGACCCGCAGACGTCGGACGTAAGGTCAATCGTGTGGACGCGTCCGCTCGCCCAGCCGCGCCGTTGGCTTTGGCTGGTGACGGTTGTTGCGCTCGGCGCCGGATGTGCGACCCCGGGCCCCTCGGTGTCCGCGAGTGATGCCCCCCCTCGAAAGGGCGATGCAGCGGCGAGGAGAGCGGCGTTGTACGACCACGGCCGGTGGGTGGTGTCGAACACCTACGGCGAGGTATGGCGTCCTACCCGGCTTACGACGTCCTGGCGTCCGTATACCAATGGATACTGGAGCCATCGACCGTCCGGGTGGACCTGGCGGTCGGATTACTCGTGGGGCTGGGTCGCGTTTCATTACGGCCGCTGGGCGGAGGACCCAGTTTATGGATGGGTGTGGATACCCGGAGACGTGTGGGCGCCGGCGTGGGTCAGCTGGCGTCACACGGACGCCCACGTGGCGTGGGCGCCGCTTCCGCCGTGGCGTGGTTACGGCGCGTGGCGTGGGCAAGTTGCGCCCGGTTCGTGGTGTTTCGTGGATCAGCGGTCGTTTCGCCGCCGCCGATTCCGGCCTCGTGTAATCTCCGTTAACCGCAACCCCACCCTCCTCGGTAAGCCTTCGGTCCGGAGGCCCCCCGCGGTAGCTGACGGGGTGGCCCTTCGCAAGGAGACCCGACTATGGCCAATGAGGATCCAGCGCCGGTCCGTCCGGTACCCGGCCTACGTCCAGCGGCGAGCCAGCAAGCCGGTCGCCCGGCCCGTAGCTCGGCCTGAGCCGAACCCGGTCCACCCTGACCCGAGGGAACGGTCGGCGCGGTCGGGGGTAACGCGAGGGGCAGCAAACGCTCAGCGAGGCCGGACGACGGCGGCGAGCGGGCGGACGCGGAAAGTGCGGGGTCACTCGGATCCATCCGGTCGCGGGCGGCGCTATCGTAAGGTCACCCGTCGGCCGCGCAGGGTGCGCAGCGCAGGACCATCTCGGCGATACGTACATCCCAGATAGATGCTCGCTTTGAGCCGAAATGCACGTGAGACAAAAGCTACGAAAAGGTTCGTTGACGAAGCGGCTACGCGGAGTCGATCGACCTGCCGGATGACTGGTCGCCGTCAAGACCTCCGTAATTTCGCCATTATCGCACACATTGACCACGGCAAGACGACGCTGGTCGACGCGATGCTGGCTCAGTCAGGGATCTTTCGAGAGAACCAGGCTCGGGTCGACCGAGTGATGGACTCGAACGACCAGGAACGCGAACGCGGGATCACGATCTTGGCCAAGAACACGGCCATTCACTATAAGGACGTGAAGCTCAACGTGCTCGACACGCCGGGCCACGCCGACTTCGGTGGTGAAGTGGAGCGCGTGCTGACCCTGGCCGACGGGGTCATCTTGCTGGTTGACGCCTCCGAAGGTCCGCTCCCTCAGACCCGTTTCGTCTTGTCGAAGGCGTTCAGTGGTGGCCTGAAGCCGATCGTGGTCATCAACAAGATCGACCGCTCCGACGCTCGTCCCCAAGAGGTTCTCGACGAGGTCTACGACCTGTTCATCGATCTCGAGGCGCCCGAGGAAGAACTCGAGTTCCCGGTGGTGTACGCTATCGGGCGCGACGGGATCGCGAAGACGAACCTGGACGACGAATCCGCCAATCTTCAGCCTCTGTTCGAAACGATCGTCGAACACCTGCCGCCCCCCGAAGATCGACGGGAGGATCCGCTGCAGGTGCTGGTGGCCAACACCGAGTATGATGACTACGTCGGCAAGGTCGCGATCGGTCGGGTCATCGCCGGAACGGTCCGCAAGAACCAGCAGGTCTACCTGCACGGTCAGGGCGGCCAGGTGAAATCGGCTCGAATCGTGAGCTTGTTCGAGTTCGAGGGCTTGGGCCGCCGTCCGGCCGAAGAACTCGGCGCGGGCGACATCATGGCGTTGGCCGGGGTTGAAGACGTCGAGATCGGCGATACCATCGTCGCCGACCCCGAAGTACCGCCCCTGCCTCGGATCGAGGTCGACCCGCCGACTCTGCAGATGATGTTCCTGGTGAACGACTCCCCGTTTGCGGGGCGTGAAGGCAAATATGTCACTTCTCGCCAGCTCCGCGACCGCTTGATCAAGGCCGGCAAGCAAAACGTGGCGTTGAAGGTCAGCGATGGCCCGACGCCGGAGCAGTTCCTGGTCTCGGGCCGGGGGGAGCTGCAGCTCGCGGTGTTGGTCGAGCAACTCCGCCGCGAAGGCTATGAGCTTCAGCTGGCTAAGCCCGAGGTGGTCACAAAAGAAATCGATGGCCAGCTTCACGAGCCGATGGAGCGGGTTCATATCGACGTGCCCGAAGACTACATCGGGGTCGTCACCGAGCGGATGACCGAGCGAAAAGGGCAGATGCTCGAGATGGACAATAAGGGAACGGGCCGGGTTCGCCTGACCTATCGCATCCCTTCGCGGGGCCTCATCGGGTTCCGCTCGCAGTTTCTGACCCAGACCCGCGGGACGGGGATCATGAACTCCCTCTTCGACGGCTGGGCGGCGCACCAAGGGCAGGTCGCGCGCCGCCCGAACGGTACGATGATCTCGGACCGGAACGGCAAGACCACGCCCTACGCGATCTTCAATCTGCAGCCGCGGGGGCGCATGCTCGTGGCCCCGGGCACCGAAGTCTACGAGGGCATGATCGTCGGCGAGCACGCACGCGAGAACGACCTCGACGTCAATATCTGCCGAGAAAAGAAGCTCACCAACATTCGAGCCGCCGGCAAGGACGAGAACATCATGATCACGTCGGCCAAGGCGCTGAGCATCGAAAAGTCGATCGAGTATATCGACGAGGACGAGCTGGTCGAGGTGACCCCGGAAACGATCCGGCTCCGCAAGAAAGAGCTGCGATCCGCCTTCCGGCCGAAGCGCCGCATTGCCGATTGACGGCGCCGCCCTGCGGCCGACCGAGTGCGTTGGGCGGGCCCCGTGGGGTCCGGCTGCTGAAACTGGTTGGCTCGGTCGTCGGCCCTTGTTAGGGCGTCTGGGGATGCCGGTAGCGAGGGCCAACGCGAACATCGCGCTCATCAAGTACTGGGGCAAGCGGGACGCCGTTCTCAATACGCCCGCGGCCGGGTCCTTGTCGCTGACCCTGGACGTCCTGCGAACGCGCACCGAGGTCACGCTGATCGACGGCCCATCGGATACGTTCGAGCTCGACGACCGGGTTCAGAGCGGGAGGGCGCTCGACCGTATCACGTCCTTTGCGGACCTCGTGCGCGACCGGGCGCGCGTCGACCGTCGGGTCGCGGTCCGTAGCTGGAACAGCTTTCCGACCGCGGCGGGACTGGCTTCGTCGGCATCGGCGTTCGCGGCGCTCGCGGTAGCGGTAAGTCGGGCCTTCAATGTAACCCTGACGCCGGGCGAGCTGTCGGCGTTGGCTCGTCAGGGCAGTGGCAGCGCGGCGAGGTCTATCTTCGGAGGCTACGTGCGAATGTTCGCGGGCGAAGCTGACGATGGACACGACGCGGTGGCCGCTCCCCTCGAAGACATCGAGCTCGTTCTTCACGCCGTGGTCGCGGTGGCGAAGGCCGGTCCCAAGGCGGTCGGGTCGACCGATGGCATGGAGCTCACCAAAGAAACCTCGCCGTACCACGAGGCTTGGCTGGGCACGGTCGAGCGCGACCTGACCAGCTGCGAGCGGCTGCTGCGGTCCCGAGACCTCGAGCGCCTGGCCGAGCTCGTGGAAGGCAACTGCTTGGCGATGCATGCCAACGCAATGGCTGCGCGACCCGGGATCATCTACTTCCGGGCGGCGACCTTGTGGGCGATCGAGCAGGTTCGTTCGCTTCGTGCGAGCGGCACGCCGGTGTTCTTCACGATCGACGCAGGCCCTCACGTCGTGGCGTTCACGCCGCCCGAACACGTCGAGGTCGTGCGAGCAGCTTTCGAAGGCCATCCCGACGTGGCGGAGATCCTCGTGTCGGGCCCCGGCGCCGGAGCCGAGGTGGTCGAGCCGTGATCGTCTCGGCCCCGGGCAAGATGGTGCTGCTCGGTGACTACGCCGTCGTCGAGGGCGCGAGGGCTTTGGTCGCGGCGGTCGATCGACGGGCCGTCGGGCACCGGGTCGCGACCGGTACGGGCGCGCCGAGCGAAGTCGTGGAGCGAGTGCTGGCGTGCATCGACTCGCCCCTCGTGAGGCCCGACGAGGTCCTGATCGATACCGACGGTTTCGTCGACCCAGAGCGGGGCAAGCTGGGGGTTGGTTCCTCGGCCGCCGTCGCGGTGGTGACCGCGGCGCTCGGCACTGGTGAAGGCGACGAGGTGACGCTCGCGGCGGCGATCGAAGGCCACCGCGCGGCGAACGACGGACAGGGGAGCGGTATCGACGTCGCGGCCAGCTTTCACGGTGGGGTCATCGCCACCCGGGCGCAGCCCAGCCGAGTCTCGCCCTGCCCATCGAGCCTCGGAGGATTGCATCTATCAGTGCTGTATGCAGGCCAGCCGGCGTCTACCAAAGCGCTGGTGGCCGCGTGTCGGGCGTCGGAACGCTGGTCGGCGTGGGTCGAGGTCATGACCCCACTCGCCGAAGAGGGCATCGACGCGTGGTTCAAGCAAGACGCGAATCGGTTTTTGTCCGTGGTCGCCCGATACGGGCGCGCGATGGCTCAGATGGGGCGGCAAGCCGACGTCACGGTGGTGACCGACACGATTGAGGCGATCATGGAATCAGCAGCCCGACGGGGTGGGGCGGCCAAGCCGAGCGGAGCTGGCGGCGGAGACATCGTGTTGGTGTTTGGGCCCGATCCGAACCTGGGTGCCGATGTCGCGGCCGAAACCGGGACCGAGCGCCTCGACCTGGCGATCGATCCCTATGGCCTTCGGCGCAAGGTATATTGACCGGTCGGGTCCGCCTCATGACTGACCAAGACCGTGCCGAAAGGTATCGCGCGCAACATCGTCATCGACTGTCGTGGATGCCGTGGCTGTATTTTACACTGAAACCACAGCATCGGGCGTGGGCCGAGCCGTGGCAGGCCGACGTGCAAGCCCGATTGATGGAGCTGGAGACGGTCGAGATCGGGGTCGGATGTTTCGTGGCTCCGGAGGCCCACATCTTCGCCGAACCGGGGCGTACGGTGCGGTTGGGCGACCGGGTCGCCATCGCCGCTGAAGCCTTCCTTCACGGACCCATCACCCTCAGCGATGAAGTGAGCCTCAACGCTCGGGTCACCATGGACGGGGGCTCGGGGGGGATCTCGGTCGGCCACGGCACCCGTATCGCGTCTGGTGCGTCGTTGTACGCGTTCGACCACGGGATGGCGCCGGGTAGGCCGATCCGCGCCCAACCGGTCCGCTCCCGCGGGATCCATATCGGGGCCGATGTATGGATCGGCGCGTCGGTGGGCGTGACCGACGGTGTTCGCATCGGGGACCACGCCGTCGTGGGCATGGGAGCCGTGGTGACCCGCGACGTGCCCGATTGGGCCGTGGTGGCAGGGGTGCCGGCGGAGGTGATCGGCGATCGGCGTCGCCGCTGAGTTGGCGTCCGAGGTGGGCTCGATATCGTTGCGGTTGGCCGCACGGACGCTGGACGGCCGAGCCACAACGGTGCGACAACACCAGTCCCATGACTGCCAGCCTAGTCTTGCCACGTCACACTTTGGTCGGCGGGGGTTCCGTTGCCCAGATTGCCACGCTTCTGCCCGTGCTCGGGGCCAAGCGGCCGTTGGTCGTTTCGGATCCGTTCATGCGGGACAGCGGGATGCTGCGAGCGGTGCTCGACCCTCTCGAGGCGGCGGGAATCGAGGCCGGCGTGTTCGCGGATACGGTGTCCGACCCCACCGATCGCGTGATCGAGCAAGGCGCTTCGGCCCTGACTTCGGGGGGCTACGATTCGATGATCGGCTTCGGGGGCGGCAGTCCGATCGATACGGCCAAAGCGATGGGGATTCTCGCGGCGAACGGAGGTAAGATGCGGGACTACAAAGTCCCCAATCCGATCCCGAAGGCCGGGCCCCCGCTGATCGCGGTGCCGACCACCGCGGGGACCGGGAGCGAGGTCACTCGCTTCACCGTGATCAGCGATGTCGAGACGGACGAGAAAATGCTGATCGCGGGGCCGAGCCTCGTCCCCGCGGGCGCGATCGTGGACTTCGAGCTGACCATGAAACTCCCGAAGCGCTTGACTGCGGACACCGGCGTCGACGCGCTCGTGCACGCGGTCGAGGCATACGTCAGTCGGAAGAAGAACCCCGTCGCAGCCACCTTCGCGAGGGACGCCATGGGCCGCATCGCGAGAAATCTACGGACGGCGTACCGGGAGCCCGACAACCGCGAGGCCCGCGAGCACATGATGCTGGGGGCCACCAACGCCGGCATTGCGTTCTCGACCGCCTCGGTCGCCCTCGTGCACGGCATGAGCCGTCCGATTGGGGCTCACTTTCACGTGCACCACGGCCTGTCCAACGCGATGCTGTTCCCCGCGGTGACCGAGTTCTCGATTCCTGAAGATCGAAGCGGCTACGCCGACTGTGCCCGGTTCATGGGCGTATCCAGCGGGGCTGACAGCGACGAGGTGGCCGTCGGTAAGCTCCTCGACGAACTGCGCTCGCTGAACGAAGACCTGAATGTACCGACCCCCAAGGGGTACGGCATCGACGAACAAAAGTACCGTGAGCTGATGCCGCTGATGGCCGAACAAGCGTTGGCGTCCGGGTCGCCCAACAACAATCCGCGCGTCCCGACGAAAACGGAGATCGTCGAAATCTTCGAACGGATCTACGCGTAGGACCTCGGTCGCCGGATGGACTTCGAACACTCGGCCCGTGCCCAAGAAGTGATCGCGTTGGCGGCGCGATTCGTCCGTGAACGGGTCGTCCCCAACGAGCAGACCTACCGTGATCAGCTCGCGAATACGAATGACTGGACCCAGTGGAGGATCCCTCCGGTCGTCGAGGCGCTCAAAGCCGAGGCCAAGGGCTTGGGCCTGTGGAACCTCTTTCTGCCTGACGAGACGCACGGCGCCGGCCTGGATAACCGAGACTATGCGCCCGTCGCCGAGATCACCGGTCGCAGCTTTCTGGCTCCCGAGGTTTTCAATTGCAGCGCTCCCGACACCGGCAACGCGGAGGTCCTGGTCAAATACGGTTCGGACGAACAGAAGAGACGGTGGTTGAAACCGCTCCTGGCCGGCGAAATCCGCTCCGGCTTTGCGATGACCGAGCCCGCGGTCGCTTCGAGCGATGCGACCAACATCCGGGCGACCTGCGAGGTCGTCGGTGACGAGGTCGTCCTCAACGGTCAGAAGTGGTGGACCAGCGGAGCCGGTGATCCGCGCTGTGCCTTTTATATCTTCATGTGCATCAGCAACCCGGACGCCGATCGTCACGGACGGCATTGCATGGTGTTGGTCCCGGCCGATGCGCCGGGGGTAAAGGTTCTGCGGATGGTGCCCGTGTTGGGCGATCTCGACGAGCCTCACGGCCACGGCGAGCTGCTGTTCGACGACGTTCGCCTTCCGGTCAGCAGCATCATCGCCGGGCCCGGACGGGGCTTCGAGATCGCGCAGGGGCGCTTGGGTCCAGGCCGGATCCACCACTGTATGCGGGCGATCGGCGCGGCGGAGCGGGCCCTGCAGCGCCTTTGCGAGCGAGCGATGGTGCGGACGGCCTTCGGCAAGCCCCTGGCCGACTTGGGGGCCAACCGGGATATCATCGCCAACGCGCGCATGGCCATCGACCAGGCGCGGTTGCTGACTTTGAAGGCCGCGTGGGTCCTCGACACCAAGGGCACGTTCGGTGCGCTCACCGACATATCGGCGATCAAGGTTGTCGCGCCCAATGTTCTGCAGTCCGTGACCGACGCAGCCATGCAGATCCACGGTGGTGAAGGCGTGGCCGACCCGGAGTTCGGCTGGCTGTTCCGGATGGGGCGGGCCCTGCGGCTCGCCGACGGCCCTGACGAAGTCCACCGCCGAATGGTGGCCCGGCTGGAGCTTCAGAAGTACGGCGGTCGCTAACGACCAGGCGGGGGGGGACCGCTCAGTCGTCGATCCGAAGTACGACCAGGTCGGTCGCCAGGTTGTCGAGCTTGCTGCCTTTGATGAGCGTGTCAGAGATCGAGAAGACGTAGTCGTCCATGAAGACGCTCCGCTTGACCTGTGAGTTGGCCTGCGTCCACCAATTGCTGCAGTGAACGTCTTCGCCCGCCGGGTGTGCGACTCGGCCCATCTCTGAGAAGCCCGCGTCCACCGTCGTCTCGAAGACCATCAGGCCCGAGAAGGTCATCGTATCGCCGTAGCTTCCGCCGCCGCTTCCGCCTTCACAGATGGTCATGGGCAGAGCGAGGGCGTCGTGGATCGGATAATATGTAAAGGCCAGGTGGTTGGTGAGGGCTTCGGAGCTCGAGCCACGCGTTCCGATGATCGTCTTGTGAGTCAGAGTTGGCGCCTGCATGTTGCTGACGTCGAAGATCTGCAGCATGACGCCCGTGAACCACGCGAAGCTGCCTTGGTCGTTCGAGTCGTACCCGATCGTCAGCAGGTGGTCCGCGTCCATCATGTGCATGTACGTCGAGTAACCGGGGATCTTCAGCTCGCCCTCGATCCGAGGCTGGGTCGGGTCGGTGAGGTTCAGCGCAAAAAGCGGGTCCGTCTTCTTGAAGGTGACGATGAAGCCTCGGTCACCACTGAAGCGGACCGAACGAATGTCTTCGGTGGGCGCGATGTTGTCGACGACCCCGAGTTGAACTAGGTTGCCGCCCGATTCTCCGAGGATCGTCAAGGTGCTGTGAACCTCGGGGTCGGGCGTCCAGCCGCTGGTGGTCGCAATGCGAAGGTGACCGTCATATTCGTCCATCCCGAACTGGTTGAGGACTCGGCCCTTGACGACGCCGCTGGCCCGGTAAGACGCCTCGGCGCGACTTGTATCGAGAGCAAACTTGTGGACCGTGCTGACCTGTTCGGGCCTCTCGCCCCCGCCCCAGTACCCGAAAGATCCGTAGTAAGGCACTGACATGTACAGGGCATTCGGCGACGCGTAGACCGCACCCGGACGGCTGATGATGCTCGTAAGGGCGGCGGGGCGGTCGGCGCTCATATCGACCGAAACCACGGTCGTGAAGGCCGAGCCGGCGCTGAAGGTCGTTGCGTAAAAGCCCGAGCAGTCACCGGTCATCGTGCCGTGGATGCTATCCTGTCCCTGCGGAAAGGCTGCTTGCACGTCGGTTGACTGGATGATGGCCGTATTCCTAGCCCGCAGCTGCTCGAACGCGACGAAGGCATCGAGGTCCGAAACATCGCCGCCACAGGGGTTGATGGATTCCGGCCAGTACGCAACGCCGTCGAACGTCGGCTCATTGTCGGTGACCACGCTGAATACAGTGTCCTCGATTCTTCGGGCGGAGACCAAGGAGCCGCTCAGCCAGGTTTCGCGGACGACGACCGGAGCCGTCGGAACACTCGTATCGACGACCGTCAACTTGGTCGGATGTCCGTCACCGGTAAAGTCGCAATGGTAACCGTACGTACACTCTCGCGGTTCCCAGTAGTACTCGTATTGAGGGACTGATGGGCCGTCGGAGAGGGATGAATAGACCAGTGCGCGCGACCCGTGAATGAAGAGCTTCTTCGGTTCGCCTTCGATTTCGAGGGTAGCCAGCACCCGAGCCTGGGCGACCGGCCACGCTTCGATGATGCGGAGCTTTCCGTGGCTCACGACGTACAGGCGGCCATCCTCGGTTGTCTTGACGAAGTCCGCTTCATCGACGCCAACCACTTGGTTATTGGTTCCGGAGACCGTGCCGGGGCTACCTGCAGTGCCCGTCTGCTCAGCCGCCCCGTTTCGGGCGTCCTCGAAATCGTAGCAGAGTCGCCCCGTACCGTTGAGAACGGCCCGCAGATTCGCGTCCAGTTGTTCGTTCATGTGCTGTAGGGCCGCGGTCTTGAGCTCTTCGGCGGCCGCATCGCAGTCATCGAGGACTTGGAGCGCAGCCGTTGTCTCTTCGAGAACGGGAGCCTCGTCGTCCGCGCAGCTGCAGATGAAGCAGGTCGTCAGAACGAGTATCGCTGTACGTTCCATGGCGAGCTGAGGTGCATACCCCGTACCAGTCAGTGATCGCGGCAACTTTCCAGTCGTTCGGCCCGGAAGTCTCCGGTTTTCTGATGCGTAGGCCTCAGCAAACTGAGCGAGCCGGATTATAGCGCGTACGTCTTTTCAAGGTGCATGATGATGTCGGCCGACTCGAAGAGGGCGACGTCGGCGTTCGGGTCGACGACGTACGGGACTTGCATGCGGCCACTCTTCTCCACGAACGCCGTTCGACTCGGACTGCCCACGCCGACGTTGTGGTAGACGTACGGCAGCTCCAGCATGCAGAGCGCTTCGCGTACCAATCGGCAGTACGGTGACCCCTCGTATCCCCACATTTCGATCGGCAGGTCCGGTTGACGGCTGGGGCGAACGCCGCGACCGGTCAATCGGGGCAATGAGGCCAAGGCGCTGGTCGCCGTGGTGAGCGCCCCCAAGCGGAGAGACCGCGGGACATCTTCGGCTCCGTACCGGTCATACAGGTGGGTGATGATGTTGTCGGACTCGTACATCTGTGCCCCCGTGTTCGGGTCGATCAAGAACGGGAACTGCTGCTTTCCGCCGAGGCGTTCGACTTCGGGCCGGAAGCGCTGACCGCCGGGAGGGCAGGGAAGGATGCGGACCGTCAGGTCGAGGTGCGTGAGCGCTTCCCGAACCTTCCGGCAGAACGGACAGCTCTCGAATTCGTAGATGTCGATCCGTTGCTCCGGCCGCGGGCCTAGTCGGCCGACGGTTCGTCCGGCCCCGGCCCGCGCGAGGGATGACAGAATGCTGGTCGTAACGTCGAAAGTGCGGCCCATACGCTCGGTCATCACGCGAGGACCAGCGGGAAGCAAGCGAGGCGCGTCGCTCATTGTTTTGGCCGCCGGAACCAGATCATACTCCATGGCGTCAGCGGCGGCGCTGGCACCTGCAGCAACTCGACCGTGTTGGTGCCTGGCCTCGCCCGGGTCACCAACCACAGGACCCGATTGCTCTCATCGAGAACGATCGATTCGACCTGAGTGCCGGCGGTGGCCGGCCGAGCGATCGATAGACCGCTTCGCAGGGCGAGGCGTCTACGAACGGCCCCTGGCTGAAGCCGACGATCAGCGCGCCGCCCAAGCGGATGATGGCCTCCCACTTCGATCGGAGCCGTCGCGGCGTCGGAGAAGGCCGGAACCGCGTACCCAAGCTCGGTGTCGTCGCCCTGAGCCGAGGCGTCACGGACGGCCAGCGAGCCGATGCTTCGGGCAGGACGACTTGCGGGCCGTCGGTAGTGGCCAAAGTTTGTCATTATCACGGTCCAGGTGACCGAGCCGGGGGCCCCGATCTACGTGAACGAGCGGATCATTGCTCTTGACGACGACATTTTTCATTTAGACTGAACATGTGTATATGATAAACATGCGTTCGGTGTCCAGGATCGCAGCCGTACACCTATACGCGCTTCCGCTGGAGTGCGTCTTCGATGAGGAGTGTATCTCGCAAAGGCCGTGCGCGGTGCGCACCGAGGTCAATGGTCGTTTCTTTCTCATCGGACTGTCGGATGTGGCTCGCCAACTCGGTCTGCGACCGAACATGACGCAGAGCGAGGGCCGGGCCCGCCTTGCCGACCTGCTGGTTAAGTCCAGGCAAACGACGAGGGAGGTCGAGCGGTTGCACGCCGCCGCGGAGCTGTTGATGGCCTTCGGTCCCCATGTCGAAGTGGGTCCCCCTAATTTGCTGTGGGTCGAGATCGGCCGGGGGCGGCGCGAGTTGGCTCACCGGCTGGGTGATACCTCCGAAGAGGCGATCGCGCGGGCGATCCTGAACACCTTCGAGAAAGTCGGCCACCGGGTGACCCTCGCCATCGCGGCGGACCCGAGCACCGCCCGCACCTGGGCTCAGCATCTCGTGCAGCGCCGATGGGCCGAAGCGTCGCCCCAAGCGGTACCGCTTCGGCGCCGGCAGCGGGCTCGGGGGCCGGTCAGCCCGCGCGCTCGTCGTACCGAGTCCCGCCGTTCCGGGCGGTGGACGCCTACGATCGTAGTGCCGTCCCATCAGACCGATACGATGCTTGGCGGGTTGCCGCTCGATGCGCTCCTGTGGACCGACAAGCACGACGATCCCGACGGAAGCCTGCGCTCGCGGCTGCAGGAGGTCGCGGCGTCCCTCAGGCTTTTGGGAGTGACGGACGTCGCTCGATTGGCATCTCTGCCGGCCGCGCAGATCGCGAGCCGTTTCGGCGACGCGGGGGCGCTGCTAGCCCGGCGAGCGGTCGGAGCCGATACCCGTCCACTGAGACCGTTCGTGCCGCCGGAACGCCTGGCTGAGGCCTTCGAGTTCGAGGCGGTGACCGACGACCTCGAGCCGGTCTTGTTCGTCTTGAGGCGGCTGTTTGTTCGCCTCGAGGCGAGGCTCGAGGCGAGGGGGCTGGCGACCACCGAGATGCAGCTCCACTTCCTCATCGAACCGGATCCGGCGAGTCAACCGCAGACCCAAGTACTGGGGAGCTCCCGGCGGACGGTGACCTTGCCGATCGCGCTCGCGCGTCCTACCCGAAGCACGAAAACGCTCCTGGCCGTCGCAAGAGAAAAGCTCGGAGGCCAACTTCCCGGGGCGGTGTGGTCGGTGGAGGTCGAGGCGCAGGCGCCGACGGTGGACCGCGGCGCGCAGCTCGATCTCTTCAACGCGCATGCTCGTCGCGTCGAAGACGTCGGGCAATTGATCAGTCGGCTGCAAACAGCTCTGGGGTCGCAAGCGCTCTTTTCGCCTCGGCTCGAAGATACGCATCGCCCGGAGGCGGCGTGGTCTCCGGTGCCGTTCGATATCGAGCGAGCGCTCGCCGAGCCGACGACGGTCAAGTCGGTTGCTGCACCTGCGAAGAGCGTCGAGCCGCCGGCGTTCAGCGATGCTCAACGTTTTTTGTACGCGCTTCCGACGGTCAACGATCATCTGTCCGTCACTGGGTTCGACGCCCACTCCGACCCTTGTCTGGGTGCCCACGGGGGCAAAGATGCGATCGAGGTTCTCGTGAAGACCGAGCGGCCGTGGCCGAAACCGGTGGCACGGCATCAAGACGACGAGCCGCTGCCTCCATTGCCTCCTCGGCCTCTGGCTCTGTTCGAGCCTCCGGAGCCGGTATTTGTTCTTTCGTCGAACGCGTCTCCATCGGGCGAGGCGAAGCTTTTCGGCGAACGGGACCAGAGCCTCGCGGGGCTGAGCGGGCTAGACGAAGGCGTGCTCGTGTGGCGGGGCCGCCGACATCATCTCGTGACCGTGACCGGCAGTGAGCATCTCGATGCCGAATGGTGGATGACCAGGCCCGTCGACCGGGCCTATTTCGTCGCTGAAGGAGCCGATGGGCGACGGTTTTGGCTCTTCTTGGATCCGCGGGGCGAGGCGTACATTCACGGTGTGTTCGACTGAGGTGGGGTCGAGCCGGGTCATACAGCTCGACCTAGGTGTTTTAACTTGTGGTGGTGACCCTAGCCGAAAAACAACCCCGGCCGTGCTTAAATGCCGCGGTGCCAACGTCGTTGGTCCCTCATCGCTCCTTGCTCACCATTTGTTTGGTCTTGGCCTGTTCGCCGGCCGAGACGGGGTCGGTCGCCAGTGCGCCGATCTCGGTGTCTCTGACCTCGGTTCCGGGGGCGGACGACCGCGTGTACTACGTCATCAGCGGCAACCGGTTCAACGACCGTCACCTGGCGGTCGGCGATTTGGTATGGCGAGTGGGTTCCGCCGCGGATCAAGCCGAGCGGTCCGCGCCGCCCACCAGGCCGATCGTCGATGAAGAGGGGTGGCTGCAGCCGGACTTCGAACAGCCTGCTCCGTTCGTTATGGCGCGGCCCGTCTTCATCATGGCCGACCTGGCCTGGTTCGAGGCCGAGCCCGCCCCCGACGCGCTCGAGGTCACCGTCGCGGCGCGGCTCTGGTCGAGTACTCATCCGGGTCGGGAGCCCGACGACCTGGGTATGACCAAGCAACGGGTGTTTGCCGACCGCTCCGGTCGTTATTCAGGATTCGAGGCTACTCTGCGACCGTTACCGGCGCGGGTCGACGTCTTCTATCTCGAGCTCACATGGTCGATCGCGGCGTGTACGACCGACTCAGACTGTCGCTCGCTGCCTCCGGCGACCACCTTGCACACCATCGTGTCGCTCTGGAAAGCCCCTCGACCCGGGGTGCCGCTGTACAAGCGGACACTTGTCTGGTCCTCGCGGTGGGCGGCCGGAGAATGGTCAACCGCACCCTCCGATCGGCGGTCGGTCGAGGCAGAGATCAGCCGGCGACTGCTGACGGGCTTCGGCACGCTCAACGACACCGACGACCGGACCTACGGAGGCTTTGACCGACCGACGTACGATGGCGTGGTCGACGGCGTCGACGTCTTTTTGGACCACAAGCAGTGTGCTTGCGGAGAGTTCAAACACGCCCTGATGGCGATGATCGAATACCAGGGGATCGACGCCCAATGGGGCGTGCTGCAGTTCGACGACCGCGGTCCCGGACGCCTTTCATATTACCGCACGAAGACCATCTCGGCGCTCGGTCGTGAGATCAAGCACTGGTATCATTGGAACCATGCCTTCGTACTGGTGAATGACCGTGTCTACGACCCGACCTATGGCCTCGAGGCGGAATCGATCGCCGCCTTTGAAGACCTCTTGTTCGCGCACTACTGCCAAGGAGAGGAGGGCGACTGCAGTGACGGTTCAAGCTACTGCTACGACCCCCCCGACGACCTGGGGCGGGATTGCGTGGTGAATCCGCCGGGCTTAGCTGCGGACTTCCCCTTCAGATTTTATCGCGGAGACAGTTACCGATGAGTCGAGTGTTAATGATGAGCCTTGTTCTGGCCGCCGCAGCGGTGGCCTGCCAGTCGGCACGCCTTGGGCCGGATTCCGGCGGTGCGTCGTCGCAGCCCGGCGACCAGGCCACGTCAGGCCGAGCAGATAGCAAGACCGGCACCCGCCTGGCCGCCCCCCCACCGCCCGGATTGGCGGTCGCGACCTTCGCAGGGGGCTGCTTTTGGTGCATGGAGCCTCCCTTCGATAAGGTCCAAGGCGTCAAGTCGACGACTTCGGGCTACGCGGGAGGCGCCGAGCGGCATCCCACCTACAAGCAGGTGGCGTACGGACGTACGGGCCACACCGAGACGGTGCGGGTCGTGTACGACCCCAAGGTGGTGACGTACGCCGAACTGCTCGATGTTTACTGGCGCAACGTCGACCCGACGGATCCGGACGGACAATTCGTCGATCGCGGTCGCCAGTATCGCCCCGTCGTTTTCGTGCACGACGAAGAGCAGCGGACGGTGGCCGAGGCTTCAAAGAAAGCGCTGGCCGCGAGCGGGCGATTCAAAGCCGACATCGCTGTCACTATCGAGACGGCAGGGGATTTTTGGGAGGCCGAGGACTACCATCAGGATTTCTACAAGAAGAGCCCCGGACGTTATTATTCCTACCGTCGAGGTTCGGGCCGCGACCAATTCATCGCCCGCGTTTGGAAGCGCGCCGAGTAGCTCGGCGATCGATGAGTGTATCACGCCCGCCGGAGGGCCTCGAACGACATCGCTATCGGTCTTGCTTCGATCCGGCGGGCTGCGCATGCTCCGGTCACGGGACGCATGACGTCCCGCAGGAAGAGAGCTAGATGACCGCTGCATCGCATTCCGACACTCCGGGGCCCGCCGCGCCCATCGAGAGCAAGCACGACGCTCTGCCGAAGCTGCCGATGAACGCCGACGGCGTCGGCGCCGACATGCTGCATTACCTCCTCAATTACCTGGGTCGCGACCAGTACGCCGGGTTCGACTTCTATCGGTATCAAGCGCTGGTGTTCGCCATCCGCGACCGAATCACGGAACGGTGGCGCGCCACCCGCCGTAAGCACAAGAAGGCGGACACCCGTCGTGCGTATTACCTGTCGATGGAATATCTGATGGGGCGTGCGGCGCACAACGCGGTCGCGAACCTGGGCCTCGAAGACGACGTTCAAGAGGCGCTCAGCAAGTTCAACCTCGAGTGGGAAGAGATCCAGCAGCAGGAGAGGGACGCTGGGCTGGGCAACGGCGGCCTCGGCCGCTTGGCCGCTTGTTTCCTCGATTCGTGTGCCACGCTGGCGCTGCCGGTCATGGGCTACGGGATTCGATACGAGTACGGCATCTTCCGCCAGGAGATCACCAAGGGCTACCAAGTCGAGGCGCCCGACCACTGGTTGGCCTTCGGCAACCCGTGGGAAGTGCCGCGTCCCGAGTTTACCCGTCGCATCAAGTTCGGTGGTCGTACGGCCTTCTTCACGAACGGCAATGGTGAGCAGTCCGTCCGCTGGATCGAGACGCACGACGTGCTCGCGATTCCGCACGACCTGCCGATCCCCGGATACGGCAACGGGGTCGTCAATACCCTCCGGCTCTGGAAATCCGCGCCCACCGAGAAATTCGACCTGGCTGAGTTCAACGAAGGTGATTACGCGGAGGCCGTCGCGGCCAAGAACGACGCCGAGAACATTTCCCTGGTCCTCTATCCGAACGACAAATCCGAGAACGGAAAGGAGCTTCGGCTTCGCCAGCAGTACTTCCTAGCCTCGGCGTCCTTGCAGGACGTGCTTCGACGGTGGGATTCCGCGAACGACGGAGATTTCAGCCGGTTCGCCGCCCGCAACGTCTTTCAGCTCAACGACACCCATCCCACCATCGCCGTGCCCGAAATGATGCGCCTGCTGATGGACGACCACGGCTTCGGGTGGGACGAAGCCTGGTCGATCGTCACGAGGACGATGGCGTACACGAACCACACCCTGCTGCCGGAAGCGCTCGAGAAGTGGCCCACCTCGCTGATGAGCAACCTGCTGCCGAGGATTCTCGAGATTGTCTACGAGATCAACGCGCGGTTCATGCGCGTGGTCGCCAACAAATGGCCTGGCGACCACGAGCGGCAAGCTCGGCTATCGATCATCGAAGAGGGGCACGACTCGCAGGTGCGGATGGCGCACCTTGCGATCGTCGGCAGCTACAGCGTCAACGGAGTGGCCGAGCTCCACACGCGTCTTCTGAAGGCCGGCCTGTTCCGCGACTTCTATGAGCTATGGCCGGAGAAATTTAACAACAAGACCAACGGCGTGACCCAACGTCGATGGTTGCGACACTGCAATCCGAAGCTCTCGACCCTTCTCAACGAGGCCATCGGCACCGGGTGGGTCACTGATTTGCCGCAGCTCACCAAGCTCAAGCCGTTCGCCGACGACGCGGGCTTCCGAGACAAGTGGATGGCCGTCAAGCGGTTCAACAAGGAGCGTCTCGCTCAACTGGTCGCTCGAGAGTGCAACGTTCAGCTGTCGCTCGACGCGATCTTCGATGTCCAAGTCAAGCGAATCCACGAGTATAAGCGACAGCTGCTCGTCATCTTGCACGTCATACACCTTTACGACCGCATCAAGCGGGGCGACACCGACAACTGGGTCGACCGCGCCGTCGTGATCGGGGGCAAAGCTGCGCCCGGGTACGCGATGGCCAAACGGATCATCAAGCTGTCCAACGCGGTCGGCGAAGTCGTCAACACCGATCCCGAGGTCGGCGACCGTCTGAAGCTGGTCTTTCTGCCCGACTACAACGTGTCGAAGATGGAGATCATCTGCCCCGGTACCGACCTGTCGGAACAAGTGTCGACGGCGGGCAAGGAAGCTTCGGGCACCGGCAATATGAAGTTCATGATGAATGGCGCAGTTACGATCGGAACGCTCGACGGCGCGAACATCGAGATTCGGGAAGAGGTCGGAGAGGAGAACTTCTTCTTGTTCGGCCTGACCGCCGACGAGGTTGCGGAGCGGCGCGGTCAGCACCGTCCATGGGATGTGATCAACGGTGACGATGATCTCCGTCGCGTCCTGAATCTTCTCCGCGGAGGCCATTTCAACCCGCTCGAGCCGGGGATCTTCGACGATGTCCTCGCCTCGATTACTGACTGGGGTGACTACTGGATGGTGACCCCTGACTTCCGTGATTACGTCGACACTCAGCTGAAGGCCGGCGAAGCCTTTACCCAACGTGACCACTGGGGCCGCATGTCGGTGCTGAATGCGGCTTGCTCGGGCAAATTCTCGACCGACCGGACGATGCGGCAGTACAACGAAGACATCTGGCATCTCGACCCCGTTCGGTAGGCGTCCGCCATCCAAACCTGGCTCCCCATCCAGGTGACCGCCAACCGGGACCGCCTATCGAAATGATGGAATGGCTCTCGAAGAGGGAGCCGCCCCCCGATAACCGCCGGGCCAAACGTTGGCACGGCGCTCGCTCTACCCCTTGCCGAGACGAGTTTCGCGCCTATAACGGGCGGCAGCGAATGTGGATCGCAACGCAACTTGCGGTCGTTCGCAGGAGCGAGACCGTCCAATCAAGGAGGTTTTAGATGTTGAAGGTTCGTCGGGCCAATGAGCGCGGTTATGCAGATCACGGCTGGCTCCAAAGTCGGCACACTTTTTCTTTCGCGAACTACTTCGACCCTTCCCATATGGGTTTTCGCACTCTTCGGGTGATCAATGAAGACGAGGTCCGAGGTGGAGCCGGCTTCGGGGCGCACCCGCACTGCGACATGGAGATCATCTCCGTCGTTCTCGACGGCGGGCTTGAACACCGGGACTCGATGGGCAACGGATCCGTCATTCGCCCGGGCGAGGTCCAGCGGATGTCGGCGGGAACGGGCGTCGTGCACAGCGAGTACAACGCGTCTGAAACCGATCCCGTTCACTTTCTGCAGATCTGGATCTTGCCGAGGGAGCGGGGGGTCGAGCCAGGCTACGAGCAGCGGATGTTCGACGTCGAAGAGAAGCAGGGTCGCTTGCGCTTGCTGGTGTCGCCGGACGGCTCCGATGACTCGCTGCGGATCAACCAAGATGCGCGCCTGTACGGGACGCTGTTGGCGCCGGCACAGGTGGTCGAGCACCGGCTGAATGCGGGCCGGCACGCGTGGGTCCAGGTGGCTCGCGGCGCGGTCACCGTGAACGGAAGTCGGCTTGGGCAGGGCGACGGTGCAGCGGTCAGCGAAGTCGACAAGCTGACTCTGATCGGCGAAGAGAGCGCGGAAGTCCTCGTATTCGACCTCACCTAGCTGAGATGGGCCACCCTCGATGTGCCGTCTGAAGAGCGGGCCTCGACTCGCCGGCGGCCCATGTGGAAGTTCGGCCCGTCGTTGGCGTCGCGGGCCGAACTTGGCCTGAGTGAGGCTAGTCACCCATCCAACTTGTAGATTGTCGGCTTCGAGGCTCGTCGTGGGCCAGGCCCGCGTCCCAGGTCGCAACACGATTTGCGTATTGCGAGGACCGGGTTCGGGAAGTTGCGCGCAACGCGTTGCTTTCGGCCGATGACGTCTGCTGTGGCCGGTGCTTTCGCGGCTGGCATGACATCTGCTGTTTGGTGGCGCGCCGCCTTGCGGCGAAGGAGACGCCCATGAACACTTCTCTCTCACTTTGTGGGACCGGTGCGCTGCTGTTGGCCCTGCTCGTGTCACCTCGGGTGCAAGCCGCAGGCTCGGCATCGGATGACCAACGAGCGGAAGTGGCCGGCGCCCACGCGCCGACCCTGATGGCGAAAGTCGAGCCGTCCCCCGATAGGAAGCCGTGGCTGGGGCTCGTCCTGGACGCGGGGGTTCCCGATGGCGCTCAGGTCGGCCTCGTCGTGCGGCCGTGGTCGTGGCTTCGGATCCACGCCGGAGGGGGATACAACCTCGCGTCGGGCGGGATCCGCGGCGGCGCAACTTACGTTCCCTTCGACTACTGGGTGGTTCCGACCTTGACTCTCGAGGGCGGATACTTCTTCGCCGGCAATCCACAAGGCGCGGTGGAAGCGATCGCCGGCGTGGACGTCGAATACGTGCCCGAACGAATCGCGTACGGGTACGCCAACGCTCATCTCGGCCTCGAGTTCGGAGGGGACTGGTTCACCTTCTTTCTGCGGGGCGGTTACAGCTACATCGACGCGACGGTTCGACCCCCCGACACCGAGGAAGATCTTCGGTTCGAGGAAGATGCTCGTCTCGTGGCGTGGGCGCCCAGCGCGAAGCTCGGGTTCATCGTCTACATGTACTGATGGGCTGTCCCAAGGAGAACAAGGTTATGCGTAAGACTCGACTCTGGTTGACGGTCCTCGGCGGAATCTCGGCGGTCAATGCCGGCTGCATCATGCTCGAAACCGAAATCCCCGACGTGTGTTTTCAGGAGCAGGATCTCGTGATCGAAGTTCCTATCGATGAACTGATTCCCGATCAGCCGGTTCCGAGCGAAGTCGCGCGGGCGGCTGCGGGCAGCCTAGGCCAGGCCTTGACGGCCGCTCAGCTCACGTCGGTGCCGACGCTGGCCATTCAAGAGACATTCGCATCGGATGGGCTCGATGCGGTGCCCGATGCGCTCGATGACATGGGGGCCGAAGCCGAGCTGTACCTGCGGCGAGTTCGCGTCGGCGGCGATCCCACCACGTTCTTGGGCGTCGAGCGGGTTGCGGTGTCGTTGGTTCCCGACACCGGTGAAGCGGATTTTTCGGCGGTCGAGTTGGCCGTCTGTGACACCGCGGACGGCTGTGACGTTACGGCGGGGGCGATCGATATGGTCGTCCAAAGTGAAGAGGACCTCCTCCCGCTCCTACGGGAGGAGTCGGCCCAGCTCATGGTCGAGCTCGTCGTCCGGCCGACTACGAGCAGCTATCGGCTCGACCTCGACGTATGTATGGGGGCCAAAGCGAGCTTCGTCTTGTCGCCTTGAGTGGCAACCTTGAAAAAACCGATCCTGAGGGTTGAGAACCGCACAGGTACCTCGTAGACCCACAGGCAGCGTCCGGTGGACTGGACCTGTTTCGGGCTCGTCATGACTCAGAACACTTTCGACTCGCGCCGTTGGGTGCTGCCCCTCGCCTCCATCATTCCTTTCGCGGCCATCGCGTATGCTTTCTCACTGGGGCCGTCGCCCCGCGCTCAGTATCAGCCGATCATCGCTGCCGAGCCGGTCGACGTCGCGAAGCTATCGGCGCTCACGAAAGAGTACGGAATGCCGGTGCTGGCGGCCTTGACGGAGGACATTCAGTTCAACAAGACGCCTCACCGCGAGGAGCTGATCAAGTTCTTGGGGGACCAAGGGTACAGTGAAGCGGGTTGGGTCCTGTCGCGGCTCGCAACGACCGATACCGAGACCACCTCCGTTCGCGCCGCGGCGCTGAGGGCCTACATGAAGCTGCAGCCCAACGACGCGCGGCCTCTTGCGGAACGGCTACGGTGCGAGGCGGGGCCGCTTGGCGAAGCCGCCGAAAAAGCGATCGCCGAGCTCAGCTCGGATCAAAATTGATGCCTTGGGCCAACGGCAGCTCGGTCGAGTAGTTGATGGTGCAGGTTTGACGGCGCATGTAGGTCTTCCACGCGTCCGAACCAGACTCACGCCCGCCTCCAGTCTCTTTCTCACCACCAAAAGCGCCGCCGATCTCCGCGCCGGAGGTACCAATGTTGACGTTGGCGATACCGCAGTCCGACCCCGCGGCGCTCAGGAAACGCTCCGCCGACCGGATGTTCGTCGTGAAGATGGCCGATGACAGTCCCTGGGGTACGTCATTGTGGAGGGCCAGGGCTTCGTCGAGGTCTTCGACTTCGAGCAGATAGAGGATGGGCGCGAAAGTCTCGTGCCTGATGATGCCCATCCCAGCGTGTGCCTTGACCAGGGTGGGCTGGACGAAAAAGCCCGGTCCGTCGATGGCTAACCCTCCGAAAAGAAGCTCTCCGCCTTGGGCGCGCACCTCATCGAGCGCGGTCATCATCGTCGTAACGGCCCGCCGATTGATGAGGGGGCCCATCAACGTGCCTTCGGCGAGCGGGTCGCCAATCTTGACCTGACCGTACGCTTGGACCAGGCGTTCCGTGATCCGCGGGGCGATGTTCTTCTGCATGAGCAGCCGCCGGGTCGAGGTGCACCGCTGCCCGGCCGTGCCCACCGCCCCGAACACGACGGCTCGGGTGACCAGGTCGATGTCCGCATCATCCATGACGATGATCGCGTTGTTACCCCCCAGCTCGAGCAGAGCCCGCCCAAATCGGGCTTGAACTTTTTGGCCGACCGTGCGGCCCATGCGGGTGGAGCCGGTGGCGCTGACGAGGGGCAGGCGCGAGTCTTCCGTCATACGCTCGCCGATCGTCACGCCCGTCCCGATCGCGAGTGTGAAGAGGCCTGGACAGCCATTCGCGGCCATCACCTGATGACAGATGTTCTGCACGGCGACCGCGGTGAGCGGCGTTTCTTCGGACGGCTTCCACACCATGGTGTCGCCGCACACGGCGGCGAGGGCGGCGTTCCACGACCAGACCGCGACCGGAAAGTTGAACGCGCTGATAATGCCGATCGGTCCCAGCGGATGCCATTGCTCGTACATTCGGTGGCCGGGCCGTTCCGAATGCATCGTGAGGCCGTACAGCTGACGAGATTGACCGACCGCGAAGTCGCAGATGTCGATCATCTCTTGGACCTCGCCTTCGCCCTCGGCTCGGATCTTACCCATCTCGAGCGAGACCAGCGCCCCGAGCGCGGCCTTCTTTTCACGCAGCGCGTCGCCGAGCTGGCGGATGACCTCCCCGCGTTTCGGGGCCGGCCAACTTCGCCAAGTGACGAAGGCCTCCTGGGCTTCGTCCACGATCCGGTCGTAGTCTTCGGCGCTGGCGCCCTTCACGGTCGCGATCGGTGCGCCCGTACTCGGATTCACGCTTACGATCTCTTCGCCTTGGGGCTGCTCGATCCAGGCGCGTCCACACGCGCCGGAGTTCATCGGCCGGATTCCCAATGAGTCCAGAAGTTCGGTCATGCAGGGCGCCGTAACACGCGGGCTCCACTTTGTTAAGGAGACGGCGCTCCGGCCGTCGCCGGCGCCTCGGTTGACTTGGGTGCATGCAAACGGGCTTGCTTGATCGGGACGAATCGTCGGAAAGACTGCCGGGTGCGTGCCCAGTCTTGGAGCAGGCCAGCCGCCGTGATCGACCCCGTGCACTCTTGGTATTGCTGGATCAGCGTTCTGAGCTCGTCGGCGTCGGTGTCTTCCAGAGGTTCATCGGTCAGATATTCCCGATTGATCCACGTCCGCTGAGTCTCCGGCATGTAGAGCACACCGCCGGTCATACCTGCGCCGATGTTGTACGAGACCTGCCCCAGAATCACCACGCGGCCGTTGGTCATGTATTCACAGGCGTGAAGCCCCACGCCTTCTACCACCGCCGTGGCCCCCGAGTTGCGGACGGCGAAGCGGTCTCCGGCGAGTCCGCATACGAACAGCGTGCCTCCAGTGGCTCCGTACAGAGCCGCGTTACCGATGATCGCGTTGCTCTCGGGCGCGAATGTCGCCGCCGACGGGGGATAGATCGTCAGTCGGCCTCCCGACATGGACTTGGCGACGGAGTCGTTGGCTTCCCCCTCGAGACGCACATCCAATCCTTCGACCAAGAAGGCGCCGAATCCCTGGCCCGCGCTCCCGACGAAGGAGATCTGGCCCCGCCCGGGCGGAAGCGTCCATGCGGCTTCCAACGCTGAGTGGTCGCCCCGCGACGCGGCCGACCGTCGATCCCGATGCGTATGGGCCGCAATGGCCCCGGACAAGGTCGTCAAGATCGCGCGGTCGGTGCTCTTGATCCGATATCGCTGCTCGATGGTCTCGCCGCGCCTCAGCCCCGGCTCGAAGTCTTCGACCAAGCGCTCGTTCAGCCGGTTGACCCCTTCGCGAAGGAGCGGCCCGCGGTGTCCGCGTTCGTGAGGGCGAGCGACCATCAGCGCCGAGAGATCCAGCCCTCGCTCGACGACGAGCTTCTCGAAGCGCGGGTCGATCTTCAGCAAGTCGGCTTTGCCAACGACCCCTTCGAGTCGCGTGTGTCCGATACGCGCCAGGTGCCGCCGCACGTCTTCGGCCAGATAGTTGAGAAGGGACACGACTTGCTCGACCGAGCCGCGATACTTCTTCTTGTATTTCGGGTCGTGGGTGGCGATCCCGCGAGGGCACGTGTTCTTCTCGCAGACCCGGGCCATGATGCACCCTTCGGCGACCAATAGCAGCTTGCCGAAGCTGAACTCTTCAGCGCCCAGGAGGGCGGCGATCACGAGATCCAGGCCCGTTTGGAGGCCCCCGTCGACCCGAAGGAGGCAGTGCTCTCGAAGGCTTTGTTCGACCAACGTAGCGTGGACCTCAGCCAGACCCAGCTCCCATGGCAGGCCAGCGTGTTTCATCGAGCTGAGGCTTGCCGCGCCGGTGCCGCCGTCGCCGCCGGAGACTTGAACGACATCGGCGCCGGCTTTCACCACCCCCGCCGCGATCGTGCCGATGTTGGCCCCCGACACGAGTTTGACGACCACCGGAACGCCGGGCTTGAGCTGCTTGAGCTCGTAGATCAGCTGCCGAAGATCTTCGATTGAATAGATGTCATGCAGGGGCGGCGGCGAGATGAGGTCGACGTGGGGCAGCGAATGGCGAGCCTTGGCGATCGCGGCGTCGACCTTGACCGCCATCAGCTGACCACCTTCGCCGGGTTTGGCGCCTTGGGCGACCTTGATTTCGATCTCTCGTCCGGCCATGAGATACTCAGCGGTGACGCCGAAGCGTCCCGAGGCCACCTGCTTGGTGCTGGCGGTCGTACCCTCCTGGAAGTAATAGGGGTTCTCTCCCCCTTCACCGCTGCCGCTGCGCCCTCCCACCTGGTCGAGGGCGCGGATCAGGTCGCGCTGAGCCTCTGCGCTGATCGCCCCGAATGACATGGCACCCGAGCCGAACCGCCGCAGGATCTCGGTGCGAGGCTGAACGTCTTCGATCGGAATCGACGGCCGGCGCTCGGTGTCGACGGTGAACAGGTGGCGGATGTTGACCGGGTGCACGCTGCCGGCCTCTTCGAGGTACCGCTCATAGGCGTCCCAGCGACCGAGAGGCTCGTCGGACGGTGCGACGACGTCGTGGATGAGCTTCGACAGGCGGGCGGTCATCGAGTGCCGTTCGCCCAGGAGGCCCTTTCGGTGCTCTCGGAGCTGAAATGTCTCGAGCAGCCGGTGGTCGTCGCCCTGAGCGCGGTTCCGCGCGGCCTCGGTGTGCTCGAGAATGCCTCGCGCGATATCTTCGAGAGTGCGTCCGCCGACCGGGCTGTCGATACGCGGAAAGTAAGTCGACATCACGTCGCGATGGATGCCGAGCGCGGTGAACAGCTGGGCGTTGTGGTAGCCCTGCACCGACGAGATACCCATCTTGCTCATGATCTTGAGCAGGCCGGCCTCGAAGGCTTTCTTCAAGTTGGCGGTCTTCTGTTGAGGGTCCAACCCCTCCAAGGCCGGGTGCTCGTACCGCTGGGCGACCTGAAAAGCGAGGTAAGGGCAGACTGCGGCCGCTCCGAACCCGACGAGGGTCGCAAGATGATGGGTCGAGCGCACGTCCGCGGTATCGACGACGATCGACGCGCTCAATCGGTGTCCTGCGTTACGGAGGGCCAGGCTCGCCGCTCGAAGCGCGAGCAGGCTCGGGATCGCCGGACGCTCGTATTTGGCGAGACGGTCGGACAAAACGATGATCGAGCACCCCCCTTCGATCGCCGCGACCGCGCGCTCCGACAGCGCGTCGAGGGCCTCGCGCAGACCCTCGGGGCCTCTGACCCTCGCGAACGTTGCTTGCAGGGTGACGTTTTCGAAGTTGTTACGGCCGTCGGGACTCTCGGAGCCCGCGCGGAGGAGCCATGCCATTTGACCAGGCGTGACCACCGGCGAAGAGAGCTCGACCGCAGGGGTCACGGGGATGAGCGTCTTCGGGGCGAAGACATTGGGGCGCTTACCGACATAGATGGTCAGGTCGGTCATCATGCCCTCGCGAAGGGCGTCCATCGGGGGGTTCGTGACTTGGGCGAACGTTTGATAGAAGTGGTCGAAGAACGACCGAGGTTGATCCGATAAGAACGCCGGGCGGGCGGTGTCGCCCATGGACCCGATCGGCTCTTTGCCGTTCGCGATCATCGGAATCAATACGGCGTCGACCTCTTCCTTGGTGACCAGAAACGTCTGCATCTGATCCAGGGGCGGTAGGGGGTCGGCGTGGGGCGCCTCCATGATCGGCTCGAGGCGGGGATCGAAGGTTGCGTTGCGATTCTCACGGGACTGACTAGGGTCCGCGAAGTGCACTTCTCCGGTCCGTAGAACGACGTGAGCTCCCGATCCCCCGTGTAGAGAGCCCTTGGCCACGATGTCGGCTTCGTTGAGGTGGAAGATTCCGGCCTCGGAGGCCAGATAAAAGGCGTGAGACGTTCGAGCCCAACGACAGGGCCGAAACCCGTTGCGGTCGAGGCGGGCCCCGACCACGAACCCATCGCTGTAGGCCAAGAAAGCGGGGCCATCCCACGGTTCGACGGCCCGACTCCAGAACTTGTAGAACTCGTTCGAAGAGAATGCCGCGGGGGGCATCATGATGGCCAGAACCTCGGGGAGGTTCGGGATGGAGCCCCGAAACCGAAGTGCTTCGACCATCTCGTTCATGGAGCCGGAGTCGCTGATTCCGTCGTGGGTCAGCAGGCCCTCGGCGGGGAGCCCGAGATTCTGCTCCCGGGACAACGCCCAGGCCCGGTTGCAGGCGATCGTATTGATCTCTCCGTTGTGGGCGATCATCCGGAACGGCTGGGTGCGAGACCAGGTAGGCGCGGTGTTGGTGCTGAACCGGCGATGGAAGAGGGCGAAACGGGTGACAAAGCGTTCGTCGGTGAGGTCCGGGTAGAACTCGGGGAGCGCTTCGGCGGTGGTCAGGGCCTTATAGATGACGGTGCGCGTCGAAAGGGACGCAAAGAAATATTCTCGATAGAATCCAGCCCGTTGCATCTGCGCCCGCAGGGCTTGCTTCGTGTAGTACAGGAGGCTCGCAAAGGAACTCTCGGTGCGGCAGAAGGCGGGACGTCGGATGACCACCTGTTGAATGAGGGGAAGACGGTCCCGCGCGACGCGGCCGAGGGCCGAGGTGTCGGTTGGTACGTCCCGCCACTCGATCATCTCGAGGCCGGCGAAGTCGAAGACGCGAGTCATGACTTCGAGCGCCTCCCGCCGTTGGTGGGTTGGCATATGCCAAAAGACCGTTCCCACCGCGACCGAGCCGGGGGTATGGCCCAGGAGCGCGTACGGTATTTCGGTCATCACCCCGGCACCGTCGCCGCTGCGGCCGTCTGCCGCGAAGCCGCCTCGATGCTCGACACAGGCGAGCGCCCGCAGCCCTTGCTGCAGATAGGCGTGCTTGGGTTCTCCGTCGGTACTCGCGACGAATCCGACCCCGCAGGCGGCGCGGGGGGCGGACGGACGAACGTACCGAGATGCGGGCATCGAGAAAGGACGCACGGTCTCTTGTGACACTCCGCGATGGTGCGTCGTGTCAAGCCGAAGGAGAAGCCGAGCCGCGTACCGGACCCAGGGAACCCGTACTTGATTGCACTGAACAAATGTATCTAAATCCTCCGAGTGAATCGGTCGGCCTACGTCGAGCTGCGGTGTGCGACGAGCTTCTCGTTTCTGCGGGGGGCCTCCCACCCGAGCGAGATCGTCGAGCGGGCGGGGCAACTCGGTCACCGTCGGCTCGCGATAACCGACCGTGATGGCCTCTACGGTATCGTCCAGGCCTATCGGACCGGGCGTGAGCACGGAGTCGAGATCATCGTGGGCGCCGAGATCCACGTGACCGGTCGCGGTCAGGCAGCGAAGCGCACGGCGAGCGGAAGCGGGGGGGGCGGCTGGGCAGAACCAGACCCCGGGGGTCGAAGCGCGCTCATCTTGTTGGCCACGGATCGACCGAGCTATGGCCGGTTGACCCGATTGCTCAGTTTGGGGCGTCTGCGAGTCGGAAAGGGCGGATTTCACCTTGGATTCGAAGATGTTGCGGCTCATGCGAAAGGATTGATGGCGATTCACGTCGGCACCCCCGAAGCCCTCACGCTCTCCAGAGAGAGAGACGTTTTTGGCGATCGATTGGCGCTGGCCGTCGAGAGAACCCACACCCCTTTCGATCGGGGGCGGATCGACAACGCTCAGTCGGCTTCGGCACGCTTTGGGGTTCCACTGGTCGCGGTCGGCGGTGTGTTGATGCACGACGAGACGAGAAAACCACTGCAGGATATCTTGTCATGCATCCGGATGGGCGTTCGCCTCGGCGACGGTGGTCGGCGACTATTGCCGAACGGGCACGCTCGTCTTCGGTCTTCCGAGCAGATGGCGCGGGCTTTTGCGGATCTGCCCGAAGCGGTCGCGCACTCGGTCGAGATCGCGGATCGCTGTGCGTTTCGGCTTCATGAGCTCGAGCAGAGTTTCACCCTCGAGGTCCTCCCGGAAGGAGAGACCGGAATGGGGTACCTGCGCAAGTTGGTCGAGAAGGGCGCGGGTGAACGTTATCCAGACGGGGTCCCCGAGTCGGTTCAGAAGCAGATCGAGCATGAACTGAGCTTGATCGAGACCCTCGACTTCGCGGGGTACTTTCTGACCGTTTGGGACATCGTCCGGTACGCTCGCAGTCGGAACATCCTCTGCCAGGGGCGGGGATCGGCCGCGAACTCGGTCGTCTGTTATTGCTTGGGTATCACTTCCATCGACCCCATTCGCATGAGCCTGCTTTTCGAGCGCTTCATATCCGTGGAGCGCGGCGAGCCCCCTGATATCGACGTCGATTTCGAGCACGACCGGCGCGAAGAGGTCATGCAATACGTCTTCGAAAAATACGGCCGGGACCGCGCGGCCATGGTGGCGAACGTGATTCGATACCGGGGGCGGTTGGCGTATCGAGAAGTAGGCAAGGTGTTCGGTCTCGGTGATGATCAGATCGATCGCCTCACCCGCACCCGAGGCCATTGGTCCGCCGGCGAGATTAGGGCCGAAGATCTGAAAGAGGCGGGGCTTGATCCGGCCGATCCGACGGTGCGTCAGGTAGTGCGATGGGCCGAGGTTCTGCAGGGCTTCCCTCGGCATCTCGGTCTTCATTCCGGTGGTTTCGTGATCACGAGAGAACCGCTGGTGGAGCTCGCCCCCATCGAAAACGCCACGATGGAGAACCGCACCGTCATCGCCTGGGATAAGAGGGACGTCGAGACGTTAGGGCTCGTGAAAGTCGACTTGCTCTCCCTGGGGATGTTGACGGCCGTTCACAAGGCCTTCGACGTCGTCGAGGCGACGGAAGGCATTCGCTTGTCGCTCGCCGACGTCCCCGCCGAAGACGCTCGGGTCTACGACATGATCTCCGACGCCGATACGGTCGGCACCTTCCAGGTCGAATCTCGGGCGCAGATGCAGACCTTGCCGCGGCTGAAGCCCCGAACGTTTTACGACCTGGTGGTTGCGGTGGCGATCATTCGCCCCGGACCCATTCAAGGCGACATGGTCCATCCCTATCTGCGTCGGCGAAACGGCGAAGAGCCCGTCGACTTTCCTCATCCCGCGCTCGAAGAGATCCTGGGTAAGACGTACGGTCTGCCGCTCTTTCAGGAGCAAGTGATGAAGATGGCGGTGGCGGTGGCGGGCTTTTCGCCGGGAGAGTCCGATGCGCTCCGGCGCGCGATCGGGTGGCAGTCGCAAATTCACATCGACAAGCTTCGGGACCGACTCGTCTCCGGGATGCTCGAAAATGGCCTCGCCCCCGAGTACGCCGAGCGAATCTTTCGCATGATTCAAGGCTTCGGCGGATACGGATTCCCGGAGTCTCACGCCGCTTCGTTCGCTCTGATCGGCTATGCGTCTTGTTACCTGAAACGGTATCACCCGGCGGCCCTGTTGGTCGGACTTCTCAACAGCCAACCGATGGGCTTTTACGCTCCACACGTGCTGGTGGCCGATGCCGTTCGGCACGGCGTCGAGGTTCGTGCTCCGTGCGTGATGCGAAGCGACTGGGACACCACCACCGAGCCCGGAGATCCCGCGTTTACCGCCGGGTGGTGGGAAGCTTCGCAGCACGACTGTCGAATCCATTGCCCGTGGGCGGATCACGTATTGGGGGGGATACGCTACGGGGTGGCGGTACAACCGGCGGTTCGTTTAGGGCTTCGACAGGTGAACGGGCTTCGGCAAGACGAGGCGGAGCGCCTGATCTCGGCGCGTCGACAAGCGCCGTTGACCAGCATTGCCGACGTCGTTCATCGGGCCGAGCTGTCGAAGACGTCGGCCGCGCGGTTGGCGGCGGCGGGGGCCTTATCGGTCCTCGAGCCTTCACGGAGAGCCGCGTTGTGGCGAGTGATGGCCCTCGACGTGCGTGCGCCGTTGTTCGCGGCCGTCGAGTTGCCCGATGATGGCGTCGACTCGGTTCTCGCGCCAATGACCGCCGTCGAGATCATGCGCGCGGACTACGCACTGACGGGGCTATCGACAGGGCTGCATCCGGTGGCACTGATGCGGTCCGAGCTTCGTCGCCAAGGCATCCTCGGATCGATGGACCTGCGCCGGATGCGGCACGGCGCGTCGGTGCGCGTCGGTGGCATGGTGACGACGCGCCAGCGGCCGGGGACCGCCTCTGGCGTCATCTTCATGACTTTGGAAGACGAAGACGGGCCCATGAACCTCGTGGTCTACAGTCAGGTATATGATCGGCAACGGTCGCTCGCCCGCGACGCCACGATGCTCATTGCCTATGGTCAAGTGCAGCGGACGCACGAGAAAGTGATCAACATCGTGGTGAAACGGTTCGCGTCATTGACGATCCCCGAACCGCCAGTGCACGTCTCCCGGGACTTTTTCTAGCTCAACGGTCGCTTCTCGGACCGTGTGGCGGCTCTATCTGCCAGGTCGAAAAGCCTTTCGTTGACCTGCTTGGTAGCCGGCGTCGGACTTGGGGGACGGTGACGGATGGAGTCCGGTCACCAAATGGTGCAGCGCTCGGTCGGGTTCATCCGGCTGACTTGCTTGCACCCAAAGGCGCGCGAGAACCCCTCGATGTTGGCGATCGACTCGTTGACCCGGAACTCGGGTGGCGACTGCAAGCTGGTCACCGCATCCTTCATGGTGAAGGCCTCGGTCTGTTTGGTGCATCGCGCTTGGGCGTAGGCCAAAAAGAACTGTTGGTCTTCGTCAAAGCCGTCCGCCACCTTCACCGTCTTCGCTCCATCACGCAGCGACCGGTACGCGTCATACGCCAGCGATACCCCCACCAGATCGGCGACCTTTTCGCGCAGGGTACCTTCGCTGTTGGGAACGCCTTCGAACTGCGAGACGCGGTCGGTGATACACTTGGTCCGCTCGTCGAATTCGCGTCGATACTCGTCGCTCCACCACGGTTGCACGAGTTTACCGTTCTCATCGTACTTCGAGCCTTGCTCGTCGAACCCGTATGCGAGCTTGTGACCGATCAGCGCGCCCAGCGTACCCATGTTGACCGGCACGTTCGGTTCGCTCGAGTAGAAGGGGGGCTGGAGGATTCCGGCGGGGAACACCAGCTGGTTCTTCTGGGGGTCGTACGCGACGGAAACCGAGGTCGGCAACACCGGGAATTGATTCCGGTCAATCGGGTTACCGATCTGAGCCAGCTCTTCCTTCAGGCTCCACACCCGGCCTCTCAATACGTTGGTGGCGTGTTGGTCGGTGACCTTGAAGTCGTACTCTCTCCATGTGTCCGGGTAACCTACCAGGTAACTCAACGTCTCTAGCTTACGTCGGTAGATCGCCCGCGTTGCGTCGTCCATCCACTTCGCTCGGTCGAAGCGGGCATTCAGCCGACCCTTCAGAGCCTCAGTGAACTTCTTGATGTAGCCTTGGGCCGCGGTCTTGCGGTCCTTCGAAAAGTGTTCGGCAACGTAGGCCTTGGCCAGCAGGTCGCCCAGAAGGTCTTCGGTGGAGGCCACGCAGCGCTTCCAGCGGGGGGAAAGCTCCTTGGTACCGTCGAGCAGTTCAGTCAGCACCAGATGTTCATCGGCGAACCGCTTCGGTAGCCAAGGGGCCATGGAGTGAATGGCGTGCCAGGTGAAGTAGCTTCGCCATTCGTTGAGGCGGACGTCGCCCAGCACCGCGTTCAACCCTCGAAGGTAGGTGGAGCTACGAACGTTCACCTGCGCGAGGTCGGGATATCCGAGGCCGGCCACGTACTGATCCCACAGAAAGTCCTTGGCGAGAACCGATAGCTGGTCCTTTTCGAGGGGGTGGTACTTGAGCTCCGGAGCCTGACGGTCGGCGCTGGACCGGGAGATGGCCGCAATCTTGGTCTCGATTTCGATGACGTGGTCAGCGGCCCGTTCGGCGGCACCGCGCCGGGAATCGAAGAGGTTCATCATCCGCTCGACGTGGGCGCGGTAGGCTTCCCGGATCCGCTTCTTCTCCGGATCGTCGGACGAGTAGAAGGCCGGATCGGGCAAGCCCAATCCGGCCTGGTCGACGTACGCGATGACCTGACTCGGATTCTTGGCGTCGACTTCGGCCCCGATGCGGAAAAGCGGCCAGATCCGGTGTTGGTGGAAGAGCAGAGTTGCTTGCGTGATGTCGCGGCTTCGGTTGATGTTGGCGGCGGCCCGCAGGAGTTCGCGGATCGTCCCGAGCCCAGCCGTCTCGATGGAGGCCTCGTCCATGCACGCTTTGTAGAAACCGCCGAGCTGCTGAGCTTCGGCGTCTTCCCCGCCTTCGGCAGCTCTCTCGAGAATCGTTCGCAGGTCGCCGGCGCTTTTCTTGGCAATTTCGTCGAAGCTCCGAGTCCACTTCGGTTTGTCATCGGGGATCTTGGTTTTCGCGATCCAACCACCGCAGGCGTACTGATAGAAATCCTCGCAGCGCTCGACCTCAGGGGCGATCGCGCCCTGGTCGAGGCCGACTTCAGCGAGGGTGACAGCCTCGATCTTCGGCCCTCCCTCGATGTCGATGATCGGGAACTTACAGGCGAACGGTAGGAGGGCGATCACGACGACCGCCCGACGAATCCAACTCATGGCCGACGGAATTAGGCCGTTTTGAGCGCTGAAACTACCCCCCTGCTCGGGGGTAGATCCGGTCATTCACCGCTCGATGCGTTATGCTGCAGCCGGACAATCCGGCTCCATGCAGTTTTGAACCTCCACCGTCAGGTGGGCGAGCTCCGGAAACCCGTGGAGCAACCGCTTGTAGTGACCGGGTGGGCGGGGTTCATGCGTGACCACGGTGGCGATGACCGCCAGATGCCGGGGCCCAATGCGCCAGACGTGCAGGTCTACGACTTGGTTGTCCGCGTCGTCCTCGAGCGCGGCGCGAATCGCAGTAACCGATTCGAGTGGAACCTCGGCGTCGAGAAGCACCCGACTGGTAGGACGAAGGAGCCCGAGTGCCCACCGACCTATTATGAGGCCTCCCACGATGCCCATCAGCGGATCCATCCATATCCAGCCGAGGATCTTGCCGGCGGTCAGCGCTACGATGGCAAGAATGGAAGTCACTGCATCGGCGAGCACATGTGCGTAGGCGGCGCGCAGGTTGTGGTCGTGATGATGGGGCTCAGGGCTGTGGTGGTGATGTCCACCGAGCATCCACGCGCTCACGAGGTTGACCAGCAGCCCCCCCGCCGCCACGCCGATCGCTTCGTTAAAGCGGATCTCGACCGGCTGCACGAGCCGCCCAACGGACTCGATGATCACCCACAAGGCCATCAGGGCGAGGCTCACCGCGCTCGCGAACCCTCCCAATGCGCTGACTTTGCCGGTCCCGAAGGTGTACTGCGGATCATCGCAGTGCCGTCGGGCATACATGTACGCGAAGAGGGTGATGCCGAGCGCTGCAGCGTGCGTGCCCATGTGCCACCCGTCAGCGAGGAGCGCCATCGACCCACCCCAGAAACCGGCGGCGATCTCGATGACCATCATGATCAGGGTGAGGACGATGACGTGTCGGGTCCGGCTCTCACCGGCGACCTTCTGGTCGAGGCCGTACCCATGCTCGACGACGTATCGCTCACTGTTGCGATGCTTCACAGGATGCCCCGAATCTACTGCACGAAACCGAGCTCGACCATCGACTGTCCCGTTTCCCGGAGCGTATCCTCGACGGGGCGAAACACGATGTTCAAGTCTTGCTGGGCGCGGCGATTGTCGATCTCGATGCGCCGGCCGAGGGCGCGGCGCAGATAAGCCCAGGTCAGGCGCTTGTCAAAGAGTGCGTAGGCGTAAACGAGCAGATCGGGGAGCCGGCGAGTCGGGATTCGATGACCAGGAAAGGCCCGTTTGAGATGCCGGGCCACTTCCGAAAAGTGAAGCTGGTCCGCGTGGCAGATATACCGGGGGGCGAGCAACTCCGACGGGCGGAGCATCGCCCGCAAGTGGGCTTCGGCCACGTCTCGAACATCGACCAGGTTGAACAAGAAGTTCGGCAGTCCCGGCAGCTTACCATTCAGCAGTTCCGACACGAGACCCGGGCTGGTTCGAAGATGGATGCGGGCGGTCACCGGTCCGAGCACGAAGGTCGGATTGATAGCTGTCAATTCGAATTGCTTCGATACGGGCAGACCGTTCCGGAAATCGAAGGCCGCCCGCTCGGCGAGCACTTTCGACTTCGGATAAGGTAGATCACTGCGAGTGGCCGATTCATTCCAATCGGATTCAGTGAACACGTGGTCTTCCGAACGTTCGAGGTCGTAGACGGCGGCGATCGAGGAGGTCAGCACGACCCGCCGGACCGAGCCGGCTCGGACCACCGAATCGAGGACGTTCCGAGTCCCCTCGACGGCGGGTCCGACGATGTCCCGCTCGGGGTCCCGGGCGTTGATCATGACCGGAGACGCCGTGTGGACGACGTACCGACATCCATGGGCCGCGGCGTCGAAGCTGCCCGGCACCTGAAGATCGCCCCCGAAGATGTCGAGGTCGCCGGGGTCGCCGAGGGCGCGAAGGTGGGCGACCTTGGCGGGGTCGTCGGGGGAACGCACCGTCGCCCGGACGCGAAACCCGCGCTCGAGGAGGGCCCGCACGACGTGCGTTCCGATGAAGCCCGAGGCGCCGGTCACGCAAACCAGGCGATCGTTTTCGTCAGCGTTCGAGGCGCTGCCAGGGCCTCGCTTACTCGTCGGTAACGTACCGGATTCGCCCATGATATGGGACCTAACCCAACCGGATTTCCGAGGTCCACCACGATGGCTCAGACTGAATCCGCGGTCAGGGCGCCGTTGAATCGCAGGTCGAGGGGGCGTAGCGTCTGCGGTCGATGACCAGCGATAGCTTCAAGGCAGCGAAGTCGATCGACACCCCCCTCGGCAGGCTCAAAGCCTACGACCTCAAAGCGTTATCGGCGGCCGGGGTCGGCCACGTCGAGAAGCTTCCTTATTCGATCCGCGTCCTGCTGGAGGCGGTGCTTCGCAACGTCGATGGGTTCGCGATCACCGACGAGCACGTCCGGAAGATTGCGGCTTACGACGCCAAAAACGTAGGTGAGGTCGAGATCCCCTTTAAGCCGGGTCGGGTGGTCCTGCAAGACTTCACGGGGGTTCCCGCGGTCGTCGACCTGGCTGCGCTCCGCAGCGCGATGCATCGTCTCGGCGGCGACCCCAAGCGTATCAACCCCCAGGTTCCTTGTGATCTGGTCATTGATCACTCGGTTCAGGTCGATACCTTCGGTTCAAAAGATGCCCTGCAAATCAACGCGTCGAAGGAGTTCGAACGTAACCGCGAGCGGTACGAGTTTCTGAAGTGGGGACAGAGTGCGTTCGAGAACTTCAAGGTTGCACCGCCGGCCACCGGCATCGTGCACCAGGTCAACCTCGAGTACCTCGCGAGCTGTATCCTTCGACGAGAGGTCGGCGGAGAGACCGAGGTCTATCCCGACTCGCTGGTCGGCACCGACTCTCACACGACGATGATCAACGGACTGGGCGTCGTCGGCTGGGGTGTGGGCGGAATCGAGGCCGAGGCGGTGATGCTCGGCCAGCCGATCTACATGTTGCTGCCGGAGGTCGTCGGCTTCGAGTTGACCGGCCAACTGACCGAAGGGGCGACCGCCACCGACCTCGTGCTCACGGTGACTCAGATGCTTCGAAAGAAGGGCGTGGTCGGGAAGTTCGTCGAGTTCTACGGCTCCGGGCTCGACAGCATGTCCCTTCCCGACCGCGCGACGATCGCTAACATGGCCCCCGAGTACGGGGCGACGATGGGCTTCTTCCCCGTCGACGATCAAACGCTCCAGTACCTGCGTCGAACCGGTCGCGACGAAAAGCTCGTGCAAACGGTTGAACAATATTACAAGGCCGTGGGTCTGTGGCGCGACGACCGGCAGCCCATCGAGTACGTCGACAACCTGACCCTCGATCTCGGCTCGGTCCAGGCGTCGCTGGCGGGCCCCAAGCGTCCGCAGGATAAAGTCCTGCTGTCCGACATGAAGGGCCAGTGGTCGCTCGACCGCGAAAAGACCTACGGCCATGAGACCGTGCGGAGCCAGGCGTTCGAGCTCGAGGGCCAGACCCATACGCTCACTGACGGAGCGGTGGTCATCGCGGCTATCACGTCGTGTACCAACACGTCGAACCCGTCGGTCTTGGTGGCTGCAGGATTGGTTGCGCGCAAGGCTCGGCAGCTCGGCCTGACCCGCAAGGCCTGGGTGAAGACCTCGCTCGCGCCCGGGTCGCGGGTAGTGACCGACTACCTCGACAAGGCAGGTTTGACCGCGGACCTCGACGCGATCGGCTTTCACACGGTTGGTTACGGCTGCACGACGTGCATCGGCAACTCGGGTCCGCTGATTCCCGAGGTGTCGGCTGCGATTCGGGCCGGCGATCTCGCCGCCGCCGCGGTCTTGTCGGGCAATCGAAACTTCGAAGGGCGCGTCAACCCCGACGTTCAGCCGAGCTATCTAGCGTCGCCGCCGCTGGTCGTCGCGTACGCTTTGGCGGGTACCGTCGATGTCAACCTGACCACTGAGCCGCTCGCCAAGACTTCGGATGGCCGCGATGTTTTCCTGAAGGACATCTGGCCGACCGACGCCGAAATCAAGGAGATCATGGAGGCCTGCGTCACGACCGATCAGTTCACGTCGCGGTACGCCGAAGTCGATAAAGGCCCTGAGGAGTGGCAGGCGGTGAGCGTCACCGAATCGGATGTCTACGCGTGGGATGACAAGAGCACCTATGTTCAGGAGCCGCCGTTCTTTGTCGGCATGTCGAAGGATGTCTCCGCGATCGGCCCCATCTCTGGCGCCAAAGTGTTGGTCAAGGTCGCGGACAGCGTGACCACCGACCACATCTCGCCAGCGGGGGCGATCAAGGCCGACAGCCCGGCCGGAAAGTACCTGATCGACCAAGGCGTTCCGCAGACGATGTTCAACAGCTATGGGTCGCGGCGTGGCAACGACCGCGTCATGACCCGCGGAACCTTCGCTAACATTCGCTTGCGCAATCAGCTGGCGCCGGGAACGGAAGGTGGCTTTACCACGTATTTCGGGCCCCGCGCCCACGGTGACGTGGAGCCGGGTGAGGTCACCACCGTGTTCGACGCAGCGATGGCTTACAAGACCGAAGGCACGCCGCTCGTGGTCTTGGCCGGCAAGGACTACGGTATGGGGTCGAGCCGTGACTGGGCGGCCAAGGGCACCTTCCTGCTTGGCGTTCGGGCGGTCATCGCCGAGAGCTTCGAGCGTATCCACCGCTCGAACCTCGTTTTCATGGGCGTCCTTCCGCTGCAGTTCAAGGCGGGCGACTCGTCGGACAGCCTCGGCCTCGATGGTACGGAAGCCTTCGACGTCGCCATCGACGACAAAGTCGAGCCCCTGCAGGGTGTTCAGGTGACGGCGACGAAGGCCGACGGAAGCAAGGTGACCTTCGATGTTACCTGCCGCATCGATACCCCGGTCGAAGTCGAATACTTCCGAAACGGCGGCATCCTGCACACCGTGCTGCGCAAGATCGCCAACGCCTGATCATCAGACTTCGAAAACCATGCCGTCGTCGGCGAACGTCACCTCGACGTTCGCCGGTACCTCGGCGAGCAAGTCGGGGATGCGGTCACGTACGCGGTGATTCAGATGGCTGAGCACGACCCGGCGGGTGGTCAGGGTTGGCAAGGTGACTTTCCAATCTTCCCATGTGCAGTGTCGCCCGATCGGTGGGACGAGCGCCGAGCATTCGGCCACCAACATGTCGACCCCGTCGGCCGCGGCCAACAGTTGCGGATTCATCGCCGTATCCCCGGAGAAAGTGATGACCTTGCCGTCCAACGCCGTGACCCGCAAGCTCAGGGGCCGGTCGGGCGGATCCATGTGGTCGGCTAAAAACCCCCGGACGTGAAAGCCCGCTACGGTTGCGGACTCGCCTGGGGCGATCTCGGTCGTCGGATAGTCGAAGCTCAACTTCATCTCGTGCAGCTCGCGGTAGGTTGCTTTGAACAGGGTATTCATTCTCTCCGCGAGTCCGATCGGTCCGACCATCGGCAGGCTCTCCGTGCGGGGCGCGTTGTAAGCGGCGTCGATCAGCAGAAAGGGCAGACCGCCGATGTGGTCACCGTGAAGGTGGGTGATCGCGAGTCCTCTTAGTTCGCTGGGCGCCCGTCCCGCCTTTCTCAAGGCGAGGAGCCCGGTACCCCCGATGTCGACCATGATCGGTCCGCATCCGGGTCCCTCGATCAGGTAGCAGCTGTGGCAGCGTCCGGATGAATTGAACGCGTCCGACGACCCCAAGATGGTGAGCTTCACCAGCGCAGGGTAGCAGATCTAGGCTGAATGCCCCCGGGCTTACCGGTCGTTCCGTTGGCGCAAGAAGTCAGGTACGTGACGGTAACGTGGAGCACCGTTGGCCAATGAAGTGCGGCTTGGTTCCTTTCTTGCTGAAGTTGAGAGCATGAGAGAACACGTCCGGATTACCTACCACGGCATGGAGCCGACCTCGGCGAGCGACCGAGCGATCTATGAGCGGGCGGAGAAGCTCTTTCAGCTCTCGAATCGGATTTCGAGCTGCCGGGTAGCCGTCGAGGCGCCGCACAAGCGCCACAACAAAGGGAATCACTATGCGGTCCATATCGAGATTCGCGTACCGGGTGATGTCCTCGTCGTGAGCCGGGACCACAAGGATGACGCGGCTCATGAAGACCTGTTGGTCGCCGTTCGCGACGCTTTCCAGGCCGCGGTACGCATGATGCGGCACTATCTGCAGCGGATGCACGACACCCGGTCGACGGCCCCGCTCCAAGGATAGACCGCCCCGTTTGAAGTCCGCGGGCGGGCGCGACTGAATCGCACCCGCTCGTCTTCGCCCGTCTCGCTCGCTGCGCGTAGGTCAGCCTGGCTGGCAGACGAGTTCAGCGGCGCCCCGGCGCCCGCGACGAGAGGTGCGAGACGCAAATCCCGATCCGCTCGCGGCTCGGTTGTTTGCACCCTCACACCTAGCCTACGACCCTAGGATCGCTTCGCTTGCGCTCCGCTCGCGTACTTCGCTCCAGAGGTATCGAAACTCTCGGCGCGAAGTACTAGTGGAAAACCGCGCTTTGCAGGGCCCACGGGCGTGAAGGACTGCCGGTGGTCGGCCGCCAGCGGGTCCCGGCGCCTAGTGACGGCTCACTCGGTCGACAAAGCGGTTGCGGTGTATCTCGCCCCTCGGCATCCTCGAAGGCCTATGTCCGAGGTGGTGACTGAAGGCATTCGGATAAAGGTCCAGTCGAAGTACCTTCCCCAGCAGTCGACGCCGGAGAACGGCCGGTTCGTCTTTGCGTATACCGTGAAGATCACCAATGAATCCGGACAGAAGGTTCAGCTGCGCACCCGACACTGGGTGATCACGGATGCGAGCAACAAGATCGAAGAGGTTCGGGGCGAAGGGGTCGTCGGCAAGAAGCCCGTTCTCGGCCCGAGCGAGTCCTTCGAGTACACGTCAGGGTGTAGCCTCAAGACGCCGTGGGGCACCATGCACGGCAGCTACCGGATGCATCGAGGCGATGGATCGTCGTTCGATGCGGAGATCGCTCCCTTTCTCCTCGCTACGCCCTCTGTCGAGCCTTCCGGGGCCCCGAACTAGAAGGACCGGGCACAGAAAAAGCTGGGCTCTTCGATGCCCATGATCGACTCTATCGACGATGATTCTCGCGATCTTCGGCTTTGGTCCCTTCGAGCTACTGGTCATCGGGGGCATCGTCTTGGTGGTGGCCGGGCCGGCGGTGCTGCCGCGGGTGGGCAAATACCTCGGACAGATGATGGTCGGCCTTCGAAAGAGCGCTAACGAGTTGAGCAGCCAGCTGTCTGACCAGCCAAAGCTTCCGGACAATGACGAGGGCGAATCCGAGAAGAAAGAGGGCTGACTCGGGACGGCCTTCTTACTTCCGCCAATAGAGATCGACCAGGCCCCATTGGTTGACGTGGTTCGAGATATCGTCGAACGCGGAGGTCTCACGCTTTCCGTCGACGCCTACGAGGGCCCGAAACCGCCACAGCATCCGCCGCTTTCGCTGGAACGACGGCGGTAGCCGCCCGTAGCCGCGGTTGACGTTCGCGACGCCTATCCCCTTCAGCCCCAGTGGTTCGACCAACACCCGAGCGATGGTATCGATGATCGCAGCGCGCGTTCGCGCGCACGACGATCGGCGGAGATAGATCCCGTTCAGAAGGAGCACGTCTAGGCCTTCGGTACGGCCGAACCCGCCGAAGACGAAGCCGGCGACCTCGTCGCGGATCCGCACTTCGAAGCAGAAGCTGAGCGGATCCCGCCACAGTTGGAGAACCTGTTTTTGCGTATCGCCTCGTCGATAGAAACCGTAGCGGCTGTTGAAGCAACACGGCACGGTGTCCGCGAACCGCCAGAACCTCACTGCATCTCGGCATTTGTCGAGATAGAAGAGCTTGTAAGGCGTTCCGTCGACGGACAAAGGCCGGTCCAGCTCGGGCAGCGGGGGGCGTCCCGACCATAGGCTCGCGCCGACGTCGAGCGGGCGGTCCTGGGCCCAAGCGGCGACCATCCTCTCATCCGGCCATCCGATCGGCTGTGCACGCCCGGCGAGTCGATCCACGAGCCGCTGCCAGTGTTTGATCGACCATACCGGCCCGTAACCTCGGGGCAGCGGGTTGGTCAGCAACAGGTTGGCCAGGGCCGATGGGTCTCGATCCAGATCAGCGAGCATTCCTGTCTGGTCGATCCGGCCGAGGGTCGCTCGTCGGTCATCGAAGTGCGCCAGCGTGCGCCGCGGACCCTGCCGGAGGGTGTCGGGGGGCTGGATCGCCATCCAGCGCACGATCCCGTCGGTGGGAGGGCTCGTGTGACGTGACCACCACAGCGCGCAGAGCGCATACCACCAAGGATCCGGATCACCTTGAATGGAGCCCCCGACCGCTTCGTGAAGGGCGCGAACCGCCTGGGCGAAGCCTCGCGGCGTAAGGGTCGCGTTCTCGAGGGCTTGGTGGAGGTCGGTGGCGCCGAACCGATTGCCGTAGCGCTCGGGTTCGGCGAACAGTTTAGCGAGCCAACCCCGCCCATCGACGCGGATCATCGCGCGGGTCATCGCTCCGTGAAGGCGGTGCTCGACCGCGGTCTGATCGAGATGATGGCGGAGGGTTCTTCGGACCCGGTCGCCGCCCAGATGAGCCATCGTGGTCAGGCGGATTTCGGCCGCCTCAACGGCGGTCGGAACGCCTCGCAGGCCAGCCTGAAGCGCTCGCCGGGCCGCCTGCAAAAGGCCCGTGCGACGACGGGCGGCCCGCGGGGAGCGGGCCAGCCCGTCGTCGTACATCGCCCGTACAGGGTCGCTGGGGTCGCGCGAAAGTGCGTCGCTGAACGCCAGGTCGCCCATCAGCCCTCGGATGAACGCGTCGGCCTCAGGGGCGAGGTGGAGCTGTCGCGAGAACGTCGTCAGGTCGATCCGCTCCAACGACCGAATATACATCGCCTGCCGAAGCCGTGCTTTGAGCCAGGCCGGTCGTACGACGCCGTCGTCCAGTCGTTCTCGGACCTGGCGATGGGCCAGCCGCAAGACAACCGGGTAGACGGCATCGAGCCGGTCGAGCAGCTCGATTTGCCGGCGTCGTCCCCACGGCCACGCCTCGCAGTGGCCGAGTTTCAGCATCACGTACAGCAGCTGCTGCGCAATCTTCAGGTCGGGGCGCACGCCTTCGACCCAGTACTGTGTATCGCGACGAGGTCCGGTCGCCGCCGCCACCAAGTGTGCCCATGCCGCCACCGGTCGTCCGGCGGCGGCGGCCAGCTCGGCCCGCATCAGCTGCGCGTCACCGGGCCCCATGGACCCTTCGGTCTGGACCAACACCGCCGAGCACGAAGCGAGCTGGCCTGCCCGAGCCAGCACCTCGTGATGAGCGACCGCTCGCCGACGGCGGTCTTGCATCTCGTCGACGAGCTCCTGGGCCGCCGCCACGTTGTCGCGGTCGGCCGCGATTCGGGCCGATGCCCACAGGTACTCGTCGAGCAAGTCGGCCGACAGAACGCCGGGCCCGAGGCCGGCGACCGCCTGCTGCCGGACGATGGCCTTGCGGGCCACCAGCGCCCGACGAGGCGGAAGCTGGGAGGCGACGCGGTGGGCGTCGATCCACCGTCCCTTTTCCGCCAGCGCTTCCGCCAGCAGGATGGAAGGTGGGTAGGCCCCGGGGCCGAGGTCGCCATCGAGCCGGCCGACGAAAGCTGGCTTGACGCTGGGCCAGCAGCCTTCGGCGGCGACTCGGCGGGCCGCCAGTGATGGTCGGGCGGACTGCGCTACGAACGCCTGGGCCTGACTCGGACCCTCCGTGTTGGCGAGTCGAGCCGCCTCCGTCAGCTCGGCATCGTGCTCGTCGATTCGGTGCACGGCGGCCAGTGGCTCCGGGAGCGCGACGTACCGGTCGAGCTCGGGTAGGTATTCGCGCAGTTGGTCGGCCAGCCGCTGGGCGTAGCCGGGGGCACCGCTCAAGTCGAATCGGTCGGTCGCCCAGGCCTCGAGGCGCATGAGCGCTCGAACCTGCACGAGGGTTGCTTGTACGCCTCCCCGTCCATGTGAAGCGTCGGGGATGGTGTCGATCAGTTGCATCACCGCGGCCACCGCTGGCTGACGGTGCAGCGGATGCTCGAAGCTTCGAGAGCTCATGGATCCCTCCCCACGCAGCGACGGCAGCCGCTACGAAAGCGAAGCGACGCCGTGACCGCCTGGTCATCGCGTCGTTGAAAGTTGGGTGCGCGCGGTCTGCCCAGGGCCTCGCGGGGAGCGAGCGCCAAAGGGTCGGAGTTCGAGGACACGGCGACCCGCTGGGAACGAGGACGCCGCGACCCGATGACTTCGACCGAGGGATGAGATGCTTATTGGAAAAGCATGCTTGCAGAGCAGGGTGAAGCAGGTTGGCCTGCACGTCAAGGCATACGTTCGTCGTTTCACAGTGCGCGAGACCACGTGAGCCGCGCAACACGAGCTGCACCGAGGCCCGCCGAGCGCCCGGCGGCGAAACCATCACCGATGCTCGAGGCGAACCTTTTTCGCGGACGACTCAGTGGACCTGGCGTAAAGAGATCTCCCAATGAGCGACCTATTCTTGGGCCTGACCTACGACTGGGTTCTTCGAGCGGTCGAAGCTGCCGGGTTCGATCCGACGGGCCACATCATGGCGCTGCACTGCATGGAGAATCGGGTCTACGATCTGAAGCTCGAGGACGACAGCCACGTCGTCGTCAAGTTCTACCGGCCCGGCCGGTGGTCGCCTGATGCGATCCGTGAGGAACACGAGTTCCTCCTCGAGCTGAAGGCGGCCGAGCTTCCGGTTTGCGCCCCGTTGACCTTCGATGACGGCGACACGCTCCACGAAGTCGAAGGCATTTGGTACGGCATCTGGCCGCGCACTGGGGGCCGTTCCCCCGGCGAGCTGACCGATGAACAGGTGGCGATCCTCGGGCGGCTGGTCGCCCGAATTCACAACGTCGGAGCGATCAAACCGGCCCAGCATCGCCCGGAGCTCAACGCGGTGACGTACGGCGACGACGCCTATCAGTATCTCGAGGATCACGGGTTTCTGCCGCCGCAGTATATCGATCGGTACGCCGAGGCCGTCGACCGGATTGCGGAAGTGTACGAGACCCTCGCCGAGGGCGTTCCGCTGCTCCGGGTCCACGGCGACTGCCATCATGGAAATTTGCTCGACGGCCGGGAGGGGTGGTTCTTCCTCGACTTCGATGATTTCCGGATGGGGCCGGCCGTTCAGGACGTGTGGCTGCTGGTCCCTGACCAGGACGAGCGGGGCGAGCATCAGCGCGACGTCTTCATCGAAGCCTACCGGCAGTTTCGGGATTTTGACCCTCGGTGGCTGAAGCTCGTCGAGCCGCTGCGGGCGCTCCGCTACATCCACTACGCGGCGTGGATCGCCCGTCGCTGGAAAGACCCGGCGTTTCCACCCGCGTTCCCCCATTTCAACACCGAGTCGTACTGGGAAAAGGAGACCCAAGACCTGGAGCAGCAGGCCGATCTCTGCGAGCAGGTCCTGGAGGGCCGAGGGTATGAAAACGCTGATTGATGTTTCGCGATGGCTGGCGCAAGAGCTCACGCCGCTTCGATTCGGGCCGCCGGTGACCCACGTCTACAATCCGCTCGAGTACGCCTGGGCTCCTCACGAGCGGTATCTCCGGCAGTTCGATGGCCCTCGCGAGGTGTTGATGTTGGGTATGAACCCTGGCCCATTCGGGATGGCCCAAACCGGTGTCCCGTTCGGTGAGGTCAATCTGGTTCGGGACTGGATGGGATTGGAGAGTCCGGTCGGTAAGCCTGAGCCCGAGCACCCGAAGCGCGCCGTCGAAGGCTTCGCGTGCGCTCGCAGCGAAGTGAGCGGAGCGCGGCTGTGGGGCTGGGCAAAGGAGACCTTCGGGCCGTCCGAGGTGTTCTTTCAGCGCTTCTTCGTCGCGAACTATTGTCCCTTGGTCTTCATGGAGGCCTCGGGCAAGAACCGCACGCCCGACAAGCTGCCTGCGCAGGAGCGGGCGCCCCTCGAGGCGCGATGTGACGAAGCCCTGCGTCGAACGATCGCCTGCATGGACCCGGAGTTCCTGGTGGGGGTCGGACAGTTCGCCGAGAACCGGCTGCGGAAGGTGAACGATGACGGCCGACCGGTGGGGCGAGTCCTTCACCCCAGCCCGGCGAGCCCGGCGGCGAATCGCGGGTGGGCCGAGGCCGCCCGCAAGGACTTCGAGAAGCTCGGAATCTCCCTCCCTACGCCGTCGGTGCCTTGAGGACGAGATAGAGATTGAGATCCCCGGAGGCGCCGTCGCTGGAGAACCGAGCCTCTTCGTCGGCCGGCAGGTCGCGCACGAGGGCATCGAGTTCGGCCACGCTCGTGTGGTGGCAGTATCGGAGCCCTTCGCCGCCTCTTCGCCAGCGCACGAGGTGGTCCCCGGCTTCGACCTCGGCCGGGTCGATGTGGGCCTCCCGCCAGTCGGCCACCGCCACCCGCGGCGTCGAGTCGGGGGCGAACTGCCAAAAGCAGACCACCAACCGGCCTCCGGGGCTCGCGCGGGCCAAGGCCTCTTCCAGCACCCGCCGGCGCCGCCGCTGGGACGGAATGTGGTGCATGACTCCGAACGCGACGACCAAGTCGGCCGATGCGGAGGGCCAGGGCGGGGCGAGGAGGTCGACGTTTCGAAACGTCGCCCGCACGTTATCCACGCCTCCGACTCGCTCGCGGGCTCGGGCGAGCAGGGCCTCGCTCTCGTCCCACCCCTCGTAAGCGATCGGGTGAGGGGTTCGAGCGGCCAGGTAGCGGGCGAAGCGCCCATTGCCACAGCCCAGGTCGAGCACTCGGCGTGGCCGGGTCATCGAGAGGATGCGGTTCCACCCGGGCCAAGGGCGGGTCCGGGTCTCGTCAAACGCCGAATGGAAACGCGCGTAGAACTCTCGGTTGATGGCCACTAGCCGTTCGGCGGTCGCATCGTCCACTCTGTGCCTCGGCATGACCCGATATACTGGCCGAGACTTCGATCCGATCGCCCACCAGTCGCAGCTGCGGCGGGTGATCGACGAGCTCGACCGGATTCCGTCGGTCGACGCGCGCCAGCTTAACAAGATCCTGCACCGATTCCCCAAGGCACCGGGTGAGAGCTTCTCGAAAGCCGAGCTGATCACCGGGGCTCGCCGCTTTGCCGGTCAGTACGGTTGGGATGCTACGGACTTGGCCCACAAGCTCCGAATGAAGCCGGTCCGCACGGCGAGCGGGGTCGCGCCGATCACCGTCCTGACCCAGCCGTTTCCGTGTCCCGGTCGCTGCGTCTTCTGCCCGAACGACGTTCGAATGCCGAAGAGCTACCTGTCGATGGAACCCGGCGCTCAGCGGGCGGCGCAGAATCGGTTCGATCCGTACGCGCAGACCACGTCTCGCCTCAAGGCGCTGTACAATAACGGTCACGTGCTCGACAAAGTCGAGCTCATAATCCTCGGCGGCACCTGGTCGTTCTATCCGGGGGCGTACCAAGTCTGGTTCATCACCCGCTGCTTCGAGGCGATGAACGACTTTCATCGGGTTGCTGCCGACGACCAAGACCTGCCCGCGCCGGCGGGCCTCGACTTCGAATCGGTGGTCGCGCCGGAGCCCGCTCGGATCGACGCCGGCACGTACAACCGGGTCGTGTCGGCCTTCCTGCGCAGTCGGGAGGCGCACCCTGACGCTCCGCCCCGGGCCGAAGACTGGCCTCGTCTCGAGCGTGCTCATCTCCTCAACGAATCCAGCCGAACCCGCTGCGTGGGGTTGGTGCTCGAGACGCGACCGGACCACGTCACGGTCGAGGAAGGGGTTCGGCTTCGCCGCTTGGGGGCCACCAAGATTCAGGTCGGTCTGCAGTCGCTGTCCGACGATGTCCTGTCACTGAATCAACGGGGCCACGACGTCCAGACGGGGCGCCGCGCGATGACGCTTCTGCGTCAGCTGGGGTTCAAGCTGCAGGGCCACTGGATGGCCAATCTCTACGGCTCCGACCCCGACCATGACATCGAGGACTTCCGAAGGTTATGGGCCGACCCGAGCATTCGGCCTGACGAGCTCAAGCTCTATCCGTGCAGCTTGCTCGAGACGGCGGAGCTCATGAATCTGTACCACCAGGGATCGTGGCGGCCGTACTCCGAACGAGAGCTCCTGCGGGTGGTGTCGTACGGCCTCGCCGCGACCCCGCCGTACTGCCGATTGAATCGGGTGATTCGGGACATACCGTCTCACGACATCGTGGTGGGCAATCAGCAGTCGAACTTTCGAGAGATCGCCGAAGCCGAAGCGCGCCGCCGCGGCTGGCGGCTGAACGACATTCGCGCTCGCGAGGTCAAGACCAGACCGATCGACCTCGGAGCGCTGCGTCTGGAGGTCGTGGCCTACGGCTCGTCAGTCGGGCGAGAGCGTTTTTTGCAGCTCGTCGACGCCGACGGGCACCTTGCTGGCTTCCTCCGCTTGACCCTTCCGGCGAAGCCGTCGCCGCTGCCGGAGCTCGAGCACGCGGCTTTATTGAGAGAGCTACACGTGTACGGCTCGGTGGCTTCGTTCTCTCGAGAAGGCGCGCCCGGTGCCAACGCCCAGCATCGAGGTCTCGGCCGACGCCTGATCGAGCTGGCCCAGGCGATCGCCGTCGACGAAGGCTACCGAAGACTGAGCGTGATAAGCGCCGTAGGAACCCGGGACTACTATCGTCGATGGGGTTTCGTGGATGGCGCGCTCTATCAGCACTGGACTTGCCGCAGCGAAGCCGATGGGGCAGCACGACCGATATGAGCCAACCCGATGCCATGTCGGTGGTAGAGATTTCGACACCCGGCGGACCGGAGGTCCTGAAGCCGTCTACCCGCCCGATGCCGACCCCCGGCGAGGGCGAAGTGCTCATCGAGGTGGCGGCGGCCGGCGTAAACCGGCCCGACGTCATGCAGCGCGAGGGTCGGTACCCGCCGCCGCCGGGCGTCACCGACATCCCGGGGCTCGAGGTCTCGGGGCGTATCGTTGCGGTCGGCGCAGGCGTAGAGGATTGGTCGGTCGGGGATGTCTGTGCGGCGCTGCTGGCTGGGGGCGGGTACGCGAGTCACTGCGTGGCACCGGCGCCGCAGTGTTTACCGGTGGCCGATGGCGTCGACATGATCGACATGGCCGCCGTGCCGGAGACCTTCTTCACCGTGTGGGCGAACGTGTTCGAGCTCGGTCGATTCGAAACGAAGGACACCCTCTTGTGTCACGGGGGGGCCAGCGGCATTGGCACGACCGCTATCCAGCTGGTCAAGGCCTACGGGGGCAAGGTGATCGTCACGGCGGGAAGCGACGAACGTTGCCGGCGGTGCATGGAGCTCGGCGCCGACCTCGCGATCAACTACCGAACGTCGGATTTCGTCACCGAGGCCAACGCCTTCACCAACGGCCGCGGCGTTGACGTGGTCCTCGACATGGTGGGGGGTGACTACGTGTCCCGCAACATGGACTGCATGGCGCGAAACGGTCGCCATGTCACGATCGCATTCATGCGGGGTCCCCAGGCCGAGATCAGCCTCGTGCCGATCCTTCTCAAGAACATCACGCTCACCGGGTCTACGCTTCGACGCCGGCCGGTGGCCGAAAAAGGGCGATTGGCCCGGGCGCTGCGAGAGCACGTGTGGCCGTGGTTCACCGAGGGCAAGATTCGGCCCGTGATCTCCCACCGATTTCCGCTCGCCGAGGCGGCCGAAGCGCACCGGGTTCTCGATAGAAGCGAACAGGTGGGGAAGGTTCTGCTGCTCCCGTCGTCGTCAACCTGAACAAGCGGCCTGCAGGCCGTCTTTGCTCTTGCCGCGGACGCCGGTCGCGGAGATGGGAGGAGTGCTCGACTGGTGAATCTCGTATCGGTCTGCCTCGAGGTCGAGCAGCACATATTCGAGGTTTCCGAGCAGGCAGGTGCCGCTGTTCAAGTAGATCTGATCGCCGACGTCGTGACGAATCGCGCGATGAGTGTGGCCGTTGACCACGATGTCGGCCCCCATCGACCGCCCGATCGCGAGCGCCTTTGACTCGATCGCGGTGATCGGTCCCTTCTGGTCAGGGGCCGGCGGAATGTGTCGGTAACGGTCGGACCACTGGGTGACGCCCACGCCCACGCGCTCCAGCAGGCCCGAGACCCAGAGGGCGACGTGGCTGAGCCGGGCCTCACCGCGGGATATCCAGTCGGCTTGGTGCCCATGAAAGAAGAGTGCGCGTCGGCCCTTAGACTCGACGGCGTAGAACTCCGGGGCTCCGAGCGTTCGGCGGGCCACCAGGTCGTGGTTGCCAAAGATGAAGGTATACCGGGGGTCGTCGAGGACTCGCCGAGCGATCTCTGGGTAGGCGCGAAGCGCTTTGTTCAGTTCTTCGGACCGGGTGCCGGGTACGACGCCCCGAAGGGTTTCGAAGATGTCTCCGAGAAGGACGACTCGGTCGACCTCGCGCTCGAGCTCCCGAAGGGTCGATACCAGGCGTTCCTCGGCTTCGTCGGCCCGTGCAAAGCGGTCGAGCCGATCTTTTGCACCGAGGTGGAGGTCGCTCAAAACCGCCAATCGCACGGCATCATGCGTAAGGGGCCCGCGTCGGGTCGGACAAGCGACGTCACCGTCTTGCTGCAAAGAAGCTGCGCCGAATCCAGCGCAGCTCAGGGAGCCGGCGAACCGGCCGGCCGCGCCACCGGGGCTTCCATCATCGGTCGGTCCGGGAGCGCGGATTCTCGTCGGCTGGCGAGCAAGAACCCGAGCAGCGCGGACAAGGTCAGCAGCAGGACGATGGCGGTCGGCGCAACCCAGTCGGACCCCGCCGACGTCGAGTTGAGGCCCGCCGACGCCGAGTTGCGGCCCGCCGACGTCGAGTTGCGGCCCGTCGACGTCGAGCTGGGGCCCGCCGACGCCGAGTTGCGGCCCGCCGACGTCGAGTTGCGGCCCGCCGACGTCGAGTTGGGGCCCGCCGACGCCGAGTTGGGGCCCGCCGACGCCGAGCTGGGGCCCGCCGACGCCGAGTTGGGGCCCGCCGACGCCGAGTTGGGGCCCGCCGACGCCGAGTTGGGGCCCGCCGACGTCGAGTTGGGGCCCGCCGACGTCGGGCCGGCGGAAGGGGGCGAGTGCGCGGCCCGTCGAAGCCCCGACCCGCGGACCCGGCTCGGATGGCGAAGGGGCAGCAAGGGAGGCTTCGTGTCGACGGGATTCGAGGCCCGCGGTCCGAGCCTGGAACTCGGAGGCGGGCGTCCGGTCGGGCGCGGGTATTGGATTTCGAACTCGGCGCGCAGCGGCGATGATCGCGACCCGGACGGCCGCGGGTTGGGGCCGAGCGCCGGTGGCGACGGAGCTCGAGTCGCGGCGGGCATGCGGGGGTCGAACTGCGACACCACCGCGACGGCGGTCGGTGACGTCGGGGCAGGGCAAGCCCGGCCGTTGGCGATCGACGTACCTTCCGGGGCGCACACGGTGAGCGGGGGACGTTCGCCGCCGTCGTCGCGCCCGACGAGAGATGCCGGTTCGACCACCTCGGCCCCGGTGTTGTCGAACGCCGGAGCGTCATCGAACGTCGGGGGCCCTTCATAGGTCGCGGCGGTATCTCCGCTATCGGACGGGCTCTCCGCTACCGGCGTAAACACGGTGGCTACCGTTTGGCCGGACTCCTGCAAATCGGCGCCGAGGGAGGCGCAGTGGACCACCTTCGTGTCGATGGCCTCATAGGGCTCGGTCGGGCCCGAGGGCATCGGAACTCGGCCATTCGACCAGTCGTCGTCGATGGCGTCGGCCCGGACGGTCGCCGGTTCGGCGCTCAACAAGCTGAGTCGGCTCAGCTCCGCGCTCACCCGCAGCGCGTTGGCGGGACGGCGCGACGGCTCTGGCTCGATCAGCGACAGAACGAGGTCGCCGAGCTCCCCCGCCCCCGGGAGGGGCGGTGGGCGTTGCGTCATCTTAGCGACCAGCACCTGTTCGAGCGTACCGGTGAAGGGCGGGGCGCCAGCCAGGAGCTCGTAGAGAATGATGCCGAGGGCATAGACGTCGACCTGGGCGCTCACTGCCTTCGGGTCGACCTGTTCGGGAGGCATATAGGTCGGCGTGCCGACGATGTAGCCGGTCTTGGTCAGCCGATCATCGGCATCCCGATTCTGGAGGCTGGCCACGATCCCGAAGTCGAGAATCTTGACCGTTTCCCGCCCCTGGCGGTCGGGCAAGACGATGATGTTGCCTGGCTTGAGGTCGCGGTGAACGAATCCCTGTCGATGCGCTTCGGCCAGTCCGGCGACGAGCTGCTCGGCAAGGCGGCCCACTCGCCGCGGGTCGATCGGGGCTTCGTCATCGATGACCGACCTCAGGGTGGGGCCCTCGACCAGCTCCATGACCAGATACGTCAACCCGGCTGGAGAGCGGCCGGCATCGAGAATCTTCACAACGTTGGGATGATCGATGGCCCGGATGGCCTCCGCCTCCCGACGAAACCGCTCCGCGACGCTCCGGTCGGTCGCCATCTCGCCATAGAGAATCTTGATGGCGCAGGGCTGACCGCTCGAGAGCTTCCAGCTCCGAAAAACGCACCCGGTCCCGCCGATGCCGATGAGACCGTCCAATCGATATCCGCCGATCGCCCGGCCGAAGAGGGCGTCTTCCTCTTGAAGTCGCTCTCCGTCGAACGCGCAAAACTCCGGCTCACTCGCGAAGACCGAAAGGCAAGCCGGGCAAGCACGCACGCGTCCCAGCGTACGGTACTGGCTCCCTCCAAGCCAGGACTAGATGTGCGGGACGCAAATCCCGAACCGCTTCTCGGCTCGGTTGTTTGCACCCTTTAGTTCGCGGCGGTGGGGTTCGGTGGGCTTTGGGTGGGGCATCGAGGTGAGGCGGTGCTCCGCGACCTTTCGTGATGAGGACGACCGCGGTAGCGTCCACGAGTCCATGGAGTACGGCATTCAACGGCGAACCGTGTATCTGAGGCCCCTTCAGAGCGAGGACCTCTCGTGGATGTTTCATCAATTCGATGTCGACGAGGTCTGGCAGATGTTCGGCATGTCCGGTCCGTCCCGTCTTCGCATCATGCGCTCGTATCGCACGGGCAACTTAGTCGTGGGCATGATGAATCGGGTTCGCGACCGAGCGCGGATCGGATTCGTGGTGATGTTCCCACCGACCGGAGACTTCGACTTTTGGGAGTACGGATACGCGATTCCCGACCACCGCCATCGCGACGCGTGGACGGCGTTCAACACGTGCGACGCAATGGCGCACTACATGTTCGAGCATCTTCGGGTCGAGGCGTTGGGCTGGCGGACCCGGGAAGACAACCGGGCCGCCGATGCGATCGTCCGCAGGCTCGGCTACAAACCCTTCGATAGCTGGGTCGTCGACGGGCACCGGTACACCTTCTATCGGCTCGACCAAGCCACCTGGGCCGACCGGCGGGCTCGGCTCGACCGCAGCGAAGCCACCCACCCGTCGGGCCAAGGCGATACTTTCGTGACCTTGCTAGAGCCGCCCTTCGACCCGGTCCCGCTCGCCGGAACGAAACCGAGCGCTATCGACGCCACCGATTCCGCTGATTCGACCGGTGCGAGCCCGAGGGATGATTCGTCGTCGACCGGCTAAGGTCGCCCCCAGTCGACGACTGGCCATCCCCGTCTTGTCGCTTCCTTTCGGAGTCTCGGGTCGGGATTGACCGCCACCGGATGTCCGACCGCCGCCATCATCGGCAGATCCGACATGCTGTCGGAGTAGAACGTCGCCTCCCGCAGGGACTCATTGCGCGCTTGCAGATATTGATTCCCAAGGACGAGCTTTCCTTTGCCGTAGCATAGCGGCAGCTTGGGTTCGCCAGTGTAGTTCCCATCGGGCCCCACTTCGAACTCGCTGCACAGGACGTCGTCGAGGTCGAGCGCGGTCTGGACGAAGCGGCCGAGATAGATCGACGCCGACGACAGCAGCACGAGCGTATCGCCCTGAGCTCGGTGCCTATCGACCGCTTCGAGACCTCCGGGGCGGTACAAGTCCTTGACGTCCGCCTCGTAGAAAGCAGCGACCCGACCGCTTATCTCTTCTTCGGGTACACCGTCCAACGAGCGGATCGCCCACCGGATGCCCTTCTCCACCTCCGAGTACCCCATCGAGTATTGAATCACCCACCAGAAAGCTCGGAATGCTTGCCAGTAGCTAATGTGCCCCAGCGAGAGTTCCCTCTTAAGCCAGAGGGTTCCCGAGTTTCGGCAGATGAGCGTTTTGTCGAGGTCGAAGAAGGCGACGGCCACGGCCATCAAATCAAAACACGAACCTCGACGAGCGCCTACCGATCGGTTCGAACGAATCGCAACGGCGGTCGCTTCGGTTCGAGGGGCGCCTCGACGGCTACGACGACGCCGCGGACGTCCGTATGAAACGTCCACGGAACCTGGGGCAAGCCTGGGGGCGAGGTCGGCTCCGACACGAAGGTCTCATAGTGCCAGTGGGTGAGCGGGTTCGTCCATGGACCCAGGCGAACGGTGAGTCGTTGCTCATCTTCCGCCACCAGGAGGTCTCCGTACGCCGGATGTGTGTACCGGCCGAAATAGTCGGCCCGCCGGTGGGCGGGGCGAGTCTTGCCGACCCGAACGGGCAACGCAGGCACCTTCGGGACCGTCCTCGTCGCTTCTCGAGCCGCGTACGCGAGATTCACCCGGGGCACGAGTCCGAGGAGGCGATCGAGCAAGTGGTGGGCGGTCAGCTCGGCGAGATCGCTGTCGCCTCGATTCGTCAGAACGGCCACCCCGGCCCGGTCATCCGGGGCGAGGACCAACGCCACTGAAGTGCCGCCCTCCCGGCTCACGATCTGTCGGACGCGGTGACCGCGTCGGTTGCCGCGACGCCATCCCCCGGCCTCGAGTTCCTCCAGTCGGGCCCACGATTCGGCGGAGATCGTCCGGTGGTCGAGGTGGATCTGCAGCCAAGCGGCGAGGCTGCGAGCACTCCCGAATAACCCGCTCGCGACTCGCAACCCCTGCACCGGCTCGGGATCGACGACCACTTTGCCCTCCGCCAGCCGATGTTCGCGCGCACGGGACGCCGAGCGATCGTACGACATGGTCAGGTCGGCTTGCTTGAGCAGCCCGTCTTCGAGCGCCGACGCGCCGTCCGCGACGCCGGGGGGCTGGGGGAGCAATTGCCCCAGGACCGCATAGGGCCAATCTGTTTGGCGAGCTTGGTCGTCCGAGAGCGAAAAGAAGCCATTCGTCACGACGGGCCAATCCTCGGCGGTCGGTAGGCCTCGCATTCGATTCAAGACCTGCCCCGGAGCCGCCGAAGCCAAGCTGCGCCGGAGGACCTCGTGCGATGCGAAGGGAACGCGGTTGCCAAGCAGGTCGGACACGGTGACCGAAAGGCCACCGTCCGGCCTGGCGAGCCGAAACCTTGGTAGGATGTCGGCGACCGGTGTCAGCCACGAGATCCGACTGGAGTCGGCCTCGATCTGCCGCGCGACCGCTACGCTGACGACGCTGCGGGTCACGGTGCCCAGGGCGAACGGGGTGTCGGGCGTGATGCTTCCCGGCGCGCCAACCGAAGGCGGGCCCATCGCTTCAAGCGAACGATGCCCGTCCAGCACTACCGCGTAGGCCAAGCTGGGGGCTCCGTCCGCTTGCAGGGCAGCCCGTACCTCCCGGCGAACGCCCCGCAGCGCCTCGGTCACCCGGGTCGCGGCGGGTACGGGCGCGAGCGCGACCGGGTAGCTTCGGTCACCTTGGCTATAGATACCCTCGAAACGGCTGTCTCTCCACTGCAGCACGAAACGCGCCTCGCCCGGTTCGCCGGGCAGATCGAAGCGCAGGGCGGTGCTGTCGGTGACGAGCGCGCTGATCGGATGGCGACGAAGGCCTTGCTGGGGGATGTCGACAAATCCATCCGTCAGCGGGACGCGCAGCGTCAGGGCCACCGTCACCGTCGCGGTGGGAATGAGGATATCGCCCCGGTACAGACCGGGCCCGTAGGTCGGTGGCGCCGAGAGTACGGCCATCAGCCAGGGGATGAGCATGGGGCCGGTATCTCGGCGGTCCGCGTTTTTGTCCAGCCGCGGCTATCGTCTTCGGCCGCGGATCCGCCGCTCGCGGACGACATCGCGAATCGTCAGGGCGACATCTTCGAGCCGTTCGACGAGGTCCGAAGCCAGGACGCGCATCACCAATACGCCTCGCCGCTGCAACCACAGGTCTTTGGTGCGGTCGCGCCGGTAGGCTTCGAGGTTGGCTGGGGCAAAGTTCTCGTCGAACTCGATGGCGAGTTCGAGGTCGGTGGCGTACAGGGCCACCTCGACCCGACGCGTACTGGACCCGCCGTCCAACCGAACGCCCTCGGCGAAGAGGCCCGCGGTCGTGGGGTCGGCTTCGAGACGGGCCAACAGCGGGTGTTGGTCGCGCGGCGCACCGTCCCGCTCCCGGTCACCTTCGGAACGAGCGGCCTTGGTTGATGAACGCTCGGGGCGGGGAGACTCGCGCCGGGTGGTGGGCAGAAGGTTCCCGTCTACGGTGGGGCGCGGTGTCCTGTCCATTGGCACGAGGTCGGCCGCGAACTTGGGTGGTCGGGGCGGCTCCAGCGCCGGCGTCCGCGCTTCGGCCTTTTGATCGGCGGCTAGGCCCTCGCTGCCTTGCCCTCTCAACAGGCTCCGCAGACCTGTGTCGAGATCATAGAAAGCGACGACCTCCCCGCTACGGTCCGGGGTCTCGAGCGGCTCGAGAAGGGCGGCCTGGAGGCGAGTGATCGCGTCACCAGGGGCCTTCGAACGGTGGAGGGTGTCGCGCCAAACAGACTCGGGGGCGGCGACCAGGGTCGGCCAGTCGGGCAGGACATCGGACACGGTTTGCATGCGCCGGCCGGCACTATCCAGCCATTCGCCCGGATCCTCAGGCAGTGGTGTCGGGGGAACCGTGACCAACCACGGTCGCTCATCCGGGACGCACAGCTCAGCCATCGTCTTCAGAGTGCGAAGGCCCAAATCGGGGTCGACCTCGCTCAAGCTCCGGTCGAGGGTCCGGATCGCCTCCCGTCCGACCCGCTGCGGGTGCTGTACCCACCAACTGAGGAGGCGGGCGATCCGGGGCGAGGACAGGTGTTCCTCGGCCCGAGCGATCAGCGGTGCCCGTTCCTGCTTCGGCGTCTCGGCGAGCACCGTCATCGCCCGGTCGGGCGAGATGCCGAGGGCCTGCGCGAGCTTGCGGTTGAGCAAGGCCGAGATGGCCGCTTGGAGCCGGCTGTCGGCCAACCACTCCGTGAGCCAGTCATGACACGCTTCCTCCAACGGCTCGGCATCGGAGACAACGACCGCCCCCCCCAGCAGCTTGCCGGCCTTTTGAGCGTTGAAAGGCCACGGGCTACGCCACGCGGACACGATCGGCTGGCCCTGGCGGCGTCGGGCCCGATGACGGGCTAGTCGATCCGACAGCGAAGCTGCCATACGGTTTTCTATCATCGGCACGGCCGGATGGGACCCTTACGTTGGATGGCAGTGTAGATGGCCGATCCAAAATCCGGCGGTCGAAGGTGGGGTTTCAGCGAATCGCGACGACAATTTTACCCTTCGCGCGGCGTGCGCCGAGGTCTGCGAGGGCGTCGCCTGCGCGATCGAGCGGGTAAACCTTAGACACGATGGGGCGGATGAGGTTCTTGGCTCTCATATCAAACAGGGTTTGCACGAGTTCCCTGTGCCGCTCGGGTGACCGAGCGACGAACGAGCCCCAGAATACACCAACGATCGAGCATCCCTTGAGGAGGGTCAGGTTGAGCGGGATCTGCGGGATGTCGCCGGCGGCGAAGCCGATCACCAGGAACCGCCCATTCCAGGCGATCGCTCGCAGCGCCGATTCGCTGTAGGGGCCGCCAACCGGGTCGTAGATGACGTCCACTCCTTGGCCGCCGGTCAGTTCCTTCGTTCGGGCCTTGAGGTCTTCCTGGCTGTAGTCAATCACCTCATCGGCCCCGGCCTCGGTGCAGAGCGCGAGCTTTTCCGGCGATGAAGCGGCGGCGATGACGCGGGCGCCGAGCGCCTTGCCGAGCTGAACTGCAGCGATGCCCACGCCTCCGGCGGCGCCGAGGACCAGCAGCGTCTCCCCGGCCTTGAGTTGCCCTCGGTCGAGCAGGCCGTAAAGCGAGGTCGCGTAGGTCAGCAGAAACGCGGCGGCTTCGTTGAAGTCGATGCGGTCCGGCATTTTGATGGCGGCGTGGGCGTCAACGACGACTTCCTCCGCGAAGGCTCCCCAGATCATCGTGGCCTGCACCCGATCGCCGACCTGAAAGTCGGTGACTTTCTCGCCTACGGCTGACACGACCCCCGCGACCTCGGCCCCCGGGCTGAACGGCATCGGTGGCTTGAACTGGTAGAGGCCTTGAATGATCAAGAAGTCTGGATAGTTACAGCCCGCTGCATGAACGTCGATGCGGATCTGCTTCGGGCCCGGCTCGGGCGAGGGGAGGGTTTGGAGCTTCAGGTTCGACGGGGGGCCGAACGCTTCGCATACGATCGCCTTCATGGGGCGTCTCCTTGAGCGTAGTTCGCGGTAATCACGGTCTTGATGCCGCCGCGCACCCAGAAGTCTCCGATGACGGTCATGCGTCGGGGTGCGACGACGGCCACGAGGTCGTCGAGAATCGTGTTGGTGACCTTCTCATGAAAATGGCCCTCATTGCGGAACGACCACAAGTAGAGCTTCAGAGACTTGAGCTCGACACACCGCTCATCCGGAACATAGCGAATGCGGACGGTCGCAAAATCCGGTTGCCCCGTCAGTGGGCAGAGGCAGGTGAACTCGGGACATTCGAACTCGATCTCGTAATCCCGGGCGGGTTTCGGATTCGGGAAGGTGTCCAGCGTCTTGCTGGGGGCGGTGCTCATCAGCCCGCCTATACGGCGAATGGAGGGCGGTGCGAAAGGGAGGGTTATTTCGGGCTTTCGCCTGCCTTCCGTCGCGGGCTCGTTGTAGGATCAGGCGCACACTGTGAGTGAGAGAACCGCGGTGCCTTATCAGGCCTTGGACCTCGAGGTGGCCGATCGCGTCGTCGAACTGCTGCGTCCTTACATTTCGTCTGACCGACAGACCCGGTTGGAGGAAACGCTCGCCACACGGACTCAAGCGGTGTCGGTCGTGCTCGAAGATGTTCACAGCGAGCACAACGCGGCCGCCGTCCTTCGAAGCGCAGATGCCTTCGGTATCCTCGAGGCGCACATCGTACCCACCAGCACCCAGTTTCGAGTCTCGAGGAAAGTGAGCCTGGGAGCACACAAGTGGCTGGATGTCCGAAAATACCCCGATGCGCAGGCGGCCTACGCCTCGCTTCGGGCCCGTGGCGTCGAGGTCTGGGCCTCCGCCATTCGGGGGCAAGCCGTGCCCTTGGGCGAACTTCCGATCGACCGCCCCACGGCCTTGGTGTTCGGTAACGAGCTCGAGGGCCTGACCGCCGGGGCCATCGAAGGGGCGGACGGTCGTTTCCACGTGCCGATGAGCGGGTTCGTCGAGAGTCTCAACATTTCGGTGGCAGCCGCGATATCGATGCACGATGTGACTCGACGACGGCGGGAGGCAGGCGCTTGGGAAGGGCTGCCGGCCGACTTGATTCGCCGACTCCGGGCGGCCTGGTACGTCCTTTCGGTGCGCGCGGCTTCCCTCATGCTGGCGCAGGTCGGGCTGCCGACCCCGCTGATGACCAGCAAGCCGCTCGACTGCCAAGAGCGTCGCGGAGAGCCGACCGCCGACCCCGATCATCCGCTCGGTGAGGCGAACCTTGTCCGGTGACCTGTATGAGGCCCTCGGCGTGCCCCGCACCGCGTCGAGTGAAGACGTCAAGAAGGCCTACTATGCGATCGCCCGCTCCTCACATCCGGATCGCAATCCTGGGGATTCGGAAGCCGAAGCCCGCTTCAAGGCGGCGGCTGAAGCGTATCGGGTGCTCGGCGATCCCGACGCGAGACGACGATACGACGCGGCCCGCGGGGAATCGGCGGACGTGGGGCCCGCGAGGGGGGCGCGTCGGGTGGACGGTCGGCGGGCGACGGTGTCCGGCCGTTCCGTCGCCAAGAGCCGGTTTCGAGAACGGGGCGACGACCTGAAGTATACAGTGCGTCTTCCGTTCGAACAGGCGGCCTTGGGGTCGAGAGAGCGTCTGCAGCTCCCGGATGAGCGAACCTGCGAAGCCTGCGGCGGAACCGGCGCCGCGCCCGGGATGCCGTCCGGACCGTGTCCGGATTGCGATGGCAAGGGGCAGCGCGCGAGCCCGGGGTTCTTCCGCCAAACCGATACATGTCCGACGTGCCGAGGGACGGGCCAAGTGGTGCGTCACATCTGCTCGACGTGCGCGGGGCTCGGGACCCGACCGGCTCACCGAGAGGTGGTCGTCGACATCCCCGCGGGGGTCGAGAACGGGGCGAGGTTGCGGATATCCGGCCAGGGGCGGCCGGGTTCCAACGGCGGGCCCGCGGGCGACCTGATCGTGGTGGTCGACGTCGAAGCCCATCCATTCTTCGTTCGTGAGCATGACGACATCCTGGTCGAGGTCCCGATTTCCTTCGGTCAGGCGGCGATCGGTGCGCAGGTAGAGATCCCCACCCTGCAGGGAAAGATGAAGCTCCATATTCCGGCTGGCACCCAAACGGGCCGAATCTTTCGATTGAAAGGGCACGGGCTACGTCGGCCGGGCAAAGAGGAGCGCGGTGACCAGAAGGTGAGGGTGGTCGTCGAGACGCCGGAGGGGCTCGACGACGCGCAACGCGCCTTGATGGAGCAGTGGGTGCAACTCGAATCGCCGGACGGCGAACACCGGGTCGGGCGGTACCGAGCGGCGATCCGCAAGCTCTATTCGTGAGGTCGGCCGAATCTCGCCTGGGTGCGCACGTCACGTCTGAGTCGGCGGCTCCTCGAGGACCGCCGAAACGTTGACCCTCACGGCGGTCCCTGGAATATAGCAAGGCTATGTCGCCTGAATATGCCGAGCTTCTTCAGAAAGTGGCCCTGTTCCAGTCGGTCGACGGTGAGGAGCTCACCCGGATCGCTTCTCTGCTGAGCCCCCGGGACGTGCCGAAAGATGCGCACGTCGTCACTCAGGACGAGCCGGGCGATGCGCTGTTCATCATCGCGAATGGGCGCATGAAGGTCGTCCTGTACGGCGACAACGGTCGGGAGGTCATTCTGACCCTACTCAAGGCCGGGGATTTCTTCGGGGAAATGGCTCTGCTAGACGACTTGCCCCGATCGGCGAACGTGATTGCGCTGGCCGATTCCCGCGTGCTGGTCCTAAAGCGCGACGCGTTCGCGGAGCACATCCGCAAGAGCCCCACTACGGCGCTCAACGTCATGGCCGAAATCTCTCGCCGACTCCGACGAGCCGATGAGATCATCGGCAACCTGGCGACGCTCGATGTGTACGGACGGGTTGCACATATCATGATAGATCTTGCGAAGAAGGACGGCGAGGAGGTCGAGGGCGGCATCCTCATTCGCGAGCGTCCGACCCAGCAAGACATCGCGTCGATGATCGGCACCAGCCGGGAGACGGTGAGCAGAGTCCTGAGCGAATTTCAGCGACGTGGGTTCGTCGAGATGCGAGGCCGCGAGATCCTCCTGTCGCGCAAGTTCGCCGGCGTCGGAGACCCGAGCGAGCCGGCGGTACCCGCCGACGATTAGTACTTCGTGCCAAAAGTTTCGACCCCTCGGAGCGCGCCGGGGCGAAGTACGCGAGCGGAGCGTAAGCGAAGCGCAACAGCCGAGCCGCGAAGCGGATCGGGCTTTGCGCCCCGCACATCGAGCCCGCTGGCGAGCCGCAGCGGGAGTCTACCGGTTACCCACCTCGGTCAGTCGTCCGCCAGATAGAGCACGAAGAAGACGACGAACAGGTCTTGCTGGCTGATCCGAGAGTGGCCGGAGTCCATGGTGATCATCTTCGGGCGGCCCCCCTCCGATTCGTAGTGTACCCGTATGTTGCCGATGCTTTCGGGGCGTTGGTCATATCGGTCGTACACCACCGGCATGGGGCCGATGCTTCGGATTCGGTGTTGGCTGCCGTCGTAGCCGATGTCCATGCCACCGAGTCGCTGAGGACGGCCGCTGAACCACGGATATTCGATTCGAACGTTCCCGATCTTGAGCGGCTTGCCGCTGAGCAGCCCGTACTTGATGCGGACGGCGCCGAAGGCGCGGGGACGACGGCTGAACCACCCGTACTGAACCTGCGCGTCACCGATACGGCTCAACCGCTGGCCGAACCAGCCGTACTCGAGGTCGACGGCGGCTGACGTCAGGTTTTCCTCGCCCTCAGACAAGGAAGATTGACGCCCAGCGACTATGGCGACGGCCCCGGCGAGTGCGACCAAGACGCCGATACAGATGATGACGGTGACGAGCAAAGCGAGCCTCCCAAAAATGGTCGATGATCGAGCGCGGACCGTCAAAGCTCCAGTTTCCGGGTCGACCGACCCCGGATTCGGTGTGACCAACACGAGGCCGGCTTGGCTTCGGGTCAAGACGGTGGGAGATACCAATCAAACCTGGTCTTCCGGACCGGCGGGACCCCGCAACTCGTGCTTTGCCATCGGACCGGCTTGTGCAAGAAAACCGGAGGTATGGGTCGTACTTTTGAGAACCGCAAGCAGGCGATGGCGAAGCGGAGCGACCGCGATGCCAAGGCGTTTACGAAGGCAGGCCGGCAGCTCTCGATCGCCGTGAAGAACGGGGGCCCCGACCCCGACGCCAATCCCGCGCTCCGCCGCGCGATCCAGAACGCGCGCGCCGCCAACATGCCCAAAGACCGGGTCCAGGCGGCGATCGATAAGGCCTCGGGAGCGAGCGACGATGGTGACGCGTTCGTCGAGGCCCTGTACGAGGGCTACGGACCCCACGGCGTCCCGATGTTGGTCGAGGCCTTGACGGACAACGTTACGCGGACCGCCGCCAACGTTAGAGCCGCCTTCAAGAAGGGCAACGGGAGCCTCGGAACGTCGGGGAGCGTCGCCTTCTTGTTCGACCGATACGCGGTCTTTCATCTGCGGCCGGATGGGGTTCAGCGCGAGGAACTCGAACTCGAATTGATCGACGCCGGACTCGAAGAGCTACTGGATGGGCAGGACGGGGACGGTAAGCCTACCATCATGCTGAGGTGCTCTCGCGATTCTTTTGGGATGATGCAGGCGGCGCTCGAAGAGCGGAATATCGAACCGGTCTCGTCTGGGTTGGAGTGGATCCCGAAGTCAGAGACGACCTTGACCGACGAGCAGGCGGAAGAGGTCGTCGGTTTGATCGAACGGCTCGAGCAGGACGACGACGTTCAAAAGGTCTTTACCAACGTCGAGTAACCCGCTTCATCCCCGGCATACCCACAGCAGGGCGATGGTGATCGCGGTGCTGCCGAACAGCAGCAGTCCCCCCACGAAGCCCCCTTCGTTGCGCGGTATCCACAGCAATACGCCGGTCACTCCGAGCCCCACCAGGCTGAGAGAGGTGATGAAGGCGACAAGACTCCAGAAATTGAGCGCCCAGTGGTCGTGCCAGACTCCACCCGTACGATGCAGCTTGCTCATCAGCCCCAGCCACGTTTCGACTTTGGTTTGGACCTTGGCACTTCCCGTTCCGCGCCGGTAGGTCACCGCGTGATGCGAACCGGGCATTGATATCGCAAGCGTCACGGTCGTCGTGCTGGATTTGACGGTCATCAGGTCGCCCCGATAACCCTCTTGCATCAGGTATTGGGCGAGCGCTCGGGGTGGGTCTCGGTGCTCGAGCGGAATCAGAACTTCGCGGGACTCCTCGGATGGCTCGGCCCAAGTAAACCAATCCGGGTGCAGCAGGTGGAACGTGCTGATGCCGTAGATCAACACAAACGGGATAGTGAGTAGGGACAGGAATAGGTGGATGTTTCGGATCCTCGCGACCATTATTGCACCGACCAGTACAGCACGACCGACGTTGCGAGGCTCACGGCGAATACGGCCTGCGCCCAGCGGACGCTCCATCGCTCCGACATCCATAAGTAGAACCCGGTTAACGACATGAAGACCAGGGACACCATCGCGAATTCGACGTAAACGCGCCACATTTTCAGGGGCAGGCTCTTGGACGGAGTGGCGGCCCCGATCGTGTGCATGCGACTCACGAATTCGGGCGTAGACACGCTGTAGCGTTCGATTCGCAGCTGGCGGCGCTCTTCGAGGAAGATAACTTCCAGCCTGCCGTTGGGACCCCGCCAAGTGAAGGTGAGATGGTGCTCTCCGTTTCGATGGGGCGAAGGGTCGGGGCTGAACGTATCGTCCGCGAAGTTGTTATAGGCGATGGTTGCGATGGCCGCGTCGTCCAGGTCTCCAGGAGGATGGAACAGATACTCCTTTGTTTCGTCCGGCTGGGGCGTGGTCTTTTGGGTGCGCGGGTCTACGGACATGGTCATCACGACGCCGACGACACCGAGGACCATGAGAAACACGAAGTTCACCAGGCCGACGTAGATGTGCAGCTGGAGGAGTAGCTTCCTCATCGGAGCGCAGACGCTAGCCTGCCTCTCGCCCCGTCACAACGAGGATCTCTCCTGTTCGGTCGTATGCCGGTCGAGCCACCGGGCGGAACGACAGCAAGCTCACTTTCGCCAAGAACGACCGGGACGTTCCTTCGAATCGAACACGGCGTACGTTCAGCGAAGGCCGAGGCAGTCGACGGCCACTCAACGATATTCTGCTGTTGTTTCGAAAGTGCGCAAAAAAGATATGTTCACTCGTTCGAGCAGACCCGTCCTCAAGGTCCCGAGGGCCGATGGCTTTGGGTTCTGTTAAACCCGGGGTCGGTGAGGGGTTTGGGAAACCTGCCAGGTCTCTCAGCGGCGCCTGGTGACTCGGCGGGCTCCGCTTACGCAGCCGTCGAGGAGACGCTCCAATGCCTGACTTAACCCGTAGACCGAACCCTGACCGGATCTGCCGCCGGAATACACCGGTCGGCCGGTTGGCTCTTCGCTTTCCCTCCGCGTTGGTACCGGAATCGACGGTTCAGGTAACGACCGTTTCCAGGAAGAAACGCCGCATCCTCGTCTTCTAGGATCCCCCCTTGGCCTGTCGTTTGCTCGCTTTGAGCTGGGGAGGTCGCCATGACCAGATTCAGGAAAATCATTGTTGCCACCGACTTCTCGCCGCTGTCGCGGCTCGCAGTCAAAGCGGCAACACAAATTGCGCGGCGCGACGACGCCGAAGCGCTGCACCTCGTCCATGTGGTGAATACATCTACGGGCGCGGCGGTGTTTCCGTACGCGATACCCGAAGCCACGTTGACCGAGGTATACGAGCACGGCGCGGAGCGTGCCCAGGGTCGGCTCGACGACATTGCGATCGACTGGTTCCCCGACCGGGTTCATCGCCTCGTTCAAATGGGGCTGCCGGCGCGCATGTTGTCGGAGACCGCCGTCGAAGTCGGGGCCGATCTGATCGTCGTCGCCAGCCACGGCTTTGGTCCGCTCCAGCGAACCATCCTCGGCACCGTGTCCGGCGCCCTCATCCGGTCGTCGCCGTGTCCGGTGTTGGTCGTCGGTGAGGGCCGGGACCGAGTGACGGACTGTCGCCATGTCCTCGCCGCAGTTGACCTCTCCAGCGTGTCTCTCGATGTATTGCGGGCCAGCGTGGCGATGGTCGACCAGGGCGGGAATGTAACCGCCCTCTCGCTCTATGAGCATCCCCTGTCGACCTACGACGAGGGCGACATCCTCCCGCGGTATCTGTCGGACGACGAAGTTGCGGCGATCGGTGAAGAGCATCGAAAAGAGGTGCGGAAGCTGATCGACAAGGTGGAAGAGGCCAACGTCGAGATTCGGGTCGAAGTGATGAGCAAAGCACCACCGCCGGTCGTCATTCTGGAGACCGCGGAGTTGCTGCGCCCTGACCTGATCGTCGTCGGCACCAGCGGCCACAACGCTTGGCACCGGATGATCATTGGCTCTACGGCGACCAAGGTCCTGGCCGAAGCGCCGTGTCCGGTCTTGGTCGTCCCTCACGATCCCGAGAAACCGGTAACGTAGGCCGACAGCCGTCGGCGGGAGCCGTCCGTCGGTTGGGCTCCCGCGGTTGTCAGCTCTCTCGAGGATCGAAGGTGCTCTCGTCTCGGAGAGCTTCGAATAGCTCGCGCTCGCGGGAGCTCAGGTTCTTCGGAACGACGATCTTGGTCGTCATGTAAAGGTCGCCGGCCGGACCTTCCCGACCTGGCTTCTGCGGCAGGCCTTGGCCCTTGAGGCGAAGCGTCTGGCCCGAAGCGGTTCCTGGCGGAACCTTGAGCCGGACGGCTCCACCCAGCGTCGGTGCCTCGATCGACGCCCCCAGGGCCGCCTCCCAGGGCGAAATCTCGAGCGTTCCGCGCAGGTCGCGACCGTCGAGCGAAAATTGGGGGTGGGCCTCGATCGTGAGGACCACGGTCACGTCGGGGTCCTTGAGCTTAAGGCGGTCCCCTTCCTTGGCGCCCGGTGGGATCCGCAGCTTGATGCGGAGCGTTTCGACCTGTCCGAGATCGTTGGGCAGATCGAGCAGCATGTTGAGGGTCGTACCGCGAAACGCGCTCTCCAGGCCGATAGCGAGCTGGACTTCCCGTTCTCGCTTCGGCGCTTTCTTGCGCCGGCGCTGCTCCCGCCGGAGGAAGTAGTCGAAGGGGTTGGTCAGGTCGTCGAGGTTGATGTTGATGTCTTCGAACTTGATATCCTGCCCGAAGCCGAAATCCTGCGGCCTGTAGGGTCGACCGGTGCCCCGCGTCTGTCCGTCGGATTTCGATGAAGACGTTGGCCGCAGGTTAAAGCCGTAGCGGTCGTAGCGCTGACGTTGTTCGGGGTCTTTGAGGATCGCGTAGGCAGCGGCCAGGCTCTTGAATTTATCCTCGGCGTCCGGGGACTTGTTCACATCGGGATGGAGCTCCCGGGCTTTTTTCTTGTACGCCGCTTGAATCTCCGCTTGGGTGGCGGATTTGGATACCCCCAAGATAGCGTACAGGTCTTCTCGCGTGTCCTCACCCATCGCGTGCCGTTGTCGTGTCATAGACACGCACGAAGCGCACTGTCATCACCTTCCCGTCGCCTCGGTTTGACTTAGCCGCGGCCGTGCGGCAATCCCGACCCATGCGCAGGCCGGGCACCCAATTGACCCACGACGTCTTGGTCGAAGAGGCTCGATTCATTCTCCGCACGCTCCAGCGGGCCGACCTCTTCGGCGACCGGGTACGCCTCACCGAGGCCGAGCGGGTCCTCGATACGTCGATCTCCCTCAGTTTTGGCGACTACTGTGGGTTTTTGAACAAGTACGGGTACATCCGGCTGGATCAGCTCGCCAACATCATCGAAGTGACGGAAGGCGGGGTTCACGTCGCCCAGAATCTGAACGACGCCGAGTTCCACGCGCGTCTGAGCCGACACTTCGCGAAAGAGCTGCAGGGCGCTCCGATCTCCGGGGTCAGCGAGCCGGCCGTTCCGGCCGCCGATCCGGCATCGACCGCCCCCACCCGAACAGTACGGCCAATGCCCATGGTCGGCGAGGACGTCCTCGACCGCCGCTATCGAAAAGGTGAGGTCCTCGGTCAAGGCACCTTGGGCACCGTGTTCATGTCGACCCACGTCAATATCGGCCGTCCGCTGGTCATCAAGGAAGCGCGGGCGGTGTTTCAGTACGCGAGCTACCTGCGGCGGGACGAGATCGTGCGCCGGATCAAACACACTGTCGAGGTTCAGGCCTGCATGAGCCACCCCGGCATCATTCAGATCGTCGACCAGAACATCGAACGCGAGTTCCCCTACTTCGTGACCGAACTGGGCAGCGGTGGCAGCCTGCGTGACCGACTGGCCGCGGCGTCCGAGGGCTACCTCGACCTGCAAGTGGCCATCCGCGTGCTGGTGCAGATGTGCTACGCGCTGGAATACGCCCACGAGCAAGGTATCCTGCATACCGGGCTCAAGCCCGAGAACGTCGTGTTCGACCGGCAGGGCAATGCGAAGCTCACCGACTTCGGTGTCGCGCGCATCACCGATCGCCCCGACGATTCGGTACCGTCCCACATCCTCGTCGGCGGCGGGACGGTCGGCTACATGGCGCCCGAGTTGCTGCAGCCAGGAAATCTCGGTCAGGGCTCGCTCTCGGCGGCCGCCGACATCTACAGCCTGGGCATGCTCTTTTACGAGATGATCACCGGCAAGCTGCCTGGCCGTCGCTCCCCGCTGCCATCCGAGGCGCGCCCCGAGGTGCCGACGGCTTTCGACGAAGTTTTCGACCGGATGACTCGGGACGAGCTCGCCGAAAGGTATCCAAGCGTCGCGGACGTTCTGGAGGGGATCTATTCGGCCTTTCCGGCCGACAACGTCTTTCAGTCAGGCTCCATCGTCATGTGGGCCCGGGATCCCCATCCGTTGCCGGAGCCCGAATCGGTGCCCGATCCCGACGATATCGAGGTCGTCGAGGCGACTGCGGTGGAAGACGAGACCCCGCTGGTGCGGGCCGTGCCCGACACGGGCGAGATCAGTGAGCTGCGCACCGGGGAGATCGAGGTTCCGACCACCGCCGACCTGCAGAGCGTTCGGGCGGGGCGGACCACCAGCCCGCCACCGCCGCCCAAGAGCTGAGAGGTCGCCGGGGTGGGCGGCCGAGACGACGATCCCGATGCGTCGGAGGTCACTATCAAAGCGCCGTCGTTCGTCGATGAGCTCCGGCGGCCCGACCTGTGGCGAGAGACCACGCCGGTCGACGACGACAAAGGTGAGGCGGACGCGCCGATCGACGCCGAATACTCGGTCGAGGACGAAGAGCCTCCGCTGGTGGTGCCCGCCGAGGCGGCCGATAACGAGCTGGCCGGGGCCGCGTGGGAGGAAGCCGAAGAGGTGCTGGAGGGTGATGGCCCCTTCGCGGTCCCGGTGGATGAGGCGCCTTCGATCGCCGGAAGCCATCCGGCCGCGGATCTGATGGCCGAGGCGTTCGGGCACGCGTACCGACCGGCGGCCGGCCCTGGAGTTCTCGGCCACACTCCGCGGACCCTCAATCTCGAGTCGCCTCGTGAGTTTACGGTGGACCCAGGCATCGACTCCGCTCGGAGCTCACATCCTGTCGGCATCACGCCGCCGGGCGCCCCTGATTCGTACGTCCTCGAGCGAAGGAAGAATGCTCGACCCTCCCAAGATCACGCTCCGGGGCGGTCATCGACGGGCGGGCGCCGCCGTTACCCTCTCATGCTCGCTCGCCTGAAAGACCCGACGGTCGCTCGACGCCCCGGGCGGCGGGCCCCCGATCGACCCCCGCCGGTGCCCGGAACGTTCTTCCCCGCGCCTCGTGAGCCTCAGAAACGACCCGACGTCAACGACCTCGACAAGATGCTCCTGACGATGGCCGAGGGGCTGTTGATCGGGCAGACGCCCGAAGGACACACCGAGGTGCGCGTCACGCTGAAGGACGAGTTCTTCGCGGGGACCGAGCTCCGGGTCGCGACCAGCGACGGAAAGGTCCGAGCGGTGCTCGCTCCACCGGACCGGCAAGTGTACTGGCAGCTGAACGGCAGCCTCGACGAGCTGCGCGAGCGGCTGGGCGCCCGGGGGCTGCAGGTGACGGATATCGAGTTGCTAGAGCCGTAGCGAGGAACGGCCTCACCGGAGCAACCCCGGGTCGTCAATCCAACCAGGTCCAAACGAAAGTCATATTCTCGGCGCCGAGCTTGTAGGGAAACTTCCGGTTCGAAGCGAGATATGCGTTCATCGCGTAGGTCACGAACCACCGCTTGTTGCGGTCGCGGTAGGTCATGTCGTCAGGGTTCCGGTAGGCCAACAGAGCCTTGCGGAGGCTCCCGTGCCGAAACACCAGAGCACGCAGGTAGGCGGCCCCGACCCGAATGTTCTCTCGCGGCTCCATGAGGTCGCCGTGCGCTATGCCCTCCGCGACCAGCAGGTCGGAGCGAAGCTGCATGAGGCCGAGGTAGCCATCATCAGACACCGCATGGGGCCGGTATCCGGACCCCAACATGATGACTGCGTCCAGAACCACCGCTGGTACTTCGTACTGCGCTGCGTAGGTCTCGATGATCGGGCGCACGTGGACCTCATCGAGCTTGATTTGCCCCAGCGTGCGGTATCCGGGCAGCCGGTCCCGGTCGAAGCGATGCTTAAGGCAGCCCTTGAGGGCCGCCTTCTCTTTGCTGCTGGTTCGCATGATCGGCATGGTGTCGATCGCTGAATCCAAGCAGTCGTACGCGTACAGTGACTTTCCTGGCTCGACGTCGCGGCTGGAGAGCATGCCGAGCGCCTCGTGTCTGGATCGTTCGCGCCATTGGGCATCGAAGTCGCGGGCGGTCTGGCGGTCGAAGTGCTTTTGGGCAAAGTCGATGGCGTCGCCCAGGTCTTGGCCGAAGGCCCCCCTCGGAAGAAGGAAAACCGAAACGACCATCAGCGCGACGTGGACCGATCCGGGCGGTGACCCGAAGGGGGACCGACCGCAGCGGGGCCAACCGGAGGGAGGCCAACGGCCCAAAGAGGAGCGGAAGGCTGGGATCGACCACTCCACCATCGAAATGATTATCGGAGCGACGACCTCTCTGTTGCGCGAAGTTCAGACTTCGGCGTTCGGCTCACCCGGCTACCGCTGACCGAGTAGGCGGCTGGGCCGACGGGCGACCAGGTAGTACTTGACCGGAAGGTCGCGGGGAACGTCGAACACCAGAACACCCTTGATGTCTTTAGAGGTCACCACCTTGCCGCCGCCGATGTACAACAAGACCTCCCGAGGACGGTAGGATAGGGTCACCTTGAAGAGCAGGTCGCCGGGACGCACGGTCGCCTCCGGCCGGGACTCATCGACGGACACTTTTTCGTAGACCTGGAGCCAGTCGATCGCCTCTCCTTCGAGCTCGATGCCGTAGACCTGCTCATTCAGAGCGCGCATCAGGTTGAAATCGTCGATACCCGCGGTGTCGTCGCCGTCCCGCAAGTATCGAACGCCCAGCCAGTCCCGTACGGTTTCAAGCAGACGTCGATCACCGCCGCCGTCGATGAGGCGGTCCAACACCGCATGGCTCTCGTTGATGGCTTCCTGGAGATGCGCGTCCACCAGACGACCGAGGGACTGTCCCCCAGCGCTCGGTGGCGCGCGCTCAATGCGGGAGTCGGAGGCCGGTGAGGGCCCGAGTGGGCCCGTCGGTGCCTCGCGCCACGCATCCATGAGCCGGGCCACGATGTCGGCTCCCGAACCTCCGGCCGGCACCGTCACCGACGCGCAGTTCCGATCCGGGTCGAACCACGTCGCCTGCTGCTCACTGATCCGCAGGAGGCCCAAGCTCGGCGGGTGTTTGTCGGGACATCGGGCCGCTGTCTCGACGCCGGTGAGGGTTCGAAGTCGCTCGATATCCTGAATGCGGTGCGTTGGTCGCCATCGCCCGGTGGCCCGAAGCGCGGTTGCGGTCGCCCGGCGCCGGCGCCGGCTCGCGGTGTCGATCCATACTCGGGGAAGCGGGCCGAGATGCGTGCCGATCGCCTGACGGGCCAGCTCGGGCCCAGTCTTGAACAGCACGCGGCGCCCCTGCCAAGTCCAGGCGACCGCCTCGCCCGCTTCGAGTTGGAGGCTGTGCTGCCATTGGGAGTGACGGTCGCAAAAGTCGTCGGCCGGGACGCCGCGGGGGCATGAGGTCAGGACGCGGTAGTGAAGTCCGGGCGGCTGCGGAAAATCGCGCCAGTCGAACTCGCGGCCGGGCGCTCGGATCAACACCAAACGTATGCCCGGCGCCTCGAGCAGGCTGCGGATTTCGGCCGGTTGAGCGGCCGCCACCCCGCTCATGGTGGTCGTGCCGACCCCGGTCACCATCGCGGCGACCGTGGCTGGGAACGTCGCTCCGAGCGCGGCGAGAATTCGGCGGACGGTCCCCTTGACGACCTGGCTTGGCCCCCACCGGCACCTCGGTCGCCCATCGCCGGGAAAGCTGAGGTGACTCCGCATCACCCACCGCCGTTAACACGCGGATGCCGCCGAAGCCAGCTCGACGGCCGGCGGATGAAAGCCGTCGTCGGCCCGCTGCAGGAAGAGTTGCCGCGGGTCGAGCGCGACTCTGACCTCCAGCGGTGGTAATGTCGCTCCATGGACCTCGTAGCTCGAACCCACCAATACATTGCCGCCTTCAGCGGCCGTCGCATCGATGACGTCGCCGCGATGCTGACCGACGATTTTGTCCTCGAGGACCCCGTCGTAAAGCGCTTGGAAGGCAAAGAAAGCAGCCTCAAGGCCATCAAGGATATTTTCGACAATAATCCCGTTCTTTCGTTCAGCGCGAAGAACGTCTTCGCAGTAGAGGGTCGCACCACGACCATCATCGAGTTCACGCTGGAGTTAGGAGAGACTCGGCTCGAGGGGGTCGATATCATCGACTGGCGCGACGGGAAACTGGCCGAGCTGCGCGCCTACCTAGACATCCCCAAATGAGGTGTGGTCGATCGGAGGCTGGGGCGACGCATGCAATTCGGCCTTCGAAGTCGAGGCGCCCAATGAAGGCGGACGCGTCCGCAGACACTCGTGAGCGGCATTTCGACCCCGGATCTGCGGGAACGACGGCGCCCGCACGGAGAAAACTGCGCGGTTCACCGCGTGTGGGGGATAGTGGTTTACTCTCCATTTCGCAATTCACGTTGCGAGTATGGCGACCGGACGTCGCGGCGGCTTCCACCGGGTGACGAACGCGGGATCGGTTCCGCGAATGATCAGAAGTCGGGCAGCAAACTCCAAACGAGACGACGCCGGTCTCCCACGCCCGGTCCACCTTGACACGGGTTAAGCGAGGCGCGACCGTCCGGTCGACGCGGCGCGCCTAAATCCAATACCTGGATGCTGGATGCCAAGCCGGCACCTGCCTCGCTTGGTCATCCAACGGCGCCGAATTCGGCGGGAATCCGATGAGAGTTCTGAGCCACAGAGGTTACTGGAAGACGCGGGAAGAAAAGAACGCGCCATCAGCCTTCGAGCGTTCGTTCGGCTTGGGCTTCGGTACCGAGACCGACCTGCGCGACCTCGGCGGTGCCCTGGTCGTCGCCCACGACCCTCCCCTTCCGGGGGCGATGGGCGCTCGTGACTTGTTCGAGGTCCATCGTCGGCTCGCACCGCAGTCGGCGCTGGCGCTCAACATCAAAGCCGATGGTCTTCAGAAGTTGGTGAAGCCACTGCTCGACGAGTACGAGGTGCAGGACGCTTTCGTCTTCGATATGTCCATCCCCGACACCGTCCAGTGGGCCAAGCTCGGCGTGCCGTTTTTTACCCGACATAGCGACGTCGAACCGGAGCCGAACCTTTATGCGGAAGCGGCCGGCGTGTGGCTGGATGCCTTTCATGGTGACTGGTGGGACGTCGACGTCCTCGATCGTCACCTCGACGCCGGCAAGCGAATCTGCATCGTGTCGCCCGACCTCCATGGTCGCGCGGTCGAGCCCGTATGGCAGTCCCTCGCCAAGCGCTCGGACTTGGTGGCCCTCGACGGGCCGGAGCTGATGATCTGCACCGACATGCCGGAACAGGCGGCCGAGGTACTCACGCGATGAAAATCGAAGCAGTCGTTTTCGATATGGACGGGGTCCTGATCGAAGCGAAGGAATGGCACTACGAAGCGCTCAACCGAGCGCTCGAGATCTTCGGCTACACCATCACCCGTGCCGAGCACCTATCGACCTTCGATGGTCTGCCTACTCGCACCAAGCTGGAGATGATTTCCAAAGAGAAGGGGCTGCCGCGCGCGCTGCACAAGTTCATCAACGAGCTCAAGCAGATGTACACGGTCGAGCAGGTCCACATGCACTGCAAGCCGATCTTTACGCACGAGTACGCGCTGTCGACGCTGAAAGCGAGAGGCTACAAGCTCGGGCTGGCTTCCAACTCTATCCGCTCCACGGTGGAGCTGATGATGAGTAAGAGCAATCTGGCCACGTATCTGGACGTCATGCTCAGCAACCAAGACGTCGAAAAACCAAAGCCCGACCCTGACATGTACCTGAAGGCGGCTTCGATGCTCGGCTTGCCGCCTGCCCAGTGCTTGGTCGTTGAAGACAACCCCAACGGGATCCGGGCCGCGGAAGCGGCCGGCTGTCCCGTTCTCATCGTGCATAGCGTTCACGAAGTCCAGCTCGACCGGATCGAGAACGCCATCGCCCTCGCGGAGGCCCGGTCATGATCAGCGTCGTTGTTCCCCTCGCTGGCGGTGACGAGCTCTTTCAGAAGCACGGCTACCCTTACGCAAAGCCGGTCATCGAGCTGGACGGCAAGCCGTTGGTCCAGCATGCGCACGACTGCCTGAAAGACATCCCCGACAGCCGCTTCACTTTTGTCGTTCGCAAGCAAGAAGAGCTGCGTTTTCATCTTCGTAACATGCTGCAGCTGCTCGACCCGAAGGCCGAGGTGGTGCGGGCCGATGCGCCGACCAAAGGAGCGGCGGCGACGGTCATGCTGGCGGTGGAACACATCGGCGAGAGCGAAGAGCTGCTGATCGCGAACGGTGACCAGCTCCTTCGGTTCAACGTGGCTAGAGTGCTCGAGGGCTTCCGGCAGCGAAAGCTCGACGCGGGAACCGTCGTCTTCGACTCGGTGCATCCTCGGTGGTCGTTCGTGAAGCTCGACGCCGACGGTTATGTCATCGAGGCCGCCGAGAAGCGGCCCATCAGTCGGCTGGCTACGGCCGGTCTATACTGGTTCCGTCGGGGGGGCGACTTTCTGGATGCCGCCAAGAACATGATTCGTAAGGACGCCAGCGTTAACGGGGTCTTCTACGTTTGCCCGACGTTCAACGAGATGGTGCTCGCCCAAAAGAAGGTGGGCGTTCACCAGGTCGAGCGTGACGACTACATCTCGTTGGCGACACCGCAAGCGATCGAAGAGTACGAGCAGATTCTACTGGCACGAAAGCAAAAGGCTGAACGGTGAAGAAATTCAAGCTGGAAGACATGACCAAGGGTTGGTTCGTGGGCGACTTCAGTCCGGCCGCCCTGGCTACCGATGTGGCCGAGGTCGCCGTCAAGAAGTACGAAGCGGGCGTTAAGGAGCCTCGTCACGTCCACAAGGTGGCGCCGGAAGTTACGTTGATTCTCGAGGGGCGGGCGCGAATGAACGACACGATCTACGAGGCGGGCGACATCGTGGTCATCGACCCCGGTGAGTCGACGGACTTCGAGACGCTCACCGATGTCACCACCGTCGTGGTGAAGGTTCCCAGCGTGAAGGGCGACAAATACCTATGCTGAATATCGTCATTCCAATGGCCGGCCGGGGCAGTCGATTCGCCAATGCCGGCTACACCAAGCCCAAGCCGCTGATCCCGGTGCACGAGGTGCCGATGATCCAGCTGGTCATCGAGAACCTCCGCCCGACCGTGGATCACCGTTTCATTTTTCTGTTGCTGCGCGAACATGCCGACCAGTTCGGCGTGGATGAGCACCTGAAGCGGTGGGCTCCCGGCTGTGAGCTCATTTTTGTCGACCAGGTGACCGAGGGCGCGGCGTGCACCGTGCTGCTGGCTCGTGACCTCATCGACAACGACTCGCCGATGATGATCGCAAACTGCGACCAATACGTCGACGTCGACATGGACACCTACTTGAGCAAAATGGGTGATGACGACGGTCTCATCATGACGATGACCGCCGACGACCCCAAGTGGTCGTTCGTACGATTCAACGACGAAGGTAAGATAATCGAGGTGGTCGAAAAAGAGGTCGTGTCCAACGAGGCGACCGTCGGCATCTACAACTACCGTACCGGCAGCGCCTTCGTGAGGGCCGCGGATGCGATGATCGCCGCCGACTTTCGCGTCAAAGGGGAATTCTACGTGGCCCCGGCCTACAACCAGATGATCGAGGCGGGCGCGAACATCGTCTGCCATAACATTGGAACCGTCGGCGCTGGCATGTACGGCATCGGCATTCCCGCCGACCTCGATTCTTTCTTGGCAATGGATATCTCCAAGAAGGCCGTGGCCAAGATCGGCCCGGCGACCTGAACTCATGCCGAATCTCCCAGACAGAGTCGACTATCTGACCGGCCGGGCCGCCTATGGCGGGCTGAGAAGGATAGTAAAACACCTCAATCGGGTGTGGTCGTCGTGGGTGACTTTTCACGAACGCCCCAAGAGTGCGGATGCCATCGGTCTCAAGCCGGAGCCCGAAATGGCGATCGACAAGGCCGCGATCGTCATGCAGGGCCCGATCATGAACGAGGACCAGGCGACGCTCGAGACCTGCAAGCTTTATCGCCGGTACTATCCGAGCGCGCACATCATTCTGTCGACTTGGCTCGATACGCCCGAAGAAGAGCTCGCCCCGTTTCGTGCGGCCGGGGTCGACGTCATCAAGTCCGAGAAGCCGGCCGACCCCCGCCCGTTCAACCTGAACATGCAGCTGGTGACCGCTCGGGCCGGAGTGCGCCGGGCCATCGAGCGAGGAGCGGAGTGGATTCTCAAGACTCGAACCGACCAGCGCCTCTATTATGAAAACGCCCTTGGGTATCTAGCCCTGTTGTGCCGGACGTTTCCTCCGGGAGGCAGTACGCCCCAGCGCCACCGGATCATCGGCGTCGGGCAAGGTTCCTTGCGATATATTCCGTATCACCTAACGGACCAAACCTTGTTTGGTCACGCCGAAGACATGAAGAGATACTGGGATATTCCGGTCCGCGAGGGTCGCGTGCCAGAACACATGCCGCAGACTTCCGACGAGATCTTTCAGAAGGCGGTGATTCAAGACAACATCAAGAACACCGCCGCTGAGACGTACTTCGCCAGCGAGTTTCTCAAGTCGCTCGGTCGAGAGCTCCCGTGGACGGTCGAGGATTCATGGGCGGCGTACCGCGACCACTTCTGCTTCGCAGACTACAAGTCCACGGGATTTTTCTGGATCAAGGGCCAGGTGTTCTCGAGTCTGGAGTGGCCGTACCAGTACGAGCGGGTTTCGACTCGGCAGGAGATCGGGTTCGCGGAATGGTTCATGCTCTACACCGGCCAAATCCCTCCCGAGGCGGGCAAGCGGTACGAGTGGGTTCTGAAGATGCGTTTTTGGGACGCTGAACGGCAAGCATCGACCTGAATTCGTGCAACCGTTCGGAAGTTACAGCTCGTTTTCGCTGGCCCCTTGCACCGCGGGTCAGCGACTCTTGGCTTAGCTTGGAAACGCCCGGCCGGCGGCGACTATCGACCGAGCCCGATCAAGCCCACGATGTACTCGACGGCGTACGAGAGGGCCGTTCCGATCCCGACGCCAAGCGCCAAGAACACGAAGGCCAGAAGCTCTCGTTGAACCCGTAGGAGTCGGAGCTTTGCCATCTGCCAAAGCAAGATGAAGACCGTGGGCACTTCTATGAGCGCCACTGCCCACACGATGCCCCAGAACCCAGCGACGTAATAGCCGAGAGGCATGCCGATGCCGGCCATCAGTGTCCGTCCAATACTCTGTAAGAAGAAGTGCTTGGTGTGCCCGAGCCCGGTGAGAATCGCTTCGGTAGACCCCAACGCGGCCATCATTGCGATCTGCAATGACACCACCTGGAGGATGCGTCCGGCGGGATGAAAGTCGGGAGGATAGATGACCGTGACCAGCGTGTACCCAAAGGCCATCAGCACCCCGGCGCCGGTGACGAAAACCGCATCGATGAGCAGGCGAGCCCGGTAGTAGACTCTCGATACCTCCGCCATCCGGGCGTCGTCGTCCCAGTCCGACAACCATCGGCTGCGTTCGGCGAGAACGGGCATCAAGATCTGTCGAACCAGCTTGCCCTGGATCTGCTGAAAGAAGCCTCGGAATCGCATCGCAATGCCGTAGACCCCGAGTTGGCTCTTCGTAACGAAGGCATTGAGGATCAGTCGGTCGCCCTGGTTGTAGAAGAAGGTCATCACGGTGCTTCCGAAGATCCATCCGCCGAACCGGAGCAGTTCCCGGACCGCGGTCGGGTCCCAATCAAATCGGTGCGAGTGCGACTTGAGGAAGAGATGGCTGCTCGCCGTGATGGTGACTGCCGCGGTCCAGCTGCCGAACACCAAAGCCCACGGCGATGGCCACGCCATGGCCACCAGAACTTGGACCACCACCATCAGCAGGCGCGAGGCGATCCGGATCATCGTAATTCTCTGGAGGCTGAGATGGCGGCTCTCGGTATGCATCGCCATCGACTCGCTGCCCTCGATGAGGGCGGTCAGCCCGACCGCTGGGATGAGCAGAACATAGTCCGAAGTTCCGTCCGTGAAGGCGATAAGGGGGCCGAGGATCCATGTCGCCATGAAGAGGACGGTTCCGCGCAGTATCTGCGCGGTCCACGCCGTGTTGAGAAACCGCGGCTCGTCGCCTCGCTTACTGTGGATGATGTTTTGGGCCAGACCGAGGTCAGAGAACATATGCAGGCCCGTGTAGGTCACATACACGAGCTCCATGACCCCGTAGATCTCGGTGGTGAGAAACCGGGTAAGGATGACACTGCTGAAAAAAGCCAGCGCCTGGGAGAAGACCTCGCCCACGGCCAGCCATCGAGCCGCTGACAAGATGCGTTTTCGCTGATTGTCGCCGCCCGGAGAGGGCGGCGAGGTGTCGTTGGGCGTCTCTTCCGTCTCGGCCATGGTGAGGAGTGATGAAAACAGGCTTTCGGCCGGTCCTCGGCCGGAAGCTATCACGAAGCCGTCCCTGAGCCAGCGGCGTACGTGGTCGGGACGCTCGCCGGTCAGGGCCGGACTCAGGCTGCGACACTTTGGTGGCGAAGGGGTTCAGCGGTTAGGCGAGGTTTTTCAGCGTCGTAGCGGCGGCCGAGACGGTCGTCCGGATGATATCGGCGTCATGCACCATCGAAACGAACCACGCTTCGTAGCCGCTCGGAGGAAGATAGATGCCTCGTTCTCGCATCCCGTGGAAGAATCGAGCGAACTTGGCGTGGTCGCACGCCTTCACCTGATCGAAATTCTCGACCGGCGAGCCGTCGTTGAAGAACAACGTCATCATCGAGCCGACCCGCTGGATGCGGCCGCTGTGGCTCGAATCAGCGAGCGCTTTGGTCAGACCTTCTTCCAGCTCGGCGCAGCGGGCTTCGAGCGCTTCGTAACACCCCGGCTGCCCCAGCAGCTCCAGCGTCTTGAGACCGGCGGCGACTGCGGCCGGGTTTCCGGAGAGCGTGCCCGCCTGGTAGACCGGTCCCGCCGGCGCGACGAGGTCCATGACCTTGGCGTATCCACCGTACGCGCCCATCGGCATGCCCCCGCCGATGACCTTCCCGAAGGCGGTAAGGTCCGGAATGACTTCGTAACGGGCCTGTGCGCAGCCCGGATGAACCCGAAAGCCGGTCATCACTTCGTCGAAGATCAGGATGCTGCCATGCTGGTTGCAGAGCTCGCGCATGCGCTGCAGATAGGCGCGCGGCGGGGAGATCACGCCCATGTTGCCGGTGATCGGCTCGACGATCACGCCTGCGATCTCGGAGCCTCGGGAGCTGAAGAGGGCCTCGAGCGCGGCGGTGTCGTTATAGGGAAGGGTGATCGTGTGCTTGGCGAAATCCGCGGGGACCCCGGGTGAGTCCGGCAGGTCGAAGGTGGCCACCCCCGAACCGGCTTTGACCAGCAAGTAGTCGGCGTGCCCGTGATAGCAGCCCTCGAACTTGACGATCGCGTCTCGGCCGGTGGCGCCCCGGGCGACGCGGATGGCGCTCATCGTGGCCTCGGTGCCCGAGTTGACCAGGCGGAGGCGCTCGATCTGCGGCATGCGCTGAGTGACCAGCTCGGCGAGGTTGACTTCGCCTTCGGTCGGAGCGCCGTACGACGAGCTACGCTCGATCGCTTGACAGGTCGCCTCGACGACCGAGGGCTCAGCGTGGCCGAGGATCATCGGGCCCCAGGAGCCCACGTAGTCGACGTAGCGATTGCCGTCGACGTCCCACAGGTAAGCGCCCTGGGCCTTGTCGATGAACAGCGGCGTCCCCCCGACGGCTTTGAATGCACGGACAGGGCTGTTGACGCCGCCCGGGATGACCTTGAGGGCCCGGGCCAAGAGTTCGGCGGAACGGTCAGTCTTCATGGGGATCGGACGGTACTGAGGATGCGACAATGGCGCTAGTACTTCGCGCCAAGAGTTTGGAGACCTCGGCAAGCTCCGCGTGCGAAGTACCCGAGCGGAGCTTGCGGCGCGATCAGGAGGCCGCACCGGGGCTGGGGGCCGGCGCCGTCAAGAGGACCGAGCGAGGTCGAGATACAGGGCGCGCTTTTCGCCTTTCCGGAGCTTGACTTGAATCTCGTGCCGCTCGCGGGAGCCTTGCACTCGCAGGCCGACCTTGTGCACGTGGTCGGGTTTTAGATCGATCGGCCCGTCGTTGGTCCAATGACGGGTCGCCTTGCCGTCCAGGTAAATGCGGGCTCGGGTGTCGGTGCGAAGGTCGAGTTGACCGTAGGTATTTTCCTTCGGAACCTCGATGGATAGGCTCGTCCGCTTGCCGGCAGCGATCGATACGGTGCGCTCGACCTTCGCGTAGCCCTGTTGGCCACCGACTTCGATCCGGTGTCGCCCGAAGGGGACATCTTTGAAGAACGGCGTTATTCCCGCCTCCTTGCCATTGATCAGCACGGGGAGCTTAGAGGGTTTCGTATTCAGTTCGAGCCGGCCCGGCCGACCCTCGAGCTTGAACGAAACGACCGTGATGGGGCCCGGTCCGTACTTTACGGACCGAAAGGTGCCTCGATGGTCCTTCAGGCTCAATCGGATGCGGTGGGCCTCGGAGTCGCGGTCGCGCTCGACCGATACGGGCGTGGTCCCGGCGAGGTCGAGGCCGTCGAGCTGGACCTTGGCGCCTCTCGGCACGGAATCGATCAGCAGGTTGACGACATGAGTGCCCGCGACCTCGCGGTCGACGAGCTCCATCTCGCGAAAGCTTGCTTGTCGGGAGATTTGTTGGCCTCGGTACCCGCCGACGAAGGCACCGATCAGCGTGAACGACAGGACGATGGCGGCCGCGGAGATCAGTCTTCGGGTGTGGTTTCCGCCGTTGATGCGTCGGAACTGGGTGAGTCCCGGACGAAGATCCCGACGTCCAACCGGCTTCTTGGGCGGCGAGCTGGTATTCTTGGCCACCGCTGGGTCGCCGTCGATCGGCTTGATGCGGGCCGGCTTACGCTCCCGGACGGGCGCGTCTTTAGCCTGTGCGGCGCCTTCCGACCGGACCCGCGCCTCGATCGGCCGCGCGGGGGCGACCGGACGAACCGGGCCACTCGGAGCTGCCGCCGGAGGTTCGGAAGGCCGCGGGTCGGCCGCGACGGGATTGGCCGCAGATGGTGGGGGGAGCTGTTGGCCGTTGCGAGGTCGGGTGGCTCGTCGTTTGGCGCGCGCCAGCGCCTCGGAGCCGGGTTCCGCTTCGTCGGGACCGGCGTCGGGCGACGGGGGCGAGGGCGGGGGACCGACGACCGAAGACAAACTGAGAACGCCGGTCGAGGCGCCTGCTCGTCCCTCGCTACGGACTTCCGCGAACAATGACTGCATGAACGCCGATAGGTCGGAGGCGGTCGCGAGCCGTCCACTCGAGTGCGCGAAGTCGGCAAGCGCGCTTTCGAAGGCGAGCGCATTCGGGTAGCGATTCTCTTTCTTGAGCGAGAGCGCCTGGAGGACGATTCGTTCGAGCTCTTTCGGAACGTTGCTGTTGATCTTGGTCGGTGGCGTGACCTCCGCGTTCCGCATCAGGTTGAGGGTCGAAAAGTCGCTCGAACCCGCAAAGCAGCGTTCGCTGACCAAGAGCTCGTAGAGAACGATACCGGTGTTGAAGATATCGCTCCGATGGTCGAGCGGCTGGCCGCGGGCCTGTTCCGGCGACATATAGCCGTACTTGCCCTTCAGGATCCCGACCGCCGTTTTGTTCATGATCGACGAGGCCTTGGCGATCCCGAAGTCGACGATTTTGACCTCTCCCATGAACGACACGAGGACATTGTGAGGGCTGATATCGCGGTGAATGATGTTGAGGGGCGCGCCATCGGCGTCCTGCTTGGTATGCGCGAAGTGTAGGCCTTTGCAGGTCTCACGGCAGACGTACACCGCGATCTCGGGTGGGACTTCTCGCCCGGCCAGCTGAGCGGCCCGGATCACATCGGACAGGTCCTTGCCGTTCACGTACTCCATCACGATGAAATACTCGCCCCCGCCCGAGACGCAGAGATCATGAACCTGTACGATGTTGGCGTAGTTCAGGGTGGCGGCGAGCTTCGCTTCGTTGACGAACATTTCGACGAAGCTCTTGTCTTCGGTCAGGTGCGGCAGGATCTTCTTGACGCACACCTCTTTCTCGAAACCCGAAATACCGACGGTTTTGGCCCGGTAGACCTCGGCCATTCCGCCCTTGGCGATCATCTCGAGGATTTCGAACTTCTTGAGCGACACCATTCCTCCGGTCAGCGGCTTCGTTGGGTCGGGAGTGGGGTCAAACCCGTCGTATCGCGCCGACGGTCGGATTATCATGGACCCTTCCCTTGGCTTCAACGGGTCAGTAGCATAGCGCGTGAGGCGATTCTCGCATGGCCACCCGCGAGCCCGAAAACCTGCAGCGCGTCGAAGTTCTTCGGCGCCGACTGGCCGAGGACCCGCGTTCGCTCGCCTTCGTTTCGTTGGCCGAAGAGCTCAATCGGGTTCGCGACTTCCATGAGGCGGCCGCCGTCGCCCAGCACGGGTTACTGAACCACCCCGATTCGGTCGCCGGTCGTCTCGCTCTGGCGGTCGCGGAAGCTGAGCGCAACAACATCAAAGAGGCCCTGGAACAGATCAAGCGGGCCCTGATCATTGACCAAGAGAATCCCCAGGCCTTGGCGCTGATGGGGCAGATCTTGCTGAAGCGCGGCCTCGCGAAGCGCGCGGTGCAGTTTCTCAGCCACGCGGTCAAGCTCGCCCCGTCTGACCCCACGTACCTCGAGCTGTTGCAGCGAGCCCGGCAGGAGGCCGCCCTGGCTGACACCAGCCAACCGGCGGTGTTCACCGCGGATGCGGTGCCCAATACCAACGACCCGTGGGCCGATGACGCGGGGACGCCGGGCGTCGAGCACACCGTGTTCGACCCCGACGCGGCGGTCGGTCGTTCGGCGAAAGGCCGTGTCCCGGGCGCGACCGGCCTTCGCGCTCACGAAGGTCTGAGCGGCACCGAGGAGCCGACCGCCCATTATCGACCGTTGCCGAACATGGCCGTCCAGGGGGCAGCTGAAGGGGCCCCGATGGCCAGCGGTGCCACCCCCAAAGCCAAGGTCGGCGGAAGCGCCGCCGATTACTCGCAGATGATGCGGCGGCTGCAGCTGCCCGACGATGACGTCAGCAGCGAGGTCGAGCCCACGGTCGCCGCCACGAAGGCGCCGATTTCACCGTCGGCCGCCGCCGGAGGCCCCCCGAGCAAGGTTGGAGCTCCACCGCGGGATGGAAGCGGTGGGCATCCGGATTCGGGCTCGTCAGGGGGCAGCAGGGTCGCCGTGGCCCCGGCGCCGGATGCACCGTCCGTGTTGCGTGCCCGGGCGGCGGCGGGGAGCGGGGAGGGTTCCCAAAGGGGCCCTCCGGTGTTGCCCCCGGTGACGGACGACTTGCAGGTATCCGAGGCGACGGTGGGTCTGGATGCAGACCGACGTCGGGGCCCTTCGGACGACGACGCCGCTCGAAGTCTGCCGTCCTTTCCGGCTTCCCCACCGAGAGCCGCGCCGCCCAGTGGATCGGGGTTGAAGGCCACCTTGGAGCCCGCTGGGTCTCCCGACGCTCCTGCCCAATCCTCCGCCGCAGGTCGGGCACTCGTCCCGTCGGGTGCGAGCGCCGCCGATCCGGCTTCGGTCGCTCGCGGCCCCCGCGCCGTCGGCGAGTCGGCCTCGGTCGCTCGCGGCCCCCGCGCCGTCGGCGAGTCGACGGCGAACCCGGCCGATCAGCCGTCCGATAAGCGGGCTGACAAACAGGCCGATCAACAGGCCGAAAAACGGGCTGACAAGCGGGTGGGGCCCGCTGCGACGCGCATGGTTGACGATGCGCTGTGGGCGTTGTTCGGAAAACGCAGCGCCTCCGACTCGGGCCGACGTCCTATGAACGGCGAGCGAAAAGACGGCGACGACGAGCCATCGAGGGCCGCTAAGGGCCCGGTGAGGGCTCGGCTTCGGGTGCGGGATGCGGATCCCGAACCGGTGCCCCCGCGGGTGGTCCGGACCTCGGAGCGTTTCGGAACCTGGGCCCAGGTCGCGACGCTGGCCGTCTTGTCGGTGGCCGGAGCCGTAGTCGGGCATTGGGTGATGCTGTCCTCGGCCGGTCCGGGTCCCGAGGTGGCATCCGAAGAGGTCAAAGGTCTGGCCAGCGACCTCGAGCGGGGTGGGCTGGCCTCGCTCCTGGCGGCCGAAGAAAAGACGAACGAGCTGGCCCGCAGCGCGCCTGACCTCGAGGGCTTGCTCAACGGCGTGCGGGTCGAGATCTACGGTCGGCGGTGGCGGTCGTTCGGACGAGATCCTGAGATGCGGGCCAGAGCACTCGAAGCGGCGGACGCTCTCAAGGAGCGTCCACCCACGGTCGAGCACCTCGCCGGCTTGGTCGCCCTGGCGACCAGCGCCGAAGATCGCGAGCCGCTCGTCGGGGCGCTGCAGGCGGCGGCGGCCGAGTATCCCGAGTCTCCCAAAGTTCGAGTTCTGCTCGCGCAATTGTACATGGCAGGGGGCCGCGAGCGGGCGGCGCTCAACGCGCTGTTCGAAGCGCGCGCCCGCCACAAACAGCATCGGTTGACCATGCTCGAGCTCGCCCGGTGGTATCGGCGGTCCGCTGCCTATGCGGCGGCCCTCGACGCTTACGCCAAGCTGCTGGATCGTTATCCACTCGATATCGAGGGCGCGATCGAACGGTACGTGCTCGGACAGGCGACCGGAGAGGACCCCGACGATGCGCAAGCGGTCCTGCTTCTTGGAGGGCTGGTGCGGGAAGAAAACCCGCTGGTCGCCAAGGATGAGACAGGTCGCGCGTCGCTTGCGCTGGCGATTCCATTGTTCGCGCGCGGACAGCTCATCGAGGGCATCGAGGCGTTGGGGCGAGCCGAGGCCGCCTTCGAGCGATCGGTTCCGTTTAAGCTGGCGGTGGCCAATGCCTACCTGGCCGTTGGGGAGTTCGACCGGGCGGAACCGCTATACGAAGCGGCCACCCAGCTCGCACCCGACTATCGCCCGGCTCAGGTCGGTCTCGCTCGCGCTCGCTTCGCCAAGGCAGCCGGTCTGAAAGCTGACTTGGCGCGAGAATCGGAGCGACTGGCCCGAGAGTTCCGGGCTCGAAAGGGTCCGGGCATCGGCGCCGCCCGCCTTCCATTCGGAGTGCTTCGGCTGGCTCCGGGGCGCTTCGAGTTGGTGACGCTTCAACCGGATCCGAGCGTGTTCCCGGAGGAAGGGTATCGGCGAGCGAAGAAGCCAGAAGATCTGGAAGCCGTAAGTCTGACCGCCCTCGCCAATCGATGGCTTGCGTTGGGTGAGCTCGACCGCGCCGTCGCAAAGTTCGAGGCCGCCCTCAACGAAAAGCCGAGTACCGCGGCGAGGTTCGGCCTGGGGCGGGCACTGATGGCCCAGGGCAAGGCCGTCGAAGCGAGTCGAGCGTTGCGGGTCGCGCTCTCCGAGGACCCGGGCGACATTCCGGGTCGGCTGTCGATGGCTAGGTCCCTCCTCGCCCGCGATCAGCCCATCGAAGCGCTCGAGGTGCTCGAGCCGCTCGAAAATTCGGAGATCGTCGTGCCGGATGCTCTGGTGTTGCTCGGCCGCCTCAGGATTACGCGCGGCGACTACGAGGGAGCGCTCGGTCCCCTGAAGACCGTGGCCGACCTTCGGCCCAACGACGTGGTATCCCGATCGGCATACGGAGAAGCGTTACACCGCCTTGGGCGAACGGATGATGCGGCCTCGGTGTTCGCCGAGCTCGCCGGACTGCCACCGGGGTCCGAGGAAGATCTCTCGCCCATCGCTTTGATGTACCTCGGTCGAGTCGAACTCGAACGCGACCGACAACGAGGGGTTGCGCTCCTTCGACAGGCTCTCAAACATGAAGAGGTGCCGCCAGAAGCTCACTATTACCTCGGCCGGACGCTTGTCCGTCGAAGGCGCACCCGCCGCGAAGGTCGGCGAGAGCTCCAGCGCTACGTTCGCGTGGGCCCTCCTGGAGAGCTGCGCAGCCAGGCCCGAAGGTTGCTGGGCCGAAGATGAGCGCAGTCGCAGAGGCGCCGGTGCCGCTGCTGGATGATGGCGCGCGAGGGCTGGAAGCCCTCGACGCCCTCAACCGGCTCCCCATGTTTCAAGCCCTCACGGGCTCCGAGATGGCCAAGGTGGCCGACGCCGCCGAGGTATGGACGTACGATCAGGATCGGGTCATTCCAAGGGGCGGCGCCGAGGGCACCCCCGCCGGGTATTGCTTCGTGGTTCGCGGCCAGGTCGCCTTCGCGGAGTTCGAACAAGGCAAGGTCCCGACTCCGCCGGTCAACAAGAAGAAGCGGATCACTCCGACGATGCAGGTGGCCAAGCGGGTGGTGGCCTTGTTCGACGTCGGAGAGTTCTTTACGAACGAGCACGTCGCCTACGCTCGCGCCGACGACGGCCAAAAGTACGATATGGCCCTGTTCACCTGCGTGAACGTCGTCTTGTTGTTCATCCCCAAAGACGGCCTCGATGGGATCGTGGCCGCGGTCCCGGGTGTCAAAGACGCCATCGAGACCAAAGCTGAAGAGGCGTATTACCGGCAGACGCTCCTCAAGTTGGATGATCGCGCTGACCTTCTCGACCTCTATGTCAAGCAGGGTTTCGAGTATGCGGCGGCGATCAAAGTCATTCAGACCGACAAGTGCATCGACTGCGACGAGTGCGTGAAGGCCTGCGAAGACCGCCATGGCGTGGCGCGAATCGAGCGGTTCGGACCCCGGGTGGGTCTCATTCAGTTCACCCTCAACTGCCGTACCTGCGAAGACGCTCGGTGCATCAGCGCCTGCAATTTCGACGCGATCGGATATGACGAAGACCGGGAGGTCATCGTCTACGACAACTGCGTAGGCTGCACCAAGTGCGCGAAAGACTGCCCCCACGAGGCGATCCGGATGGTCGACATCCAGCGTCCGGAGCCCGAGCCGGTCATCGATATCGTCGAGATGGCGAGGGGCGACAAGCCGAAGACGGTGGTGGCGAAGGGCGAAGAGAAGAAAGCCAAGAAAAAGAAGAAGCCCAAGCGCATCGCCAACAAGTGCGACCACTGCTTCGGCTTCTCGGATATGGCGTGCATCAGCGCTTGTCCGACCGGAGCGATCATCCAGATCGACCCACGGGCCCTGTTTCGACGGGACGGTGGGTACATCGATCGAGCTGACAAGTATTTCGACCCCGCTCCCTTCGAGCACGGATGGGCCGCGACCACCCGCTCTCAGGGCGTGTGGGGCATGCTCGGGCTGTTCGCGGCGGCGGCCGTGGTCGTCTTGGTCTGCGCCTGGGAAGTCGGAGCGCGCAACCTCGATCCGAACCTGTCGTTGTGGCGAATGGCCGTGTCGTGGATCGACGGCCCTCTGGCGGCGGCGGCCTACGACGTCCGATATACGCCGGTTTCCGGGCTGGGGCGATGGCTCGGTTACCTAGGAGGGGCGATGATGACGCTGTCAGCGCTGTACACGCTGCGGCTGCACGTGCCGGGGCTCAAGCGGGTCGGCAACTCCAAGGTCTGGTTCGACTTTCACGTCGTGTTCGGGCTGACCGGACCGTTCCTCGCCCTCCTGCACACGAACTTCAGTATCTTCGGTTTCTTCGATCGGCCCCTGGTGACCGCCCTGTGGTGGTGCGTCACGTTCATCGTGGTGTCCGGCATCGTGGGGCGGTTCATGTACACCGCGATCCCCAAGCTCGAGGCATCGACCCAGCGGGAGCGGCGCAAACTGGATGACGGCATCCAGCAAGTCGCCGACCAGTGGTCGTCGATGACCATGAGCGCCAATGTGCTTTCGCAGTTCTTGAAGGCCCAAGAGAAGACCGGGGAGGCGGCGCTGGCGCCCGGGAGCACGTGGGCGTTTCTGTGGTTCATGATCCAGTCCGAAGTGAGTCGGATTCAGGCCGAGTGGGCGCTGCGCACCAAGACCATGGGGGCCATGAAGAACAAGAAACTTCGGCAGACCACCATGCGGTTGATGAGTCGGCGATCGGTCATCGAACGGCGCCTGCAGTTCTACGAGGTCGCCAAGCGTCTGCTGGCTCAGTGGCGAGGCATCCACATCGGCATTTCGATCTTCATGTTCGTGCTCTTGGCGGCGCACATGGCCATATCGATCTACGCGGTGGGCTGGTAGCGGATGGCCGATTCGCCGGCGCGTGGTGGAGTCGCCAAAAGAGTCGGGCGATGGCTTCTATTCGTGGTGGGTATCGGTGGGCTCTCGGCGTTCGGCACGGTCTGGGCGGTGGGTACGGTGCTCATCGCGCCGGTCCCGCGCGACATCGGCTCGCCCCCGGCCCAGCTCCCGACCGCTCGCGCGGTGTCCTTTGAGGTTCCTCGTCACGAGCTGACATCGAGCCCTCCACGCCCGGTTCAGGGGTGGTGGGTACCTCATCCTTCGCCCCGCGCAACCATCGTGTTGGCGCATGGCGTACGGGGCGACCGGCGCTCGATGGTGGGGCGGGCTTGCTTCCTGAACGAGGCAGGGTTCGCGGTCCTGTTGTACGACGCCCAAGCGCACGGCGAAACCGAGGGACACGCCATTACCTTCGGATACCGAGAGGCCCAGGATGCCTCGGCGGCGGTCGCTTTCGCCCGCTCGGAGGTCGGCGATCGACCGGTCGGGTTCATCGGGGTGTCGATGGGCGGGGCGGCGGCCCTGCTCGGGGCCGAACCGCTCGCGATCGATGCCTTGGTCCTCGAGCAGGTGTACCCGACGATCGAAGACGCGGTGTCCAACCGGCTCGCGATGCGGATGGGCGCCCCCGGACGGTGGTTGACCCCGCTCTTACTCGCGCAGCTTCCGCTGCGGTTGGGAGTGCAACCCGAAGACCTTCGACCCGAGGCGGGCATCCGCACCGCCACCGCTCCGGTCTTTCTGTTGGCGGGCGAGGTGGACGCCCACACACCGCCCTCCGAGGTTCGACGGCTGGCCGAGGCGGCGAAGACGCCGGCCCAGGTTTGGGTGGTACCCGGGGCGGCCCACGTCGACCTGCATGCCTACGCAAGGTCGCAATACGAAGCTCGAGTCTTGGCCTTCCTGTCGCGGTGGCTCGAGCCCGACGACTGAGCATGCACCGGCCCGCGCGCACCCGCCCGCGTTGCGGAGGCCGGGGTTACGGACGCATCGAGCGGGACCGGCCGCTCTGCGCACGCCCCGGCCGAGGCCGATTCGTAGCCCGCGGAGCGGGGGGCTCCGGCGGCTCGTACTGGGCGATCGCGTCGGGCACCGGGAGCACCTGGAGCTTCTTGCGAGTGAGCTTTGCGATGTCGTCGAGGTACTCACGCTCGGTCGGATCGCAGAAAGAAATCGCGATGCCGGTGGCGCCGCCGCGCCCGGTGCGACCGATGCGATGGACGTAGCTCTCGGGCTCGTTGGGCAGTTCGTAGTTGACGACGTGGCTGACCTGGTCGACGTCGATGCCCCGAGCCGCGACGTCGGTGGCCACCATGACCCGTACCTGACCCTCTTTGAAGCGCGCGAGGGCTTTGAGGCGGGCATTCTGGGACTTGTCGCCGTGAATGACCGACGCCTCGATGTCGGCTCGGCTGAGCTTCTTCGCCAACCGGTCGGCGCCCCGTTTGGTTCGAGTGAACACGATGACCCGCTTGGCTTCCGGTTCGGCGAGGACTTTAACCAACAGAATGGGCTTTGCGGCTCGAGGTACGAAACACACGTACTGGTCCACCTGGGGCGTCGTCGTCTGCTTGGGCGCGACGCGGACCTCGATCGGAGACTGCAAGAGTGACCCGGAGAGCTGGCGGATCGCGGTCGGCATGGTGGCCGAGAACAGGAGATTCTGCCGCTGGCCGGGCAGGAGTCCGATGATCTGTTTGATGGGCTTGATGAAGCCCATGTCGAGCATCCGGTCGGCTTCGTCGAGGACGAGGACCTCCACCGAGTTCAGGCGCAAGAAGCCTTGCTGGTGGAGATCCAGCAGGCGGCCGGGGGTCGCGACGAGGATATCGATGCCCGAGCGCAGCGCGTTCACCTGGTCTCGTTGGCCGACGCCGCCGAAGATGACCGCACTCTTCAGGTTCAAGCCGCGCCCGTACGTCGAGAAGCTGTCGTGGACCTGCGCGGCCAGCTCCCGGGTTGGGGCCAGCACGAGCGCTCGCGGGCCCGTGGCCCGGCGACCGGCGGCGAGACGCTGGAGGATCGGCAGCGCGAAGGCGGCGGTCTTGCCGGTGCCGGTCTGGGCGAGACCCAGCAGGTCTCGGCCCTCGAGGAGGTGGGGAATGGCCTTAGACTGGATGGGCGTCGGCTCGACGTACCCCTCGCGTCGGACATTGGTCAGCAGGGTGGGCGCGAGCCCCAGCTTCTGAAACGACAAGTTGACTTGAACCTCCATCAACGGGCTGGCAGCGGGTTGGAAGGTTGAGGCTGCCGCCGAATGATGTGCGTTAATGACGCGAGAGGACTAACGCACCTGTCCTCACAACGCAAGGTCGTTGCGACCGGGCCTTCGAAGATCTGTAGCGCCGGCCCGCCTGGCGGGCGCTGGCCGGCGATTGTGACCCGCCTCGCGGTTACAGCCCTCCCGACCCGGGGCGGCGGCGGCGCCGTCGCGCTGAAGTCACACCGCCGTCACTTCGGCGAGGGGCGGGGCGTCCGGGCTGATTTGGGGACGCGGGCCGGCGGTGCCGCGCCCCGCTGATGATCGAGGGGGAAGACCTCTGGTCGACAATTCGACTTGCGGTTCGGCTTGGTATCGCTCGGCGGTTTCCGCTCGCGTTCTCGCGGTGGAGTGTTGCCGGTGGATCGGAACTCTCGCCGCCGAGTTTTAGCGAGGCTGCGCCTCAAACGCTCGAGTTCATTCGCGATTCCGTGCTGGC